>CAZMXG010000130.1:0-23208 GCA_964570175.1 uncultured Heliomicrobium sp. | reverse complement strand
CTTCTTTCTGACTTGTCAAGCCCTCTTCGGGAAAACTGACTTTGCAAAAGCCCTGTAGTTGACCGTGTTTGGTCAGGCCTCTTCGGGCGGCTATAATCCTTCTCACTTACAATGTATCTAAACAATCAATGCAGGAGTAAAAATGCCGAAGATCGCAGACATCGAATACACGCCAAATCCAAACGCGGTGAAATTCATCTTGAAGGAACCTGTCACGATAGGTTCGTCACGTTCATTCCAAAACGCAGAAGCGGCGCTGGCGGACCCCTTGGCCGATTCCTTGTTCAAAGTCGGCAATGTCACTTCCGTGTTTTACATGGATCGGTTTGTGACCGTAAATAAAGAAGATGACATCACCTGGGAAGACATGTTGAAAAAACTGGCAGAGCCGATTCGCTCTGCTCCTTCAGCCAGCGAAGCAGCCGCACAGGCTCCGGCAAAACCTGCGCCGACGCCCGGCGATGACCCTGTTCTGGACAGGATCAACCAAGTGCTGGATGAAAAGATTCGCCCGGGTTTGGCCGGAGACGGGGGCGGTTTGGAAATCATCGGATTTCATGACAAAAAATTGATGATTAGTTACCAAGGCGCTTGTGGAAGCTGCCCAAGTTCCGTCGGAGGTACGCTGATGGCCATCGAACACATGCTGAAAGAAGAAATTGATCCTGAAATCGAAGTGATCTCTGTCTGAAAAATCAAAAGGCAAACATCAAAAGTCAAAAATGCAGGACACCGTCCATTTTGCCGTTTGATATTTGCCTTTGACTTTTCTTCACACCGGCAAAAACACGCTGACTTTGGTTCCAGCGCCTTCCTCGCTTTCAATTTCGATCCTGCCGTTATGCTTCTTGATGATTTCCTGGGTGATCATCATTCCCAAACCGGTGCCATTTCGTTTTGTGGTGTAAAACGCCTCGAAAATCCGATCCCGGGTTTCTTCGGACATGCCAGAACCGAAATCAATCACGCTGACTTGTAGCGCTCCGTTCTGTCCATTGAATTCCGAAAACTTGGGAGCCTGGCCGTTTGGAAGAAAGGCGGTTTGCAAAACAACCTGGCTGTTTTGCGGAGAAGCTTCTACAGCATTGATCAGCAAGTTCAAAAAGACTTTGCGAAGCTGCTGCGGGTCGAAATTTCCCGATTGAAGGTTGTCGGCATATTGGCGGACAACCGTGGTACGCGCGCGATCCAGCCGGTCGCCAGCCAGTTCTATCACTTCGTCCATTAACTTGTTTAGATTTGTCGGCTGACGATCGGGATCGCGTGGACGGGTCAGATATCGCAAATCCATGACAATTGTTGATAGATGCTCGGCTCCGCGTTTTAGCCGCGCGGCGGTTTGTTTCAAGTCCTCATCGCTTTCACTGAGCTGCATTTCCAGCAATTCAATGTTCAGTTTGACTGCGCCAATCGGGTTATAAAGTTCATGGGCGACTTGCGCTGTAATTTGTCCGACGGCACTTAGGGTTCGATTGCGGCGCAGCTCTTCGCGAACGTGTTCTTCTTCCGTGACATCCACCAGCACAACCACGCGCCCGCGAATTTCGCGGTCAATGGTCAGCGGAGAAACATACACATCAAATAATCGGGTTTCAGCGGGAAACCCCTGGCTTTGGCGAGGTCCGCGTTTGGTTTTAACCGCGATGCGTTGCCGATGGGTAATGGGTTTATTAGCGTTCTCGCCTGACTCATTCGGCAGTTGAAGCACGCTGCGTATATACAGGGCGATTTCGGGCAAGTGTGCCAATGCGCCGCGATAATCCTGCAAAAGCAATTCGGTCGGCCTTAAGTGATACCGATTAAAGAAGGCCTGATTGATTGCCAATAACTCTCCATTTTCGGCGATCACCAGAATATCGTTTGATTGACTGTCAAAGATGGATTTTGCAAAGCCCTGTGCGGCACGGGCGGAACTGGTTGCCTGCCGCAATTGCAGAATGCGGCTGCGCGTAATCATAAAAACAACTATCGCCACGACCAGCCCAACCAGGAACGCAAACCAGCGAGCCTGGCTGATTCCCGATGCGGCGGCTCTTTGCTGACTTGCAATTCGAATCATGAACTCTGACTGGTCACCATTGATTTCATTGATCAAGCGTGAAATGGCTTCATCAATTCGATCTCGTGTTGGTTTGAACAGGCTGTCAAATCCGGCTTCCCCGGCAGTAGAGCTTGCCGAACCAGCACCAGTCGTTGGCTTCGTTTCTTTTTCGACCCTTAATGCTAACTTTTCGATGGTGTCCAGAAATTCAGGCACGGACGCTTCGACTTCTCGCCAGGCAGCCAACTCTGTTTGTTTTAGTGGCTGCGCTTTTACGCGATCTGTCCATAAACTTTTGGCATCTTCAAACGCCGTGACAAAACTTTGTTTGGCAGTGTTAAGCGTGATCTTGAACGGGGGGACGGAAACCGGAAGCTTGTTCGTTGCGCGAACCAGTTTGGCCTGGGCAATGATATTGACCTCTTCCTCGCGTATCTTGCCCGCCTTTTTGAGGCGGTTTTGATAATCCTGAGAAATATCATTTGCCAGGTTGCTGATTGCCTGAAGCTCATTCACGCTACGTTCGCCAATCAGCCAAATTAACGCCAGCAAAAACACAAACCCGATTGTCAGCGCTGAATTAATCAGCACGAGTTTGGGTTGATCAGGCTGTAAGGTTCCTCGTTTCATTCTGCTCAAGGTTATGATTACGCGGTTAATTGTTCGTGACGTTCCCGTTTCAAACGGTAAAGCCGCTGATCTGCAATCTGAATCAGATTGAACGCATTGACGGCATCAGCGGGCAAAGATGCGATCCCCCAACTGATTTTGATGCTGCGCAAAAAATCGTCATTGGCTCCCAGAATCACTCGCTGGCTTTCGACACGCTTCGAAGCGTTTTCCGCCACATCACCCGAAGTTTCGGGACAAAGCGCAACAAACTCATCGCCACCATATCGAAAAACCGGGTCGCTCAGTCGAAATGAAGCCTGCAAAACTCTCGCTACATGAATCAACACCCGATCGCCTTCCTGATGGCCAAAGCGGTCATTGACCAATTTGAAGTCATCTACGTCGAACATGACCAGCGCCAAATGCCGCCCGTACCGTAACGCACGCGCCACCTCTTCACTCATCCGTTCTTCAAAGGCAGCGCGATTCAGCAGGCCTGTTAACGGATCCCGGCGAGCCAGGTCGTTCAATGCTTTGAATCGCCGTTCAAAATACTCTTTCACGCCACTTTGAAACCGTTCGTCCAGGGTTTCGTGCAAGTCAGACTGCAATCGAATCAGGTCTTCTTTGCTGATAAAAGCGGCCTGCCTTTTCAGAGCTTCATTGATGGATTGCCGCATTGCTGTTGTCGCGACCAGCCATTGGTCCAGGTCTACCTTGCCGTTGTTCGCCTGCAATTTCTCAAACAAATCTTTTGCCACGCGCTGCAAATTTGCTCGCTCTCGCTGCAACGTATCAGTAAAAGAATCTTGCCTCATTGAATTCCCAGGGGAGTTTTGGACACATTGAAATTTGATGGGTGCGATCATTATAGTCTTACTGCCGTAGCTTGCGGCAACCACACAATTTTTTGGAGGAACGGTGAATGAACAAAAGCTACGATGCCGCAGTTATCGGCGCGGGCGTTTTTGGTTCGTGGACGGCTTATTGGCTGCAACGCGCGGGTTTGAAAGTTGCGTTGATTGACGCTTATGGCGCGGCGCACAGCAGGGCAAGTTCCGGCGGAGAATCCCGCATTATCCGAATGGGTTACGGCGCTGATGAAATTTACACGCGCTGGTCGAATCGTTCGCTGGAATTGTGGCAAACGTTATTTACTGAAACTGGCAGACCTGAGCTTTTCCAGCCAACCGGCGTGTTGTGGATGGCGCGCGAAAACGATCCTTATACAGTTGCCACACTTGCGTCACTGCAAAGCGCCGGCATCAAGTTTGAACAATTGCGGCGTGCTGAGTTGAATCGCCGGTATCCGCAAATCAATTTTGGCGACATCAGTTGGGCGATTTACGAACCCGACAGCGGAGCATTATTGGCCAGGCGAGCCGTGCAAACCGTCACCGAAGATTTTGTGCGCCGAGGCGGCGATTTATTGATTGATGCAGTTATTCAACCAACTGCTACAGTGCAACTGGAGTCGGTAAAAACCATTGGTGGGGGTGAAATTACTGCTGCAATGTTCGTTTTTGCCTGCGGCCCGTGGTTGCCAAAACTATTTCCTGAATTGCTGGCAAATCGAATTCACCCAACCCGGCAGGAAGTTTTCTTTTTCGGCTCACCACCCGGCGATACAAGATTTGCTTCGCCGCAAATGCCAACTTGGATTGATTTTGGCGCGGAGTTTTACGGCTTGCCGGATTTGGAAAATCGTGGCTTCAAAGTCGCGCTTGATCGCCACGGCAAAGCAATTGACCCGGATTCAGACGAACGGACAACGTCGCCCGAAGCGTTAGCGGAAGTCAGAAAGTTTTTGGCCGAACGGTTTCCGGCAATGAAAGATGCCCCAGTTGTCGAAATCCGTGTTTGCCAGTACGAAAACACGTCGAATGGCAATTTCCTGATTGATCGCCATCCGGATTTCGACAATGTCTGGATGGTCGGTGGAGGCTCCGGCCATGGCTTCAAACATGGCCCGGCGCTGGGCGAATACGTCACTGCGAAAATTATCGAAGGCGGCGAAATCGAATCGCGATTCAGTTTAGCGACCAAAGAAACCGTGCGAGAGCGCGCAGTGTTTTGATCTGCGGAACTTTTCTTTACGCAATGTTCGTATCTTCCCGGCGAGGAGGAAAGCAACATGAAAAATCCAGGAACGTCAGCAGTTTTGAGTTTCTTCATTCCCGGTGTTGGCCAAATTTATAACGGCGCAATCTGGCGAGGCATTTTCTGGCTGATTATTACGCCCGGTTTCTGGCTGGGCACCGGCGGCTTGCTTGGCTGGGTTTGCCATTTGATAGCAGCCTGGACGGCTTACAGTTACGCCAAAGCTCATCCTTACAAAATGCTCGAAGGGCGGCTTCAATAATTGCCGCACAAAACGATTCAGGCGCAATGAACAGTTTGATAATCAACGCTGTTCATTGCGCCTTCTGCTTTAGCTGCCCATAAACAAAGGATCAGGGACAGATACAAGTGTTGTTGGTGATGTTGCTGTCATTGATCAAAAAAACCGGCGCAATGGGGTTCGGTTTGAACCGAACGCTCCCTCGGTTTTGAGGCGCAATGATGCAACGGTCAAGCGTTGCCGTCAGTTTCGCGTCTTCCAGCGTTACCAAACACATCGTTCGGGTAACCTTCGCTTTCCCCATGACGGTAAAGCCACTTGGCCCGCAGCGTATGAACTGGTATTCCCCGGTGAAGGAATTGAATCGCAAAATGTCGCCGTTCACGTCGTCCTGCATACAAACATCAAAGACAGTCACTTTGAAGCTGCAACTGACCGAATTCATAGCCGCGTCCGTGGCGGTAATCGTCACAGTCGTTGTGCCCAGCGGGAAGCTGGTGCCGGAGGCTTTAGAAAACACGACGTTGGTTGCGCACGCTGCGTCCACAATCACAGGAGGCGGATAATTGACAACAACGCTGGTGTTTCCAGGACTGGGCGTAATCGCTATCACATCCGCAGGGCAAGTGATGGACTGAAGCTGTTTGGCTGTGCCCGAAACCGCCACCATCTGTGAAGCCATGTTGGGATCGTCGCTGGCGATGGTCAGGTTCGTGGATTTAAGCCCTGTGCTGGTGGGCGTGAAATTCACTTGAAAATTGAAAGATGCGCCGCAGGAAATCAGCTTAGGAAAACCGCCCACTGGTGTGACGGCGGAAAATTGCGGATTGCCAGAGTTGATCGAAGTGATCATCAGGTCCGCTCCGCCATTGTTGGTAACCATCAGGTTTTGCGTGCTGCTGGTTCCCACACAGGTGTCATTGAATGCCAGACTGGCTGGCGCTTGGATATCCGGGTCGAGCGTCACACGGAAAAAGATCGGGTCATGATTCGCAAACGGACGACCGAATGGAACTCCGTTGCCTGTAAACACACCGAAAAAAGTGTTGCCGACAGCTTTCAATTGCTGGTAATCACCCAGCACACGTTGCCGTCCATTGCCATTGTCTGTTGCCACCGATAAAAACGTGGATAAGGTGCGATCGGTAAACGTCACTCCCTGATCGGTGCTCATCGCCAGATGTGCGGTAAACACTGGAAAGCCACTCATGCTTGTGCCGTCGAAGGTCGTGTACAACACGCCGACCGTTCCGTTTGGCATCACCGCTACCGAAGGCAAAGCAGCTTGCACCTGCCCGGTAACAAAATTTTCCGCGCCAATGTTCAACCCGCCCGATCCGTTATCTGTCAATCGGCGAATGCTCAAGCGATTGTTGCCTGTCCCTGAATCTCGATTGCCGTAAACGTAATAGACATCTCCGTTGGATGGGTCTACTGCGGCGTGATCCACTCCGCCCAACAAAGCGTTGACCGTCCCGAATTTTGCTGTTGGTTGGGTGCTATCTGCCGTCGCAACGATAATTCCGCCCGCCATGCCGTTTAGCGTCCAGGTGGTGCCGCCGTCGGTCGAACGGTTCAGCATAAAATTGATGTTCTTCGATCCGCCGGCTCCGGCAGCATTAAAGCGTTGGAACAGGCTGTAAACGGTGCCGTTACGCGGATCAACCGCCAACCGGTGACCTGGATTGATTGAACCGGTTGAAGTTCCAGACTGATTGTCTGGCGTGAAGCTGGGCGGGTTTGAATTATGCCCGACAGAAACCTGCATATCTGGCCCGCCGCTGAAATCGTCGTAGGCAACATAAACATCGTCCTGGTCAGCCATTAAATTATTGCGCGTGACCTGCAGCCAGGGCTGATCTGTATTGCCAATCCCAGTCAAATTTGTCCGTTGTGTAACGCCGCCCATCAGCAACCATCCCCAAGAAAGCGCATTGGCGGGGTTTGTTGTTGTGCCGGTGAAAACATTGAGTGTGCCCGTGCCGCCAATCAAAAACGTAATTGAAAGACGATTGCCTCGTCCATAATCAACGACCTGATCACAAGGGCAGCCTGCGGCGGCGATGCCCGGCGGAGATGGAATCGTAAACTGTTTGGTCCAGGTTGCGCCTGCATCTGTGGAGTGCCAAAGCGGTGAATTTGCTCCCCAACCGCCGGAAAATGCCGTAATCACGATTTCATTCGGGTTGAGCGGATTTACAGCAATGGTCGGTTCCGTGTCGCCAAAGGTATCGTTGGCGTTGAGCGTTGCATCGGTATTGCTAACCACCACGTCACGGACGAAAAGCGGCGCAGTGGAAATGCATAAAGCCGCAGCCGAGGATTCTATTCGGCGTGTCTGGTCGCGGCGAATGCCCGGCGGTCGCGGAGTCGGCGTAGGCGTTGACGTGACTACGGGTTTTTTATCTTCTGGAATGGCTGGCCTTGTGTACGGGGTAAGGTCAGGCGGAAAGCTAATGGTTGATTCCTGTGTCTGCGCAGTGACTTGCTGCGGCTTGAATTTAAGCGGCAAAAACAAAGCGCAAACCAGAACAAGAAGGAAAACAACGAACAGTGTATATCGAAACGGTTTCATGGATTTTCTCCTTTGGCAGGTTGACCGTTTGAGTGCTCGCGTTCCGTCAAGCTGGATTAGGCAGTGGCGGCGGTGGAGAGAAGGTTAAAGCCAGAGTCGAATGAAACCAGCGGCACGCAAGCCTGGTGTGTACGTGTGCTGTCAGGGAAGAAAGACAGCGGATATCGCTCTTTGAGAAAGAGCCATTTTCTTCAATGTGGTGAAACCACCTATGCTCTATTGGCTGGCCAGTAATTGAACGGGTGGATTATAGCACTCGGTTCTAGAAGGGCAATTTGATTCTCCGAATGAGCAAATTTAAGAATTGTGAGGAGGCGATCAATTCACATCCTCACAATTCACGTTTCAATTCCCTTTGCCCAGAATCACCGTCGGCGCATTGTGCTTTTTCATCGGGTCATTCACTTTTGGCAACTGCTCGCGGATGAATTTTTCAGATTCGGCGATTCTGCTTTGGAACTCAGGCTGAATTTCATCGAAAAACTCTTTTTGCGCTTTTGTTGGCGCGGCGTTGACTCCCTGAATTGTGCCAAACAGCGATGAGAGTTTTTCACTGATGAGCTGTCTGCCGCCTTGCAACCCGCCTTCGGAATCTCCGCCTGCGCGACTCGCCAATTTATTGATTTCGCCGTCAATCTGTTTGATCGAATCGGCAATCGCCGTGGTCAGTTCTTTGGGCGCGTCTGGCATTTGCGCTTTCACCGTGCGTTCGATTTGCTGTAATTGCTCTTTGACGTTGTCGAATGTCCGCAACGTCACGTTTACTTTCGACATCATTTCCTGCAGCTTCATTGAAAGATCGTATTGTTCCTGCAACTCCACCGTTGTGACTTTGACCGTTGGATCAATGCCAACCTGCACTTTCTTTTCCTGGGATTTGTCGCCGACAACCAGTTTGACGGTGTATAGGCCCGGCAGAACTTGCGGGCCGCGCGGACGAAACCCGAATCCGCCGCCAGCCTGTTCCAACTGTTCCGGCGTCAATTGCCGGCGTTGTGTTGCGCCCTCCATCGCCAAATCCCAAGAGGCGCGATTGAAGCCTTTTTCTTTCGGGATGCTGGTGACTTCGCGAATGATTTTGCCAGTGGAATCCAAAATCTGCAGTTTGGCCGTCGTTTTGGCGTCGAGCTTGTCTTTCAAAAAGTAGGTGATGATCGCTCCGCTGGGCGGGTTTGGTCCGGCAAAGGGTTTGTCGCCAATGCCATACCGCGTGAAGCGCGTGGTGAAACGAACAGCCGGACGAACATCAAACAGCGTGGTATCTTTGCCAGCAATGTCCGTATTCATCTGCTGAATCGCTGTCGCGTCGTCCAGAATCCAGAAGCCACGTCCGTGCGTCGCCAAAATCAGATCATTTTCGCGGGGATGCACGAAGATGTCGTGAACGGCCACGCGTGGCAGGTTTTTCATTCCCAACTCAATCCAGGTTTTGCCGCCATCGTAAGTCCCAAACAATCCAAGTTCGGTTCCGGCGTACAGCAAGCCAGTGTTTTTCGGATCTTCTTTCAACGCGTGGACATAAGCCTGCGACGGCAAATTCCCGCTGATGTTTATGAAGCTTTTGCCGCCGTCTGTGGTCTTGAACACATACGGTTTGTAATCGTCGAGCATGTGCCGATCAAAGGAAACGTACGCCACATCGGCTCCGGTCGCCGATGGTTCGACGTGCGACACAGGCGAATTCGCTCCAAGGTCGGGAACGTTTTTTGTCACATTCGACCAGTTTTTGCCGCCATCCGTTGTCACGTGCAAATTGCCGTCGTCTGTTCCCGCCCAGATGATTCCGGCTTTGGCGGGTGATTCGTTCACACTGATGATTGTGCAGTGATATTCCGCCGTGGAGTTTTCGTTGGACACCGGCCCGCCTGCGTCTTTCAGTTTTGCCGGATTGTTGGTCGTCAAATCGCCGCTGATTTTTTCCCAGGTTTTGCCGAAGTCTGCGGACTTGAACAACACGTTGGCCCCCATATACAGCGTCGTTTTGTTGTGCGGCGAAAATACCAGCGGCGTGTTCCAGTTAAACCGGTACTTCTGATTTTCCGCAGCGCCGCGTCCTCCGCCTGCATACGCCCGCAAAGATTGTTGTTCCCGGTTCCGCATATCCGTGACAGTAATGTTTCCGCCCTGGGACAACGAAAGATAAATTTCAGGATCATCCGGGTGATTGACGACTTTGAATCCGTCGCCAAAAGCAGTCATCCGCCAATCATCATTCAAGATTCCGGCAGGTTCGCGCGTGCGCGAAGGGCCGGTCCAACTGCCGTTGTCTTGCATTCCGCCCATCACGTTGTAAAACGGTTGCCGGTTGTCGGCGTGCACGTGATAGGGCTGAGCCAATGGCAGGTTGTTGACGTATTCCCAAGATTCCCCTTGGTCGGTGGAAACGGCGACGCCGCCGTCGTTGCCAACCCACATGCGTTTCGGATTCAGCGGATCAATCCACATGGCGTGGTAATCAATGTGAATTTGCGGGGCAATGGTGCGGTACGTGCGACCTCCGTCAATTGAAACAAACAGCGGCGAAGAAACGGCATAAACTCGATTTTCGTTTTGAGGATCAACGCGCACGTCGGTGTAATAAAACCCTCTGCCGACAATATTCGACTGGCGATATATATTGCGGAAAGTATCGCCTTTGTCGTCGGAACGAAACATGGCACCTTCTTTGGTTTCGGCAATGACATACACGATGTTGGAATTGTTCGGCGCGCAACGAACGCCGATGCGTCCGATCAATTTCGGCAATCCATTGGTCAGCTTCGACCAGGTGCGTCCACCGTCAATCGAACGAAACATGCCACCTTTTTCACCGCCGCTGGTAAACGTCCAGGGTTTGCGTTCGAAGCGCCAAACTCCAGCGTATAAGATGTTCGGATTTTGCGGATCAATGTCCATGTCCGAAATGCCGTGTTCTGCATCCACAAACAAAGTCTTTGCCCAGGTTTTGCCGCCATCCGTCGTCATAAATACGCCGCGCTCTTCGTTTGGCCCGAAGTTGTGCCCAAGCGCGCCAACAAACACGACGTTTGGATTGGTCGGATGAATGACGATGCGTGTGATGTACATTGTGTCTTTCAATCCCATGTGTTGCCAGGTTTTGCCGCCGTCCGTGGATTTATACACGCCGTCGCCAAACGAAACGCTGTTGCGCGCATTGCCTTCGCCGGTGCCGACCCAGATCACGTCCGGGTTATTTGGCTCTAGCGCGATGTCGCCGATGGAAAGCGTGTTTTGCTTTTCAAAGATGGGTTTCCACGTCACGCCGCCATTGATCGTCTTCCAAACTCCGCCATCCGCCGCGCCAACAAATACAATGTTGGGGTTGCCGGGCACGCCTTCGACATCGGCAACGCGCCCATCAAAAATCGCCGGGCCGATGCTACGCCATTCCAACCGTTCGAAAGTTTTTGAATCCACGGTGCCGTTGGCGGCAGTTGACTTGGCTGGATCGTTGTTAGCTGACACCAGTGTCGAAGCAATGGCGAATGTGGCTACGATTGCCAATAGTAAAAACGCACGCCTGGAAGAGAAGAGACGACGAAGAAACACGGCTACACCTCCGGGAAATTTTGATGGGTTTTGTTGCGTAAATCAGGAGATCAGCATAAGCGTGCGGAATCTACTGTGGCTGAACATTATTCGTCAAACTCTGGGACTTACTACTTGGCCTCACAATCCGGTAAAACTGGTCGCTGATGCGTTCCAGTTCGTAATGACTGCGAATAATTTCCAGTCCTGCGGCTTCTCGACTGTTTTCACGCACGCCGGTTTGCCAGATTTCGGGATCGAAATCAACGTACACAACTCGCCCGGCATAAAAGAAATCGTCAATGGCTTTGTCCAGCTTGCCGTCAGGCCAGCCCGATCCGGGCGAAATCGTCAGCCAGTAAGGTTGAACTCCGATGGCAGAAAAATAATGAATCAGCGGCGAACGCTGGCCAACGATGAAGCCGGAATTCCACGGCAGCTTTTCGACTTTGGCGATAAAGCGCAACGCCCCGTTGGCGTTCCATTCGGCGCTGTAAAGCTCCTTGGCTTCGTAATTCCAAGTGGCTTTGGTCAGTGCGATCAGTCCCAGAAGCAGAACCGCACCACGCAAAGGCCGCAACGTCAGCAACTCCGCCAAGCACCATCCGCTGACCGCCGCCAATCCCAGCAGACCCGTTAGTGCATATCGCGGATTCACGGGCAAATCGTGATTGGCAAGCAGCACTAAATTCGCCAGCAACCCACAAAGTCCGAACAGCCACAACAATCGCAACTGTCGTTTCGCCGACAACCAAACCAACGCCAGCGGCGAAAGCATCGCCACCGTCGCCGAACAAATGAAGGCGAACTTGCCGAAGAACCAGAAGTTTCGAATGGAAACCGGAAATCGCCGTCGCTCTTCGGCGCTCAAGCCGTACCATTTCGTCACGGCGTCCAGATACAAATCGCCTTCGCGCAAATACCAAAAGAGCATTCCGGCTGAAGCAGCCAGCGCTGTCAGCATCAATGCCAGCGCAATTGTTCGCCACTTCACGCCGTATACCCGGGCTGCCAGCGCGATGAACGGAAAATAAAAGACGGCGAATTCGCGGACATTGGCGCTCAGCCCAACCAGAAACGCCGCGATTATAAAGCAGTTCAAATTCCCCAGCCGCAAACTGCGCACCATCCACCACAGCGACCAACTGAGCATCATAAATCCCGGAATTTCGCTCATCGAGCGCCCGCTATAGGTGATGAAATACGGGGATATGACAAAGATCAATGCTCCGAAAAATGCCGCCAGCTTGCCAGTCGAAAGCTCCTTGCAGAGCGCGTAAATCCCTGTGATGGCCAGTCCGGTTTGCGCGATGACTCCGTACCGCAACAGCAGGTACGCGCTCTCTGGCGGCCAACTCAACCAACGATGCGCTGCTTTCCACAGCAAATGGTTGTAGCCAAGAAACAATGCCCGCCCCAATCCGAGCACGGAATACTTTCCTTCAATGACAGCACTTGTGTAATCGAATCCATCCCAGTCGGAAATGAACCGATCTTGATATTTCCAGGCCAGCCACCACGAAATGCAGGCCAGCGGCAGCCACAAGTAAACATCGTTTTTCCAGTCGGTGATTGGGAGTTGGGAGTTGGGAGTTGGGAGTTGGGAGTTGGGAGTCAATTCTTCAGTAACTTTGGCGTTTAATTTAGGGCCGTTAATTGGAAGTTATCCCATCTCCCAACTCCCGGCCCCTAACTCCTGACATTAGCCTTTCGGCGCGTAATACCCTTTGCGATGGCGAACCTTCAGGTCCTTCATCTCTTTTTCAGTTTTTGTCTTTAGCTTGAGTTCGATCTTGCGAAAGCTGCCGTCCGCCGCCTCATTCTTGGGCTCATAAGCCAGCAAATACTGTTGGCGAAGATCGCGCTCCAACTGGCCAAATGCTTCTTCCATTTCACGGTTGCTTTTCGGAATGATGGCGCGTCCGCCGGTCGCGTCACAAATTTTCTTCAGCACGCCTTCGTCAACGCCATAGCGGCCATTATCGCCAATGCCGATGGCGTAAATCACGGCTTCCGCCCGCAGAGCTTCATCAATCGCGTCACCGATTTTCATTCGGCTGGTAGTATCTTCGCCATCTGTGATCAATATGATTGTCTTGCGTCCCGGTTGCCGGGCCAGCATATCTGCGCTGGTGGCGACAATCGCGTCATACAGGGAAGTTCCGCCCTGCCGCGACCTGCCATTAATTGGAGGCGTCGGCCCGCCAAAAACTCCCACAGGCGGCGGAGCGACAAATTCGATTTGATCCAGCCCGCGGCGAATGCGCGCCGGGTTCGAACTCAAATCCTGCATAACGGTCGTTTCGCCTTCGAACTTCAACACTGCGGCTGTGTCTTTGCCAAACCGAATGACGGAATCAACAAACCGGCCTCCGGCTTCTTTCAGCAACGGCAGGGTAAATTGTTCGCTGCCGCTGACATCCACCAGAATGGCCATCGTCAATGGCAAATCAAACTCTTTCTTAAAGGCAAAGATTTCCTGCGGTTGGCCGTTTTCCAGGATTTCGATATCTTCCTGTTTCAGGTCGTTCAGATAGCGATTTTGCTTGTCCTGAACGCTGAACAACACGTTGACCAATTGCGTGCCAATCTTGATCGTCTGCTGCTCTTCTTCTTTTTTCTGAGGCTTCTGCGGATCCTGTTTTTGCTGTGTCTGTTTTTTGTCTTGCTGGGCGCCGACACTAGCCGACGGCGCCAAAACAATCGCCGCTGCCACCAACACGGCCATTGCCAGACTTGTAATCTTCGCTTTTCTGCTTGGCTTCATACCTTCTCTCCATTGATAGCGGAATCAATTCCCGCTCTCGGATCGCCGCTGCAAAGGGGTGGCAGGCGGCTAATTGTTTGCCTTACTGACTTGTCGGCGGCGCTCCCGTCACAGTTCGCGGAGGTGTCGCTACATATCCGGTCTTGGTTCTGACTTTGAAGTCCTTGTGATTCGGCAAGCGCACTTCAATCTTGCGATATTTGCCATCGTATTTGTCGTTGGTCGGCTGATAAGCGACCAGATACTGGCTGCGAAGCTCGCGAGCAGTCGCCGAAAAACTTCGTTCCAATTCGATGACTTCGGAAGTAAAGAACGCCCGTCCGCCGGTTTCCTCGGCCAATTTTTTCAGATCCTTGTCTTCTTTCTTATCAATTGTTCCGCCCTGCACCCCAAAAAAGCCAGCGGCTTTGGTGCTGATGACGTACACGATGGTTTCGGAACGCTGGGCAATTTCAATCGCGTCTTTCAGTTCGCGTTCGCTGACGGTGTCTTCGCCGTCAGTGATAACCACCATTGCGCGGCGGCGTCCGGCCAGCGCAGGCGAGAGCATTTTCTCTTCGCAAATCTGATAGATGGCGTCGTACATTTTGGTTTCGCCTTGCGCTTTGACCTTGTCCACGGCTTTCGTGATTTGGTCAATTCGGTTGGTAAAGTCCTGGTGCAGTTCGACCTGTGAATCGAAGGTTACAAACAAAGCGCGGTCTTTGCGTGAAGTCAGCATTGTTTGCAGAAACGAAACGACGGCGTCCTTTTCAAACTTCAGCTTGGGTTTAACGCTGTTCGACGTGTCCATCAGCACAGCAACATCCAGCGGCAAATCGCTCTGTGGCTGAAACGAAACAACCTCTTGAGCAACCTTGTCTTCAAAGACCTCAAAATCCGATTGCTTCAAATCCACGACGAAGCGCCCAGTCTTGTTGTCATTCACCGTGACAGCCAATCGTACGTTAACTGTGATGCTCTGCTCCGTGTTCACAGTATCTTGGCCAGCAGGTTTTGACTTGTCGCCAGGCTTTTGCGGCGGTTGTTGCTTGGCAGGCGGCTGGCTTTGCTGCTGCGAGCTTTGGCTTTGAGCTTGCTTGGCAGCGACGGTAAATACACCGGCGGACACGATGACCATAACTGAAACAGCAGCCGCCCAGGCGAACCCGCGACGCATTTTCATAACTCTACCTCCGATTAACTGACAATGATTTCAAGGGAATGAACGAGGCGAGGATTATAGTTTGCGCGGAAGTTGGCAGTAAAGCGGACGTGATTTCCGAACGAATGGCTGGACCAAACACTTCAGGCAGGCCAAGAACGATTTCACTGTTCTCAAGGGCCTGCCTGAATGTGTTGTTGAATTTGGTTTGCCGCTATTGTTTCGGAGCGTTTGCGGCAGGGACTGCGCCTGCTCCCGCGCCTGCAAGTTCAGAGCCTCCGCCATGCGGGACAGGGCTTGGAGCTTTGGTTTCGACGTAACGAATGGTTCCGTCTTCGATGACGTTGAAATCGCGCGAAGCGGTGGTGGCGCTGGAACGTGTGGCTTGCACACAATACTGATCGGGCGTCGCTTCGGTTGACGTATAAACGTAACCGCTAACGGCAGTGCCGCCGGAATAATTTGCGTCAATCAATCCCGCAGTATTCAATTCAGCCAGTGTGCCGAATTTGCCTTTCATTGCGCTGTACTGTGCCTGATTGTTGTGTACGGTTCGCAGAGTCTGGATGGCTGCGGTTTCGCGCCCGGTTTCCAGATTCTTAAGCAATTTGGGAACGGCGACGGCTGCCAGAATGCCCACAATGGCAACGACGATCAGCAATTCAATCAACGAAAACCCTGCCTGGATGCGGCGGCGTGCGAGGTGTTGGTGCTTCATAAAATTTTTGACTCCTTCCTGAAGTAAGAAACTATATTGAGGTCTGTCACGGTGTTCTGACACGATGGAAGATCAGGACGGTTCCAATATTACTACACCGGCGCGGAGATTTGCCAAACGCGGTTTCTCATAAATGCCTCGTGTAACTGCGCAGCGCGAAAATCAGCGCGATCCCTGAAAGCACCAACCAGGAAATCGCCCAGAACGTTGCCGGAATTAATGTCATCTGTGCCATGTTCGCAGCGTCAGAGTGCATGTTGGTTGTGGTCGAAATCAAAAACAGCGTCTGCAAGTCCAGAACTGCGTTCAGACAGCATTGCACCGCCAGAAAGCTAAGCAGGAAATGAGCAAAGGCCGGGCTGGCGATCATTGCCAAAAGCACCAAACCAAGCGACAGCACTATTCCCATCACCCAGGTAATCCAGTCTCCGGATAGAAACACAGTGATCAGCAAAATCACTCCGGCGCTTGCCGTCAATGCGGCTTTGGCTCGCGTGGTGTAACTTCCCAAAATTAGCAGCGCTGCACCAAAAGCAGTGCTGGCCAGATAGCCCGCACTGGCAATCGCAATTCCCATTCCGCCGCGCGTCAAAGTCCTGCCGCTAGCATCGGCAAGGTAAACGTGCAGGCTTTCAACCTGCCCAAGCGTCAAAATTGCCGCCATGGCATGGCCGCCTTCGTGAATGAACGTAACGAACAACCGAATTGGATAGATGGCGATTTGTGCCAGCGGAATGAAGGACAACACCACGCTCAGAACAGAAGCGCCGATCAAAAACCATAGGGGATCACGATTTTTTACTGTAGGCATAGCTCTGAGAACGTGTGCGCTAGGGGAAAAGTTCTGGCGACAATCGCCCGTGCTGTGTGACAATTTTCAAGTTGTCACACACTTATCGAAGGAGTCTGAACCACGCGAATGCCAAGCAAAGAGTTTGATTTTTTGAAACCGCTGTCCGACCGAAACCCGTTTCTGAACTTTTTGGGAATTGAATTGCTGGACGCCGGCGAAGGATGGGTGAAAATGAAACTGACGTTTCGACCAGAGTTCCTTCAGCCGTTTACGGTTCACGGCGGAGCGATCTATTCGCTGGCTGATGCTGCCGCGGCGCATGCCCTGATGACGCAAATCATGCCCGATCAATATCCAACCACGGTCGAACAACGCATCAACTTTCTGAAAGCGGTCAAAGATCAGGACATTTATTGCGAAGCCCGCATCGTCAATCTTGGCCGCACGCTGGCCTATTCTGAAGTGACGATGACCACGGCGGAAGGCAAGCTTGTGGCCAAAAGCACGGCCACGCTGATGCGATTGGATGCCGCGCGCAGGAGCGGTTAGCCAGTCAAAACTACAACCGCATGGGCATGACGATGTAGCGGAAATCGTAATCGCTTTCGTCTTTCGACCGAAGTTGCACCTGCGAATTGCCATCCTTGAATTCCAACAATGCTTCGCCTTCCTGAATGACGCTGAAAAAATCCAGCAGGTATTGCGCGTTGAAGGCGGCGGAAATTTCCGGGCCTTCGTATTCGGCGGGCAACACTTCGTTGGCTTCGCCGGATTCCGATGCCGGTGCTGAAATCGTCACTTTTCCAGGTGTGACATCAAACCGGATCGTGTGCGAGCGCTCGTCCGCCATCAAAGCCACGCGACGCAACGCTGCCGCCAATTGCGAAACCGGGAAAGCAACCCGGTTATCGTTCCCCTTCGGCAAAACCAGTTCGTAGTTCGGAAACTGTCCGCTGAGCGTGCGCGACGACAACAATCGTTTTCCGAACCTGAAAAACAGGTGATTTTCGTTGAAGCCAATTTCAACCGTTTCTTCAGTATCGGAGCTCAACCGGGACAATTCAGCCAGTGTCTTTTTCGGAATCAGCACGTCTAGAGAGGCTTCTCCCAGGTTGGCTCCTTTTTCCGCGTAAGAAAGCCTGTGACCGTCGGTGGCAACCATGCGAATTTTGTCCGAATGGATTTCAAACTTTGCGCCGTTCAACGTGTAACGGGACTCTTCGGCGGTAATGGCAAATTGTGTTCGGGCAATCAGCGTCCGAAGCGTTTCTGCCGGAAGGGAAGTAAAGTGACCGTTGAATGTTTGCACTTCCGGGAAATTATCTTTCGGCAAACCTGACATGCGGAACTTCGAACGTTCACACACAATCGCCACCTGATCACCATCCCCCTGTTTGAATTCGATCTCCGCTTCGGGGAGTGCGCGGACAATTTCAAACAGCTTTTTGGCCTGCAAACAAACAGCGCCTGGCTTTTTCGCTTCGACAGGGCAGGACGTTGTAATTGAAACGTCCAGATCAGTTCCCTTGATTGAAAGCTCGTCTCCTTTGGCTTCCAGCAATAGGTTGGACAAGATTGGAATGGTGCTTTTCTTTTCGACGACTCCCTGAATCAGGTTCAATTCTTTCAGTAAGGCTGATTTGCTAACGGTGAAATGCATGGCTTGAATCCTTCCTTGCTAAAAATTCTTCTGGCGACTTTTTACTACCTAACTAAATACTTAAAACTATATTTTTCCAGCAGTGATAGTAGGCACTGTGGAAAAGTGGAAAACAAAGATAACGAACTTGTTTCACTTATGCTTACCCTGACTTCTGCCTGTGGAAAACCTTGGTTAACCGGAGACCGCAATTGCGGGGAATTTCTGTGGAAAACTTCGTGAGCGAAATTGCCATTGAGAAGTCCACAAGCATTCACAGTGATTCACATGCGATGACCAACAACCATTATGAAAAAGCGATTAAGTCTATTTGCAGCTAGCAATTAGTCTGTTGATGACTGTGTGAATGTTGTCTTTCTTTTCATCGGTCAGCTTCTGGATTTTTTTGACGCTGCTCATCACGGTCGAATGGTCTTTGTCGCCGAATTCCTTCCCTATTTTCTTGTACGGAGAGTTGGTCAACGTTCGGCAAAGATACATTGCGACCTGACGCGGAAAAACGATTTCTTCTTTTTGCGACTCTGATTTCAATTCCGAAACTTTCAGTTTGAAATGTCCCGCCACGATCTTTTGGATCTTTTCTATGGTTACTGGCGGTTCATCTTCTTCGATAATGTGCTTGATTGCTTCCTGAGCCAGCGCCTGATTGATTGGATCGCCTTTTAGCGACGAAAGCGCCGCCAGCCTCAGCAGCGAACCTTCCAGTTGGCGTATGTTCGATTTGATCTTTTTGGCAATGTACATCGCCACATCTTCAGGCAGGTTGATTTTTTCGATTTCTGCTTTTTTGCGCAGGATCGCGACTTTGGTTTCAATGTCCGGCGGTTCTATGTCCGCAATCAATCCCCATTCAAACCGGGAATGCAGCCGTTCTTCCAGTTCCGGAATTTCCTTCGGCGGGCAATCCGCCGAAATGATGATCTGTTTTTGACTTTCGTAGAGCGTGTTGAAAGTGTGAAAGAACTCTTCCTGCGTACTTTTTTTGCCGGCGATGAACTGAATGTCGTCCACCAGCAGAATATCAACCGAGCGCCGATACCGGTCGCGAAAGGCGATCATGTTGTTATAGCGAATGGCGCTGATCAATTCGTGTGTGAATTGTTCCGAAGAGACGTAACACAGCCGTAGGTGCCGGTATTTTTCTTTCAGGCGATGACCGATGGCATTCATCAAGTGCGTTTTGCCAAGTCCCACGCCGCCATAGATGAAAAGCGGATTGTAGGCTTTCGACGGTTCATCAGCCACAGCCATTGCCGCTGCATGAGCGAATTTGTTGCTTCCCCCAACTACAAACGTGTCAAACGTATATTTCTGATTCAGATGCGTTTCAGTCAAATCTACATCAGCCAATCTTGGGGAAGAAACGGAGGCGGTTGAAAAATACTGTCGCGAAGATGCCGTCGCTGCCACAGCAGCAGGCTGTGTGGGGATCGAGTCCGATTTCGTTGTCAGTCTGGATTCGCCCTGTTGGGACGCAGATTCGGATGAAGATTCAAAAACTATTGAATAATCAGCAATGCCAACTTCTTCCAAAGATTCTTCCAACAGATCGCGATAATTGTTCAGAATATAGTCTTCAAAGACGATGTCGGGGACTTTGACTCTCAACGTTAATCCATCCAGGCTCAGCAGTGACGTCGGCTTAAACCACGTCGCAAAACTGATGTGGTTCAACCTTGTCTCAACTGCCGAAAGGACTGAATCCCAGATGTTTTCGTTCATAAGCAATACCCAGCCAAAGTCAGAATCGCGTTCGATACCGACTCTCGCTAATCTTTTTGGAGGTTTCCTGACAACGGAAGGGCTGCGAGTATACAGATCGAAAAATCGTTTGCAAGGATTCCATTTTCATCCTTTAACGAGCAGTTCATAATGCTTTTCCGTATCACTTCATCAGTCGGAGGAAACCGAAATGCCTTTGGCAAATGAGCTGTCTTTGATGGACGCAACCGCGCAGGCTGACTTGGTTCGCAACAGGCAAATCAGCCCGCTGGAGCTTGTCGAAGCCGTGATTGCGCTGATCGAACAGGTCAATCCTAAGATCAATGCCGTTGTCACCAAAATGTACGACCAAGCGCGGGAAGTTGCCAAGAATGAAATTCCTCAAGGCGCATTTGCCGGCGTCCCCTTTCTGCTGAAAGACCTGCAAGCGGCCTACGAAGGCGTGCTAATGACCATGGGGTCAAGGTTTCTGAAAGACTTCAAGCCTAACGGAGACAGCGAACTGGTCAAACGGTACAAACGCGCTGGATTGATCATCGTCGGCAAAACCAATACACCGGAGTTCGGCATTTTCCCCACTACGGAACCGGAACTTTTCGGCCCGACGCGCAACCCCTGGGATTTGACGCGAATGGTTGGTGGTTCCAGCGGAGGTTCCGCCGCGGCTGTCGCAGCCGGAATTGTTCCAATGGCACATGCCAACGACGGAGGCGGTTCGATTCGCATTCCGGCTTCATGTTGCGGAGTTTTTGGGTTGAAACCTACGCGCGGGCGCAATCCGCTTGGCCCGCATTTCGGGGACGTTTTCAGCGGCTTGATTGCAGAACATGCGATCACTCGTTCGGTCAGGGACAGTGCCGCGTTGTTGGATGCAACTGCGGGATATGATCTTGGCGATCCGTATATTGCTCCCTTGCCAGCGCGACCTTTTGTTCAAGAAGCAGGCGCTGACCCTGGACGCCTGCGCATCGCTTTCACGACAACGCCAATCAACGGCGCTGAAGTTCATGCCGACTGTGTTGCCGCAGTTCACGATGCCGCAACGTTCTGCGAACAGCTTGGCCACACCGTCACCGAAGCCGCTCCGCAGTTGAACGGGGAAATGATCGGCAAGGCCTTTATGACGATCTGGTCGGCGGGCAATGCCTGGACGGCTGACAGTTTGTCGTTCGCCGTGGGCCGCAAACCTGCGCAGGAAGATTTTGAACCGGCGACCTGGGCATTGATGGAAATGGGCAGACGAAGAACGGCCCCAGATTATTTGCTGGCCGTGCAGACACTGCAAATTTTTGCCCGCCGAGTCGCACAGTTTATGGAGCAATACGATATCTGGTTGACGCCCACGCTTGCCGAACCTCCGTTGCCACTGGGCAGTTTCGCTTCGCCAGCGGATAACCCGATGGCCGGAATGCGGCGATCAGGCCATTTCGCTCCGTTCACACCCATTGTGAATGCGACAGGTCAACCAGCGATGTCAGTTCCCTTGTTCTGGAATGCCGAAGATTTGCCGCTTGGCACGCACTTTATTGCTCGTTATGGCGACGAAGCGACCTTGTTCCGCTTGGCTGCGCAGTTAGAATCAGCTCGTCCCTGGGCAAATCGTCGTCCGCCGGTTTCAGTTTGAGGAGATTTCGACATGAGTTCAACAATTGCACCTTACGGTTCGTGGCGTTCCCCAATTACTTCGGATTTGATCGTTGCCGGAACCGTTCGGCTGGGCCAGGTGGAAATGGACGGCGAAGACGTTTACTGGATTGAAGGCCGACCGGCTGAAAAAGGCCGCAATGTTGTCGTCAAGCGTTCCGCTGATGGTAAAACCGTGGATTTGATTCCGTCGCCATTCAACGCGCGAACGTTGGTTAATGAATATGGTGGCGGCAGTTTTACCGTCAGCAAAGGCGAAGTCTTCTTTTCCAACTTTGCAGACCAGCGGCTTTATCGAGTCGCACCGAACGCAAAACCGCAAGCTGTGACCTCAGAGTCAAAGTTTCGCTACGCCGACGGCTTTGTTGATCACCTGCGCAACCGCTTCATTTGCGTCCGTGAAGATCATTCTGTTGAGGGACGGGAAGCCCTGACCACTCTTGTGGCAATTGATCTGAAAAGCGGAGAGCAAACAATTCTTGCTGAGGGAAATGATTTTTACTCCTCACCTCGGCTAAGTCCTGATGGCAGTCAGCTAGCCTGGCTGGCGTGGAATCATCCGAACATGCCCTGGGACGGTTCAGAGCTTTGGCTGGCAGATGTCAATGAAGACGGTTCGTTGACCAAGAAAACTTTGGTTGCTGGAAGCGCCAGCGAATCCATTTTTCAGCCGGAATGGTCGCCTGCTGGCGAACTGTATTTTGTTTCGGATCGCAGCAACTGGTGGAACCTGTATCGCTGGCGCGCTGGCACGGTCGAAGCAGTTTTCCCGATGCAGGCCGAATTCGGATTGCCGCATTGGGTTTTCGGAATGTCCACTTACGGATTCGTTTCGACAACGCAGATTGTTTGCGCTTACATACAGCAAGGATTTTCTCGGCTGGCGCTGGTTGAAACTGAAAGCGGTCAAATTGAGACAGTCGAATCCCCTTTCACCCAAATTGACGGCATTCGTTGCGAATCGGGGAAGGCTGTCTTTTTCGCTGGCTCGCCAAACGAACCTTCAGCGATTGTCCGCTTCGATCCGGCGACACGGCAGTTTGAAACTTTGCGTCGTTCCAGCGAACTGACGATTGACGCTGGTTATATTTCTGCTCCGCAAGCGGTCGAATTCCCGACCGAAAATAATCTGACCGCGCACGGTTTCTTTTACCCACCACAAAACAAAGATTACGCCGCGCCGGTTAATCAACTTCCACCATTGCTCGTCATGATTCACGGCGGGCCGACTGCCGCGGCTTCTCCAACTTTGAAGCTCGGCATTCAATTCTGGACTTCGCGCGGGGTCGCTGTTTTAGATGTAAACTACGGCGGTAGCACAGGTTATGGACGGGATTATCGCGAACGGTTGAAAGGGAATTGGGGCATTGTTGACGTGGACGATTGCGTAAACGGCGCACGTTTTTTGGCCGAACAGGGGTTGGTGGATGGCAATCGGATGTCCATTACCGGCGGCAGCGCCGGAGGTTACACCGTGCTGTGCGCGCTGGCGTTCCGCAACGTTTTCAAAGCCGGAGCCAGTCATTACGGCGTCAGCGACTTGGCTGCGCTAGAAATTGACACGCATAAGTTCGAATCTCGCTACACGCACAGTCTGGTTGCTCCGTACCCGGAACGCGCAGACCTTTACCGCGAACGTTCGCCCATTCATCACACCGACAAG
>CAZMXG010000129.1:0-23375 GCA_964570175.1 uncultured Heliomicrobium sp. | reverse complement strand
GGCTTGCGCGGATTGCAAGGCTTTTTATTCAAGCTGGAAACGCACAGCAAAGACGTGCATTCCGGCCTGGTTGGAGGCGCGGCACGCAACCCCATCGGCGAACTGGCACAGGTCATCAGCCAATGTTACGACGCCAAAACCGGCAAAGTGAAAATTCCGGGCTTTTACGATGACGTTGTTCCGCCGACAAAAGAAGAACTGAACAGCTTCGTCAATTCGGGCTTCACCACCAAAGGCTACATGAAAGCCCACGAACTGAAATCCATTCGCACGAATCTAAAAACCGAAGCCGACGTGCTGAAGGCCTTTATGGCTGCGCCGACGTTTGAAGTTCACGGTATTACGGGCGGTTACAGCGGCCCTGGCGTCAAAACCATCGTGCCGTATCGCTCCGAAGCCAAAATCAGCACGCGCCTGGTTCCCGGCCAGCGTCCAGCCAAAATTGCCAAACTGGTCAAAGACTTCGTGCGCGACATCAACCCCGACGTAAAGGTTGACCCGATTCAGTCACTGGAGCCTTTCTCTGGCGATTTCGTCGGCCCGTATGCCGATGCCGCTCGTGTGGCGATGAAGTATGCGTTTGGCAGAGAGCCAGCGTTCACGCGCGAAGGCGGCTCCATCGGCGCAGTCGTCACCATGCAAAAACACCTGCGCGCGCCGATTACATTTTTAGGCTTGAGCCTGCCCGAACACGGCTACCACGCGAAGAATGAAAATTTCGATTGGGGACAAACCGCAGGCGGCGTCAAAATGTTCGTGAGGTATTTCGAGGAAATCGCCAAGCTGAAATAGTGGCCTACTGTCGAACCTTCTTGGAAAAGAGCGTTGTTCATCCAGATCGGTTTTCAACTGGGTTTACGGTGATTGGGGAACTCAACGCAAAGGATCAAAGGAGCAAAGATTCAAAGTGACTTCGGCTTCTGCCTTGTTTCTCTTTGATCCCTTGTTCCTTTGATCCTTTGCGTTAAACCCGACACAGATTTGCAAGCCGATCTAAATCACGCCTTTTCCACTTCCCTCCTTCTATCCGCTACATTTCAATCGGACGCGAAACGCGAACGATGCGCGCTTTGGCATCTTCCGGCGTCGTTCCGGGCATTTCCAACGGAAACAGGTGATCCCATGGTTCCGACGTCAGCGAAGGCGACACGTAGCTGAGTTCCTGCGGCTTGCTTGCTGTCTGCGATAGCGCAACGTTGATCGCAACTTCGGGCAGTGCGTTCAGTGTCGTTGTCCCAAACTGAACCCAGTCAGCGGCAGACCGATGTTGTGCTGACACTTCCCAACTGTTTCCGGCTTTCGTCAACACCAGGCGCACTGCGTAAGGCGCGCTCACCTGCGCGCTGGGAATCGTTGTCTCTTGCACGACAGTTCCCCCGCTATTTTTCAGTTGCAAGGTCACGGAACCGTTTGCGTTATGCAGCGCCGCAATGCTGACCAGTTTCGCACTGTTTGCAGATTGGTTCAGCGAAACACTGTACCCGCCGCTGTTCGTGAAGTTGGCTTTGATAGAATTCAAGGTCACCGCCCATTGGCGGCCACCATCCAGTTTTGCGCCGGAATAATAATTGGCCTCGCTCCGCAAACTGCCGAGCGCCTCCACGCGGTATTGCACTTCGATAATCCGTCCGCGTAGCTTCCAATCGTTGCCAATGCGGGTTTGCTCGTCCAAGGGCTGGCAAATGCCCTGCGCGCCCAGCTTGTACAATCCCACATACCGTTCCTGGTCACGGCGCCCGCGCATATCTCGAATCACCTGCGTCAGTACCAACCACCGCGAAAATTGATTAAACCCGGCAAGCGGAGGATCCGCCGGAAGCGTGGCCGGAACGCCATTGGTCAGTATTTCGACAAAGTTTGGATTGGAAGCGCTTCGGCGCAGCTTCAAACTGTTGTAATCAAAATTCTGCCCGAACTCCGAAAAATCCGGCAGCAACTGCACCCAGTATGGATCAGTCGGTTTGCTTTCAAGAGCCGTGGGATTGCCATTGACGATCAAACTGCGCTTGAAAACCAGCTTGGCGAAACTCCATTTATCTTCCACATTCTTGGGCAATTCCGGAAACGAAAGCAGGCACGACGAAGCGACAAACAGCGGCGCGTCCGCGTCTGTATCGAAGGTGTGGCCAAGAGGCTGACTCACATTCATCTTGACCTTGCCCCCCGTCCAGGCATCGCCGGTCAGAATCGGATCAGGCCCGAATTCTGGAAGCTTTGCGCCTCCCGTGGGACTGTCCGCCTCTTGCATTTCAGCGACCAGTGTTTCCGCCAACCCGCCAACTTCGTACCAACCTTCGTTCAACACCACCAACAAGCCGGGCAACCGAGCTTTGTTTGCCTCGTTTGTGCTGGCGGCTTCCGTCAATGGGACAACGAATTTTACCTGCGGCTTCGGCACTTCTTCCTGCCAGCGGCAATTGACCAGATACCGTTTCCAATTGTCGCGCGGATTTTGTGGATCAGTGGTTCCAGGCGAGGTCGCATTCCGGCTGGAATCAACAAACTCTGGAGCATTTTTTTGCAGAATTTCCAGCAACCCCGAATACCGCGTGTTGGCGCGGACCGCAAATCGGTAATACAGCGCTCGACGATCCTGGGTTCGGTCGTCTTCAAACAGCAAGGGGCTGTTGTCCAGCGTGCTCAGGCTTGCGGGCGTCAGCATGTAATCATCGTCGCCACGGTCGCCGAATCCTTCCGCATCCCACAAAAACGCATTTGTTGCGGGAGAGTCGGTGTTAAGCGGCAATTTGTTGATTTCGGGTTGTTTATCATTGGTGCGTGCGGGAAATTCTCTTAAGGGACGCCCCTGCCAGCGCCAAAGCTGACGCCGCAATTCCACTGATGCCACGTAATCAAACTTGTTGGCCGAACCAGCCGCGCCTCGATCCAGATGGACGGCCAGCCGTCCGCCGACAGCCACAGGACGGATTGCATTCCAAAGTTCTTCAGGCGTAGGCAAATCGGTGGTCGCGCCTTCCAGCAGCATCCGCAACGGTGAAAAAAGGTAGTAGGTATTTTCGAACTTCTGCCACGCGCCTTTGGCTGGAGTGGGCAGCTTATGAAACCGGCGCAGATTGTCATCGTCAAACCATTGCGCTTTGACCGGAACGTAAATGCGCAATTCCGCGACTTCGCCTTTGCCGATGGTCACCACTAATTTACTGCCCGTCGCTGTGATTTCACTGACTTCGCCGTGCTTGCACAAAACGGTTGTCGGCAGCGATTGCGCCAATCCTATGCCACCAGTCGCTTGCGGTGGCGGAATATCCACTTTCACAGTTTTCGCAACGGCTGCCGTCGGGCGCATCATCACTAACTCGGCAACAAAAAAGTTTTCCGCCGCCGGATCGTCCAACGAAATGTCATCGCGATTGTCATCCGATGCCCGGCTGGGGTCTTTGGGCGCTTTGCGGTGGTAATCCGCCCAAACCTGCTTGCGTTTTTCTTCCGTAGGTTTGTCTGGGCCGGTTTCGGCGTCCTGATCTTTCGCCAGCCAACGGTTCCAGGTGGCCAGATCGGTCGCCGGTTTTCGCAATCCAAACGAAAATTCGGTTGGTCTTGTTGTTTTGAGACTCGGCAGCAGCAGCAAGGGCAGGTTCTGCGCTCCGGCGTTGACCACAGGACTCGCGTTTTCGAAGGTCATGTCTTCGCTGGGGTCTGGCAGCGGAACCCCGCTGATGCTTGCCGAATTCAGCTTCAGTTCTCCTGCCAATGGAAACACCTGGTCTGGAATCCTGGGCAATTGAATTCGTAATTTGCCAACTTGCCCAATTTCTCCGGCAACGCTGAATCGCGGTTTGCCCACGCGCACGCGGCGCAGGTATTTCACGCGACGAACGGGCGAAGAAACGGCCGACGAAAAGTCCGGCTGGAAAGTTTCCGCCCAGTCTCGCAGTTTGGCGGGATGGCCGTCGCTGAGTTCTTTCGGCAACGCGCCGCTATTGCCGATGACAAATGCCGCCAGTTCATACGTCTGGCCGAATTTCAGCGGTGGCAACTTCGCCCAGTTGGTATTTTTGTTTGCCGGTGTGTATTCGATTCTGCCGGCAATGTCGTCGCCCAATTGATTTTCCAGACTGACCCCTCCGGACAATTTCGCCGCGGGGCTTTTGGCAATCAGCGGGTTGTCGTTGTAAGTAAGCAGCGCCTGCCGCAAATCGTTTTGATAGGTCATGCGGTACGGAGCCAAGGCTTTCGGGAACACAAGTTTCAATCGTTCGTCCAGATCAGAAGTCGCTGTTTCGGCGCGCAGTTCCGCCATGTTCAAACAGCGCCACGGAGCCTGCCCCGTCGTCTGGCTTTGCCGCATCAACAAGCCAATCCCGGCAATGCGCCGCAAAAAGTCCTGTGCGTCATCGTCATTTCCTTCGGCGAATTTGGCCAAACGATCCACTTGAATTGTCACGCCCTGGGAAATTTCCGTCGGCGAGCTATCGCCTTCTTCGGTTGGATTGTCCAGCATCGGCAGCAGCAATGGCGCAAACCCCTCGGCAAATGCATCCAGACTGGTGTTGAGCCAGGTTTCAATTGTTGTTTTCACTGACGGCACCGGCAACGCCCCAGATGGCAGCGGCAGGTAATCGGCGTATTCCGCAATGTTACTGATTCGCTTGCTGAAATAATCTTTGAGCTTCTGTTTCAGGTTGCCTTTCAATTGATCGAACTCGTTGCCCATGGAATGTTTGATGTTGATCAAATCGCTCCAAATACGGCCGATGTTTCCGGACGCCAGTCGCTGGCGAAGCTGGATCGCAGGCAGAATGCTGTCTTTAAGCGAAGTCGAAAACCGGCTGTAGAACGTTTGCGCCTTGTTGAAACCCCATCTATCCCAGTCGCTGATGGCAGCAGCAATTTTGTCCACGGGCGCAACCAACACCGAAGGCTGCGTGAAGCTTAACGGGCCGACGCCAACATTCAGATCAACCACGATGGCAGCGGCATCAAGTTTGGATATTGTTGCCACCTGCACGTCACTTGCGCCAATTGGCTGCCAAACATTGGCGCCTGTGCCGAATTGCGCTGTGACAAACCATGACTTTTCAGCCTGTTGCGTGATTTTCAGGCGCAAATGATGATCGGACGAAATAGGAAATTCGGCCTGTGCCTTTTCAATCCCGCTGGCATCAAGCAAGCGAATTTTCAGAGTGTCCGCATTGCGGGAAACTTCAAGCGCGATCTGGCTGGCCGGACTGAGTTTTGGATCCGTCACGCGGAAGAAGTACTTATCTCCTGAAACCAGTCTTGCGGAATTCAGGTTGGCCAGGGTCAACACCCAAGCTCGCCCGTCATTCAAGCCGAGCAATCCAGTGTCACCTTTGCCCGGACGAAGGCTTTGGAAGTAATTGGCCTGGGCTGAAGTGATGGTTGTTTTTGTCACGGAGCCGGTTTTGTTCGCCGCCAGATTCCATTGCGTCAGCAAGAAATTTCGCAGGTTGTTTTCATCGGCCAGGGCGCTTTGAATCGCCTCCAATTCCCCCAACTCATCATCCAGCCGGTCGCGTCGCCGAAACTCTGCAGGCTGGCGGATTGCGGCGGTGGCTTTAACGGCCGGGATGCTTTCTACCAGCTTTCGCCATTCTTCATATGTTTGAGTTCGGTTGTAAAACTCCAGCGCGCCGCGCATTGAAAGCCGAAACGATTCCATCAAGCCGTTGCTTTCCAACCCCACATCACGACAACTGGACAACAGATAACCGGCAACGTCCGCGCCATCTGCGCCAGGCTGCACGCCGGTTCCGGCCAGATCACGTGTCGTCGCAACCACAGACTGGCGGAAAAACCTCAACACGGAAGTGTAAGCTTGATCGTCGAAATTGGCCGGGTTGTTGATCGTGCCGGTATTTTTGCGAAATGCGTCAATCTGCCGCTGTGCCAGGTCGAAAATACCGGCAATCTTGCTTTCCAGCCGCACAGTCCAATCAGAGCCAAACCATTGCTGTTGCCTGGATTCAAAACTGTTCTTGATCCAGTAACTGCCGAAATCAATGTAGCTGGTGGCAGAAGGATCCGGCGTCAAAACGACTTTCCATGGCACAACGTACGCCTGCACGATGTGCGTGCCCGGTTCATAACCCCAAATGTTGATGTCAGTGACCCCGGATCGGGAAATTGTGCTGCCTGGGCCGGTGGATTTCGGAACGATGTCGCCCAGCGTTCCGCCTTTGAATTCCGGAACCGCCAGAATGGATTCGCCAGCAGTCAGCAGCGCCGCCGACAATTTGAAACAGAGCGACAGATTCAATTGCTGGGGCGCAGGCGCAGGCAATGTAGAAACGTATCCCAACAAGTTGCGGAAATAACGGCGGCTTTCCTGTTCTTCCTCAACGCCCACTGCCGGACGCCAGACAAAGGCTTCGCTGCCGTCCGCAGGATTTGCCCAGATGTCCTTGGCTTCATCCAGGATGGCGTTTTTGATTGGCGCGCCATCAAACTCACCGTCGATGACGGGATAACTGACAACATTGGCCAGTTCCAGCGTGGCGGAGTTCTTTCGCCAAATGTGAATGCGTTCCACATTTCCCCACAACCAGGGCATTAACAAGCTCAAGGCTTCGGCCTGCGTTCCAGCCAGTTGATCGAACGATGCCGACAGATTCAACCCGAAATACGCTTGATCCGTTTCATACGCCGGCCATAGCCGCTCCAGATGACAAATGATCGCTACGTTAGCCATTTGTGTCCTTCCTTTCTGCTGAGAGTTATTGTTTCCCTATTCGAACATTTCCAGGTATTCAGCCGCCGCCAGATCAAATTCGTCTCCGGCAGCCGCCAATTCCAAAGCAAAGGAACTGGCGATTGCCGCCTGGGAACCTGAGCCTGAACCTTTCTTGAATGTATAGGTGACTGTTTTGCTGAATTTGAATGTGAAGCACCAGCAAATCTTGATGCGCACTTTCAATGTGCCGCGCCCAACCAGCGATCCGTCGCTGCTGTATTGGGCCTCGAGCAACAGAGAAATCGAAACCGAGACAATGCTCAGCACTTCGACTTCGCCTTTCAGCAAAAGCATCAGCGTGATGGCAAACGCCGATCCGCCGCCTGTGTCAATGTGGAAATCGGCATAGATGCCGAAGGTGATCGAAACTGAGCCCTTGATCGGGCCTAACGCGAAAGCCAAAGACGCGCTGGCTGTAATGCCGATGGTGATATCACCCAGCAAACGATTATTCAACGGGTAATAGGTCAGTCGCGTATCGAACCAGCCGCCACCTCCCAGAATGAAAATCGTCAGGGTAAACGGGTCTTCTTTCTTGCCGAACGAAAGCGCGACGCCAAGCGCGAATTCGATGCCGGTCGAAACCGGGCGCAGCAACAAACGGAATCCAGCGCCCATGACCAAACCGCTGATGCCGAACGCGCCAAGCTGAACGGGCGGCAGCGGCAAATCAATCACGGTTTCAACACCAGCCGGCTTTCCATCAATGATGATCAACCGAATCGGCGGTAAATCGTCGCCACTTGAAGGCAGGAATTTCTTCAACAGATCGGTCAGGAATTGCAGCGCGCCTGCCATTTCGATCTTGTCGGTTGAAATGTCGAAGCGAATCTTGCCCTGGTCGTTGAAGGTGAGCATGGTTTCGCGGAATGTGACCACGGACGTGCCCAGGATAATCAGTTCCCAGTCGCCTTTGATCTGGCCCTGGACTTTCAACCGCGGAGCGCTTCCCAATTCGGCGGTGATCAACGCTTCGGCGGTGAAAGTGGCTTTGGCCAGCTTCAACTCAACGGGGCCGAAGGAAAAGATGGTTGCCTTGTCGGCCAGCGGAACATTGATCGTCGCTTTCACCCAGGCGCGCCGGGCTTGCGTGTCAACGCCGTGGGTAACTTTGACATTTTCGCCGTTGCCGATGCCCGGCAGCTTGGGCAGAAGCGGGAATTTCAATCCCGAAAACAGTTTATCCAGCTTCAGTCCCGCAAAATCCGGAAACAGATTTGAGAAGTCGAAATTTTCCAGCGCGTCCGGCACAACGCGATCAAGCAGGTTCGCGACCGGGAATCGCAACCCGAATCCTTTCAGATCATCTCCCAGCCGGTTGAACAATGCCGTCACTGGCGTCAGGTCTACGTGGCGCTTGAGTTCGTCAAAGTAATACGCCAGCCGCAGCCGATTGAAATCCAGCATCGGTACGCGCGGCGCATCGCCGAATGCGCGCAACAACCGCAGGGTCGTGTCGCCAATTTGATGGAGCGTTTCGTCCGCCAAACCGGCAAATTCGCCCAACGCCTGGTTGACCCGGTCAGCAAACGGAGCCAGCCGGAAGCGTATGTCATCAAACACACGCTCTATATCGCCGCGTAATTCGGCAAACGGCTTGCCAATGCTGGCAGTCAGTTGTGCTTTGAGCTTTTCAAGAAAATGGTCAGCAACATTGCCGCCGCCAAGCAGATTGTTCAGCACGTTGCCGAACTCACCGGCTTCATCCAGCAGTTTGGCGACCAGCACATTGCAGGTGATTTCACGGACTTTGGCTTTCGCGTCCACAATAGCTTGCCTGAAATCCGATTCCGCCTGGTTCACCACATCGCTCACGGCTTGACGCAATGCCGCTGGCGTTGCCTGCGCCTGATTGACGGTTGCAATCAGCTTTGCTTGTATCCCTTTTATGACCTGTCGAGGCTTGTTGACTTCGGCTTGCGCCTGCGACAGCGCAGCTTGAATTTCCCCACGAAGATTCTTCAGGTCGTTTTCGAGTTGGACGAACGCGGTGGAGAGATTGCTTCTGAACGCTTCCAGTTCCGTCTTAACGTTGGTTGCGCCCTGTTGCAGTTTTTTGTCAATTTCGCCCAGTTGAACGTCAATTTTCTGGCCGAGCGAAGCGATGTTGGAGCGGACTTTTTCGATCAACCCGGCCAGCTTGGTTTCTGTCCCGCTGCGAGCGGCGCTTTCCAATTTTCGCAGCAAGGCTTGCAGCCTGCGGCGTAACTCTTCGATTTCCTGACGGGCGCGCGCCGAACCTTCCGTTGTCAGCTTGTCGGCAATGTTGATGACGGCATTGATTTCGCGTTCTGCCTGCGTTTTGAAATCGAGCGCGGCCTGATAGCCGGTTTCGGCTTGCCGCATCAATTCTTCCAGGCCGGTATTGACGATCGTGAAAAGGTCTTCGATGCGGCGACCATACTCATTGACGGCGCCAAGGACATTGTCTTTTAGATTGCCGGCTGCCTGGCTCAGCCTGTCAATGGATTTATGTAAATCCGCTTCGATGTCGGCGAACAATTTGATGACGCGATCCTGGGCAAAATCAATCGCCGCATCGGTGGCCTTGTTGAGCACACCGCACAGCACATTCTGGCCGCGAAACAGGTCGGAGAGTTTTTTGTCGCCGACGGTTTGGTTGATCAGCGCGTTGAAGTTCCCCTTCAAGCCATCTGACGAATTGTGTTTGGCAATCAGTTCATCAATCGTCTTTGTCAGCTCGGTGACGGCTGCCTGTGTCACGTTGCCGTCTTTGGGCAGTTTCGACAGGATAGTTTGCAGAATTTCTTCGGTTTGTTCGGTGATGCGTTTGAGTTTCGCCACGCCTTCACGCGCCGCAATGACTCCATTACGCTGCGCGCCTTCAGTAAATTCCTCGACCGCGCGCAGGCGAGCGCGCACCATCGTCACGTTGCGCAGAGCGACATTCAGCGCTTCCGCTGTGCGTTCGGCCATCAGGTTGATCTGCTGCGAGGCCGGAGCGACCGCGAAGGTGAATTGTTCGTAGCCCGGTTCGATGGTTTGTGCGTCCGGCAAGGGGCGATCCAGGCTGGACGGATCATAAGCGGGAATGTTCGGTTTGACCGGCACGGGCTGGTCCGGGAAGTCAACGTTTCGCACCGCAGGCCATTTATCCGTGTTGGCTCGATCTTTGGGTTCGACGCCGTGTTCGCCCTGGGTATCGTCAACTGTGCGCGTAAAGAACACCAGTTTTTCCGGCTCTTGCAATTCGACATTGATTACGCCGCCGCCTTCGCCTTCTGCCGCTACTTCCAGGAGGATTTGCGGCTTCGGATAAACGTTCGGCTTTTCCTGGCTGGCCTGAACATTCCACAACGGGACCTGCCAGCCTTCATTGGGAATATCGCTTCCCCAATCGCTATCCACGTTGATGACGCGGCTTTTGAATTCATCGCCCGTCACGAACCCGCGCGAAATGGCCTCGGCACCGAATTCGGGATATTTGCGAACGGGCTGTAACAGTTCGACGAACTCGCGCACTTTTCGCAGCAGGGGGCGTCCCAGGTGATGTTCCTGCTTGTCTTTGAACTGCTCAGTAGGCGCAACGGTGCGTTCGTAAATGATGACGTGCTTGGCCAGATTCCAGAATGCGCCGATGCGGCCAATTCGTTCGATGCTGTAAAAGTACGTCCGCCCCATCGCCACGTTGGCATAAATCGTTGTCAGTCCGCCGTTAAACACCGCTTTCTGATTTCCCCATCCGCCCAGCGAGGAAAAGAACGGATTGGCCAGTTGGCTGCCGTCAAAAGATTTCGGCTCACTGAGCAACTGGTCGTAAATGTTGGCGGATTCGAATCCCCAGGTGACACCGCCCGCCAGCCCATCCAGCGGCGAGGACGCTCGGCGAGGGTCGCTTTCCGGAACCAATCTGGTCGAAATTGGATACCGCAGCTTCGCCGTGTTTCTCAACTCATAGTTCACGCCTTCCGTGACAATCAGATTCGCGGGTTGATTGGCGTCGTAAGCTTCCAGCACAGACAGGCGGGACAAATAACGTCCGTAAAGCTCCGCCCATGCGCGGCGAAATTCTTTGTAAACTGCCAACTGCCGGCTGGAAGCGGAGGTTTTCCATTTCAAATCGCGGCTTAATCGTCCTGGAATCTGGCCGAGTTTTGAATCGAGTTCCGCAAGCCGTAAAAACGGATATGTCACCTGGCAGGTCAGGCCGTAAAACAGTTCAAAGCGCGCGTTCACAATGCTGGCGCCGGGCGCGCGTTGCCCGGGAAAGCCCAGAATGCGCCGCAAATTCCAGGGCGCTTCGGCAAATCGCTGTTTGAAAAACGAGGGCTTCAGGTTGAGTTTGGCCAAGGGCGAGAAGCGGAAATCTATTGGCGCATTTTCCGGCACATCTTCGTGCTTGCCGGTCAGCTTCCATTTTTCCATCGCTTCGCCAACGCCCTGCGGCGGCAGAAACAGGTTGAATCCTTCGCTGCTGCCGATCAGTTCCCAGCTCGCGCCTTCATCGGCAGTGGCAGACCAATTCCCGATTTCGCGTATGCCTTCCTGCGCAGAACCCACAAACGGCGGAGCTTCGACCAGGGCCACCAAAAACGGCTGCGCATCCAGCGAGATCAGTCTTTGCTGGCCGCGCAATTGGCTGGAACCTGAGCCATATTCCAGCAACCGCATGGAAAGCGTCTGGGATTGCTCGGCTTCGGTTCTCTCTTCGAAATCGAGCATAAATTGCGGCAGCCGGGTTTGATCCAAAGCCGATTGCCCTGCAGAGCTTTTCAATAATGCATTGGCCAGTTGGGTGGGAAACGGGATCAGCAATGGGCGGCGACGGCGAAATTGCCGCTCCAAGCCGGCTTCAAATTCTTCCTCCGCCGTCAGTGTGACGGTGTCGCAAGAACCGAGCACATCGGCTGAAACAAATTCTTCGCCGGGCAAATCGTCTTGTCCGCCCGGCACCAGATCGAACAGCGCCAAACGGCCTTTGATGTTCACTGTCAACACTTCCGCGGAATACAAATCTCCCAAAGCGGCTTTGCGAAAACAGACCCGCAGCAGCGAATCCGCCGCAAGTTGCAAATCGGCAACACGCGCCTGTTTGGCAGGACGTTCAGGAAACACCAAATCCAACGCTCCGACGCGCGAAATCTGTTCATCGGAATTTCCTGGCAAATGCTCGGTTTGGAACGAAAACGGCAGCGATTCTTTTTCGATCAGCAGCTCATCGGGCTTGCCGTTTTTGAATTGCGTGCTGACGACCCGATACGTCAGCCGCAACGGTTCGCCAACTTGTGACAAAAACCCCGGCAAGACGGCTTTGGCGGCAAACTCGTTCAGGCTGGGATAAAGAGAGCGTACCCTGAGGCCGATTCCTCCCGCCCTGAACTTATCGCTGTGTAAATCGAACTTATTGTCGTCAAAGAACAAATCTCGCGAACCGTCAGTCATTTTTGCCATCAACGTCCAGCGCGGCGCGGCCAAGGGGGGCTCCGGTGGGGTTCCCGGCACATTTTCCCGCTCGGCCCTTGGCGGATCTTGCAGCAAATCTTCCCCGTCGCTGAATGCCCAAACCGGCATAAAGGAAACCGGACGACCATCCTGAATCATGTGCAACGCGTGCAGATAGGGCCGGGCGATGGAATTGTTCCAAAGCTGAAGCACGCTGGTGTGCGGAATTCCATCAAGCTGCACAATCCATTGTCCCAGGGCAAGTTGATCGTATTGAGCAGTAATTCGATTGCGCGGTTGGCGCTGGACGATGGTCAACGGAGCCAGATTCTCATCATCCAGGTTCAGAGCTTCTGTCTGAGCCTTGCAGATATTCAGCCGCGCATCTTCCTGCCATTCATTCTCGGCACTGCATCGGCTGACGCGAACATCCGGTGATGGGGAAAGCACTTTGTGATCAACGCCCGGATGAAGAGAGAGTTTGCGGCTGAATACCAGATGAATCGTAGCGGTTGTGCTTGGCAATCCGGACTCTTCCAGGCAAGCAAAGGTCACATGGATTTTTGACCGAGGGTCATTAGGACTGTCGTTCGGTTGTTCCGGCGGACCGTCTGACGCGAGTCCCAATCGTCTGGCCAGATCAGGAAGCTCCCCAACGCGCCCTATGACCAGCGCCTTGTTCCTGAGAGATTCAAGCGGCTCGTTTTCGATGTCCTCCAGCGCGCCTCTCACTTCCGGGAAAGGGGCCAACCCCGGCGGGCCAATCATTTCCAAAGATTCAAAGACAATCTGCCCGTTGGTCCTGATCTTCAATTGGCAATCAAATTGAAGAACAGGCTTTGCCCCGGTTTTACGCAGCAAACAACGGATCAGGCAATTGATCCGAATCTCTTTGCGATTGCTGCTGATTCTCACCTGTTCGCTGCCGTCTTCGTTTTGGGGCAGCACATCCAGAATCAGCAAGGGCTGACCTGACGTATTGACATCAAAAAGCACAATGCGGTCAAACCCGACCAAGGGCGCATTTGTCGGACTTTCTTGCGCCCGCTTGTTCACCAGATTCAATTCCAGTTTGAGTTCCAATGCTCCGGAAGACGACTGTCGGTAAGCGCGTAGGATCGTTGGCATAAATCTAACTCCTGGCCGCTAGGCTGTGAAATGGCAATTCTGAAGTTGCGAGCAATGACCGTGCGGTCAATTGAAAACAGTTATTTGCCAAAACAATCGTGAAGATTGCTTTTCTTAAAGACGCATGCCTGATGTTTGGTAAGAGGGCTGCTGCCTTTCAGCCAAGTGGAGGACAAATCACTGAGAACTGGCTGACCCAGAACTTTTCCCACAAATCCCTGACAATGCACAGGGCTGAAGCAACGGCGCGCACTTTACGCCCGGCCACTTCCGACTGTCAATATTTCCTCACTGGTAAATGCTGAATTTCCGGAAACAAGTGGCGATCCGAAACTGAACAGGCGCGCGGAATTATTTTGAACGCGCGAAACGGCAATGGCGTTAGGCTTGGGACTTCGTCAAATCAGCAAGCGTTGCCGCGGCAGCGCGCTGTAAATCAGCAGGCGATAGAATCATCTGCAATCCTCTTTGCCCTGCGCTGACGCTGATGCGTTCGTGGGTGGGTGCCGTTTGATCCAAGTAAAAGGGATATTTCTTTTTAGTTCCCAGCGGCGAAACCCCGCCGCGAATGTAACCGGTCAGGGCTTGAATCTCTTTGACGGCGACCAGTTCAACTTTTTTATTGCCTGTTGCCGAAGCAAACTTTTTCAGGTCCAGTTCCGCATTCCCTGGAATGCAGGCCATAACAACGCCGGTCTTGTCGCCGCGAGCGACCAGGGTTTTGAACGTCGCTTCGGGCGGCATGTTCACTTTCCGCGCGACCGTGATGGCATCCAGTTCGTCTTCGTTGACTTCATATTCTCGCAACTCGTACGCAATTTTCAGTTGATCCAACATTCTTGCAGCAATGGTTTTCATACCTGTTTTCTCTTCTTCGTTAGTTTTTTTGTCGGCCGGTTCTGGTTAATAAGCCATCTAGTCTTTGCGGGCAAGATGCCGGGAGAAATTGACAGAACCGGCTGTCATCAGGATACTGCGCACCTATGAATCTACCTCGATTCAAATTCAATCAAAATTCAACGGTTGCCAATCCCATCGTATCGGAGCTTGGGCCACTGGAACGCGACGTGATGAAATTTGTCTGGCAACGCTACGAACTTCGCCAGGAAATTGGCGAGGAAGTCAGCGTGCGAGACGTCTATAAAGCGTTCGAAGGGCGGCTGGCATACACGACATTGATGACCACGCTGGATCGGCTGTACAAAAAAGGCTTGTTGAGCCGTCGCAAAGACAAGCGGGCTTTTATTTACAGGCCGAGCCTATCGCCTCAAGAACTTGAACGTAATGTTGCGCGCGGTGTGATTGATGCACTGCTTGGGCGCGGGGAGCACGGTGTCGAACCTGTTCTGGCCTGCATCGTAGACGCAGTCAGCGACCGCGATCGCGAATTGCTGGATAACCTTGACCGCTTAATTCAGCAAAAACGCTCAATCTTAAGCGATAAGGAGTGACGGCAATGTACGAATGGCTGGGAATTTGTCTGGCGCTGACGGCCTTGCTGACGCTGAACGCGGCGGTTTCCTTACTGGCAGCGACATTCTGGCGGTTATTGCAATCAAAAGCGCAACACTGGTCGGCTCATACTCAGGCGCAATGGCTTTTCGCGTTGCGTGTAATCCCGGGATTAACCGCTTTGGTTTGCGTTTCGGCGCTTCTGGTTCCGGCCTACATCGCTCATGAACCTCGCCATAAAGCGGAAGAAGTCACTTTAAAAATGGCTGCCTTGGCAGCGATTTCCGCTGCTGGCCTGCTTTTGGCGCTTTGGCGGGGTCTGGCCGCCTGGCTGGTGACCAGGAAGCTCCTCAAAAATTGGATCGCCAATTCTGAGCCTCTTTTGCCAGGAGAATTGATTGCAGGCGTTTTGGTTCCCATCCCGGCTTACCGGCTCTACCATCCTTTTCCCGTGATTGCCGTCGTGGGCACATTTTGGCCAAAACTTTTCATTGCCGATCATTTGTTTGAATCTTTAACATCAGAAGAATTGAGCGCTGCTATCGCTCACGAATGCGGCCACCTGACGGCACGCGACAATTTGAAACGCTCGCTTCTCAGAATTTGCCGGGATGTGTTGACGATTGTGCCTTGCGGACGGTTGTTGGACCGCAAGTGGGCTGAAGCTTCGGAAGCGGCTGCGGATGAATTTGCAGCCCGTCAAGGGCAAGGACCGGCTCTAGATTTGGCATCAGCCCTGGTTAAAATTGCCCGCATGGTTCCCGCAGGCTTACGACCGGTAATGCCTGTTCAAACGATGGGAGCGTTGCTTATCGGCGATAACTCCGGTGGCATTGCCGACAGAGTTTTACGCCTGACAAAACTGGCTTCGAACACGGATTCTCGCGTTGATTCAATCCGGCTGGTGGCGCCAGCAATCCCAACCTCTTTCTGGCTGTCATTTGGCACGTTACTGGTCGTCGTTGCTGCCACTGCCACATCTTCGCTTGCCACTGTCCATGCGCTGATCGAAGTTCTTGTTTCGATTTTACAATAGTTTTTCACAACGCAATCCTCTACGTACTCTGGTAGTAGTTCTCCTCCCTGACTAAGATCATTTACGTACTCTGGTAGTAGTTCCCTTGCCTTACTAGCATCACCACTTAAAGACTGAAGTTCATGAAAATCAAAAGTCCCAAGGCTAGCTCGGTCGGAAAGACAAAAAGGATTTTTGCTGGAGCATTGCTTTCCCTGTGCGCAATTCTTTCGTGCAAACCTTCTTCCGCAACAAGTGATAAAAAAGGGCTCGATTCGTTACTTTCCGAAAGTAACTACGTTCGAATCCCTTTGGGAAATTTTCTTATGGGTCTGCCGGATGCAATGCCCGGCGCCAAATTGGAAGATCGCGAGCGTCCACAACATCGAGTGCTGATTTCACGTCCGTTTGAGATTGGCAAATACGAGGTGACCCAAGCCCAGTGGGAAGCTGTAATGGGCAGCAATCCTAGCGCATTCAAAGGCTTGGAGCTGCCCGTAACCAATATTTCCTGGAATGATACCCAGGAATTTCTCAAGACACTGCAATCTCATGACACGCATTACCTATATCGGCTTCCGACCGAAGCCGAATGGGAGTATGCCTGTCGTGCCGGAAGCACAGGAAACTTTGCGGGCGAAGATTTCCTGACGGAGAAAAAAGAAGAGCCTGAAACCGGCAAAAGTAAAAAGCCAAAGAAAACAGCGGCAGGCAGTTCGCTCAATCCGGCGTTGAACAAACAAAATACTGACGATCCGGAAAAAACGCTCAGACAACTTGCCTGGTATTCCATCACAGCGCTGAATCGTCCGCATGCCGTAGGCAAATTGAAAGCAAATGCATGGGGACTTTACGACATGCATGGAAATGTTTGGGAATGGTGCCAGGACTGGTACGAAGAGAAGTATTACAAGAACAGTCCGGCTGAAGACCCTCAGGGACCGCCAAAAGGCGCGGCCAAAGTCACGCGCGGCGGCAGTTGGCAAGCTCCCGCATATTTATGCCGTGCTTCAGTACGCGGTTACGATCCACCGAACGAACGAAACACTGTCATCGGGTTCAGGCTCGTAAGAGTCAAAAAAGGCCCCGAATAAACCAACTTATAGGAGTAGCTCACAATGAGACCTCATACGAAAGGACAGCAGATAGTTTGGCTGTCCTATTTTTTTGCTCTTACCCTTTTCGTATCCACCGTAGCCATCGCGCAATCCGGCCATGATTTAACCGGTACGGTCAAAGACAATTCAGGAGCCGCCGTCGAACAAGCCCTAATAAGTTTGTTGAATTCCAGGCAATCGGCTGTGGCTTCCACACATACTGATGCTCAGGGTCGTTTCACATTTCAAGGCGTGCAAGCCGGAAGCTATGAAGTTTTGGTCACGGGCAAAGGATTTGAGCGACGCAGCCGCGCCGTTTCATTGCCTCGCGATGCGTCTTCGCCTATTGAAATCAAGCTTGGCGTGGCAGCGTTGACAGCGGAAGTAACCGTCACCGCAGAAGTCGGCGTCGTCCAATCGCTGGACGAAACCACACAACAGGTCAACGTCATTGACGAAGAAAAGATTCAAACCCGCGCGGCTTCGGTGTTGGCGCAGGTTGGACAGGAAGAACCCGGATTGCAACTGCAACGAACCAGTCCTTCAATCGGCGCGATTTTCGTGCGTGGCGTCACCGGAGCCAAAGTCTCCAACTACATTGACGGTATACGCTTTTCCAATTCGGCGGCGCGCGGCGGCATCAATAGCTTTTTCAACACGAACGATGTCAGCAATCTGCGCGCGGTTGAAGTCATTCGCGGACCGAACAGTGCCCAGTTTGGAAGCGATTCCATCGGCGGCAGCGTCAATTTGATTTCGCGTCCGGCACTCTATAGCGACGGAGGTTTGGATGTTCACGGGCGCATTTCAACGCATTACAACAGCGCCGATCATGGTTTCGGAGGTAGTTCGCTGGTCACGTTTGGCGGCAAAGACTTGTCGGTATTGCTGAATCTGAGCGGCCACCGCAGCAGCACGCTGCGTCCGGGTGGCGGTTTCGACACGCATGCGGCAGTCAATCGTTTTCTGGGGTTGCGCTCGGATGTGCTGGACGGCGAGCGTTCGACCGACACTGCCTTCACGCAATACGGCGGCTTGTTCAAGATGAGCCACCGGCTGACGCAGAAAGATCAACTCTCCTTTCATTATCAGCGCGCGCAGATTGATGGTGGAAAACGCTTTGACCAGACGCTTGGCGGAGACGGCAACCTGATTGCCGACTTGCGGAATTTCATGCTGGATTTCTTTTATGGCCGGTATGAACGTTTCGGCGCTGGCCTATTCGACACGCTGTCGGTTTCGTATTCGTACAACGCCCAGCGCGAAGAGCGTGTTAACCAGGGCGGAAATGGCAACCCGACCGGCGCAATTACCTTCCAGCCCGAACGGACAGTCGTCCACGGAACGCAGTTGCAACTGACCAAACAATGGGGCGAACGCAACAATCTGGTTATCGGCGGAGATTTCTACTATGACCGCGTTCGCACTGAGTCTTATACGCTCAACCCCGTGAATGGCGTTGCCACCGTCGCACGAGGCCGCGTGCCGGATAAAGCGCGCTACTACAATGGCGGAGTTTACGCACAGGACGTTTGGACCGTCATTCCAAAGAGGTTTCGACTGGTTGGGGCGCTGCGTTATGGCGGAGTAGATTACAAATCACGCGCAGCATATTCACCTTTGGTGGGAGGTTTGCCGCTATGGCCGGACGATGAACTCTCGGTTGACGCGCTGACGCCGCGCTTCGGCGCAGTGGTGACGCTGGTCGAGGGCTTGAACATTTCGGCGCAGGTCAGTCGTGGCTTCCGTGCGCCGCACATCACTGATCTGGCTACAGTTGGACTGACTGGCAATGGATTCGAAGCCAACGCTACCGACCTGGCCGGTAGAGGCGCAACGATTGGTTCCACTGCGGGAGCCACAGCCGTTTCAACTGGCATTCCCGTCGAACAATTGCGCCCCGAAACCAGTTGGAGCTATGAAGGCGGCATTCACCTGCATCGCAGTCGCGTTGACATTGATGTCAATGGATTCGTTAATGACATCTATGACAACATCGTGCTGCAATCGTTGATTCTGCCGCAGGGCGCAGTTGGAACTTTGATCGGCGACCAACGGATTTCTTCACAAAATGCCGCTGGCGTGGTTTTCGTTCCCGCTTCGACCAATCCTGTGCTGGTTCGCTCCAGTTTCGGCGATTCAAGGATTTATGGCATCGAGCAAAAGTTCGATGTGCGTATTTCAAATAGCTGGACCCTGGGCCAGAACTTCACGTACCTGCACGCTGAAGACAAGCGAACCAAACTGCCGCCAACCATTGAAGGTGGCACGCCCGCTCCGCAAGGCTATTTGCGCGTTCGGTATGAACCGGCCGGCAAGCATTTTTGGGTTGAGCCTTATCTGTATGGCGCACGCAAACAGGATCGGCTTTCAACACTGGATTTGGACGACCGGCGCACTGGCGCTTCGCGTTCGCGTGGAGCGATTGGAAACTTTTTCAATCGCGGCGCATTCGCCCGCGGATTGATCGCGGCGGGCACGGACAACCGATTCGGCACTGCCGACGATATTCTGAAGCCAACTGGCGAAACACTGGCGCAGGTGCAAAACCGCGTTCTGGGAACCGCCGCCAGCGCTCCGCTGTACACCTACATTCCGGGATTTTTAACAGGTGGAATTCGCGGAGGATTCCGCGTTGGAGAAGCCCACGAAGTCATTCTCGATTTTTCGAATCTGAACGATAAGAACTATCGCGGGATCAGTTGGGGAACCGACGCGCCAGGCCGAAGCTTCGGCTTCCGTTACAACTACCGCTTCTAAAACGGAAAAATTTAGACAGGATGAACTTCAACTGTTTTGGTTTCGATCTCTATCCTGACAAATCCTGCTCATCCTGTCTAAATTTTGATCTCAACTTACCAGCGGCTCAATCACATTGCCGCCGAAATCCGTCAGCCGTTCAAATCGGCCATTGTGCAAATATGTCAGCTTCATCTGATCAAGGCCTAACAAGTGCAAAATCGAGGCATGGATGTCACGGGGATGGTAACGATCTCCGACAGTTTTGAATCCGATCTCGTCCGTCTGGCCAATGACCTGGCCGCCTTTGACACCGCCTCCGGCCATCCACATCGAAAAGGCAGTCGGGTTGTGATCGCGGCCTTTGCCATTTTCCGAAACCGGGGTCCGGCCAAACTCTGTTCCCCAAACCACCAGCGTCGAATCCAGCAAGCCGCGTCCTTTCAGATCTTTCAACAATGCGGCAACCGGCTTGTCAGTCCAGCGGCACATCTGTTCATGATTGGTTTTGATGTTGTCGTGCGCATCCCACTGAACGCTGACCGGTCCGCCGCCGGAATAAAGCTGCACAAAGCGCACGCCGCGTTCGACCAACCGGCGCGCCAGCAAACACCGGGTCCCAAATTCGGCAGTTTGCGGATCGTCCAACCCATAAAGTTTCTTCGTTTCCTTGCTCTCTTTTGCCAGATCAACGGCCTCGGGCGCGTGTTGTTGCATGCGGTAAGCAAGCTCATATGAGGAAATGCGCGCCGCAAGTTCGGTGTCTTCTTCGCTCAGCGACATTTCGTTCATTCGCCGCATGTAGCTGAGCATATTGCGTTGCTGCTGGCGGCTAATTTCGGGGTTGGGCTGCAAATGCAAAATGGGCGTCGAGCCATTCCGCAAAACCGTTCCCTGGTGAATCGCGGGCAAATACCCAGCGTCCCACATCGGTGCGCCGCCTTCCGGCAGGCCTTCCGGCTGCGTCATCACGCAATACGCCGGAAGATTTTCGCTCTCGCTGCCAAGCCCATACGTCACCCAGCTTCCCAAACTTGGATGCCCTGCCAGCACGCGGCCATTGATCATCTGGTACATCGCCGGAGCGTGAACAAAACTTTCCGTGTAACACGATCGGATGACTGCAATATCGTCAATACACGTTGCGGTGTGTGGCAACAAATCGGAGACTTCAATTCCAGACTGCCCATATTTTTTGAACTTCCAGGCGCTGCCCATCAACGGAGTTCCGGTTTTGACGAACTGGCTTTTGACTTCGCCGAAACTGGCGGGCATTTGCTGGCCGTGCATTTTGTCCAGCACGGGTTTTGGGTCAAAGGTTTCCATCTGGCTGGGGCCGCCAACCATAAACAGAAAAATGACGGCCTTGGCTTTTGGCGCAAAGTGCGGCGGTTTCGGAGCCAGCGGATTGACCAGTTTTTTGCCCGGCTGAGCCTTGTCTTTGGCTAAAGCTTCTCGCTCCATCAAGTAAGACAACGCCAGCGCGCCAAATCCGTTGCCTGCTTGAAAAAGGAAATCACGGCGCGAATTTGCCTGTGGAATGTCTGTTTGAATATTTTTCATAGGAATTATTCCAGATCGAACTCAGCGACTACAGGTATGTGATCCGACGGTTGAGGCAGTGCGCGTGGAGCTTTGTCCACCCAAACCGCGGTGCAAAGTTCCGCCAGCGATTCCGTCGCCCAAAGATGATCAATTCTCAAACCTTTGTTTTTGGGAAACGCGCCGCCGCGATAATCCCACCAGGTATAAACACCTTCGTCATCATGCTGCTGGCGAAAAACATCCACCAGTCCCCAGTTCTCGATTTCTTGCAAAGCCGCGCGCTCGGCGTCGCTGCAAAGAATCTGGCCAGCCCACAATTTTGGGTCGTGAACGTCGCGATCTTCGGGAGCGATATTGAAGTCTCCGCACAGAACCAATTGCTGATTTACGTCGCAACATTCATCCAAAAACTTGCGCAATTTGCCAAGCCAATCCAGTTTGTAAGCGTATTTTTCCGAGCCGACTTCCGAACCATTCGGGATGTAAACATTGACGATTTTGACGCCGTTGATGGTCGCCGCCAGCAATCTTCGCTGAGCGTCTTCAGCGTCGCCGAGAAAGCCTTTTTGCACGTCAGAGGCTTCTGCCAGCGAAAGCGTCGCGACTCCGTTGTACGTTTGCTGGCCAAAGGTCTGGACGTGGTACCCCAGTTCCCGAAACGCGTCTGCCGGAAACTTCTCGTCTTTGCATTTGATCTCTTGCAAACAAAGCGCGTCCGGGCGATTGCTCTTCAGCCAGTCCAATACGTGCTGCTGCCGCACGCCAATTGAATTGATGTTCCAGGTTGCGATTTTCATGATGCGCGAACTTTACCCAATCCGCCGCCCGTCGAAAAGCCGCAACTGAAATTGTTTGCGGCGTTCTGTATCCGGCGTGTTTCGCATTACATGGCTTATTCATTTTCAGCCGCAAAGATCACGGAGTTCACTGAGGGCAAATATTTTGTGAACTTCAAAACACCCTCTCGGTGTTCTCTGTGTGCTCTGTGGCCAAAAACAAAGAATGAATAGGCCCTGTTTCGCATTAGTTCACCGCCAGCAAAGATGTATAATCCCTTTACCCTGTAAAACAATTCACGCCGGACTCGACCGGCCACAGTTTCGGAGAAAGAGTTATGTTAATCGGTAAATCGCTGCGACTTTCGGTTCGGTTGGCAACAGCAATCCTGCTGGGTGCGGCTTTGAGCTTTTACATCGTTCACCGGACAAGCGCGCAAGACCCGCCACAGCCCCCGAAACCTAAACCGACGCCAACGCCCAAAGACCAAAAAGATCGTAAAGGCGCGCAGCGCCAAGGTGCCCAAGCCGATCAACAATCGCTGGACCCGGAAGGAACAATCCGCGTTGACACCGAAGAAGTGGTGCTGGACGTTTCCGTGATTGACCAAAGCAACACACCGGTTTACGACCTGAAACAGGAAGATTTCACTGTCTTTGAGGACAAGGTGAAACAGGAAATTGCCAGCGTCCGGCGCGAAGAAGTCCCGGTCAGTTTTGGCATGGTCATTGACACGTCAGGCAGCATGCGCGCGAAACTGCAACAGGTGATTGATTCCGGAAATCAACTGGTCAAACAGATGCGCGAAAACGACGAAGCCTTCGTCGCATCATTCAAAACCGAGCCGGAATTGATCCAGGAATTTACGCATGACCGGCGCGACCTGGAAGATGCCCTCAACGAACTTTACAGCAGCGGCGGAACATCGTTGCTGGACGCCATCGTCGCCACTTCGGATTACGCCCAGCAAAAAGCCAAACAGCGCCGCAAGGCGTTGATCATCATCTCTGACGGTTTGGAAAAAAACAGCGGTGTTAAAGAAAAAGAAGTGATCGAAGCGGTCAAGGAAAACGAAGTCCAGCTTTATCTGGTGGGTTTCATTGACGAAGACGCCGAAGGCGGCGGCTTGTTCAGGAAATCCGATTCGAAAAAGGCGAAAGAATTGTTGGTGAAACTGGCAGAAGATTCCGGCGGACGGGTTTTCTTTCCGAAAGAAGTTAGCGAGATGCCCGCAATCGCCGATCAAATCGCCAAGGACCTGCGTACGCAATACATTGTCAGTTACGTGCCCACCAACCTGATCAAAGACGGAACCTTCCGAAATGTCAGTGTCGTGGTCAATCCCAAAGGCGCTCGCAAGTTGATCGCCCGCACCCGGCGAGGTTATTACGCGCGCGATCCTAAATTGCAGCAGCAAGACAAGTCCAAAAAGACTTCGAGCAAATAATTCACTAGCGTCGAAGTCCAGGAGAGGATCAAACAATTGATCCTCTCCTGGACTTCG
>CAZMXG010000128.1:0-23425 GCA_964570175.1 uncultured Heliomicrobium sp. | reverse complement strand
AGTTGCGCCGCGTTCCACAACGGATCGTGCGTTTCGGCGGCTTCAAACTGCGCTTCTTTGTAAAGAAAGGGGCGCGGATCAGCCGCGTGCTCAGCCAGAGTTTTGCGTCCCCATTCGGGGCAACCGGCCAGGCTGTCATATTGCGGATTGCGGGCGACGAAGTTGATGGCGACTTCCCGGCGCACGATCAATTCTTCTAAAAACGCGACCTTGGCGGGTTCGGGTACGTCGGCTTTGCTGGCGGCCAGCGCAATGGTCAACGGGCTGAGATGCCCGAAGTGCAAGTACGCCGAAAGCTGACTGGTGCCGCTCAGATGCGGTTGGTTGCGCGCCGTGTCATAACTGGCCAGCCGTTCGTTAATGAATCTCCGCAGCAAACTCGTTCCTTCGGCGGTTCCGCCGACAAAATCCTTGATCACCGATGCGCTGCGATCCAGCGGCAAGTCTTTCAATAATTGCGCGGGATCAATTTTTTCGCTGGCAGGCTTGTCTTGCTCTGTCCATTTGTTTCGGGCTTTGGGATTTTCCGCATACTGCAAAAAGACTGGCAGTAGTTTTTGAATTTTCGGACGAATGGTGCGCGCCGCATATTCTTCCTTGGGGAAAAATTTGGTGGGCACCACAACGTCCGCATCAACCGTCCAGAAAGGAACTGTCAAATTGCGCGCGGCGCTTTGCCGCCAGGCTTCTGGTTCGCGCATGGGGTTTTCATCACCCACAACCAGGGACGGTTTGACCTCCGTACAAAAACGCAGCAGGTCGTGATTCGGATATGGACGAAAGACGAATGCCGCGCCGCGCTTTTCCACCTCTTGTTTGGTTTCTTCCAAACCTTGAATCAGGAAGGCGTAGTGACGTTGATTGGCATTGGGATATTTCGGATGCAAGCCGAAGAACACTGCGACCGGTAGCTTCAGCTCATTGGCTGCCTGGATGGCCACGTCCAAGGCAGGGTTGCTGGTTCCGCGCTGGGCGCGTTGCATCCAGTAAACCACGCATTTGCCGCCAGTTGCCGGGTTGCCCTCGCGTCGAACGGTTACGCGAGGATTAGCCAGCAATTGCTCTATGCCGTTCAACGTAAATCTCCTTTTCGGTGTCTGGTCCAAGTAACTGCGCCGTCATGGTTGCGCGGTAATCGAAAATCTTGTTGACCATTCGTTTCACGAACAAGGTGTGAGCCAAAAGTCCTAACACGCCAAACGGAATGCTGTATTCGACAACGTCCTCCATTCGCGTTTGCCCTGGCGCCACCTCTTCGAATGTGTGCGTGTGTCGCCACAACGCGTAAGGCCCGGAAATCTGTCTATCAACGAAAAAATTTTCCGGTCTCCAATGCTCGATCAATGTGCGCCAATAAATCGGCACTCCAAACAACTTTAATCGGTATTCAATCAGTGTGCCTTGCTCCATTTTGATTGGCGGTGGCGTCAGGATTCGAAACCGCAGAAATGGCGGCGTGATTCGCTCCAGGTTGAACGCATCGCTGAAAAACGCGAAGGTTTTTTCCGCAGAAAGCGGAATCATTTGAGTTCGTTCCAGCAGATAAACTTTCATCGCATTTGTTCTCCAAATCGCGTAAGCCGGATGGGCCGTCCTTATTCCGCTTTCGATTTCTCCTTTGGAGTTTGCCAGCGGTAAACAGCCAGCCCGTTCAATTCGCGGATGAACAATTCATTGCCCGAAACCGCCAGATGCGCCCAGGTTTCGTCATCGCTGATTTGCCGTTCCGACAGCAACTCAAATTCTTTTGGATTGGCTTTGATCAGCAGCAGGATGCCGCGTTCGTCCAATGCCAGAATTCGGTCGCGTTGCGCCACCAGGCTGGCGTATTTGCCAAAGGGTTTGCTGGACGTCCAGGTGCGTTCGCCGGTTTTCAGATTGATGCATGTGAAACGTTGATTGCCCAAATGCAGGTAGGCATACCCATCAATGACGACCGGCGTGGACATATACCCTTGCGCGGTGTTTTCCCAAGCTTGTTCGACTGCAAAACCGGTGGCGCCTTTGGTCAGGCGATACAGCCATGATTTGTTCTGGTAGCTGCTGGTGAAAATCGCATCGCCAAACATGACCGGCGTCAGTATGTTCATTCCTCTGAAAGAAGGAATCGTCTGTTTCCACAACGTCTTTCCGGTTTCTGGATCAAGCCCGACCAGTTGTTCGCGTGTCTGAACAATTAACTGTTTGGCCCCGGCCACTTCCGCCAACAGCGGCGAAGAAAACGCGCCGTTGGACATAATGTTGTTTTCACCTTCCAGCGCGCGCCAGATGGTTTTGCCGGTGTTTTTGTCCAGCTTGACAGTGGCGTTGCTGGCTTGAATGTACAGCGCGTTGCCATCAATCAATGGCGAACACACAAGGCCGAATTCAGGCAGCGGAGAATTGAATTGTTTCGAAAAGTCCACGCGCCATTGTTCTTTGCCGGTTTTGGCGTCAAAGCTGACCAAAACGTCGCGCATTCCTGCGACAAATAAATTTTTGCCATCGTAAGCCGGCGTAGCGCGAATCCAGTCGCCTCTGGATTTGGCGAAGAAGGGAACATTGATCGCGCCTTGCCATTCCGCTTTCCACAACTCTTTGCCATCCGCACGCGACAAGGCGCGAACGACTTCGTGAGATTTGTCTCTGGTTTCCGTCACAAACACAGCGTCTGAAGAAGTCAACGGGCCGGAATAACTTGGGCCCAGCTTGGTATGCCAAACCGGCTCAAGATAATTTCCCGTCAAACTTTCCGGCCAGGCTTCGCCGCCAATCTGGCCATCCCGATTTGGACCGCGCCATTGATTCCAGTCTTTGGCTGCGCTGAACTTTTCTTTCTTTGCGCCTAACTTGGCGCCGACCTGGGTTTCCAGGTACAGGCTGAACATCGCCACGATCAGTAAAATCACGAATCGAATTGCTAAATTCATTTGGGTCGTCCCTCAATCTGTTCGTTTCATTCTGGCAATCGGTTCCTTCTGCATTTGGTGTCGCGGCGGTAATTCTGAATTCAAAACACCTTGTGGCTGGGATGGAAATCCAATCCCAGCCACATCTAACACCACCCACCTCAATCACTCCGTTCGAATTGGCACTATTTAGGAAGAATGACGCTGTCAATCACGTGAATTACGCCATTGGACGCCGCGATGTCGGTTTTCACAACATTGGCGTTGTCCACCATCACCTTGCCATTTTTGGCTGTGATCTTGACGGAAGAACCTTGAACGGTCTTGGCCGACTTCAGCTTGACCACATCCTTCGCCATCACATTTCCGGAAACCACGTGATACAGCAAAATTTTGGTCAGCTTTTCTTTGTCTTTCAGTAAAGCTTCGACTGTGCCCGCTGGCAATTTGGCGAAAGCTTCATCTGTCGGAGCAAACACTGTGAATGGCCCTTTGCCTTTTAACGTTTCCACCAACCCAGCGGCTTGCAGAGCGGCTGCCAGGGTTTTGAAATTCCCGGCGGCAACAGCCGTGTCAACAATGTCTGCTGTTTCTGCGGATTTGCTTGCACCAACCGGCATCACCGCTACACCCAGAAGAACCAGACCAGACAACACCAAACCTGCTAATTTCGATTTGAAACTCATTGATTCACTATCTCCTATTTGTAATCGAGTCAGTAATTTCCGGTCAGGAGAATTCCTGACCGGTCAACGGTCTTAAAATCAGTAGGAGCTGTCCCCAGAAAAATCCTTCCTACTGCTCAAGACCGTCTCCCTCCTTCAACGATTGACAAAGTAAACACAGATTGGATTTTTGTCAAGCATTTATCTTGGACAAAGACTGTATTTTTTATTGTTATGCCTAGTTTTTGGTTTGACAATAGCTTGACGGCTGTCTAGGATAGCTGCTCCGCCCGTAAAAACATGCTTTCTTCAGTCAAATGCACTTGGAGATTCGCTAATAGTCGCTAATAGAGATGAATTGATGGAGACGAATACACTGTTTTATCCAATTCGCGCTGTTTCCAAACTGACAGGGATCAGCATAGACACATTACGCGCCTGGGAGCGGCGTTATCAGGTAGTCACGCCCGAACGGGATGAACGTGGGCGGCTTTATTCGGAAGCAGACGTTCAGAGGCTGAGATTGCTGAATACTGCGGTTGAAAAAGGACATGCGATCAGCCGGTTAGCTTCCTTAAGTGATGAAGAACTGCAAAATCTGATTGCCAATCCGGCAGCATTTTCCAGGGCCGCCGCCGTGATGGAATCATTTCAAACCGATGACTTCGCGCCAGTTCCGCGTTCTGTCATGTCTGCCATCGAGCGCATGGATTACCTGGAAGCGGAACGCGAGCTGTCTTTGCTGGCGGCTGTTTTGTCTCCACGCGATCTGATTCACCGTGTTGCACTGCCTTTGATGCGCCAGGTCGGCAATGCATGGCACGAAGGAAAATTGAGCATCGCGCAGGAACACATGACTTCGTCGCTGTTGCGCAACCTGTTCGGTGCGCTCATTCCGCTGCATCAAAAATCTGCTCCCACCAGCAAGTTGATGTTTGTCACTCCAGCCGGAGAGCAACACGAATTCGGCATTCTGGCTTCGGCAATGCTGGCCGTTGGCGGTGGTTTGGGAGCCATTTACTTGGGAACCAATTTACCCGCTGACGAAATTGTGTTGGCTGCGCAAAAAACCGCTCCGCAAGCCGTTGTTTTGGGCTTCATCGGTGCAAACGGGACCAGAACTGCCGTTAGTGAGATTCAAAAGGCAGCCCAAAACCTGCCTTCGCACATCGAGTTATGGGTTGGAGGTCCGCAGACCGATGCTGTGGTGGAAGAGCTTCGGAAAACCCGCGCCGTATTGATCGAAGATTTTCAAATGCTGGAACAGCATCTGGTCAGATTGGGCGCTCGGTTTTAAGCCATGAAAACACAACGCTTCATCAAACAATCCGAAATTGCCGCTCCACCCGAAGCCGTTTTCGCTTGGCACGAACTGCCGGACGCCGTCGAACGATTGACTCCACCGTGGGAACGAGCCGAAGTTTTGGAAAAATCGAAGGGATTGCAGGTCGGCGCAAAAGTCGTTTTCAAAGTCTTCGTTGGGCCTTTCTGGCGGCTGTGGGAAGCCGAACACATCGAATACAAACCGCCCAATCTGTTTGTGGACATTCAGCGAAAAGGACCATTTGCGTACTGGCTGCATCGGCATCACTTCGAACCGACTCCCCACGGAACGACCTTGATGACGGATGAAGTTGAATACGCTTTGCCGCTGGGCTGGCTGGGGGAATTGGTGGGTGGAGCGTTTACGCGAGAAAAATTGCAGCGGATGTTCGACTACCGCCATCAAGTCGTCGCCGAACAGATGAATTGGAAAGGCAAATAAGCTCTAGCAATCCATGGTTCAAGCTTGGCGATTGGAAGCAAGCTCTTTCTTGAAGTTTAGAAACGCCGATTCTTCCAGTTCGATACGTTCAGCAATAATTCGCCTCAACCATTCTTTCGTATCCTGTTCTTTATGTAACCTGGCAAGAAAGGTCGCCCGCGAAGCCAGTTCAGCAGGCAGAGACAAGGATGTTTGCCGCTTTCCACTAACCAAAATTGGCTCATCCCAAGCCGCATCGTCATCGGCTTCAGACTCCACAAGGTTGTCAATCTCTTCTTCCGAAAGTGATTGTTTCCCGTTTTTGTTCTTTGTCGTCATATATCCCAACCTGTAATTATTCGAACCACGTTGTTCGGTTTCAGTTGAAAGATGATTTTCAGCGAACGCCCGCCCAATGTTCTTCCAAGCAGTTGATACCTATCGTCGTATCGCTTGTTTCTACGGACTTGAAAGTCAGAGAAAAAGCACTCCACAGCTTCATCAAATGTTATTCCGTGAGCCGAGAGTTTGTCGCGCTCAAAATCATATTCGAAATCTGAAGGGATGAAGCGATGCCAGTTTGCCATTACTTTCTTGTCTACCATCTTTGATTAGACATCAGAAGAAAACAGCCTTACTTCTTCAGCATTTTCAGATAGCCGAATCATTTGTTCAAATCGAAGCCCCAACTTTTCAAGCAACTTGCCTGACGCTTCATTGTCCGGCGAAGTGATCGCTACAATCCGCTTCAGACCCAAAGCATCTTTGCCGTATTCCATCGTGGCAGAGGCAGCTTCATGCGCGTAGCCTTTCGTTCGATACTCTGGCAGAAAAGCAAAGCCGATGTCTACGTCGTCCAAGCCGTCTCGCTTGATCAGGCCGCACAGGCCGATGGGAATGCCTCCGTCTTTCAGTTCGACCAGATACAAGCCAAAGCCCAGCCGGGCGTACATTTCCATCGGCCCGTTCGTGATGTATTTCCGCGCATCCTCGAGCGTTCGGACGCCTTTGTCGCCGATGAACCGCAGGAACGCGGGATCGTTCAGCAGCGCAAAGATAAATTCCGCATCGTCGGGCGTTAGATGGCGAAGGGTTAGCCGATCCGTTTCGATCACTTTCAAAGCATTCACCATTTCGTTGTTGTTACGCGAGAAATAAAGCCACAGGAATTTTCAACACAAAGGATCAAAGGGGCAACGGTTCAAAGGCCGTGTTGTTTCTTTGAGGTTTCGCGCTGAGTTATACACGAAGAAATTCTCTTCGTGAAAGAAACCGCCGCCCCGAGCTTGATGTCACTTTCGTGACAGGCCGGGCGGCGATTGGGGGAGTCAAATTGTTGTAAAGGAAACTGGAGACAGGATTTACAAGATGGATCAGGATTAAAGTCAACATTGTCCAACCCAAAAATTCATCCTGTTCAATCCCGTAAATCCTGTCGAAAAATCCGGCATTCCATTTAATCCAGCTTCCATGGTTTGCGATATTGTCGCGTCAGCATCTGGCTGGCTTCTTTGTCGCCGATGAATTCTTCCTTGGCACCGTCCCAACGCAGCGAACGGTTCAGTCGCGTGGCGATATTTCCCAAGTGGCACATTGTCGCGGTCAGATGACCTTCTTCGACATCGGCGACGGGACGCTGGCGGCTCTTGATGCAATCCAGGAAGTTGCGAATATGCAGCGCCTGCATTCCGTTCGGATCGCCTTTCATTTGCATCGGTTCAACTTCGGGCTTGTCTCGTTTGCGCCATGTTTCAGGCGTAAGGGTGAATCCGTCGCGCATGATGTTGAGCGTGCCTTTGGTTCCGTGAAAGACCAGATATTCGTCGCGCGTGCGATTCACTTCGCGGCCTGTCCACGAAACGACAGCGTTCGGAAAGTTGTAAAGCACTTCCTGCAAATCCGGCGTTTGGCCGCCGTCTTTGATTTCGTAGCGGCCTCCAAATGCGGCAACCGCCGAAGGCGACCGTTCCCCCAAAGCCCAGCGCGCGATGTCCAGATTATGCGCTCCCCAGTTGGTCATTTGTCCGCCGGAATAATCCCAGAACCAGCGGAAGTTGTAATGACAGCGGAAGGGGTCATAGGCCACATACGGCGCTGGTCCCAGCCACAAATCCCAGTTCAGATCTTTTGGGCATTCCTTGCTGGGCCCAAGAATTTCTTCCGGCTTGAAGCCGGGCATGGCGTTGCGCGTATAGCCCGCTGTGATTTTGTGAACGTTTCCGATGCCGCCTTCACGAATCAGTTTCACGGCTGCCTGGTAATGCAGGCCGGAGCGCTGTTGGCTGCCGGTTTGCACCACGCGATTGTATTTGCGCGCGGCTTCGACCATCCGGCGGCCTTCGTGGATCGTCAGGCTCAAAGGTTTTTCGCAGTACACGTCTTTGCCCGCCTGACAGGCTGTGATGGTATTTAAGGCGTGCCAATGATCCGGCGTTCCGATCAGCACAGCGTCCACTTCTTTAAGCTCCAGCAATTTGCGGAAATCTCCGAAGGTTTGCAGCTTGTTCGTCGTGGCCGCGACGGCTTTGGCCAGGTACGGTCCGTACACATCGCAAGCCGCGACAGGATTCACGTCGGGCTGTTTCAAAAAGCGTCCCCAAACGTCTCTGCCGCGGTCGCCGCAACCGATGATGCCAAGGTTCACGCGGTCATTCGCGCCCAGAATTCGCATGCGACTCAATGCCGCGCCTGCGCTTGCCGCAATTGTCGTTTTCGCAAAATCTCTTCTTCCAATGTTTTTCATGTCCCAGTTCTCCAAACTATGTTGTTGATATAAAAGAGGGGGATGAGTCAGTACCACGACCAGTAGGGCGCGCCGTTTCGTAATTCGTCACTTACAAAAGCTCGCTCCCTACCGGTCGCGGTACCGATGTAATTGAGAATTCCATCTTGCCTGCCAAGCAGGATAATCTTTGTTCAGCAACTCAGCAGGCGAATCTACATACCAGCGATAACCCGCGCGGCGTTCGTGTTCAATTTCAGCCAGGCTGTATTTGATCATGCCATCGCGTCCGGAAAAAAATCGGGTGATTGGTTCCGATCTCGTAAAACCGTGCCCACAGCTTCAGATTTTGTCGCCTTGCTGACTTTCGCCAGATACGTCAGTTGCGAATGCGTTGCGCCATTGTTTTTGAAATACATAAAAAGATAGCCCGCGTCGCCGGATGTCGGCTGGCGCGAGCTATCGGTTTGCTTTGCGCCAATCTCTGGCGAGATCGAGAGCTCAAGAAGCAGGATAATGAATAGAGTTAGGAACCTCAGTCGGTTCATACGAAACAGGAAAAGCAAACCACAGATACACACTGATTTACACAAACGAACACAGATAAATTCCCCAAATTTCTGATCTGTGTTGATCCGTGTTCATCGGTGGTTCCTTCTTTCTTGAATCAGAATGTGTGCGCCATTTGCCCGATTCCGTGAACAAATGGCACACACTTTTGTTTGGTTTAGAACACGAACTTCACGGTCAACTGAATACGACGTGGGTAGTTTGCCTGGTTGCTGGCAATGATTTGTCCGAACGAGGCTTGCGTCACGTTTGTATTCGGCGCCGGAAGCAACACGTGGTTGAAAGCGTTGATGAATTCGCCGCGGAATTCAATATTCTTACCTTCCCAAATCTGCGTCTTTTTGATCAGCGACAGGTCAATGTTGTTGATCGCATCGGTGCGGACGTTGCTCAGCCGTAGCGGGAAGGTGCGGATGTTGCTCACCGGTTGCGAAGCCGCAGCCGTCACAAAGCCCGCGTTGGTGTTGAACCAACGATCAAGCGTGCGTTCACTGCCGGAAAGAGCAATATCATCAAAACTGCCCGTGAAGAAGATATTGCCGAATCCGATTGGAGCACCACCCTGGTATTGGTAAACGCCTGCAACCTGCCAGCCACTGATGGCATACGAAACGGCTTTGTTGACGTTGCCCAACAGGCGACGACCTTTGCCGAACGGTAATTCGTAAATGCCGTTTACTGCCGCCCGATGTGTGCGGTCGAAATCTGAAATGGCTTCGACCGGGCGCGGATCAGCCGCGTTCAGGTATGAAACAGCTTCCATGAACTTCGACCAGGTGTAGGTGACGCCCAGCGTATACCCTTTCGAAAATCGCTTGTTCAGATTCCCCTGCAGCGAGTGATACCAAGAATATCCGTCATTTGTCGTCGTGTTGATGTCGCCGAATTGCGGATACGGACGCAGCAGTTGCGAACGCGCAATGGTTGCTGAACGGAATGCCGCCGGAGCGCTGGCGGGCATTTGACCGGCAAATGGATTGGTGACCAGCGCGCCCAGATAATTGTTGTTGGTATTGTCACGCGTCGTGCTGGTGCTCAGATATTGATTGGGCAACGCGTTGATGTTGCGCGTGATTTCGATGTGCGTTCCACGGTTTCCGACATATGCGGCTTCTGCGACCCAGCCACCGGGAAGTTCGCGTTGCAAGCTCAGTTCCCAGCGTTGGTTGTAGGGCGACAGCGGTTTTTCGTTGAAGAAGGAAATGCCCTGGCCCAGGAAGGTTCGGATGCCTTCCGAAGCTCCGAGTGGCGCGGGCAATCCGTTCTTGTAGGTTTCAAATGGGTTGTTGAGCGTTTCAACAAAAGTCAGGCCGTTGTTCAGTGTGACGTTCAAGGGAACGTTGGTGCTAAACCCGATCTGGTTCACGTCGCCGCGTCGCTGCCCCAGGAATCCGAAGAAAAGCCCGTACCCGCCACGCACAACGGTTTTGTCGTTTAGCTTGAGGGCGAAGCCGAATCGCGGCATGTAATTGTTGCGTGGCGTTTTGTACAAGCCTCTTGGCAAACCACCCACGCCTGCGAAGGTCAAACCGCCGCGCACAAGAAATTGATCCGGATTGACGCCCTGCACGGGGTTGCGAACCAGATTCGCTTTGACCGCTGCTTCCATTGGTTGCGCGGTGATGAAATCGAATCCGCGAACGCTCTTGTTGTACCGTTCTGTCAGCGCGCCTTCGACTTCATAGCGCAGTCCCAGATTCAAGGTCAGCTTGGAATTCACCTTCCAGTCGTCGTGAACGAAAACGCCTGTCGTTGTTGACTGTTCGGCGTAATCCGCCGGAATTGCGATTGCGCCGCTGGTGGGCAAACCCAGCAGGAACGAAGCGAATGAAAAGCCCAGATCGCTGGGGATGGCGGAATTGTCCAGCGGGCCGCGCGTCCAGTTGGAACCAAACACAAATTGCCCCGTCTGGTTGTTGCCGAAGAACTTGTCTGTTTCGCGATACGAACGGAACTCCATGCCGTATTTCAGCGAGTGCGAGCCGAGCGAGTGGTTTAACGTGGAGTTAAACGAATGCGTGTCAGTCGGTCGCAGTTCGCCGCCCACTGCCGTGCCTTGGTAATTGTTGATGTCAAAGCGAGGGAATCGCCGTGTCTCTTCCGGAATGAGGTTGTTGTAGTAACTGGGGAAACCCAGGCTGGCCAAATCAAAGCCGCGATTGCCGGGATTGGAATTGGTGCCACGGATAAAGCGGTTGTATCCGTAACGTGAGTTCAACACCAGCGTTGGCGAAATTGTCCAAACGTGGTCAAAGGCACCTTGGCGCGATTTGAACAGGAAGAATTCGCCTGTGGCAATGTTGCGATAGTAGTTGTTGTAATTGCTGTCGCGGTTGTACCAACTGCCGCGGCCGAAAATGCGGTGGTTGTTGTTGATGACGTGGTCAATGCGGATGGTGTTTGACAGGTATTCAATGACTTCTGTCAAATCCGGTTGCGCAAAGTTGCCAGTTCCGTCAGCGGCGCCCGCAGTCGTCGGTTTGGGCAGATACGAATCCACAAACTTCTTGGCAATCGGGTTGATCATGTTTGCCGGAATGATGTTTCCGGGAAATGGATCGCGGCGAATGCGTCCGCCCGCTTCGGTGCGTGCGGTGAACGGGTTGTAAATCTGGTAGGCCGCGTTGGCAGCCAGTAGTTCTGAAAAATCACCATTCCGCATTTTTTCGGACGGGATGGTCAGCGTTCCGTTGTTGCGCGGACGTGATTCCGGAATGCTCTCAATGCCATACATGAAAAAGGTCTTGTTGTGGCCGTCGTAAATTTTTGGAATCCACACTGGGCCACCAACGGTTCCGCCCCAGCGGTCGTAATTGAAATCCGGGCGTTTTTGATTGGCTTTGTTGGCAAAGAAATCGTTGGCAAACAATCCCGGAGCCATTTTTGTCCAGTAAGCTGTGCCATGGAATTTATTGGTTCCGGATTTGATGCTGACGTTTGTGACACCGCCTTCGGTGTTGCCGAAACTGGCGTCGAAAGTCGCAGTTTGCACCTTGAATTCTTGCACCAAATCTTGCGGCGGCACGAACGAAGCAATGACTTCGCCAGCATTTGCCGTCGAAGTGCTGGGCACGCCGTCAATGGTCACGTCGCTGCGGTTGGCGCGCGTGCCGTCAATTGAATACCCGACAATGTGTGTCGGTTCGAAGGGGCGGTCCAGTCGCAAGTCGCGCGAGAACGAAACGCCCGCCGCTAAGCCGATCAGTTTGAACGGATCGCCGTGCGGAATGGGCAATTCCGCGACGCGCCGCGAGTCAATCACCTGGCCAATAGAGCCGGAGGTTGTGTCCAGAGCCGGAGCATCCGCTGTCACGGTGACAGTTTCGCCGACGCTGCCGACTTCCAGCACGATTTCGATTTCGATCGTGTCGTTTACTCGAAGGACGACGCCATCACGAATGTATTTTTTGAAGCCTTTGGCTTCCACTGCAATTTGATAAGTACCCGGAAGCAGATAAGGCGCTTGGTACAATCCAGATTCGTTGGTTTGAAGCGAAACCGTAGTTCCTCGTTCCACGCTCGTGATTTTGACTGCCGCGCCCGGCAAGACCGATTGATTCGAGTCGGTGATTTTCCCTGTGATCGCTCCGCGCGCTTCCTGCGCAAAGGCCGATCCGGCGGTGAGCAAAAGCACTGCCGCGAAAACCATCAAGACGAACACTTGAGACAGCCTGGATGCTCTTGATGTCATGGGTTTCTCCTTGAATTAATGTGAATGGCTACAAGCTGCCGAAACGGATCAGCAACCTGATGTAACAGACTCTCACGCCGCCGAAAATTGGCTTGTATTCCAGTCGCAGGAACTGAACTTTCCAATTTGATAACGCACAATAAGCTTCCAACCCGAAAGAAAATTTCCTTCGAAACCAGGAAAGTGACACTACTGGTTAGCACGTCAATTTTGAGCAGGCGTAAATTTAAGGTCGTATCTCAGCAAAGCTAACATCGTTTGTGACCGGCTATTCCTTGCCGTCTTCGTTTGGTCAGAATTGTTCGCTTACTTATCACTCGGTAGATTTTTAGCAATAGGTCGTGTCTGAAATCTTTCCAAAATAAATCTAAAATGACCGGTAAATCGTTGTGTTTGAATAAGGTTAAGATTTTGATTGTTCGGGGGCGAGTCTTATCCCATTGTTCAAACTCAGACTCTGAATTCAACGGGCTGCCTTCCAGCAAAGCTTGCTCAAGCGGACACTGTTGCCGCTTTGGCGGCGCGCAATTTCTTCAGTTCTTCTGCGGCATTGACGGTTAACTGGGCGCGACTTGCAGCGGCCATTGCCGCCGCCCAGTGGACGACCTGCCATAAAACATCCAGCGTCCATTCGTTCAGGTCCGAAGGAGAATCAAGCTGCAGCGGCAGCGTTGGACTGACAACCCCCCAGCCTAGAGCCAACGCTCCACGAAGCAGCACATAAAACATCAACCAGCGCATGACAGCGGCCAGGCGACCATCGCCCATTTGCACGGCATACCGATGCAGAACAACACCAAAGGCGGAAGCCAGTCCCAGCAGCGCCAGGGCAAATGGTTGCAAAATGCGGCTGAGCACGTAGGGCGAATTGCCTTGCGACAACCCCTTCCGAAAGAACAACAATGTTAAAAACAATGCGGTTACGCCTGCCATTGCAGCCCAATCGCGTTGTTCGATTTTGAAGCCCAAACCGATCCGATGAAGTCCCCACCATAGAGCCAGCAATCCGGCCAGCAGGCAAAGATTCGCCGGGGTCACCATCAAGTTATCCACCAAACCGCGCAAAGGACTGTTTCTGTAGTCAGTTACAAAATCCAGCAATGGGCTGCCTGCCGTTCGTTTCAGCAGGGAAATTGCTGCGCTGGCAGCAAGCAGCAACCAGGCTGCACGCGCCCAGGGAGTGCGGCGATGCTCCGCAGCCACTTCCAGGCTCAGCAGCATGGCAATTCCATACGCCACCAAACCGGCCACCGTCATGACAACCGCTTCTGCCAGCTTGAAACGCGAAGAGAGGCCCAGAGCCGCAGGAAGATACAGCGCCGACAGCAGCAGAATTTCTCCTGTCAGTCCCATCCAAACCAGCTTTGGCGTGACCCGCGAAGCGAGCAGAAACCGATTCACAATTGTCCTCTTTCCTGAACCAGCGCGGCGAAGGTATCGCCGCACATGGCTGCGGCAATCGCCGTCAAACGATCCAAAAATTGCTCCCAATTATCCGGTCTGACGCGTTCCAGCGATTGCGCCGGAGAGCGTTTGGCGGCGGCCTGCAACACGTGATTGGCCATCTGTTTTCCGCAAATTGGCGTCAGCACGGTTTTCAGCGCTTCCAGCCATGTTTGAATCTGCTTTTGATTGGGAACTGCAACCGGTTCGTTGTGAAGGCTGGCGAAAACGTTATGCAGCATGACGTGCAACCGCCTGTCTTCCAGCGTCAACTGATCTCGCGCTTCGGCGCTTGCTTCATTGAGGCTGCGCGAAGCGCCCGCCAATTGTTCGTAAAATTCCCAGCAGGACCAGCAGCCGATCAGGTGCGCTTCAATGCGGTCTCGCATTTCGGTTTTCGCGCTGCCGTCCAGATAATCGTTCCACTCCTGCTCATTGATTCCGTGTTGCATAAACTCACTCCCAGCAAAGCCCGCTAATTTGTTTGTTGTCGTATATTTTTATCGGAAGGCGGGCCAATCACCGTTGCCAGCTTCTTCCGCGCATTGAAAATCCGCCATTTGATCGTTCCCAGCGGCAGGGAAAAAACAGCGGCCAATTCTTCATAACTCAACCCCTCAACGAATCGTAAAACCACCAGGTCGCGGTCGGCGGGATCAAGCGCTCTCAGCCAACCCATCAATCGCAACTCCGGCAGCGCTTCCGGCTCTACCACCAGTTTGGCGGCCTGCTTTTCCGGCAAAGCTTCAAAACCAACCATTTCGATCCGCGCTTTCTGCCCGCGCCAAAAACTGACCATTTCGTTGCGCGTGATGGTAAATAGCCAGGCATAAAACTGATCCACTTTTCGCAATTCACCGGCCTGGCGATAGACCTTCAACATCACGTTTTGGGTTAATTCGTCCGCCGTTGCTGCTTCCAATCCTCGAAGCAGGAAATAACGGCGCACGCGCACGCACACCAATTCAAAGAGGGCGCAAAATGCCTCCTCGGTTCTGGTCGTCAGAAATTGTTCGATGATTGGCCCGTGTTCCACGCCTGATCTCGATTTCAACGGATGCGCTGTTTTTGTTGATGGAAATTGGCGGATGAAATCTTCCACCCAACCTGCTAAGACGCATTGCAGGTAAAGTTTGTTTGAGGGAGCAAAATTATTTTTTGAAGACTGAACTGGAGCGTGCAGTTACAAAATTGTCTTGTTGTCCAAACAAAATTCTATTCGCTTTGGCGCGCGGCTAAAAGTTGAAGCACAATGCGGGTATGGCAAAACCGGTTTTACTGACTGTGGATGACGATCCAGAGGTCTTGCGCGCGGTCGAACGCGATTTACGACGCGAATACGGAAACCGTTTCCGCGTGCTACGCGCAGATTCGGGGGAAAAGGCGCTGGATGCGTTGCGGCAACTGAAATTGCGCAATGACCCAGTGGCGTTGCTGCTGGTGGATCAGCGTATGCCGAAAATGTCCGGCGTCGAATTTATTGGACAGGCCAACTCAATTTATCCGGAAGCCAAACGCGCATTGCTGACCGCCTATGCCGACACCGATGCCGCCATCGGCGCAATCAACAAAGCCCGTGTTGACTATTATCTGATGAAGCCTTGGGACCCGCCTGAAGAAAATTTCTATCCGGTATTAAATGATTTACTCGATGACTGGCTGGCATCGTTTCATCCGCCGTTCGAAGGTATTCGTGTGCTGGGGCACCGCTGGTCGCCCCAAACGCTGGAAATCAAAAATTTTCTTGCTGGCAATCATGTGCCTTACCAATGGCTGGATGTAGAGACAGATGCGGAAGCAGCGCGATTGCTGGAAGGTAACGCCGCGCGCAAATTGCCACTCGTTTTGTTTTCGGATGGAGAGCACCTGGAAGCTCCCGGCATTTCCCAGATTGCGCAAAAGGTTGGGTTGCAAACGAAGGCGGATCAACAATTTTATGACCTGATTATTATTGGTGGCGGTCCGGCGGGCTTGGCGGCAGCGGTCTATGGCGCTTCTGAAGGACTGAAAACAGTGATGGTGGAGCGGCAAGCGCCGGGCGGGCAAGCGGGAACCAGTTCGCGAATCGAAAATTATCTTGGTTTTCCATCCGGATTGAGTGGCGCTGATTTGGCGCGTCGCGCGGTGACACAGGCACGGCGGTTCGGCGTGGAAATGCTGGCTGCGGAAGCCACTGGATTGCGTTGTCAGGATTCGTATCGGTTCGTGCAACTTGCCGATGGCAGTGAACTCAGCAGCCACGTCGTTTTGATTTCCACGGGCGTTAGTTGGCGCAAACTGGACGTGCCGGGCATGGAGCGGCTGGCTGGCGCAGGCGTTTATTATGGCGCGGCGATGACGGAAGCAATTTCCTGTCGAGATGAAGAAGTCTTTGTCGTGGGTGGCGCGAATTCCGCCGGACAGGCTGCGATGCACCTTTCCAAGTACGCCCGACAGGTCACAATGCTGGTGCGAGGCGTAAGCCTGGCAGCGACCATGTCGCAATATCTGATTGACCAGATCGCCGCAACGCCGAACATCAAGCTACGCTTTCGCGCCAATGTCATAGAAGCGCACGGCGATGAAAATCTGGAAGCGATCACCGTTGTTGATCTGGAAACGGAAGCGCGTGAAACCTTGCCAACCAAATCACTTTTCGTTTTCATCGGGGCGCTTCCACACACAGACTGGCTGGCTGGAAAGCTGGAACGCGACGAAAACGGTTTCATTCTTTCGGGACGCGATCTGGTGCGCGACGGGCGCAAACCCCGCGGCTGGACAATAGAACGTGACCCGTTTTTGCTGGAAACCAGCACGCCGGGGATTTTCGTTGCGGGCGATGTGCGGCATGGCTCTGTCAAACGCGTAGCTTCTGGCGTCGGCGAAGGCTCGATTGCCGTCCAATTTATTCATCAATATCTGAGCAAACTCTGATGCCTGAAACAGACACAACACGATTAAGCGCAGAACTGCGAGGCGTTCCCGCGCTCGCAGGACTGGAGGATGAAATCTTCGATTGGCTGGTTGAGCGGGGCGGGGAAGTCCAATTGATGGCCAACGAGGTTTATTTGCGTGAAGGCGACAAAGCGGATCGGCTGGACATTGTGCTGGAAGGCGAGTTACAGGCGCGCGTCAGTGAAGCGGACGGGCAGGTTTATGTGATTCCGCAAGGCAGCTTGAGCGGCAAACTTCCGTTTTCGCGAATGACAAATTACGGGGCGACCGTTCGTGCCGTAATGCCAAGCCGCATATTCTGGCTGGACATCAAGCATTATCCGGAAATCACGCAACGATTTCCGGCGCTGATGCAGCGGCTGGTTGAAGCCTTGAGCGACCGCGTGCGCGAAATCACGCGCGTAGATGAACGGCACGACAAACTGATGGCGCTGGGAAAACTGTCCGCAGGGCTGGCGCACGAATTGAACAACCCCGCAGCCGCGGCGCGCCGTGCTGCACAGCATCTGGGCGAAAGCCTGAAAACACTGAACACGCTTTGCCTGACGCTCAGCCACCAAACCCTGAATGCCGAACAGATTGGTTTCCTGACTAAATTCCAGCAGTCAGCCGCGGAATGTTTAACCGCCGCGCCTGCGCTGGATCCGCTGGCCGAAAGCGAATGCGAAGATGAAATCAACAATTGGTTGGAAGATCATCAGGTTGAAGCAGGCTGGAAACTTGCGCCGACATTTGTACGTGCCGGTTTGCATCAGGAAAAACTGGAAAAGCTGGCAGGATGTTTGAAAGGCGCAGCACTGAATGATGCGCTGCATTGGCTGGAATCCGCCTGGGCATCACAGGAATTGGTCCGGGAAATCGAACAGAGCATGTCGCGAATTTCCGAACTGGTCCGTGCGATCAAGGAATACACGTACATGGATCGTTCGGATTTGCAGGACGTGGATGTGCATCAAGGATTGGAAAACACGCTCATCATCCTGAATCACAAGCTGAAACGCGGGGTGGAAGTGATTCGCGAATACGCGCCTGAGCTTCCGCGTATCACAGCCTACGGCGGCGCATTGAACCAAATCTGGACCAACCTGATCGTCAACGCGATTGATGCGATGAAGGGAGAGGGCAAATTGTGGATTCGCACTTCGGTCAAACACGATTCCATTCTGGTCGAAATCAACGACGACGGCCCGGGCATTCCGCCCGACATTCAGGGGCGCATTTTCGAGCCGTTTTTTACCACCAAACCACAAGGCGAAGGCACAGGGTTGGGATTGGATACGGTGTACCGCATCGTTCGTAAGCATCACGGTGAAATCCGTGTGACTTCAAAACCCGGCGACACCTGCTTTCAGGTGCGACTGCCCCTGACGCTCTCGCCAGTAAATTGAAGTCTGTGCAAATTAGACTTGAATGGAGTCAATAGCTTCACGCAAAGCCGCAAAGTCGCCAAGGAGCAAAAGAAGAAGGCGTCACACTCGACCTGCCAGCAAGCAGCTTTTTGTCTTGTTTACTTTGCGTCTTCGCGGCTTTGCGTGAGATTCCAATTTGCACAATCTTCAGTAAATTCAACGGAGCAAGATCAATGAGTGACACCTGCAAACATTTGGCTGAAATTCAGGACGTGACGCCCAGCGCCAAAGGCTGTGAAGATTGTTTGCGCAGCGGCGGCTCCTGGGTTCACCTGCGTTTGTGTTTAACCTGCGGCCACGTGGGCTGTTGCGATAATTCGCCCGGCAAGCACGCGACAAAGCATTTCCACAAGGCAAAACATCCGATGATTCGCTCCTTCGAACCAGGCGAAGATTGGATGTGGTGTTATGTAGATGAACTATTCTTTGAGGCGTAGGTTGGCTTTCCACATAAAATGACTGCCACGCCCCAAGAATCAACCAGAACTGAATTCGGTCAAGATTCCGAGAGTATGCCCAAATCTTACTTACCGCGAGTTACGCTTCTGTCCTGTTTTCCCTAGCCGAAGGCCGAATGTTTGGTTAATTTCCAGCCAATGCTCTGGCGTCAATTTATGGTTCGATGTACTGTTCAACACTCGTCAGGAAACCCAAAACTTACAACAGGAAGAACCATGAAACGAGCACCCGCAATCGCTTTGTTGGCGATCTTTTTGATCGTCACCGCCACGTCCGCGCAACAGTGGAAACCCGCACCGGTCACACTGATGACCCAGTGGGGAGAAAAAGTTACCCCCGAAAACGCCTGGCGCGAATATCCGCGCCCGCAATTCGTCCGCGAACGCTGGCAGAACCTGAACGGATTGTGGGAATACGCCATCACGCCCAAAACCGCGCCAGCGCCGACAAAATTCGATGGGCAAATTCTGGTTCCATTTGCCGTGGAAGCTGCGCTTTCCGGCGTTGGCAAAAGTTTCCAACCCGATCAGCGGCTTTGGTATCGGCGTTCAGTCACGGTGCCTGCCGCGTGGAAAGGCGAACGCATTTTGCTGCATTTTGATGCTGTGGATTACGAGTGCGCGTTGTGGGTCAACGGCGGGCTAGTCGGAGCGCACACCGGCGGATTTGATTCTTTCAGCTTTGACGTGACGCCATTTCTGAAAGACGGCGCGAACGAATTGCTGCTTGGAGTTACAGACCCTTCGGACACTGGCGAACAGCCGCGCGGCAAGCAGCAACTGAAACCGCAAAGCATCTGGTACACGCCGGTTTCGGGCATTTGGCAAACGGTCTGGATGGAACCGGTTCCCGCCACACTGAACTTGGCGGAGCTTCGATTAACGCCGAATGTGGACGCCGGAACCTTGAGCGTCGTTGCACTGACGAACACTGCCATTGGCGATGACGCTTACGCTGTCAGAGTGACCGCTTCCGCCGCAGGGCAAACGGTTGCGACAACCACAATCCGCATCAATCGCGAAAGCTCCCTGAAAATCCCGAATGCTCGGTTGTGGTCGCCCGCCGATCCGTTTTTGTATGACCTGAAAGCGGAATTGGTTCGCGTCAAAAATCCCTGGCCACCGAATCCCAAACCGGAAGATCGCCCGAAGCGGTTCGGCCAATTGGAACGCGATGCCTACGCCAAAGCTGAAGTTGAAGGCGCTCCGCTGGATGTCGTGACCAGCTATTTCGGCATGCGCAAAGTTTCGATTGGGCCGGGAACGGTCGCAGGTCAACCTGCAATTCTGCTGAACGGCCAGCCGCTGTTCCAGCACGGCCCGCTGGATCAAGGCTGGTGGCCAGACGGATTGCACACGCCTCCGGCTGACGAAGCAATGAAGTGGGAGATCGAATGGCTGCGCAAAGCCGGATTCAACATGCTTCGCAAACACATCAAAGTCGAACCGGCGCGCTATTACTACCACTGCGACAAACTTGGAATGCTGATCTGGCAAGACATGCCTTCGGGATTCAGCAATGCGCTTCGGAATTCGGAGAGGGATCAAGGCGAACCGTTCCGTTTGTCTTCCAGCCGCGAACAGCATGAACTGGAAATGCGCCGGATGATGGGAAGACTGCACAACGCGCCAAGCATTGTGATTTGGGTGGTGAACAACGAAGGCTGGGGACAATACGAATCAAAAGCCTTGGCGCAGTGGACGAAAGCCATTGACCCAAGTCGCGTGGTCAACGCCAACAGCGGTTGGCTGGACATGAACGTCGGCGAACTGTACGACATTCACACCTATCACGAAGTGCCGCTGCAACCCGAACCGAAAGCCGACCGCGCCATCGTCGTTGGCGAATACGGCGGCGTGGGCTGGCCGATCACAGATCATTTGTGGAACCCGCAAATGCGAAACTGGGGCTATCAGACATACCAGGACAAAACGGCCTACCTGAACGCGCTGCGCAAAAAGATGGATGCGCTGGTTCCGATGAAACAAAAGCTGGGAATGTCTGCGGCTGTTTATACGCAAACCACAGACGTAGAAGGCGAAGTCAACGGCTTGATGACTTACGACCGCAAAGTCATCAAAGTCGAACCGGAGACATTGCGGCAACTGAATGCTCCGCTGACAGGGAATAAATAAGGAGGCCAAACATGAATCGTCGTCACTTTCTCAAATCATCTGCATTTGGCGCGGCTGGCATTTGGTTGAGTGCGTCGTTGCCGCAAGCCTTGGGCGCTCCGGTGCCTAAAATGAAAATTACGAAAGTTCGCTATTACGAATCGCCGCTTTCACGCCCGATGGTCAACCAGAGCATGCACATCGTTGTGGTCGAAACCGATGCGGGCATTACCGGAATCGGCGAAGGCGGTTACGTAGATGGAATTCGTGAGTGCGCGGAAATGGTTATTGGCGAAGACCCGGCGCGTATTGATCATTGCTGGCAATTGATGATGCGCGGACGCTTTTATCCTGCGGGAAGGGAAAAGCTGCATGCCATTGGCGCGATAGATATGGCGCTTTGGGACATCAAAGGCAAAGCCCTTGGTGTGCCGGTCTGGCAACTTCTTGGCGGACAATCGCGGGAACACATCGAGTGTTATTCAACCGGCGCTATTCGCGTGCCAGGCGGCGTGAAGGAAAATGCAAAGGCCACCATTGAAGCCGGGTATCGAGCCTTCCGCACTTCGGTCACCGACCCAGGGAATAACGCGGCTTTCGTTTCACAACGGATGGTGCGAAAAACTTTCGAGCATTGTCAGCAGATTCGTGACGCCATCGGCCCTGACGCTGATTGGGCAATTGATTACCACACGCGACTGGATTTTCCGGACGCCGTCCGATTAAGCACATTGCTGGAACCGTTGGAACCGTATTTTTGCGAAGACTTGGTTCGGTCGGAAAACAATGCCGTGTACCGCGAACTGCGCAAACAGGTGAAAGTGCCGATTGCCGTCGGAGAACAGCACAGCACGCGCTGGGACATCAACGAATTGATCGAACAGCACCTGATTGATTACAACCGCATTACGATTCCGAACTGCGGCGGCATCACGGAATACGCCAAGCTGGCGGCGATGTGCGAAACGCACTATGTCGGTTTGACGCCGCATTTCACCGGGCCGGTCAGCGAAGTCGCCGTTTCGCATGTCTGCACCAGTTTTTCAGGGCCGGTGATGATGGAAATGGCCGGACTGTACAAGCCGGATGGCATTGATTACCTGCCCAAAACTTTCGACTTCAAAGACGGGAAAATCTGGCCCAACGAACGCCCCGGATTGGGTGTGGAATTCGACGCGTCGAAGCTGAAATTGACGGCGGAATTTACCAAACGGAATCATCCAATTACGACGTTCCGGCGACCGGACGGATCAATCACTAATTGGTAGCGGAACACGCAAATCGTTTGGCGACGCGGCGAGTGCTACCCTATGCTGTCGGCGATTCGTTTATCGTCAGTTTCAAGGCGGAATATCCATGGCATCACGACTCAAACTTACGGCGATTTTCATCGCAGCGTTCGGTATCTGGTGGGCAGTCTATCCGCATTCGCAGCCGCTGAACGCCGATGTGAATGGCGCTGCTGACACGCGCGCGTTTTTGGAAACCAACTGCTACGCTTGCCACAACAGCCAGACGAAAAAAGGCAATCTGGATTTGACGGCGCTCAAGCCGGAATTCAACGACGCGACAACCTTCGCCACGTGGGTGAAGGTTCATGACCGCGTTCACGATGGCGAAATGCCCCCCAAAGCCGCGCCACAACCGAGTGAAGCCGAACGGGCTGCGTTTTTGAAATCGCTGGCCACGCCGATGATCGCGGCGGATGCGGCTCGGATTCGCCGCGAAGGTCGCGCTGTGTTGCGGCGAATGAATCGTTACGAATACGAAAACACGCTGCGCGATTTGCTCGGCGCGCCGTGGCTGCAAGTCAAAGATCTGTTGCCCGAAGACGGCGAACGCTATCACTTCAACAAATCCGGCGAAGCGCTCGGTGTGTCGCACGTGCAGATCAGCCGGTATCTGGCTGCGGCGGAATACGCCTTGCGCGAAGTCATCGCCCGCTACGAACAAAAGCCTGAAACGACGACCAAGCGGTATTACGCACGTGAACAGCGCGGTTTTACAGCGCACATCGAATTTTCGCAGTTCAATACCTACACCGAACGCGCGACGTTCCCGCTGGTGGGCAACGATGCCGACGTGGCGGTGTTGGAAAAGAAAGCGCCGATGACCGTTGGCGCAGCCGATCCAGCGAAACGCGAACTGGAAGGCATGGGCGTCGTCGCCAGTTCCTACGAACCACTGGAAATCCGTTTCAATCAATTCAAAGCGCCAGCGCCCGGTCGTTACAAATTGCGGCTCAACGCGCACTCGTTTTGGGCAGGACCGCAACCGGGCGACAAATGGTTTCATCCCAGCCGCACAGAAGCCTTTCCCGGACGCACACACGAACCGATTACGCTGTACGCCGAAATCCCGCCCCGCCAGATGCGCTATCTGGCCAACGTAGATGTTTCGCCGGAAGCTTCCGTCCAGGAAGTCGAAGTCTATTTGCTGAAAGACGAAACCATTCGGCCTGACGCCGTGCGGCTGTTTCGTTCGCGTCCTCCCAACTGGCGCAATCCGCTGGCGGAAAAAGACGGTCAGCCCGGGGTCGCTTTCCGCTGGCTGGAAGTTACTGGCCCAATTTATGACGCCCAAGCGGATTGGCCCGGCAAAGGGCATCGTTTGCTGTTTGGCGATTTACCGATTCATTGCAAAGACGCGGTTGCCGGACAGCCCTTGCTTGACCTTGAAGATGAGGAAACGGCCGACACGCAGGCCGCCAGGCGCGCAAAAAATCCCAATCAAAAATTGACAAAAGTCTGTGGCGTCAAATCCGCGCAACCACAAGCGGACGCTGC
>CAZMXG010000127.1:0-23553 GCA_964570175.1 uncultured Heliomicrobium sp. | reverse complement strand
GAGGATTTGATTCTCGGCTATGTTCCGGACGCTCCGCGTGTGATTCTGGTGCACCCGGAACTGGCCATGGAAAATGGCGATGCGTTCCGGGCGAGCTTAGAGCGCGCCGCTGCTGGGCAGTTGTCACCGTATGTGTTGGTGCTGGAAGGCGCGATTGCCAATGAACGGTTGGCGGGAAACGGCAGTTTTTCTCGGATCGGAACTTCGGCGGAAGGGCGTGCGATCACCACGGCGGATTGGGTTGAGCGGCTGGCTCCCCAGGCTGAAGCCGTTGTCGCCATTGGAAGCTGTGCTGCCTGGGGAGGCATTATGGCAGCAGATGGGAATTCGATTGGCGCGCGCGGGTTGGAAGATTTCCTGGGCCGCGATTTCACCAGTCGCGGCGGATTACCAATCATCAATGTTCCCGGTTGCGCGCCGACCGGCGAAGGTTTTATCGAAACTTTGACTTACGTTTTTCTTCATCTAGCTCAATTGGTGCCCCTGGACCTGGATGAAGAACGCCGTCCTCGTTGGTTGTACAATCACGAGGCTTACCCGTTGCCACCTAGAGTGGAATATCCCCCGGCGGTCGGGTTCGACTTGTCGAACCGGCCTGCGGTCAAATGCCCGGTTCCTGTAACAGGCTGGCTGAGAGGTTTTGGGGGATGTGCCCGCATAGGTGGAAGCTGCATTGGCTGTACCGAGCGCGATTTTGTGGATCAATATATGTCGCTTGCGCGGCCAGACCCGGCTTTTTGACCGGAATTTTGATAGCATCGTTGAAAGAATATAAAGCCCTGCATCAACCATGATGCCCACGAAGAAATACGATGCGAACGGCGTTCTGCGGCACTTTAATCTTGAGCTTGGCCTACCCTCACAGGCTTCCAAGCATTCAACACACTGTAAGCTGGCAAACTTTCGCCGAACATTTGCCATTTGTCATTCATTATTTGTCGTTTGTCATTGATGATGGCATCAGTAATGACAAATTGAATATGGAAAATGGTAAATGAAACGGTGATTTTGTTGCTGCGCGACCTGAAGCAATATTTGTGACATTCAGAAGTCTGCCAATCGAATTTGATGTATACGGCCGCGCACATCTGCGCGATGAAGACGCAATTGCGCCTTTCAGCGTTGAAAGTGATCCGCGCATACAGCGGGCATTGAACCGGGAACGGGCGCTGGAAAAGCTGGCCGATAACAAACATGTTTGGAGCTTCAATGTTTCTCCGGTAACGCGCGTTGCGGGCAATATGTCCCTGCATGCTGTGATTGATTTTGAGCAGCGGCGTGTGCTGGACGCGCAAATTGAAAACGCGCAGTTTTGCGGTTACGAAACGATCGTCAAAGGGCGCGAGCCTTCTGACGCAGTTCACATTGCCAGCCGTGCGCGTGGAACTTCCAGCGTCGCCCATACGGTTTCGGCGGCAATGGCGCTTGAAATGGCGTGCGGCGTGACGCCGCCGCCGCTGGCGATCATTGCCAGAAATCTGGGAGCTTCCGGCGAAGTGATCAGCGAAAGCACGCATCACTTATTCGTGCTGGCCGGGCCTGATTATTCGGAAGCTGCGATCAGTCGCACGAGCTTGCCCTTGTGGGGCAAAGCGCAAAAAACACCTGCACCGGGTGTGGAAGTTCACGGGCTGGACACGATTGCAGAAGTCATGCGCGGCCTGAACCCATTGAGCGGGCATCTGTATCTGGAATCTTTGCAAATGATGCGGTTGGCGCGTGAAATCGTCTCCCTCGTTTTAGGCAAATATCCGCATCCTTCCGGCGTTGTTCCGGGAGGCATCGGCGTTGAAGCGAACAAGGAATCGCTGAATCAAGTTTTGGGGCGCGTCAACACGCTGCTGGATTACGCCAAGAAAGTCGTGGCGATTTGGGACGACCTGGTGGATTTCTTTTACGATGCAGAACCGCGCTACCGGCGCGTAGGAGAATTGCCCGGCAATTTGCTGTCGGTTGGCTTATGGGATGATCCGGAAAGTTATGACGCCAGCTACATCAATTGCAATGGTTGGGGAGAGCGGCGAATGGCCGTGCCGGGTGTGCTGGTAAATGGTGAACTGCGGACTTCACGGCTGAGTGACATCAATATTGGCATTGAAGAGTTTATTGAGCATTCGTTTTATGAAAACTGGCCGCAGCAACCGTTTCAGACAGACCCGATGAGCGGGCCACTGTCGCCCAATCATCCGTGGAACAAGCAAACGGTTCCCGCACCGGTCGAACGTGATTGGAGGAAGCGCTATTCGTGGGCAGCGGCTCCGCGGTGGGATCGTGAGCCGATGGAAACCGGAGCGTTGGCCAGAATGTGGATCAATACGGTCAGTGCGAATCAGAATTGCGAATTTATCACCACCGGTCGGCGTGCGATGGAAATTGCGCTGCCAAAAGGTCAGTTGCCATCAATTTCCGTTCGTTGGCTGATCCCGGAACGTCCGAATACGCTGGAGCGAATTCGCGCGCGTGCGTATCAGGTGGCATATGCGGGAATGGTCGCGTATGCCAATCTGCTGCAAGCGTTTGATTACATACGGCGCGGCGAAATCAATATGTCGCAGCGCTTTCGCGTGCCGGAAAAAACCACTATTGGTGTGGGATTCTGGGAATGCGGACGCGGTTCTGTGACCCATCATCTGTCAATTGCAGAGCGCCGGTTGATGAATTATCAGATTATCACTCCATCCGAGTGGATGGGATCGCCGCGCGACGCCATTGGCGTTCCCGGAATTTATGAAGCGGCGATTATGAACACGCCTTTGCTGGAAGAATGTGCCAGGTCTGAAGATCTGACTGGTGTGGATATTTTGCGGACTGTGCGGAGCTTTGATCCCTGAAGCAGGCGTTAGAGACTGGATGTCAGATGCTAAGGTTTTTTGTGATAGCACCTGACACCTGACACCTGACACCTGACACCTGACAAAATGGTTTTCAACAACTTACCAATCGAATTCGATAAAACCGGACAGGCGCGAATGCGCGCCGTTGGGGTAGCCGATCCATTTGGATTGAAGCTCGTCACGCGGTCACAAACAAATGGTGAGCGAGATCGGTTTCTGCGCGAAGCAGACAACAATCCGCACGTTTATCGCTTGGAAATTGATCCGCTGACCAGGGCTTCGGAGCAGTTAAGTCTGAAGGCGTTGATTGATTTTGCCGAACGCAAAGTGGTTGATGCGCGAGTTGAAAATACAGGTTACCGTGGATACGAACAGATTTTGAAAGATCGCGCTCCCAGTGATGTTGTCGCAATTGCCAGCCGAGTCAGCGGGCAAGGCAGCGGCGCGAATTCCATTGCCGCGGCACAGGCGTTGGAAATGGCGTACGGTGTGACGCCTCCGCCGTTGGCCACGATCGTGCGTTCACTCGGCGCGGCTGCTGAATTGCTGGCATCGCACGTGCGGCATTTGTTTTTGGTTGCGGGTCCGGATTATTCCGAAGCTGCAGTCGCCAAAACCAATCCGGCATTTTGGATTGTTGCGCAACAGACATCCGCAGCGGGCGAAGCCATTCACGGCTGCCGCACAATTGGCGACATTATGGCCGGAATGAATTTATTCAGTGGTCATCTTTATCGAGAAGCTTTGCATCTGACGCGCACTGCCGCCGAAGTCGCTGCTTTGGTTTTCGGCAAATATCCTCATCCTTCATCCGTCTTTCCGGGCGGAATCGGGATCGAGGCGAATCGTTCGACTTTTCAAAGCGTGCTGGGACGAATCAATCAACTGGTTGATTATTCCAAAAAGATCGTCGCCATCTGGGATGACCTGACGGAGTTCTTTTATGCTGCCGACCCGCGTTTTCAGCATGTCGGCGAAACGCAGTCCAATTTTATCAGTTGCGGTTTATGGGACGACCCTGCCGCGTATGACCCGCGTTTTGACAAATGCAATGCCTGGGGGGAACGTCGAATGGCGACGCCAGGCGTAATCGTGAAAGGAAAGTTGCGGACGAACAAGCTGACGGAAATCAGCGCCGGAACAGAAGAATTTTCCGATCGTTCGTTCTTTGCCGCCTGGAATGGCCATCCGCTGAAATCCGATCCGTTGGGAGTGCCGCTATCGCCGCTGCATCCATGGAACAAATTGACGATTCCGGTTCCAGAGGCAGTGGAGTGGAATGGAACATACACGTGGGATACGGCTCCGCGCTGGGATCGTGAGCCGATGGAAGCAGGCGCGCTGGCCAGACAGTGGATTACTGCCGTCAGTGGCAAATTGAAAAACGAGTTTATTCATACACTTGGTTCGCCTGGAAAAGGAACGGGGCTGGAAATTGACCTGCCCAAATTTCAGCTTCAGGCGACCCGAATCGTCTGGCAGATTCCCGAACGCTCGAACGCGTTGGAACGAATTCGCGCCAGGGCATATCACGTCGGATATTGTTCCGTCGTTGCTTTGACCTATTTACTGAAAGCTTTTGATTCCTTGCAGCGTGGCGACACAGCCATGTCTGCGCGGTTCCGCGTTCCGCAGGAAGCCTTGGGAGTCGGGTTTTGGGAAGAAGGTCAGGGCAGCCTGATGCATTATGTGATGATCGCCAACAGTCAGATTGCCAATTATCAAATTGTCACCGCATCCGGATGGATGAGTTCGCCCCTGGACGCTTTTGGTATCCCCGGTCCATACGAAAAAGCGATACTCTCGACGCCCCTGATTGAAGATTTCGGACGACCGGAAGAATGCACCGGAATTGATTTGTTAAGAGCAGTAAGAAGTTTTGACCCTTGAAGAAAATGCTGAACGATGAAGGCGGAATGATGAAGTTCGATTCACCAGTTTATTGCTGGTGACGGACTCATCGTTCATCATTCATCAATCTGCATTTTCTCGATTCCCCGTAGGAGGTTTGAATGCGACTCCCAACCTGGAAATTCAGGAATGATGAACAAGAACGCGAAGACAGTGCCCGCCGATTGCACGAAGCCGCCTGGCCGGACATGTTTGCCAATCTGCAAAGCGCCTATGCCGAATTGACCAATGCGCAATTCGAACTGGAACGCCGGACAGCGGAAATTTCCGAAACGCGAGATCTTTTCCAACAAGTGATTTCTTCCATGTCGGAAGCGCTGTTTTTGACTGACCGTTCCGGACGAGTCATTCGCGCCAACCCAGCCGCTGCCGCCTTGCTGGAATGTGCTGAAACTTCGATTCTTGGCCGCCCGCTGACTGCTGTTTGTGGTTCCGACGACATTCCTGCTACTCCGTGGAAATTGATGGAGATTGCGCCAACCGGCCGCATCACCAACCTGGATGCCGATTTGCATACGCTTGGCGGAGGCACGATTCCGGTCAGCTTTTCGCTCGGCCTGATGCACGACAAACAGAACAAGATCACTGGCGTGCTGGCTGTTGCTCGCGACATGCGCGAACAGCGAAGCCTGATCAACAGTCTGGTTGCCGCGCGAACCCGGTTTCAGGAACTGCTGGAGTTCGCTCCTGACGCCATTGTGCTGGCCAATCAGGATGGCGAAATTGTGCTGGTCAACACGCAAACCGAACGGCTGTTTGGCTACAAGCGCGATGAATTGCTGGGCAGAAGCGTCGAAGTTCTGGTTCCCGAACGATTACGCGGCCAAACTCCTGAACCGACAACCCAGAAAGATGACGCGCTGCTTGACCTAGACGAAGCTTTGTTGACCGGCAATCTGGCCGGTGGCGCGGAACAGGTTGAGTTCTATTTGCTAGACCGCGATGGCCGGGAGTTTCCGGCAGAAATCACGCGCCGCCAGATTGAAACCGAAGACGGCGTGCTAGTGATGAGCCTTATTCGCGACATCACCGAACGCAGACGCGCTGAATCTGCTCGCCACGCCGCTGAAAGCCGCTATCAGGAGTTATTCGATAACGCCAACGACATCGTTTACATCCACGACCTGGAAGGCAATTTCAAATCTCTGAACAAAACGGCGGAAAGGCTGACTGGCTATACGCTGGCGGAAGCCTTGCAAATGAATATCGGCCAGGCAGTGCCGCCGGAGTTTTTGCCTGTCGCGCAGCAACGGATCATGGAGCATCTTTCCGGCCATTCGGATATGCCTCCATTCCAGCTTGAGCTGATTTGCAAAGATGGCCGCCACCTGCCCATCGAAGTCAGCACACGGTTGATGATGGAAAATGGCCAGCCGATTGGCGTTCAGGGAATTGCCCGCGACATCACCGAACGCCAGCGCGCCGAATCCGCTCATATGGCCGCCGAAGCGCGTTACCACGCCTTGTTCGACAACGCCAACGACCTGATTTACACGCACGATTTGCAGGGAAATTTCGTGTCGGTCAACCCGATGTCCGAACGCATCACCGGCTTCACCCATGAAGAAGCGATGCAAATGAACATCGCGCAGATCGTCGCGCCGGAGCATTTGCCGATGGTGATGGACCGCGTCATGCGGCAAATTCAGGGCGAAGAATTCAAGACTCCGCTGGAGCTGGAAATTGTCTGCAAAGACAACAGCCGCATGGCCCTGGAAATCAACACGCGCGTTCTGGTGGAAAACGGAATGCCTGTCGGTATGCAGGGCATTGCGCGCGACATCACGGAACGCAAACAGGCGGATTTGATTCAAGCCCGACTGAATCGCCAGGCAGGATTGCGCGCAGAGGTCAGCGCGGCGCTGACCGATGAGAACAACACGCTTCCAAAAATGCTGCAACAGTGCACCGAAGCGATTGTTGAAAACTTGGACGCTGCCTGCTCGCGCATCTGGCTGTTGAACGAAGCTGATGATGTTCTTGAGCTTCAAGCCAGCGTTGGGGCATACGCTCAGTCGAGTAGTGAACTGTCGCGTGTGCCTGTTGGTGAATTCAAGATCGGCAAGATTGCCGAAGAAAAAGCTCCGCACCTGACCAACGATGTGCTGAATGATCCTCGCATTGACAACAAAGAATGGGCTGCGCGCGAAGGGCTGACTTCGTTTGCCGGCTATCCGTTGATGGTGGGCGACCGTGTGGTCGGCGTGATGGAAATGTTTTCCAAACACAAACTGGAAGCCGACACGTTGAACGCGCTGGCTTCGGTCGCCGATACCATCGTTCACGGAATCGAGCGCAAGCGCATTGAAGACGAGCGCAAAGTTCTGCTGGAACGCGAACAGGAAGCGCGTTTGGATGCGGAAACAGCCAGCCGTTTGAAAGACGACTTTTTGGCAATGATCTCACACGAATTGCGCGCCCCGTTGACGGCAATTCTTGGCTGGGCGCAAATGCTGCGTTCAGGCACGCTTGATCGTGCATCCGCCGAACGTGCTTTGACGACCATCGAACGCAACGCCAAGTCTCAAGCTCACTTGGTTGGCGATTTGCTCGATGCATCACGCATTGCCACCGGCAAGCTCAGCCTGGAAGGCAAACCGGTCGAATTGATGACCGTGGTGGATGCCGCTGTTGACGCTGTTCGTCCTTCAGTTGAAGCCAAAAACCTGAGAATGCAGATTGTGATGGAACCGTGGGTTGGCCCCTTCCACGGTGATCCAGAACGATTGAAGCAGGTTGTCTGGAACCTGTTGTCAAACGCAATCAAGTTCACTCCGGCAGGTGGATTGATTGAAGTCCGGCTGGAACGGCTGGAGCAGAAAGCCTTGTTGATTGTCAGCGATACCGGGCAGGGAATTGATCCTGAATTCCTGCCGCATATTTTTGATCGCTTCCGCCAGGCCGACAGTTCGACCAAACGGCAGCAAGGTGGTTTGGGATTGGGTTTGGCAATCGTCAAACACATCGTTGAATTGCACGGCGGCGCGATTTACGCCTACAGCCGGGGCGAAGGCCAAGGTTCCGACTTTATGATTACCTTGCCCCTGGCAGTGCAAAAAGTCGAATCACAGGAAGGCGAGTTGTGGCCGGAAAGCCTGCCCGAAACGCAAACTCGATCCGGCAATTTGCGCGGCATCAAAGTCCTGGTGGTGGACGACGAACGCGACACGCGCGAAGTGCTGAGCGTAATGTTGAATCGCTACGGCACGGAAGTCCGCACTGCCGGTTCCGTTCGTGAAGCGCTGGAAGTCCTTTCCACCTGGAAACCGGACATGCTGGTTTCCGACATCGGAATGCCCGAAGAAGACGGGTACGTCATGATTCGTAAGCTGCGTGAATTGCCAGCGGATCAGGGTGGCGAACTTCCGGCTGTTGCATTGACCGCCTTTGCCAGCCCGGCAGACAAGGAAAAATCATTGGCCGCGGGCTTCCAACGACATCTGGCGAAACCCGTCGAGCCAGTGGAACTGGCCAAAATCGTCGCTCGCGTGCTGGGCCGCAGCGAAGAAGGCATTACTTTGTAGCCCCCGTGAAACAAGTAGAGGGACAATTTTCAAAATTGTCCCTCCACTTGTGGATTACTCACTCGCCTTTCCCCAAGATAGCAAGACTTCCTGCTACAATCCCCGCCATCTGATCAACATCTTTCCCCAAACCAGGAAATAAAAATATGCCGCGAAGTTTGACGGTCAGGCCGGAAGTTTCATCTTTGATTTTGGCAGCATTGCTCTTTGGCTTGGCGTGGATCGAACGCAGCGATACAAGCACGCAAACCGGTCAGCCAAAAATCGTCATTACGGGTTGGACACTGACCGCCGAAGATTGCCGAATGCCGGACGGATTGGTTGATCCCGGCGAAACGGTTACGTTGGCTATTGCGCTGCAAAACACTGGGGCGGCCAATACCAGCCAGCAACTTCTGGCAACGCTGCAAGCCAGTGGCGGCGTAACAGCACCAAGCGGGCAACAGGATTATGGGCGATTATCAGCGGGCGGGCCGTCTACATCGCGCAGCTTCACGTTTACGGCGGCGAGTCAGCAGCTTGGAACTCCGATTACCTTGATGCTGCGAATTTCCGACAATGGTGTGTATCGCGGAACGACAACAACCACAATTTCGCTTGGCTTGCTGATATCAGACGCCGATCCCGGACTTTGCCAGACCGGGTTTAATCCGCCTCGATCTCCCAGCCCCTGCATCTTGACGCATTGTGTTTCTAGCCGCCGCCCTCCGTTTCCGGTTGGCAATTACAGCATCATTTGCGATACGGATGCGCCATCACGCTTCACTTTGTTACTAACGGTTCGGGACACGCAAGCGCCAACCATTGCTTGTTCGCCCGGTGTGGCGGTGGTTGCCGCAAACGGAACCTCAGCAGTAGTGAACTATCCTGCTCCGGCCGTTACAGACAATTGCCAAGCTACGGCGAACTGCACGCCGCCATCCGGTTCAACATTTCAAGTCGGCGTGACAACTGTGAACTGCACCGCAACGGACAGTTCAGGGAATACTGCCAACTGTGCGTTTACCGTGACGGTCAACCAGGGAATTGGCCAGCCAATTTCGCCCAGCACAGTGGCGAGCGATCAGCTCGCAGGTTCCGTGCTGGCGTTTCCGGTCTACACATCCAGCGCGACTGCACTGCAATCGCAAAACACGCGGATCGCTATTACCAACATCGAACCGACAAGAGCCGCATTCGTCCATCTGTTTTTCGTCAGCGAAGCCTGCACGGTTGCCGACGCTTTCATCTGTCTGACCGCGCAGCAAACGACTCAATTTTTAGTTTCGGATTTAGACCCCGGAACGACTGGCTACCTAATTGCTGTCGCCACGGACAATATGGGCTGCCCGGCGAATTTCAATTTCCTGCTGGGTAGCGAATTCGTGAAGTTCCAATCCGGCCACGCCGCGAATTTAGCTGCGCTGGCTTTCGCCGCTTTGCCGGGCTGGCAAGGCTGTTCGGCGGGAGCGAGCTTTACGGCAATCAACTTTGACGGCATCCGATACAGTCAGGCTCCGCGAACCATCATCGCCAGCAATCTTTCCAGTCGCGCCGATGGCAATGAAACCGTCATTTTTCTCAACCGGATTGGCGGAGACTTTAGGACGGGTGCAAACACGATTGGGACGATTTTCGGATTGTTATACGACGACGCTGAAAACGTCGTCAGCGTATCGCGCTCTGGCGGCTGCCAGATTCGTATGGAGCTCAGTAGTTGTTTTCCGTGCCCTGGTCCGCGTCTGGAACAGTTCATTCCGGCTGGAAGAACCGGCTGGCTGAAACTGTACAGCGAATCTGACATCGCCATCTTTGGCGCAAGCTTGGTTACAAATCCAAATGTCAAAGCGACCGCCAATGCCTTCAATCAAGGTCACAACATGCACTCGCTTACGCTTTCGAACTCGGCTAGCATCACGATCCCGCTTATGCAGCCCACTTGCTGACTGATTCGTGTAGCTTTTCTTGCTGCAAAACGCTGCTTCGGCCAAAATACCCGGCGATGAAGTATTTGGTTCAATCTTTATTTGCTTTCGCGCAAAACAATTCCATTCAATCTGGTGACGCAATTCTGATTCGCCAATTGATTGGCGAATCTCGTGGCCTGAAAACCATCGTGGAGCGGTTGAAGCACATTTCCAGCAAGCTGCTTGGCTCGGTTTATCTGCGGAATCCGCTAATTGGTTCGCCGACCGAAGCCGAGGTGTTGGTGACGCGAATGGATGGGTTTGATTGCATGACGTATCTGGAAACTGTGCTGGCTTTAGTACGGTCGAAAAGCCCGGATGATTTTTCAATGCTGCTCAAAAAAATTCGGTATCGAAATGGCCAGGTCGCGTATCAGCAGCGGCTTCATTACGCAACGGAGTGGGCGCATCACTTGGTCGCAATCGGCTGGCTGGCCGATATGACGATGGGCGAGCATTTGATCTTCCGCGAAAAGACGCTCGATCTGGTTCCGGGAATTCCACCTGTCGCGACCCATTTACGATACTTTCCAAAACATGAGTTGGCAGCGGTTAGTCGCTGGCTGAAAGACGGCGATTTGATTCTGTTCGCTTCCGGGCGCAAAGGCCTGGACGTGTCTCACGCCGGTTTGATTGTGCGCGAAGGTGAACGAGTGCTGCTGCGAAATGCATCGCGCAGTCATCAAAGAGTCATTGATCAGGATTTGGCGGAGTTCTTCAAAGCCTTGCCAATGAATGGTTTTATGATTTTCAGGCCAAAGGAAGATTCGGGGATAGGAGTTGGGAGATAGGAGTTAGGATTTCGTTTATGAATAAATTGACTGTTGCAATGGCTACAGGCGCTGAAGTCGCAGGAATTCCGGCGGGAATCGAAATCATCAAAATTGATTCGGTTTTTTCGGCAGCAAACGTTGAGGCTTTGCTGGCTGATTGGAAGACTGATTATTTGCTGTTGGTGTTGCCAAGCGGAAAAGTCGAGCTTGGCGCGCGTAGTTTGGAGCGTTTCGTTCAAGTCGCTGACGATACAGGCGCTGGGTTGTTGTATTCGGACTTTCGCCAACGAAACGGCGACGAAATCACAGATCATCCGCTGATTGATTATCAACTCGGCAGCATTCGAGACAATTTTGATTTCGGTTCGGTGTTGTTGTTTTCACGCCGGGCATTTGGCGCTTCGTTACATCACCACGGCCAAGTCGCCGACGGAGTTCAATGGGGTGGCTTGTACGATCTGCGACTGAAGCTTTCGATTGACTCTCAGCTTTTCCGAATTCCAGAGCCGCTTTACACGCGCGACGTCGTTGATGCGCGAGCTACTGGCGAAAAGATTTTTGATTATGTTGATCCTCGCAAGCGCGATTACCAGATCGAAATGGAGCAACTGGCGACGGCGCACCTGCGACGCATCGGCGCCTGGCTAGAGACGGAATTTGCAGAAGTACCAACCACCCGCGAAACCTTTCCAGTCAAAGCCAGCGTCATCATTCCTGTTCGTAACCGAGTCAAAACTATCGCCGATGCAGTTCGCAGCGCCTTGGCGCAGCAAACGAATTTCCCATTCAATGTCATTGTGGTGGATAACCATTCAACGGATGGAACAACCGAACTGCTTCGCGAACTGACGGCTGATAACGGGTCAGGGGTTGGGCGATTGATCCATTTGATTCCTGGCAGGACGGATTTGGGAATTGGTGGTTGTTGGAATGAAGCCGTTTATTCAGAACATTGCGGACGTTACGCGGTGCAGCTTGATTCCGACGACATTTACAGCGGTGAGCAAACGCTGGCGCGAGTCGTGGCTGAGTTTGAAACTGGCGGGTACGCGATGGTCATCGGTTCGTACAACATCGTTGATTTTGATTTGAACGAACTGCCTCCAGGGTTGATTGATCACCGTGAATGGACGCGCGAGAACGGCAGAAACAACGCGCTCAGAATCAACGGACTTGGCGCTCCCAGAGCGTTCGACACGTCCGTACTGCGGCTGATCGGATTGCCAAATAACAGCTACGGCGAAGATTACGCCGTGGCTTTGAGAATCAGCCGCCAGTATGAAATCGGCAGAATTTACGACTCGCTTTATTTTGCGCGCCGCTGGGCAGGGAATTCCGACAGCGCCTTGCCATTGGTTACAGCGAACCGTTACGACGCTTACAAAGATCGGTTGCGGACAATTGAGATTCTGGCTCGCCAGCAATTTAACGCGGAGAAGCACAGCCGATGAATTGGGAAAGCCGCATTCTCAGCAAAAATAATCTGAAGCCATGGTGCAGTACCGAGAGCGGTAGCGATCGGGTACTGGTGATGTCGCCCAATCAAGCTGACCAGGTCGCTACCGCTCCCGGTACCGCACCGCCTGAAGGCGGGACTCTGAATGCTGCGGTCGAAAGCTTGATCCGGCAACAGGTGGCGAACTGGCCAATGCTGCGTGATGCTGTCATTGGTTTGGAAAAAGTCGAATTCAAAAAATTCACGGTCAAAGGTTCGGAAGTTTTTGCTCAGTTCAATCCAGCACGAATCGTCAGCACGGCTGCAAAAGTTGACGCGGCAACAATCAGCAAACGGCCATGTTTTTTGTGCGCAGACAATTTGCCGCCGGAAGAAAAGGGAATCGCGTTTGGCGACCGCTTTGTCGTGTTGTGCAATCCATTTCCCGTGTTGAAAGATCATCTGGTGATTTCTTCTCACGAACACGTGCCGCAAGCCATCGAAGGCAACTTTGGAGCGATGCTCGATTTAGCGCAGGGTCTGGGCGAAAACTGGTTTGTGCTGTACAACGGCCCACGCTGCGGAGCCTCTGCGCCGGATCATTTTCATTTTCAAGCATGTTCACGAGCCGAAGTTCCGTTGTTTGACGATTTCGATTTTTGGCTTCGGCGTAACTCAAATGAGGTTGGCTACGTCGTTAATCATAACTACCGATTCAACTTGATGGCTTGCGGCGGGAAGGAGCAGCAAAAACTGATTGACTGGTTCGCGCGAGTGATTGGTTATCTGGCTGCGGTCACGAAATCCAGCGACGAACCAATGCTGAACCTGATTGCCACGTTCCAAAACGGACAATGGTCTGTTTTCATTTTGCCGCGCGGGAAGCATCGTCCCACAGCGTACGACGCTGAAGGAGATGCTAAGCTGACCATAAGTCCGGCCGCAATTGATTTGGCCGGAGTCGTTGTTGTTCCACAACCGGATCATTTTGCGCGAGTAACGGATGAAACTCTGGAAATGATTTTTGCCGAAGTCGGCTTGAGTGATGCTCAGTTAATCGAATGGCTGAAACAAATCAACAATGACAAGGAGATGCCGCGGTGAAACCAATTGAACGTGTGCCGGTCGTTTCCGTCGGGCTGATGTCAGGTGTTGAAACGGTCAATTTTGAACTCAAAGGCGAATTTTCAGACTTCAGTGGTGTGCGGTTTCAGGTGGGCAGCTACAAAGCGACAATGGCCTGTAATCGAGTTGAGGTCATTGACGCCGACGGACGGCATTTCAGTTCTGGCGACGAGATTCAGCTTTCACCTGTTGATCCGGCTTCATCGTTTATTGTCAGGGATGTTGTCATCGGCATTGATTTTCACTGGGAGCAAAAACAGGATCAGCAGTTTCAGGGCGCGCTACGATTGAAACTTGGCGCTGACAAACGGCTGATCGTGATCAACGAAATCCCGGTTGAAGCTTATCTGACCAGCGTCATTTCCTCTGAGATGAGTGCGACAGCCGATGCCGAACTGCTGAAAGCCCACGCGGTAATTTCGCGCAGTTGGATGCTGGCTCAAATAAAAGAGTGGAAGCATTCGCGCATCAAAAGCGAGCCGAAGATTGAAACCGTGAATGGCGAACGGCAGTTGATTCGTTGGTACGATCAGGAAGCGCACACCGATTTTGATGTTTGCGCCGACGACCATTGCCAGCGATATCAGGGGATTACAAAAGCGACTTCACAGAGGGTGTTTGACGCGATTCAGGCGACTTTTGGTCGAGTGCTGACTTTCAACGAAGAGCTTTGCGATGCGCGTTTTTCCAAATCTTGTGGCGGAATGACTGAAAGCTTTGACGCAGCCTGGGCAAATGAACGGTTTGCTTATCTGGCGGTTTCTTACGACGGCGAAACCTTTCCGGCGGAATTTGCGCTGCCCCTAACAGACGAAGCCAACGCGGAAAGGTGGATTCGTTCGTCGCCACCAGCGTTTTGCAATACCAACGACCCAAAAGTGCTGGGTAAAATTCTTCCGGACTTCGATCAGGCAACGAGAGATTTTTACCGCTGGCGAGTGACGTTTTCTCAGGATGAGTTGCAGGAACTTTTGCGGCGCAAGCTGGGAATTGAGTTTGGAGCGATTCACAAGCTGGAACCGGCTGAGCGGGCCGAATCGGGCCGCGTGGTCAAATTGCGAATTGTCGGCGAACGCGAGCAACTTGTTATAGGGAAAGAGCTTGAAATTCGCCGCGCCCTGTCGCCGTCGCACCTTTACAGTTCGGCGTTTGTAATTGAAACTGCCCGCAACGGTTCAAACGCACCTGCAAGTTTTACGTTGATCGGCGCTGGATGGGGACACGGTGTCGGGCTTTGCCAGATTGGAGCTGCGATGATGGCTGAACGTGATTACAGATTCGAACAAATTCTGGCGCATTATTATCGCGGCTCGCAGCTTTGGACTCTTTACGAAAACACACCTTGAAGAAAGCAAAATAAAGAATGACGAGCGAGTTTTATCAACTGGCTGTTGCAGACAGGCGGCGAGCCTTGGCCGATGCGGGGTTCGTGCGGAATGATTTGCGAATTTGGATGCATAGTGACGGCCGATCTATCGGCGAAGGCGTCGCAACCGCTTTGACGGACGAAGCCTTTCTGCGGTTTTTAGGCATTCAACTTCCTGTTGAGATCATCTCTGAAATAGAACGAACAGAAGTTGGTTTGACGACCGGCGCGTTATGACGTCGGCGCATTCAGAATTTCACTAACTTTGCGGAAGAAGGAGCAGTTGTGATGAAAGTTGTTGCTGGAGTGCTGCTATTGGGTCTGTTGTTGCTGCTGGCTCCGGTCGCGCAAAGCCAAAGAGGGATGCGCCGTCCTGATCTTTCCGATGACGTTCGCCTGAATCGAAATGCTCGCCGAACCGCCACTCCGCGCGGCGAGTACACATTTGCCAGATTGATCTACGACGGCAATGGCTGGCGAAGTAGTTGGACGACTGATTATCCGAAAGCGGATGAGCAGTTCATCGTCGGCTTGCGCGATTGGGTTCGCAGCACACTGGACGTTTCCGACGACCCCGTCGCCATTTCAATGCAGGATCCCAAAATCTTCAAATACCCGTTCATTTACGCCGTCGAACCTGGCGGAATGGAATTATCCGACGATGACGCCGCAAAGCTGCGCGAATATCTGCTGCGGGGCGGCTTTCTGATCCTGGACGATTTCTGGGGGGAATATGAATGGCAGAATGTGCAGGAACAGATGCGGAAAATCTTTCCTGAATATCAGATCAAGGAATTGCCGCTGGACCATCCGTTGTTTCATTGCTACTTCGACATTGATGAAGTTGTTCAGGTTCCGAATGTCAGCAACGCCATTTACTACGGCAGGACGGATGAAAAGGGAGGCGTCGTGCCTCATTACGAAGCCATCATGAACGAAGAAGGCCGCGTCATGGTGTTCATCGCGCGAAACGCAGATAACGGCGATGCCTGGGAATGGATTGATGAACCGCGTTACCCGCTGAAATACGGACTGGCGGCCTATCGGCTGGGAATGAATGTCATCGTTTATGCAATGACTCACTAGCCAAAACTTCAAACTACAAACTTATATCCAACGCGATGCACCGTGATGACGTGCTTGGGGTCGTGCGGAGCGTCTTCAATCTTTTGCCTCAGCTTGGCAATATGCATATCCACCGTGCGGGTCAGCGGAAAGCTGCCATAACCCCACACCGAATCCAGCAATTGATCGCGTGTGACAACCTCGCCCTTGTGTTCGATGAAGTATTTCAGGATGTTGAATTCGCGCGGAGACATTTCCAGCGGGTTGCCGGATTTTGTGACTTCAAAGCGCTTGAAGTTGACGGCGATATCTCCAAAGTTGAATTCATCCAGTGAGACTTCCGGTTTCCGGTGAGAACGGCGCATCAAGGCTTCGACGCGCGCCATCAACTCCATAAAGCTGAAAGGTTTGGTGACGTAATCGTCCGCGCCGATTTTCAAGCCAACGACTTTGTCAATTTCCTGGCCACGCGCGGTCAGCATTATGATCGGAGTTTCATTGCCTGTGCTGCGAAGCTGTTTGCAAACATCAAACCCGCTCATTTTTGGCAGCATTACATCAAGGACGATTAAATCGAGTTCGCCGTCGCCGGCCAATTTCAAACCGTCTGCTCCATCACGCGCAACGTTCACCGCATATCCTTCATAGGCAAAACCATCGCTCAATGCGACGGCCATCGCCTGGTCATCTTCGACTATCAAAACCTTTCTGTTCATCCCTATCACTAGCTCCATTTGTGTTTGCTTTCCTTTCCTCGGTCATTGGCTCGCTGGACTGCCGATTTCAAATCTTTGGCCAAATGCTTGACCATCATTTTTCCGCTCGGGTTTGGGAATCGAGTTGTTATCAATTGGCAGGTGAATGACGAAAGTGCTGCCTTTGCCCAATTCGCTTTCAACCGTGACTTTGCCTTCATGGGCTTCGACGATGTGTTTAACGATGGATAAGCCTAGCCCACTACCTTTCACATCGTGAATCAGCACATTGCCTACGCGGTAGAATTTCTCAAAAACCTTCTCGCGTTCTTCGCTGGCGATGCCAATGCCTCGGTCGCGCACCGCAATTGTAACAAAGCCGTTCTGTTGTCCAAGCGCGACACTAATTTCACTGGCTTCGCCGGAATACTTGACCGCGTTATCCAGCAGATTGATAAAGGCCTGGGCAATGGCTTCCTGGTCTATCACCACCGCCGGTAAAGACTGCTGGGGTTTTTCCAGATTGACGCTGAATCCGTTTTGCTCCAGTACGACTTCAAAGGTTCTCAGCGTGTCAATGACCACTTGTTCAATGTCAGTCTGTTCGAACTTGTACGTTTTCTGGCCCGATTCGATCTTGGAAAAATCCAGAATGTTGTTGATCAACTGAGTCAATCGCCGGCTTTCAGTTTCGATGTATTCGCCGTATTCACTGACTTTGTTCTGTTCAGTGACACGGCCCATTTTCAAAAACTCGCCAAAGACGCGAATGGAAGCCAGCGGCGTTCTCAGTTCGTGAGAGACATTGGAGACAAAATCTGCTTTCATCTGTGACAATTTCATCGCGCGCGAAGCTGTTCTCAGCGCCAGCACGATGCCCCCGATCAAAACCAGCGCCGTTAATGCTGAAAACGCCAGGTTGGTTAAAAAGTACCTGCGACTCCATTCCTCTTCGGTCATGTTTCGCATGCGAAGGCCCAGATACCAGTCAGAGTAAACGAATTGGAATCGCGCTCCGACTTCATACGCTTTGCCTTCGTATTGCTGGTTTGCGAAGACCAGTTTTTCGTCCCGATCAAACACCGAAACAATCACATTTGGGCTTTCATCCGGAAACCAGCCGGGAGTCAATTCAGCGACTGCCGGAGAAAGATATTCATTGACGAAGACGTTGTCGTCCAAAAACATTCCGGCGACTCCTACGACATGAGAGCTTTCGTCAACAATCGGTTTAACGATGATGCGGAATCTGGGATCGCGTTCGTCCACGGTAACTTCGGTTGATTTAGGCGTGGACTTCGTCATGATCATTGCCATCCAGTTGGCGGCGGCGGCGTGGGCAGCGCTTCTTTCCTGCTCTTGCGTCTGAGTCCATTTACTGTTTTCTCTGGGATAGACGAAATTACAACTGATGGGGTCGTAAAAACTGATGGTCACATAAGACGGTTCCTCGCGTCCGCTGATGATTCCGACGAATTGCAGGCGAGAGCCATTAAATTGATTTTTGACGAAATGCTCTCTGACCAGTTTGAAATCAATTGCTGTGCGAGGATCGTAATCCGGATTTGGATAAGTATGATGAAACGCTGTGTGAGGCACGTTCAGTGTGGCTTCGGCGTGTCGTTCATACACTGTAATAACTTTTCTGAAGACTTCCGATACGTAACGGCGCATGTACGCTTTGCGCTGATAAGGCAGTGTCGCTTCCAGTTGCGAAAGAGATTTGTACTGCAGCCATAAATGCGCCAACAGCGGAATGGCCACTGCAATCAGCCCGACCCAAAGTATGTTTTGCCGTAAAAACTTTTTCAGTTTCGTCATTTCTAGCGCCTCGCCAAAAGTATACATCGGATCTACCGCCTTCGTGTCGAAAGTAGGTAGTGGTTTTACAACACATTTACAGCTTTTACCGGTTTTTACTCGCTTTTGAAGACATTTACTCGATCTTGTACGACACTGCCAATCGTCATAAGCGACCGATTCAAGACCTTGGAATTTCCGGTGGCGGACTAGAAAAGGAAGGATTTTCGAAATGGTAAACGAAGCTGCGGTGAAATCAGTCGAAGTGGAAAAAGCGCTGCAACCACGTCCAGCACTGACTTTGGTTAATCAACGCGTTGTCTCTTACAGCAGCTATGAAAGTTTTGTTGGCATCAGCCAAAACATCAATGACCTGAAAAATTTCATTGGTTTGCAAGCAACGCAAGCGCTGCCGGTATTGCTGATCGGCGAACGCGGATTACGCCAGGAGCAAGTCGCTCGCGTGTTGCATCAAGCCAGCGAACAATGGGCGCAGCCGTTTTTTGCAGTGAATGCTCACGGATTGAGCAGCGAAGCGTTGCACAATCTGCTTTTCGGCCCGCACGGGATGATCGAAACCGTGAAACAGGGAACGATTTATATCAACGAGCTGACGCATCTTCCCCTGATTTTACAGCAACGTTTTGCTGTTTACCTGGAAGAGCATCGCTGGCGCGAACGTGGCGGCGGCAATGGACGGCAACGCTTAATCTTTGCTTCCGAGTGGAACCCGGCGGACAGAACTGCTGAAAATCGAATTGCTTTTGGCCTGGTTGAAATGCTCAGACCAACCAGTTTTGTGATCAAACCGTTGCGTGAACGCAGCGAAGACATACAGTATTTGGCCAAACATCTTTTGGCAAAAATCGCGCAACGGTTGCACAAGAGCGATCACGAGATGACTCCCCAAGCCCTACATGCGCTTCAGGAATATGGCTGGGAAGGCAACATTGATGAGCTCGAAGCCGTTTTGGAAAGTGCGGTGAATTGTTTGCCACCGCCCCAGATTGACGAATCTGTTCTGCCGTCCCGCATTCGTTACGCGCGGCTGAAGTCACTGCCACCGGAAGGCGTTGACCTTCCGGATATTGTTGATGATTTTGAGCGCAATCTGATTGCGACGGCGTTGCGTCAATGCGGCAACAGCCAGACCAAAGCTTCCAAGTTGCTTGGATTGCGTGTTCAAACGCTAAACATGAAGCTGAAACGATATTTTGATCAGGGACGACCGTTGCTTTAGGTCGTTGCCGGGAGAGCCCTTTGGTGAATGGCAGCGCCTGGAATCAGGAAAAAAGGCTTTCATTTGTTTTGTCCGTAATCCGAATTGCAGTAGCAGGGTTGCTGGCAGCGCACGGCTGGACACGGCTGATTGTGGGCGGCGTTGTGCCATTCGGAGAGTGGCTGACCGGAAAAGGTTTCCCAGCCGGATTTTTGATCGCTTCAGGGATTACGGCACTTGAGATTCTGGGCACGCCGCTTCTGGCATTTCGGAAGTTCGTTTTTTCTTTAGCGATGGCTTACACCGCGGTCCTTTTGATGGGGATTGTCATGGTTCATGCCCCTGAAGGCTGGTTTGTTGTGGGGAATGGAAGAAACGGGATGGAATACAGCATTCTGTTGATTCTGTGTTTGCTCAGTATCGGATTCGTAGATATGCCGCGCTTTGGCAAACCAAGCGGCAAGTAAGTTGATTCGTCCTTGGAGAGGGCAGACCACTAAAAATTCAAGTAGCGATTTTTATCGCCGCAGTTTTCGCGGGTACCGTAACATTTTGCAGGAGATCACGGTCAGGCAAGCTGGTTTATGTTTGCCGTTGCGGTACCCGCGAAGCCTGCGGCGATATTGTCTTTTCACTCAGCCAAAACCTGGACGCAACAATCTTAGTCGTTGAGATATTTTCCCACGAACTAACCTGCCCAAATCGCAAACTGGCGATTTTTTATCTCGGGTTTCAAGCTTTCTACGATCAATCCCGCTTACGTTGTTGAGAGCAGGATTCGCCCTGTTTCCCAAGTGACTTTCAACATTCAGCCATTTATCAAGGAGTCAGCATGAAATTTGCAAAAACAATCCTCATCGCCTTTATTTTGCTAGCCGGAGTGATGTCACAGTCTGCCAAGGCGCAGAGTTGCCAGGCTTTGCTAACTGATTTGATTGATCATGCGTCCAAACAGGACGGCAATGACAATTACATCGCATTCCAAATGACGGGGAATCGAGAAGCTACGGATTGGGCTCAATATACAACTGGTTCGCTGCGTTACAGCCCTGGCCGCTTCTTTGGATTTCATTTTTTGCCTCCAAGGTTTAACGGAGAAGCAGTGCAGTTGTTCAGCGACCGCATTTGGTCAGAGCCGCCGCCGCAAGGAGGGCTTTTCGGAGTGGAACATCCGTTCAATCCCTATGCAAAAGACAAGCTGCGCGTCAGCTTCAACATCAGTCCGTTTAGCTCCAATGGAAGTTATGGCGATCTGACCTACACGTTGCTCAGTTGGGGAAACGCGGCCGCCACAGTGACCCCGCAATGCCAGGGCAATTATATGTACGCCTTTCTAAACGATCAGATGCTGACCTTCAGCTTCAAGAAAGTGAGCTTGCCACCCATTCATTGAACTGAAATTGGGAAATCAAAGGTCGCTGGCTGAATTCGAGGATTGGCCAGCGACTTTTTGATAGCAGGTGTTTAGAAAGTAGGTTCACCGCAGAAGCGCAAGAAACCGCGAGGCGGCGCGAAGAAAAAAGGAAGAAATTCTAGGCGTTTTCTCTATCTCTCTTGCGCTTCTGTGGCGAAGGCGAGTTTTCTAGTCGTAATACTCCAACCCCAAATGCGTGATTAGTTCTTCGCCGCGTAAATGCCGCAACGTGTTTTTCAGCTTCATCAACTGAATGAACAGGTCATGTTCGGGGTAAAGCTGTGGGGCGCACATCGGCGATTTGAAGTAAAACGACAGCCATTCCTGAATCCCGCGCATCCCTGTGCGCTGCGCCAAATCCATAAACAGCGCCAAATCCAAAACGATCGGCGCAGCCAGAATCGAGTCCCGGCAAAGGAAATCAATCTTGATCTGCATCGGGTAACCCAGCCAGCCGAAGATGTCTATGTTGTCCCAGCCTTCTTTGTTATCACCGCGCGGCGGGTAATAGTTGATCCGCACGATATGGGAAAAGTCCTGGTAAAGGTCAGGGTAAACTTCCGGCTGCAAAATGTGTTCTAGCACTGAAAGTTTCGATTCTTCTTTGGTTTTAAACGAACCGGGATCGTCCAGAACTTCGCCGTCGCGGTTGCCCAGGATGTTTGTCGAATACCAGCCGTGCAATCCCAACATTCGCGCTTTCAGTCCCGGCGCAATCAATGTCTTCATGAGAGTTTGTCCGGTTTTGAAGTCTTTGCCGCAAATCGGCAGATTCTGTTGCTCGGCCAGCGCAGTCAATGCCGGAATATCCACGGTTAAATTCGGCGCGCCATTGGCGAAACCGACGCCGGATTTCAGCGCGGCGTAAGCGTAAATCATCGAAGGCGCGATGGCTTTGTGATTTTCCTTTAGCGCGTTTTCGAAGCTGGCCAGCGTTTTGTGAACGGCGTGCTGCTTGATGAACACTTCTGTCGAAGCGCACCAGACCATCACCAGTCGCGAGCATTTGTTTTTCTTTTTGAAGTCGGCAATATCGGCCATCAACTGTTCGGCCAAATCCATTTTGGTTTTGCCTTTTTTGACATGTGTGCCGTGCAGACGTTTGACGTATTCCTGATCAAAAACGGCTGGCATCGGTTTGACCTTTGAAAGCTGTGGTTTCAATTGCAGCAGCAATTCTTTTTCCAGCACGCCCGCATGCATCGCGGCTTCGTAGGCATTTTCTTCAAAAATATCCCAGGTGCCGAAAACCAGATCGGTTAAATCGGCTAGCGGTACAAGGTCCTTGATCAGCGGCGAACGACCTTCGGTGCGTTTGCCCAGTCGGATTGTTCCCATCTGGGTCAGACTGCCAATCGGTTTGGCCAAGCCTTTTTTGATGGCTTCGACGCCAGCGATAAAGGTGGTGGTGACGGCTCCCATCCCGACCAGCAAAACTCCCAGCTTGCCTTTTGGTTCGGCAATTGGCGCTCCCTTTTCGATCATAGCGATACTCTCCTTCTTGATGATGAAACGTGGTTTGAATTGCCGGAAGAGTAGCCGAAGGCTCTGGCTGAATCTTGCGCGATCTTGCTGATTCTTGTCGCAGATTTGCTGCCTGAGATTTGGCTGGATTTTGTTGAAGACAAAAGAAAACTTTCCTGGCTGGGAATAGTGCCAACGGTTTGAGAGATTTATCATTGAGTCATCTGCGAAAAATGACGCGGCTTTTCTGCTGTGCCTGAAATCAACATGCTTTCATCAACAAGGAGTTGAACACTTTGCAAAGTTTGCTTTTATCGCTGCTGCTACCTTTCTTTATGATTGCTTCGACGAATCCGTTGGCTGCTGTTTCAAGCCCGCCTGCTGTCGGTGACAAAGCGCCAGATTTTACTTTGGCAACAATTCAGGGAAACAAAATTCGGCTTTCCGAACTGACGGCAAAATCGCCTGTGGCGCTGGTGGTGCTGCGCGGCTTTCCAGGCTATCAATGCCCACTCTGCAATCAGCAGGTCCATAGCTATTTGAAACAGTCGCAGGAGTTTGCGAACGTAGGAGCGCGCATCGTTTTAGTTTATCCCGGCCCTGCCGAAAACCTGGACAGCCGCGCGAAAGAGTTTTTGGCAGACAAAAAACTGCCTGACAATTTTGATTTGTTGTTGGATCCTGGGTATGAGTTTACGAATCTGTATGGCTTGCGCTGGGATGCGCCGAAAGAAACAGCCTACCCTTCAACGTTTCTGATTGATCAAAAGGGAACGGTCTTTTTTGCTAAGATCAGCAAAACCCACGGCGGGAGAGCATCCGCAGCGGAATTGATTGAAGCATTGACGAAAAAGAAGATGGACAAGGAATCGCAGTAGAAATTCAACCTGTTGAAATCTGGCAATTGTCCAACCAGCGATTGCCAGGTTTTCTTTAGTGCGCCCGGCAGGGCGCATTCACTTGAGGGTGAAAGTCCCTTACG
>CAZMXG010000126.1:0-23760 GCA_964570175.1 uncultured Heliomicrobium sp. | reverse complement strand
AACACGACGCGGGATCTGATTTTCAACGTCCAATCGCTCAGCGCGAATCGAACCGTGACGTGGCCAGATGCGAGCGGGACTGTTGCATTTACCAGCGGCTTACCTGCTGGGGCGAATCCTACGGCAAGTGTCGGCCTTACCGCTGTCAATGGCGTGGCGGCCACGTTTATGCGAAGCGATGGTGCTCCGGCACTAGATCAGGCGATTGCGCCGACGTGGACGGGGATTCATACATTTAACAACGGTGTTACAACCGGAACAACAACCACATCCGGCACGGTTCATACTTACAACTCGCTGACAACCGGGACAGGTGCGTATTTTGCTTCCAGTTCATTAACAACTGGCAACATCATCAACATCGCCTCAACGTCAACCGTTAGTGACAGCTCTGCGGCTCTAAACATAGCCGTGACCGGGGCTAACTCAACGTCAGCCAAGACCGTCAAAGGTGGCAAGATTTCCGTCACCAATACAAATGCCACATCAGGATTCAACTATGCACTTGAATTGACTGCAAGTGGTGCAACGGGGTCACCCGGGAGCGGCGAGAATCGGGCGCTGAATATCACGGCGGGCCAGTCTGTGTTCCCGGATGCGGACGCAATTAGACCCGCAATTACCTTTTCGACCAATAAGGCGACAGGCATTTATTTAGCCTCCTCGACCGTACTAGGTTTTACCTCGAATGCCTCGGCTTCAATGGCTATAAATGGCTTTGATCTTGTCATCCAGAACAATGGAAGTCTTGGTATCACCAGTGCTGCCGGAACTACGGCAGATGTAATTTTAGACCGAGTAAGCGCGGGTATTTGGAAATGGGGCTCAAACACAGATTCAGGCACTCCGGTTGCACAAGCCCAACATGTTCAAAATGCAACAGGGACAAACATTGCTGGAGCAAACTGGACAATGGCGGGCTCACGCGGCACAGGCACAGGCGTTGGGGGAGATATTATCTTTCAGACTGCGCCAGCCGGAAGTAGTGGAACATCTCAGAATGCACTTGCAACGGCTTTTACAGTGAAAGGGGATGGGACGGTCGAACTTAAAACCGTTACCTTCGCCAATCTTCCGACCGTCGCCAATGCGCGAATGATTTACTGTTCAGACTGCACAATTGCCAGTCCGTGTGCTTCTGGTGGGTCAGGTGCTATGGCCAAGGGGATCAACGGTGCCTGGGTCTGTAATTAACAATTGGTGCCATTGGTGCCAAAGGAAGTAACTTTGAAAAACCTATTATTTCTCTTAGCTCTATTGTTTATCTTCTCAATCTCCGCGGTCGCACAGGCGCGGCGGCCAGTTACACCGTCTCGCCTTTCAATTGCTTCGCGAGATTTTAACGTCAACACTTACGGGGCGGTCGGCGACGCGCAAGTGTTGACAGACTGTTCCATGGCGGTTGGCTCGCCGGTTCTTACTTGTAATACCGGAAAATTTCTGGCGTCTGACGTTGGCAAAGCGATTGCGGTCTATGACGCTGGAAATCTGGCTGGATTTCCTGTGGCGTATCGCCAGCCGTTGGCAACAACGATTTTGGGGTATACGTCGGCTTTTTCAGTCGTGTTGAGCGTGAATGCACAGGCTGACGTTTTAAGCAGTGAACGGACGGTCTGGGGAACAAATAACACTGTCGCTTTTCAAAGCGCGGCGAACGCTGCGGCTGATACTGGGGGCGGTGAGATTGAAATCCCAGAAGGGTATTACTTGATTGAAAAGCTTGTGCTGGATTGCGCCGCTGTTGGGAACTTTCCTGGTTACGGTTACTCGCAGCCTTGTGCGCGCGCTTACAATGGCATTTCGATTCGTGGAGACGCGGCATTAACTACGATTTTGGAAAACTGGAATCCGGACGTCCAGACAATCAACGGATTGATTGATCTGGGCAAGGCTGGCGAAATCTCCGGACTCGGCAATCCGAATTCGCCGCCGAACCGGCTGCGAAATATCGAAATTTCCGGGCTAACTCTGCGCCAAGTGAAGTACCCGACACGACCCATCAAAGTTGTGTATGCCTATGCGACTGAAGATGTAGCAATCCACGATTGCAGAGTCTTCGGCTATAGCTATGAGGGGCTGTACATGGGTGGCGGGTTCAAGTCCATTCGTTGGCGCGTGTACAACAACGTAGCGGATCAAATCGGCCTGGGCGGGCCTGCCTACAGTAACACCACGAGTGCATTCAATTTGAATGGTAGCTGGGTTGAGGCTTTCAATAATAAGGCAACGAACTCCGGACAGTGTTTTGAAGCTGGCGCGCGCTATGCAACCTTCACCAATAATATCTGCGAAAATAACACAATTGCTTTTCATATTGGGTCAACAGGTTCGGGTATCTGGAATGTGACTATCGTTGGCAATCTGATCAAAAAGAATTTTTATGCGGGAGTTTTTGGCAACGGTGGCGGAACGATTCACGACATACGGTTTATAAGCAACATCATGGAAGATTCACCTGATGTCGTTTGGAACTATGGGGCAAACAGCAACACGGTGCAGGAGGGAACTCCCGATACTACAATTCACTCCCAGTCTGAATTTTCCGGTAATTCATTCAGTTTCAGCCGTGAGTATGGCTCTGTTGCCGCCAATCGTGGGCGAGCGGTATTCAGAGTCTTCCAGAATCCAAGCTTCCTGAATGTTGGCTCAGATACGATCGTTATCAACAACAATACCGTGAGATGGGACTATCTGCCGGAAAGTGGGCCGTACCTGATTGTGGGCGGTCTTGGTGGCAGGAAGTGGACGCCTAACACGGCTTTTGCCGACAAAGCGCCGGTCGTCGCTTCAATTTGGTCGGGCTTCTGGTATCGCGCAACAAACGCGGGAACGACTGGAACAGTAGAACCAATTTGGCCGCAAAGCATCGGCGGAACAGTGTTGGACGGTTCTATAACCTGGCTGTGTATAGGGCAACGCCCACAAGTTATCTTCAGCAATAATTCAGGCGTGCTGCCCAGTAATATACCGGACACTGGGTCAATCTATGGCACATGGCCGATGGCAATTCGGATTGATGACGGGTCGCCGGGGATTCTGAAAGTGAACAACTTCAAGGTGAACGGGGTTCGCTGGCGACGAATGGCTGTCCAGGGGTTCCATGAAGATATTGTTCCAATTGACGCTCCATTTGACGATTTTCGGAGATATACTTCATACAGCGATGACGTGCCAATTGCGGACTTCTGGCAACTGGGAACCTACTTGCAGAAGCGTAGCGTGGCCACGAATTACGGATGGATGACAATTCGCACCGGCCTGGCTGCGCCGGTCTACTCCTCAACGGCCAGTTACTCGGTATTTGGAACACTGGTCAGGCCTACAATAGATAATACAAAGGTCTATCAATTAGTCGGTGGTAGTTGCGGACCGACAGCAGAACCTGCATGGCCGCAAACCGGAACAGTGACAAATGGTGACTGCACTTGGAAAGTTGCAGGACCAGCAGCAAAGTTCACACCTCTTCAATAATCCCTCCTTTTAGAAATCCTATGACAAATAAAATTCTCTTCGCATTGATGTGCGTCGGCATCGCTCTGTCCGTTCCGGCGCAGCAGCGACGCTTCGGCAATCGCGCTCCGGCTCCAACGCGCGCCGACGGCGTAAGCGTCGTCAACGCGGCCAGTAGTACCGGCATTGTCTCGCCCGGATGTGGTGCAGTTCTTTCCGGCGGACAGTTCGCCGCCGAAGCTTTTCAGTCCCAACACTTGCCATTGCCGACAAGTCTCGGCGGCGTAACCGTGGAAATCGGCGGCATCGAAGCCGCTCTCTACTTCGCTGGGCCGAAAGAGATTCGACTGATCGTGCCGGATGTGCCGCGCAAGATCGGCTTGCCCATTCAAAAAGTGCTGGAAGGAGAAAGCGATGCGGTTTCAATTCGGGATGCGTTTATTGCGGCTGCGGCGGTGGATGGTCTTTCGGCGACACAGAAGCCGCTGATTCGGTGGTATCCCGTTCGCGTGACTGCGCCAGGTGGAATCTTCACGGGCTGGGCGGCGGTCGCGCCGACGTCGCCGGGGTTTTACCAGCAGCCCGGCTCTCTCGAGGGATTAGTTCCGCAAGGCGAATATGTTTCCGGCGGTCAATCGCCGCGCGTGATTACGGCGGAGCCTGTGCCGAACGAGGGAACCGTGTTGATGCTGAAAGGCACTGGCTTTCGGCGTGCCAGCTTTGTCCAGGTGTTTATCTCCGATGAAGCCGACGGGTATTGGGTGGTTTCGGCGGTGTTCGGGAAGTTCGGACCGTTCGACTGGATTGATCAGGTCAACTTTCAATTGCCGGCCGACGCCCATGGACAACTGACGATCACGGCGCAGGCCGATGCGATGACGAGCAATTCGGTCACGTTGACGGTGGAATGATAAGGATTTTGATTTTAGTCGGCATCTTCTTTGTTTTTGCGTTTTGCGTCCTGGCGATTTGGGCGGCGTGCCTGATGAGTGGACGCGGGAATGATAGTGACGCTTGATGGGTTAGCACCAAAGATTGCTTTCTTCGTAGGCGCGACAAGAGAAGTTCCATTCTAAATACTCGCGGTGTAATCGGATTCCCATCTGCTGTCTGTGACGCTCCCAAGCAGAAAGGAAGGGCAGGAATTGTAGTACTGCCTGACGCTGGGCCGCGATAGCATTCTCATAAGATGAAGTTGCTGTCATAGGCGGATTCTAAAATGATCACCGAATTTGAACAAGGCGCAAAACGGCGAATGCGTATCCTCGCCCGGCTGAAAGAGCTCGCGACCGAACCGAGCGAAGCTGCCCACATCGAAGCCGACTCCCTCCTATGCGAATATCTGGAAATTCTTGGCGCGGCGGATCTCGTCGCTGCCTATAAGGCTATCACAAGTCCCGAACAACCTTCATAATTCACAATGAAAAAGCTGTTTCTAATTGCGCTCTTATGTGCGCTGTGCGGAAGTGCGTCGGCAACGGATGTGACTGTGTCTACGCAGCAGATCACGCAACTACCGTTTAACCCGACTGACGTTGGCTCGGATCAGACGTATACGGTCTCAGTGACCAGCGGAAGCGCGGTTGTTACGACAGGCACGCCCACATTTCCACAGAACATTGTCGGCAAGTCTGGTTTCCAGGTGTCCATCGGTGGCGTGCAGTATGTGGTTGCGTCGGTGGCGTCTCGATCGTCGCTTACGCTGACGACGAACTATGGCGGGCTAACCGGCTCAGCGCAGCTTACACTCTATAAATATGTCTTTTTGCGCGTGTATGCCAATCGCGCCTTTCAGCCGCTGGGGAGCAGTGAGGTTGTCCAACCGGGCGGGCCGGGGACAGGTCAGTTCTACAAAGAGGTTGGGGTTTCGATCATCAATTCGGGGTCGGGCAATGTGGCCTGGATTCCCGAATTCATCCTGCCGGCGACAACAGACGCGCTAATTTCCAATCAGGCGCGGTATTCGTTCGTCTTTTTCCGTGCAGGTGGCTCGCAATTGGGAACGTATGATTGCGGCGTCGGCCGGACGGAACTGCAATTGCCGCCGAACAGCCCGGCGACATTTGCTTTTATCTGCAATTACAATAGCGCGGGCGGGATCGCGCCCAATGGACAGGAAGCCTATCCTCGATCTTACATCAACGAGATTCATCCAAACTGCACAGCCGGGCAGATGGATTATTACTCGATCACAGGTCAGAAGAAGAGCTGCCTGACGGTTGGGTCCGGGCTGCAAATATCAGGCGGTGTGCTGTCGGCGACTGGCGGTGGTGGCGGTGGCGGGATTGGTGGCTCTGGGACGTTGAATTACGTTCCTTACTTTACGCCGAACGGTTCGTCGCTGGCTGCGACAAATCTGATTTACTCCACGGCCAGCCAGCTCTTTCAGTTTGGGTATTCTGTAGATATTCAGGCGGGCGGGCTATCGAAGCTTACCCTTGAAACCGATCAGATCATCTTCCAGGGCGGCGTGAGCCGGGCGAATTCGGCCATTATGCAGGCGATGAAGGCGACGGCCAGCCAGACCGGGCCGTTTCAGCGCTTCACGGACTCTACCGGCTCGATCAAGTTCGAAGTGGATATTGATGGTGACGTGAAGCCGCGCGGCGTGAATTACACATGGCCAGCAGTGACCGCGAACGGAGCGATGCTCAACGCGTCGGGGACACTGTCCTGGGTGCCGTTCAATAGCTCGTACTTCTCGACGAGCGGCTCGATTATGCCGAAGGGGTTGGCGGGCGCAATCAATCCGAAAACAGACCATGCATGTGTCGGTGATGATGTGGCCGATGATACGACCTGTTTGACGAATGCGATCACGGCAGCGGTCGCCAGTGGCGGCAAGGTGATTAAGCTGGACACGGGAACGTATCGGACGACGGCAAAACTGACGATCCCTGGTGGCGTGACGATCATCGGCGACGGCGAAGATCGGACAATCATTCACGGCACGGCGAATGATGTCATTCTTGACCTTGTCGCTGGCTCTGGCGCGAGCGCATTCAAAGGCCCAACGATTCAAAGCCTTGGCGTGCGCGGCTCGTCTTCAGGGGCAAGCCAGATCGGGATTCGCGCTGATGATGCACTCTATTTTGCCCATGTGGATGTTCAGCATGTCACGATTTCCAGCACCGGCTCGCATGGTTTGTACGTTGGGAATGCGTTTAGTTCGACCTTCAAGGAGATCGTATCGGGTTCAAGCCTGACGGGGTATCCGTTCCTGATCAATTCGCCCAACATGCCGGGGAATCACTATGAGAAGCTTTACCCGGGCGATGTAAATACAACCTCATTTGCAGGGTTTCGGGTTCGGGCGGGCGATTTCTACTGTGTTAGCTGCAATGGGATCAATGTTTCCGGCTCTAATTCCTGGTGGGCAATTATTGGGGATAAGACAGGGACCGACGGCGCTGTCTCAAATCGTAGCGCAACGATTACTTGTAAAAACTGTAATGTTGAGTCGTCGAAAGCGGGCGGAATTTTTCTTTATTACAACTCTGTCCCGTATCTTGAAAATACTACATTTGCTGGCGATGGCGGCTCGTCGGGAACCTGGATTGCGCTCAAGTTTGAAGTAGATAACTCTCTTTTCCCGCCCTACTTTGCCAAAGGCAGGCTGGACGCTTCGGTTACTTTTAGCAGCTCCCCGGCGAGCTTTTATGCGAATTCTGAGCCGATTCACGCAAACGACTTGCCGCCGATTACCGTTGAGGGAAATCTAAAAATCGCGGGCGGCAACACGATTACCAGTTACCGAAACACAAGCAATAGCCGGTCAGAAAAGCTTTATAGAATTGACGCGAATCGTCCGCTAACGACGATCACGGCGGACACGACACACTCCAATCCCGGCGCGGACAATATCGAGGCCAATTGCGCCTTGAACTGCACCTATACAATGCCTTGGCCGGGATGGTTTGGGAACGAAGAAAGGCCGATTTACATTCGGAACATTGGCATTGGAACTCTGACGGTGCAGGCCAATGCGGGCGGCAGTGTGAACGGCGGAGCAAGTTACTCGCTTGCGCAGGGCGAATCGGCCTCGTTTATGCCGAATTCGACCACATTGGATTATCGGCTGATGGGGCTGGGTGGTATTGGAGCAGCCAATCGTGTCACCTATTGGAGTGACACGCAGAAGCTTACCTCCTCTGCGAACCTTACCTATAACGGCACAACATTTCTAATTCAGCGCTCCGGCGGCAATCCTTTTCTGGCCATCAATGATATTTCCGGCGCTGGCATTACAACTCGCTTTGGGCCGCTGGCCAGCGCGCCAGATCGGGCGATCATCGGAACGACCAGCAATCATCCGTTTGGTTTATATGCAAACAACGTCGAACGATGGACGATTGAAGCGGCGGGCCATTTCGCGCCGGGCGTGACGAATTCCTATGATGTTGGCTCGGCAAGTCTGAAAGCTCGATCTGGATATTTTGGCACATCGCTGAATGTGGGCATCGGCTCGTCCCTGACTGGTCAAATCGTCTTCAGTAATTCCGGAACCGCCAATACGACTACCTTGCAGGCGGGCGCGCCGGCGTCTTCGATTACATTTACGCTGCCAACAACGCTGCCCGCATCGGCGGGTTGTTTGCAGGTTGGGAGCACGGGTGTCATTACGCAAACCGGCTCAGCGTGTGGCGGCGGTGGCGGTGCGACCGCATGGTCGGCGATTACTGATCCAGGCGCGGCGCTGTCGCTGGCGATGGCGGCCTACACCACGACGTTTACCTGGAATAATGCGACCGGCTCGTCCGTGAACCTGTTCAATCTGACCGACACGGCAAGTAACACGGGAACGGGTTATATCTTCACGGTCGGCACGGCTGCCAGTTCGGCGGCGAAGCCGGTTCGGATTACCGCTGGCGGCACGGCGAACGGCGTCGAGATGACGACGGCCGGCGTCCTGCAGGCGATTGGTTCGGGCGGGATTCTGGCAACCACAGGGGATTCGGCGACGGCGTTCTTTTCAGCCGGCCAAATCGAAGCCGCTCGCGGGGGCACAGGGATTGACTCTTCCGGCTCAACCGGCGTGCTGCGCGTCAGTGCTGGAACCTGGACGGCGAATGCCGGGATTTCGCATCTGGCCAGTTCAACCTCTGCCGATCTGCGCGGAACACTCAGCGACGAAACCGGCACGGGCGCGGCGGTCTTTGCCGGGGGTAATATTGGCGCGGCAACAGCAACCAGCCTGAACGGGCTGACGATCACGAGCACGACCGGAACGCTGACCATCGCGAACGGTAAGACGCTGACCTATAACAACAGTGTGGCGCTCAGTGGAACCGATGCCACGACGATGACGTTTCCGGCGACCACAACGACCCTTGCGGGCCTTGGGATCGCGCAAACCTTTACGGCACTGCAAACGATCAATCCGGGCACAACACCTGCTGACGGGCTGCTCTTTGAAATTGGCGCTTTGGGCGGTGCGGGGACGCGCGACAGTCATAACCTGGTCTTCCGGGGTCGGAGTAATAACGGCAGCGCGCATCTGGCCGAATGGAAGCAGTTTGTTGACGTCACGGCGAATGCCGGAACATCTCAATTCATCATCGGCAGCAGCCTGGATGGTGGATCGTTTACGAACTGGCTGACGATTGCCGATTCCGGCGATGTGTCCTTGGGGAATATCATTGGAAGTTCAGCGACGTTTGGCGGTGCGGTTGCCGCCGACACACTCAGCGCGACGACCAGCCTTGCGGTCACGGGCACATCCACGATGCGGGAGATTGATCCGCAGACGGATAATACGTACGACCTGGGAACGACCAGTCTGCGCTGGAAAACATTGCACGTTGGGCCGGGGTCGGTTGTTGTTCACAATGACGCAACCAATACCCTGAAGGCGACGCTGGGCTTTTCTGGCTCAACTGCGCAATTGATTACGGATGCGGCCACACCATTGAAGATTGCCGTCGGCGCGGGCAATGGGATTCAGTTTGCGACGGGTGGCGGTGTCAGTGTCAACGGTGTTACGGTTTCGGGCAGTTCGAGCGTCTTCACAATGGCCGCTTCGAAGACGTTCACCGTGAACAGCACGATGACGCTCAATGGAACGGACGGCACGACGCTGACCTTGCCCGGCTCTACGACGACTCTTGCAGGGGTAAGCACAACTCAGACATGGACGGCAATCCAAACCTACAATCCTGGGACGACACCACAAAACACAATCCTGCTTGATATTGCAGCTCTGAGTGGTGCCGATGCGACAAGGGACAGTCATGACATTACCTTGACGGGTCGCTCGCGGATTTCATCCGTCAACCATACGCCGCAATGGAAGTTTTTCAACGATGTCACCACAAGCGCGGGGATTTCTCAGCTTACGTTTTCGCATCAAATTGACGGTGGCGGTTACACGCCGATGGTCATCTTCAAGGATGACGGGACAGTCTCGGCGACGGCATTTGAAGGTAGTGGCTCCCTGCTCACCGATTTGAACGCAAGCGAGCTAACGACGGGATCAATTCTTCATGCCCGAATGCCGCTCAATGTGAAGTCTGTTAGTGTTTGCGATGGGACCACAGACGATTCTTCGTCTCTCCAATCTTTGGTCAACACGATGGTAAGCGGTGACACTCTGAGTTTTGACGGGTGTCGCTCCATCAAGCTGAATACCCAAGTGACCATTGGAAACGGCTCTGGGACCTACGGCGGCACATCTTCGGCAACCGCTTCCACAGTCAATGATATTTCCATCGAAGGTCATAATGTAACCGTCGTTTGGGGCGGCTCGTCGGGTGGACCCTTTGCGGTCAATGGGCCAATTTCTCGCGTTCGCATTCGGGATATTTCAGTCAACATGGGCGGGAATGCCGGGATCGCGTTTGATTTGAACCATCCTCGCCTGTCTGAGTTTGAAAATCTGCACATTCAGACGATGGCGGATTGGGCTGTCCGGATTCGCGCTTATCAGGTTTGGACACCCGGCGACGGCGCAAACGGCAACACATTTACCGGAATCTGGGGAAGCTCTACAACGGCGGGCGCAAAGGGAATTGACGTCGGCTATACCGACACTTGTACATCCTGCTCAACGCATTTGGATGTTGCTCAAAACTCTTTCCGGAATATCCGGATGCGCTTTGATACGGGCGTTGGGACCTGGTTGGCCAGTTCCGTTGGGATGCGGCTGAATTTTACGGATGCTGGCCAGTGCGAAGATTGTATTTTCTCCGCGGCGATAGCGCTTTCGATTAATGTTCCGTCCGGCTCTTCTGGAACGGCTTATCCGGCGGGTTATCAATTCGACACGACAAGCCTGCAAGGAACGGCGAGTTTTACGACAACGGGAACCTGGGCAGCCATCGAAAAGATCGGATTCACGAACTATCTGACAGCGGATAGCCAGACAATCCCAGTGGACTCCAACACATATGGAATTACTTCCACGGGAATTCGCTGGGGCTTCGGCGCGGATGCGGGCTATATCTCTGGTTTGCAACTGGAATGGGTTTCGACCACACAGGTAAAAATCAAAGCGGGGTCGGCTCAAATTCAATCTACAGGCGAGATCGTCACCTTGCCGACGGATACAACGATCGGGCCAAGCCTGGGAGCCAACACTTGGTATTACTGCTATCTCTACACGTCTGCGGGAACGCCGAGCGTGGAATGTGTGACGACTGCGCCAGCAACTGCCTGGTTTGGAACTGCGCGCAGTAAAACATCAAACACTGCCCGACGCTATATTGGGGCAATTCGCACCAATGGTAGCAGTCAGATATACGATTTTTACCACAATCCTTTTACTGGGTTCTATCAATGGGCAGAGGTTACTACTTCCAGTCCTTTCCGTGTTTTATCAAGCGGAACAGCGACAACAGAGACTTCTGTAGATTGCAGTGCGGTTGCTCCTGCTACGGCCAGATTCGCACAGTTGCGAATGATCAACACGGAAACGACTGGCGGGCAAAATTCCTTTATTCGCTCTCGCACGGGGGGCGCAAATCAACTGCAATTGCGAGTCAATTCTGACTTGATAACTCCCATTGCCTTAACAAGCGCACAGCTTTTCTATTACATCTATGGTGGCGCGCCAACTACTGGCGGGTCTACTTTTATTGATGTAGTGGGTTTCTACGATTTACGTTAGATATGCCCAAGTCGTCTTGTATTTAATGCTCTTAACGATGTGAATTGTTGTATTAAACTGTCGAGCAATTCGCCCATGAGCCCCACGACTGGTGTCAGATTCCAGTGCGGTCTTAATTTTCCTGGCGATTACTTCTGTGATCTTTGCGCGACAGTGCTTACTTCCGCGCCTGCTTCTGACAACGGTACGCGGATAGTTTGTGGGATACGAAACAAGAAGTTCTTTCCAGCTTTGTCGCTTAATGATGCGTGACACGATTGAGCCGCTTACGTTAAACATGCGGGCAATTTCTTCCGGGGTATAAGCCTCCATTCGTAAATAATGAATCTTAATAACCTGCTGCTCCGTCAACTTGGAGACTGCGCTTTTTTCGCCAGAGCGACTGTGGCCGAGCGCCTTGATTGAATGCTGAGTGTTTTCTTTGGGGGATACCCATTCAAGGTTTTCGATGCGATTATTGGTCTTAATTCCATCCTTATGATTGACTTGTAGCTGATCGTTACGTCCTTTTTCTAGGAACACGTGAGCGACGGCCTTATGTGGACATACCGTTCTTGCTCTACTGCTATCGTCTATCAAAGTCACAGTCAGATATCCTCGGGAACTTAAACGCGTCTTTAGTAGGAACTTTGCTGGCCGTCTAATGGATGCTGCAATCGTGCGAATTCTGCCCAATGTTGAAACTTCATATCTCTTAAAATCAGGGATTGGTTTCCATTCTTCACTATTTAATTCTTCGGTGGTAAATTCAGGATCAGTCATTGATGTTCATATCTCCAATGTATGACGTTAGTGATTAGAGTCGTTGCGGGGCCGGAATCCCTGTGACGACTCGCGGATTTTACCACAGCCAACATCTAACCCAACGAGAAAAACACTGTTTTTACAGGCGTTTTACTGCTCAATTCCGATAACTCTTATCTGAAAGGATTTCCAAAATGAGAAAATTGCTTTTTGCATCTCTGTTTCTTTTGATTCTGGCGGCGACGCCTGTCTTTGCGCAGCAACAACCGCCTGCGGTGAAAAACAGCCCGGCGCCAACCTCCAAGGCCGACAAGGAAAAGGCCGATCCGCTGGTGCCGACGGCGGAAGAGTCGGCCTTAATGCAGCCCGTGGTTGCCGAATTCGAAGACGCCGGGAAGCGGCTCAATGATGCACACAATGCGCTTGCCAAGACGCTGTCCGAGAAAACGCCGGAAGTGGAAGAATTGAAAATTCTGCTCGCGGCAAAGGATGCCCGGATTGCGCTCGTTCGGCTGAATTCCGCCCGTAGTCAGTTCGCGCAATGGGTGGCGACGCTCAAGAAGCGCGCTGGCTGTGAGGATTGTAGCTTCGATGAAAAGCAGTGGCGACTGGTGAAACCGCCTGCGCCGGAGCCGAAGAAATAGGAACTGGCTGGATTGATTTGTCTGGGTATTGAGGGAGCGGGGAACCGCTCCTATTCTTTTTGAGGATCGCCATGCTGTCTTTGGATTTTTTGAATGGGCCGCTAATGAAAGCGGCGTCATCGCTGGGCAAGATGCCGCCGATGACGCCGGGAACAGGTACGACGGCTTCAAAGCCGATGCTTGGGGGGCTAAATAAAACGGGGATGTTTCGAGCGCAGTTGCCGCCGGGCACCGGTGAAGGAATGCCGCCAGCTCCGCCCTTAGCCACGTCTTCGTTTGATCCGTTGGCGAACCGAATGCCTGCCGTAAAGTTCAGCGAGCCGGACCGTGTTGAAGATGTGCCGATTCCGGCCTTGCCCGGTCGGACAGGCGGGCCGCGTCCTTACGATCCGCAGACCAAGGCGGAATTTGAATATGTCATGAATCGGCAGCCGCGCGACGAGGCCGGATATGAGCGCAAACTGACCTTTGGCGAACGGTTCAAAAAATCTCTGCTTCCTGCACTGCTGGGTGCTGTTGAGGGCGCGAACAGTCCTGCCGGTCAGCGCAATCCGTTGGGCGGTTTAATTGGCGGTGCTGCGGCCGGATTTGGCGGCGGAATGCTCGACCCGACTTCAGCCCGGCAATATGAATGGGCGCAGATGTACAAACCGGAAATGGATCAACAGGAAGAGCATCAACGGCAAGTCGTGCAGGATCAGCAAAAGAAAGACGACGCCTTGCTTGATCTGGATGAACGGCGCCTTGGGATGGATTACAAGCGCCAGCAGATCGAAGCGCTAAGGGCGGGAATGAAGGATGCGGGCCTGGAGCGAGATTATCGCCAGTCGCAGATTGACGCGAATAAGGCGTTAGAGCAGCAAAGGCTCAGGCTGAAGCCTTCCTATCAGAATGTTGTTATTGATGGTCGCCCACAAACCATCGAGCGATTCCCAGACGGCACCCAACGAATCCTGGGAGATTCGGAAAAAGCTTATCTTCAGGAGCAGGGAATTCTGTCGAAAGAGAAAATTGCTGCCGGTCATGACGAAACCAAGATCACAACCACACAGATGCAGCAGGAAGGGCAAACACAGCGAACCGGCATGCAACAAGCCGGGCAGGATCGCCGTATGCCGGGAAGTCCGGGCAGTGCAACGCCGAAGGCGAAGTCTGGCAGCGGCAGTAAGCGACAAGCTTTTATTGATCGTGCCGTTGGTGCTGGCTACAGCCGACAGGAAGCGGAAGTAGAGGCCAAACGCAGAGGATTGCAATAATGTACGGACAGGAAACGCGGCAACGTCGCTCTTTTGATGAGATCATGGGGGAAGTGGATGCAGAGTTTTCTGCGCCCGTTAAGCCAAAGCTTCGTCCGAAAGCGCCGCGTCCATCTTTTGATCAGATTGCTGGCGACGTAGAGGCGGAGTTTTCAACTCCCACGTTTGATCAGATTTCAGAAAAACTAGCGGTAACTTCCGGTACTGATCCTGCGAAGTGGGCGATTCCAGGTACAAAAACCGCTAAGCCAGCAATGCGAACCGGGCCAGACAGGGACAGTCAGGGCGTCGAGACTGGCGCAGGAATCGTCACAACGAAACCTGAAGGGGTTGCACCCAAGCTTCGCCCAATTGATCCCCGTGCGCGTCAAGCTGCCAAGGTGGCACGGGAAATCGAGGGACTAAAGAAGCAGTCCGTTGATTTATTTCAACAGGCGGATCAGATGCCGGCCGAATACCCAGTCGGATTCGCACAGCCGCGGGAACTGCTCCGTGCGCAGGCGGAAGGAAAACTTGCCAGCGCAAACGAGCTTGCGCGACGTGCGCAGAAGCAATTCGGAGATCATCTGGAAGTCGGCTTCGGAAAAGATGCCGATCCGAATAGCAAACGCGAATGGGCGTACGCAAAGACTAAAACGTCAAAAGGTCGCGAAGAAAGCGACGTGCTAGCCATCGAAGCCGGAAACCGGCGACGCTTTGCTGACCCGCAAGGAGAGTTAAATCAGGCGTTGAATGTGGCACCGGAAGCGAAAGCGCGATTTGAAAGGCAGCGACGAATCGAAAGCCTTCGTGGGACGCCGTCATTGGACCCGGTTTCCCGGATGGGCGCTCGCGTGGCAGGACTTGTTCGCGGTGCGACGCCAGACGAAATGGATGAGGCGATTCCGCCGATCGGCCCAGAAGTGGACGTGAACCGTGTTCTTCAGTCGGGTGCAAAAGGCGTAGGTCAATTGGTTCGTGGCGGCGCTACGGCGTTGCCGTATGTCATGCCTGGGGTGGACGCGCTCTCAAAGGTGACAACCGGACGCCCGCTACGCAATTGGACCGAAAAGGTTGGACGCGCTGAAGAGGGGATCATTAATCGCACGGCGGAAACGGTATTGCCGGAAGATCCAACGGATCAGAGCTTTTTGGCGAATCTGGAGCGCGGCGCTGGCTCGCTAATCCCTTCAGTGGGTGGCGCACTACTGACTGGCGGCGGTTCGGTTGCTCATGGGGCATTAGGCGCGCTGACCAAGCTTGGCCAGGTCACCAACGAACGTGACGCGAGCGGTGTTCCAATTTCGGATGCACGGCGAATTAGTAGCGATGCCTTCGCGGCAGCAACCGGAATGACCGAAGCTTTGGGAATGGGCAAGCTTCTGGATCGTATCGGGCTGAAAACCGCACTGATTAAGCGCGTCGGTCAGGCGCTGGAGGAGGGTGGCCAGGAATATGCACAGGGCTATTTGGATGACATTAACGCCAAGCTGGTCGCCGCCTATGACCCACAGCGCCAACTTGACGATCCACTGAGCGCGAAGCGGCTGGAAGAAGCCGCTATTGGCGCAATCCTGGGCAGCGCAGGAGAGGTTGCCGACGTGGCGGCGGGCGCGGTTCAGCAGAACGCGCAACGGCGACTACTTGAACAGACCAGAAGAATTATTGACCTGCGCTCTAAGGCGAACGCGGATGCGCTTGCGCAGCCTTCCGCTGGCTCCTCCGTTCGGCCAACTATGCTTGGGCCAACTCAGATTACTCCTGCTCCGAACTCGAAAGAGATTCCTGCTGAAATCCCGGACGGCGCGAATGTTTTGCCGGTTGAATCCACTCCCGCGTCCGCGCCGCCTCAAGCTTCGTCCGCAGCCATTTCGGCCCCCGCTCAGCCATCTGTGCTGTTTCCGGAAGCGCTGCCCATCGAAGCGCCTCTGCCTGACCTGTCCACGCTTTCACCGCAGGACCGTGTTACGGCAATGCTGACACGACTAAAACAGCAACAGGAGAAAAAACAGGCAACGACGCTGGAGCAGGCGCTGAATAAGGATTTTGCTGAGTCGTCGGTACTGATCAGTAATGCCACGCAGAATTGGGATGCGGACCGTCCGACCGCTGAACTGATGGCAGTAAGAGGCACGCAGCGCCTGAGCGCCGCACTGCTCAAATTGCAAAAATCCCCAGCATACCAGAAAGAATTAAATGCGGTCGCGACTGGCGCTGGTCAACCTGGTCCGTACATTGCCGCAGCGCAATCCATTCAGCAACAACTGGATCAGGCTGAAAGTTTGTTCAGCCTCGATGCGGAACGCGAACGCCAGCAAGCAGAACTCGCCAAACAGCAGAAGAAAGCCGAGAAAGAACAGGCCAAGCAAGTCCGATTTGCCGAGAAAGAGCAGCAGAAACTGGACCGGAAATTACTCGTTGAACAGAAACGAGCCGAAACCCAAGCCAAACGCGATGAAGCCACTGCAAAGCGCATGCAAGCTTCGGAAATGTCCAAGCAGAAGCGTCGGGCGGAACTGGAAAAGATTCGCCAACAAGCGCGCGACGAAAAAGGGCGACAGATTGCGCAGAAGGAATTGGACCGGCTCGCACTTCATGATGCCGCACTGAAAGCTGCCGACGCAGCCGGTCAGCGTCATCAGGAATTTATCAGTCAAGGGCAGATTGCCGAAGCAGTCAACGAATTGACTGTCCAGCAGAAGCAAATCGGTGATGCGGTCAGGCATTTGCCGCGCACTCCGGAAGCGCAAAACATTAAAGCTGATCTGAGCCGGTATCAGGGGCAAATTGGCAATCGGATTGGTGATCTGCGAAAGCAGATGAGCGGAAAGAGCGTGCCGGTGACACAGGCCATTCCGCCATTGCTGCGTTCGGATGCTGTGGTCAATCCGGCAGGCGGTGTTCCGCCAATGCAGAGCTTTTATGAGCCGGGGGCGGTCTTTGACAGGCTGAATCCTTCTCTTGGCGACGTCGAAGAAGATTCGACGCCCTTGCTGACGGCAATCCGTCGCGCGGGTGGCATTGCGAACGATGCGATCTCGCCGGGTGAGTTGCGCCGGCTGGGCGTGAAGGAATCCGGCACGACCGGGCTGGTGAATGATAAAGGCGGGCTGGCTCCTGACCGGATGCGCGAAGCGATGGTCGAAGCTGGCTACTTGGCCGACGATTCGACTGTTGACGATCTGTTTCAGGCGATTGAAGGGGAAGTGCGGGCTGGTCAGCGTCGGGCACGGCCGAAAGATTCGATTGCTGATTTTTATGAGGACTGGGAAGCGTCGCAGGGGGACAGGGAGACAGAGGGACAGGGAGACGGGGAGACTGACGGTAAAAAGACTGCATCTTATGCAGAAGAAAAACCACAGTCCCGCCAACGACCACCAATTGAAGAGTTTGCATCCGACATTGAAGCCGACGACCTGGCCGCGCTGGATCGCGCAATCCGCCGGTCTGAGCGGGAAAATCCGCGTCCCTACAATGAGCGGACGCGACCGGGCGAGCCGGGATCGGGTCTGGTTTCGTTTTCGCAGTACGCCGAACTGGAAGCGCGAAACCCGGAACAAGAACAGGCGCTATATAACAATGAGCCGGGATCGGAAACATTCAACGATGCGATTGACTGGATTACGGAAGATGCCGCGAAAGCCGGGATCAGCCAGAATCATGTGGATGCGATGGTTGCCTATGCGCTGAACTGGCACGGTGAGCAAGCGAGAATGACCGAGCAGGGAATTGATCCTGAAACAGTCAGTGCGCAGCAGTTCGGTCAGCAAGTTAATGAATTAACGGAACAGAAGCAGCAAGTTGACGTAAGGATTTTGCGAGAGTCCGATCCGCTACCCGACGAGGATGTTGACTGGGTTGATTTGCAGGTTCGCGCCATTGATGAATTGTTTAGCATCGCACAAGCCGATCCTGCTATGATGGCCGCACTGGAAGCCGCCGTAGGAGGTGGCCAGAAAGAAACAGGAGACTTTGCCGATGCCGCAGAAAGAATACACGGATTCGACAGGGATATTGCTCGACAGTTCGTCGAAAACCGACGCGCGAATCGAACAGGCCAAACAACTGTACCAAATCAAAATGCTCAAGCAGAATATCGCAGCCAAGAAGATTCTGCTTCAAGTGATTCAAGAAAAGAAAGCTCAGCGAGGGTACAGCGACCGCCAAAACCAACTGAACAAGAATTACGACTCTTAAGAATTCAGCCACGAGAAGTTTCCGATAGAGATTACGATCGCTATATGGTTGCGGTCGAAGATTTGTATGCTCGCGCTGTGCGCGGTGAAGTGGACATTGACCCGATGTCCATTTATGAGCCTGCGAAATGGGTTGGGAAGTCCGAAGCTGAAGTGGACGCAATGCGGAAAGCTGGGATCAATGCTGGGATTCTAGCAAAGATTCACGGCCACCGATCTGATCGTGTGGACGAGAACCGGTTGCCTTCCCGCGAGAACGTTGAACTGATCAATCGGTACAAGAACGCCGATCTGGATACACTGGCCAAGCCTAAGCGGGAAGGCCGCAAGTCTCGAGTGGAGCAACTTGTTGAAGCTACCAATACTATTCTTGGGGACAACCCCTCAGGGGTATCGCCGCAGTGGATGGAAGAAGTTCGCGATCTAAATGAACGGGCGAAAACCGTATTCACGCCTTACCTTGTAAGTCGCTACAAAGATGCCGATCTGAGTGCTCGCTCTCTGGCGAAGCGGGGGCCAAAACGAAAATCAGGAAAAGAGCGGCAGTCACAGCTTGAGCAGATTATTGAGTTAACCGATGCTGTCCTAAACAAGAAGAGTTCTGCCGCAGCGCCGGAATGGATAAAAGAGGTTCGCGACTTGAATGAGCGCGCAAAAGCAGCACAGGCTGAACCTAACGCCAGCCACAAAGTAAAACACCCAAACCCGGCGATTGACGGCAAGCCGATTCTGGCAAAAACGGACGATGGTCGCGTCATCGTTGAAAACGCAAACAATAAATCCGGCGTCAGTGTCGTCAAAGATTACAGTTCTAATAAAACCACTGAAACTGGTATAATTTCGCAAGATGTATCCGGCAACCGCGCCAATTCGAACGATCTTGAAACCGGCTCCGATTCTGGTCGGCTGGGCGAGCGAAGCCTGTCCGGAAGTGAGCGCGGTTCTGGTGCCGATCAACGCGCCTCTGCCGAGACTGGCGTTTCTGGGTTACCTGCAGGATCGCGTCGAGGCGATGTTGAAGCGGGAAGTCGAGCCGACGTGGGGGCTAATCGCGCTAACCGACCGGCTTCAGGAAGTGGGACTGCTGACCCATCGGCCAAACTTACGGAATCAGGACGAGGCGCTCAATCGGATCGTCTTCCGCAATCCGAAGCTTCACGCGCATCTGAGCAGGCTGGGAGCGTTTCCGGGGAGCGGACTGGTCAGTCAGGACAATCCGGAAGCGCGGAGCCTGGTTCAACGGGTCAGTCTGGAACAGTGGCTGGACGTACTGATGAGAATATCGCCGGTTTCCGCATAGGTGACACGTTCGTTAGCGATGAGGCTCTCGCTTCACTTCCAAAGTTCCAGCAAAACGAAATCCAACGTCTACGACAGGAATACGCCAAGCTTGGCGTGGTTCGTCCGGAAACCGAGACGGAGTCGGACCAGTTCGCTCGCCTGAGCCTGAAGGAGCGCCGGAAGGCTGGCCGGGCGATGATAGATGCGAAAAACATCGAAGATCGCGTTCGCACACTCTTGAAAATGGAAGGCCAGCAAGAACCGGCATCGGCTGATCGGTTTTATGCGGGTGATTCCGTAACCTGGCAACGTGGAGATAAGACTGAATCCGGCAAAATCATCAAGATTGCTTCTGGCTATGCGACGATTGAGAAGGCCAACGGTGACAAGCCGACAGTACATGTTAGCAAGTTGACAGCGGCGGAAGTACAACCGAAGACGCGGGAGCAGAAGACTGACGCTCCCTCTGCCGCCCGAACCCTCACCGATGCGCGCATTCAGTTCAAGTCCGGCAAGCGCGGACAGGCAGGCACGCTCTACGCTAACGAACCGGCGCTGGATGTAATGCGGGCGGCGTATGAAGAGTCACACGGCGAGAAGCGGTATTTTGCGAATGTCAATATGAACAGCGCGGCGGCAAGGAAGATCGCTTCCGCGCTGACGAATGCCGCCAATGATCCCGACTTCGACGCAGTCACACAGCGCAAACTGCGCACAGTGGCGCGAGAATTCAGCGCGGCGGCGCAATCCGGCGAGACGGTTTCGATTGTCTCGACTGCCGAGGGGCGCAAATTCAGCGACATTAAAGTCTCGCGCCGTCATGAACTCTTTCACGATGCGCAGGAAGGCTTGCAGAACTCGCCCGGTTTTCTAGCAAAGCATAAATACGGCCAGCCCTTAATTGATCGGCTTGCTGAAATGGGATACGTGCCAGAGGATCGCACGACCGAGGCGGCGGCGTTCATTGCGGGCGGACAGGCAAAAGACTTTGGATTGACCGAAGCGCAAGGCAACGAATTCCTTGAGGATTACTTCGATGATATAGTGAAAAACAACGGCGCAGCGGCGCTGAAACGATTCTTTTCCGTCGCGCCGCATGCAGTGAAAACTCTGAAACAAGCGAGGCAGAAATATGGCATCGAGCTTCAAGGACAGACTGGAAAAGATTACAGCAGAGCGAGCGGAGAAAGAGGAGCTGGCCGATCTGGAACGCAAGATCGCACTAGCAGAGAAGGCGGAAGAGTTTTACAGGCGTCACGGTCTGGGCAAATCCGAGAACAGCGAGGAATCCGATTCAGTTTCGGAGAGCTAGAAAACGAACCCACTGGTGTCGTTCTCGGCTCCGGCCTGGGTGGGTTTCAGGGGGTTAGGCGCGGACCGCAGCCCAAATCCTCGCCGTACCGTGAAATCTTCGCAGAGCATAAGCCGCTCGTTGCCGATCCGTACAAACTGCAAGATCACACCATCGAAGAGCTTCTCAGCGCGGGCGCAAAAGGCACGCTGCCCGGCGCGCGGGCACTGCATTGGGCCAGCAAGCTAAAACTGAAACCTGTCGCCGACAAGCTGGCCGACCGGCAAGCCGACTTCATCACGAAAACAATCGAACAAACGAATGAAATGATCGCCGCGTCCGAAGCGATGGGAACGGCAGAGCCGGGAGGCGCGAGCTATAAAAAAGCCAAGCAGAAGTTTGATAATGCTCGGCTGAAGATTGCCGATGCACTGGCCAAGGCTGGGGAGTACACCACAATCCCCGGATATGCAGCCAAAACCTATAAATCGTCACTCCTGAGCGCGCCACACATTCACCTGTTCAACTTGCTGGAGCAGGCCTTCAAGATGCCTCTCCATTCGGCGCAGCGCGCCGCTGATGCGATTGTTCCGGCCAGCGTTCTGAACAAATTCGGAATCCCGTACACCAAAGGGATTACCGACTTTCGTGACCTGGTCCCGGCGATTGAAGCTGAATTTCGCGGCCTGGGCGCGGGCCTGAAGGAGATCCCGCGCGACGTGCTGGATATGTTCCGTTACGGTGTTACGCGGCAAATGCAGCAAGCCGATGACGCGGAAGCTGGGAACGCCGGCGGCACGGATAAATTTGAACTTGGCCATCGCGCCAAGATGATTCCAGGACTGGATCAGGTATTGAATTTCATCGGGCGCAGTCACGGCGCCGCGGATGTCGCCTTTACCAATTTGGTCAATGCGACTGCAATTTCCGCACAGGCGAACGCGATCGCGCGGAAGGTTGGCAAAGAAAACGGTCTTTCGAAAAAGGAAATGAATGATCTGGCGCGCGATCTCGCTTACCGTCCGTCGGCGCTGATGGTCACGCTGGCCAACGATGCCGCGCTGCGGTTCAAACTGGATTATCCGACACTGGCTTATGACGCACTGCAAAAGCTTCGCGATCTGCCTGGTAGTGTAATGGGCAAGGCGTCCGAGAAAGGGGTCGGCAAGTTTGCGGATGCCACTTGGAAAGCCGCGATGGACTTCGTTGTTCCGTTCAGCAAAATTCCGCTGGCTGCCGTAGACACATATCTTTTCCGATATTCGCCGGTCGCGCTTGGTCGTGTTGCGGGACGCATGGCGATGGCCAAAGGCGGAGAATATGCCGGCCGTTACAAGGGAGAGTTTGCTAAGCAACGGTTCGGCGAAGATACGGCCGAACTGCTCCGGCAAGGCCTTGTCGGTTCGCTTTCCTGGGCATTGCTTGGCGCGCTCGGCTCGTTTGGATACCTCTCCTTCACGGGCGGCGGCGAGGACGACAAAGATCGCCCCAATGTAAAGAATGTGCGTGAAGCGCTGCGTGTTAGTTACGGTCCGGAAGTCAGGGTAGGGGATTACGCGCTGAATCTGAACCGAATGGGGCCGCTTGGTCAGGCTGCCGGAATTGCCACGCGGATCCACGAAGCGCAGAAGCCGCGCACGGACCCCAAAACCGGCGAGCCGGAAGAAACCGGCAAGCGAATCGCCCGAACGGCCAATGCCGCCAAAGACGCGCTCGTCTTCAATAATCCGCTTGGTCAGGCCGCGAAAGATATTGCCGGGGATGACGCGCATTCGACCTCTGCCGGGCAGTATGTGGCAGGAAAGCTGCGCGGATTTGTGCCCGGCCTGGCGCGCGACATTGCCAAGATTCAATCGCCGACGAAGCGTGTCGCTGAAGAAAGTTCAACACTGGGCAGGCTGAAAGGGGACTTGCAGTCTGGAATGCCGATAGATATTGGCTTCGGCTCTCGTGAGCAGATGACCGAGCGATTGGACGCGCTGGGGCGTCCCATTGAAGAGCAAAATCCGTTCACGTTCTGGCGCAAGGTGCCGCGCGATCCTCAACTAGAAGAAATGGAACGGTTGGGGGTTGGTTTCTCCAAGCCGAAACGTGACAAAGGAGAAACTGCCGCCGAATATAATCGAAGAGTGACCGGATTTACCGATTCGACGACCGGTGAACACGTGCCTGGATCAGCCGACAATCTTCAAAAGGCGCTGCGCCGGATTGCAGAAGATCCAAACTGGAAGAAGCGGTCAGACGAAGCCAAGGCCCGGATTTACAGCACGGAATTGCAGCCCAAAGCGATCGAGCGGGCCGACAAGTTGAGCGAAGAATCCGTCGAGACTGAACGTGAAATTGAAGCGCTCCGCGCCGATGCGTATGACGCGCTGCGCAAACTGCCGAGTTACCAGCAGATGAAAGACTCCCAGAAAGATGCAGCGCGCGATCAGATTGATGCGCAGTTGAAAGTCTTTCGGGCGCGCGCGGAAAGCACACGGAAAAGTAAGAGCGGCCGGGTTTCGATTGTGAAAGAGAAGGTGGCGCAGTTGCCGGACTATGATCCGACGGCACTAGCTCGGATGGCTGTATTAAATGCGCAGCCGTAAGATTCCTTGCAGGGAACTCGCGCCTCTGATCAAGGCGTGAGTAAAATTCGCGTCGCATTCTGAGGTGACGGGGGATGCTAAAGACTGCGGCGCGAATTGTTTGCGATCAACGAGACAACAACTCCCGCATTTGAATGGCCGTAGCTCTGGTGAGGAAGCTACGGCCATTTTTTTAGTGCGCCCGGCAGGGCGCATTCACTTGAGGGTGAAAGTCCCTTACGACC
>CAZMXG010000125.1:0-23986 GCA_964570175.1 uncultured Heliomicrobium sp. | reverse complement strand
CGGGCCGGTTACGGACCGCGGCGCCACCCCCCGCACTCCAAAGAGGAGCGTGATCCTAAGGATCGGTTTTTAACTTGAATAGCTTTTTGTGATAAGTCGGCTGTTAGTTGTGACGAATGCGGACTGAGGCGTTATGAATTCAGAGGGAAGCTCCAAATTAGAGCAAGCCGCCGAGCAAACCTTGCAGCTTTTCGCGATAGCTGCGGCTGAGCATTAGTTCTTCGCCGCTGTGCAGGATGACCTGATATTCGCCGTGCGACCAGTGGCGAAGCTCGCGTATACGGTCCAGGTTGACGATTTGGGAGCGGTGAATACGGGCAAAACGTTGCGGATCAAGTTGCGCTTCCAGATTGCTGATGGTTTCGCGCAACAAGTACGAATCTTTTTTGACGTGCAGGTTAACGTAATTGCCTTCAGAACTGATCCAGTCAATCTCTTCAATCTTTAGAAAGAAGATGCGGCCATTTGTTTTGATGACCAGACGTTCCAGAAATTTTGGCTTTGCGCGTTGCTCTTCCAACAGTGCCAGAATGCGCTGGCTGACATCGTTTGGTTGTTCGCGCCGCAATTGAGTTTTGGCGCGTTGCAATGCTTTGCCGAATCGTTCGCGGTCAAACGGTTTCAGCAGGTAATCCACCGCATGGACTTCAAACGCGCTGACCGCATACTGATCATAAGCCGTCACGAAAATCACCATCGGCAATTGGTCGTCACTGAGCGCCGCCAGAACTTCAAAGCCGTCAATCTCAGGCATTTGCACATCCAGAAAAATCAAGTCTGGACGTTCCTCTTGAATGATGTTGATGGCTTCGTGGCCATTGGCACATTCGCCTACGACGGTAAAATCCTGGTCGCGGCGCAGCATTTCCCGAATAACGGTGCGGCCCAAAGGTTCATCGTCCACAATAACTGCACGAATTGTCTTTGCTTCAGCGGCCATTTTGCCCGTTGCCATTTTTGTTAATCGGAATTTCCATTGTTACCAGCACTCCACCGGTTGAAGAATGATCGAGCGCGAAACTTTGCCAATCTCCGTAAAGCTGTCGCAGCCGTTCTTTCGTGTTTGATAGGCCGACACCGCCGCGCGTGACCTGATTGCTGTTGCGAGGCATCTGCAACCCAATGCCGTCGTCTTCTACCTGGACACGCAACACTTCACCAAAGCGCCGCGCGCGAATCTGAATGTGCCCGGTGCCTTTTCTGAGCAGCACCGTGTATTTGATCGAATTTTCCAGCAGCGGTTGCAGAATCAGATTCGGAACCTGCACGTCCAGCGCTTCAGGGTCAATCTCCATTGTCAGCTCCATGCGATCCTGAAATCGTATGCGTTCGATTTCCAGGTAACAGCGCAGAAATTCCATTTCCTGTCGCAGCGTGACTTCCTGAGCGCCGACGTTATCCAGTGTCATTCGTAAAAAATCGCCCAGTCGAGCCGTCATTCGGTTGGCGGCTTCGACATCGGTCATTTGCAACGCCGAAATCGAATTCAACGTGTTGAACAAAAAGTGCGGATGCAGTTGCATCTTCAGCGCCAGCAATTGCGCCTGCGCCAGTTGCGCTTCCAGTTGCGAAGCGCGCAATTTGCCCGCCTGCGATTGTTCGTAATACTCGATGACGTTGCTGACCAGCAGAAAGGTGCCGTAACTCATCAGCCCTGTTGGCAGGTTGAACAACAAATCCGAAGCGTACAAGTCGGTTAGCGAAGGCATTTTCCGGTAAACGTCCACGTACAGCAGCCAGCAAATCGGCAGGTAAACAACTCGATGCGCAATGGCCAGCGCAACACCTGCTACCACGTGAATCGAAGCATTCCGCAGCCACGATTGCCGCTCCAACGGGAACCTTCGCGTGAGTAAAAACACCACCGGAGCCAATGCCGCCCACAAAATCCAATAGGGAATTTCCCAGACCAGCATCTGCAACAGCGTCGGCGGTGTGCTGAAAATGGCGACGTAATGGCTGGAAAAGAAAAAGTAATTAAGCGTAAACGACACCGCGATCAGCATCCAGCCCGCCGCAATGGAAACCCATAAGATTTTATGTCGGTGCCACATAGTCTTAAAAAGAAAAACAGGATCAACGGTTGCCGCATTTGAAGCCGCGTCCGTTGATCCTGTCAATTGAAATGTCAGTGCCGCTTATTTGTCAGGCCAGACTGGCAAGCGCCCAGCACTCCACGGAGCGCCTGCGCCTTCCAATCCCTTTTCCAGCTTAGGCAAATCCACTTCCAGCAAGGTTTTTAGCTTGGCCATTACCACTTTGAAATCATCGGCGGCGATGGCGTACTGATCTTGTTGCGTTTGTGTGGGACGCAAAGCCGACATGCGAATGCGCTGTGAAATGCCACTGACGCGTTGGTTGATTGAAGGTGGCGGAATGTCCGTCAGGTCACGACCGCCGCGCAAAGCTCCCAACACATCGTCTGCTTTGTCATCAAGAGCGTTGACTTCGTTCAACAAGGCTTGATTTGAGCCCGGCGCTTCCAGTGCGGCACGTTTCATCAAACCAAGTTTGGTTTTGGCGTTTGTTGCTGCATCGGTCGCTCCGGCGACTGCCCGTTGCAGTTTGATGACTTTGCGCTGAAATTCAGCCAGGATGGTTCGATCCTGCGGCGTCATCTTTTCCGTGCCTTCGGCAACGACAGTGAAGCTTTGCGTGCCGGGCAGGGGAGTGATGATGCCGTTGACACGCTTGGCCATTGTCACGGTGTATTTGCCGGGCATCGCCAGTTCGCCTTGGGGGCCGAATCCGCCGAAGCCTCCACCGCCACCAAGTGCTTCGAGGTCAACTCCCGGAGGCAGTTGTGGCGCGGCTGCTACGATCGGAGGCGCATAGCGGAAATCCCAGACGACGCGCTGAATGCCTGGCAGCGCCGGAGTCGTCAATCGGCGAATCGCTTCGCCTTTCGCATCGCTGATGGTGAACAGTAATGCGGGCGCTTCTTCTTCGGCTTCGTCGCGCAATTCCTGGCGAGTCGGATATTTGATGGGCTCGTTTTTGCGCGTCGCTTCGCGTTCGGCGGCCTGGCGAATCTGGCGTTTCGTGCGAATCGGTTCTTTCAGGTAGTACGTGAACGTCGCGCCATAAGCCGGGTTCTGCGCCAGATAATGCGAAGCTCCCTGGCTGCCGACTGCAGCAGCAGAGCGGGTGTACATCAAAGCGTCTTTCACAGGGAAAAGATTTGATTCCTGTGCCAGCACTTCAGCTTTCACGCCGCGCAATGGCGAGAAATCATCAAGCACGTAAAAGCCTCGTCCAAATGTCGCCAAAATCAAATCGTGTTCGCGTTTATGGATGACAATGTCGCGCACGGCAATGGTCGGCAAACCGCCTTTTAACTGAATCCATTTGGTGCCTCCATCCACAGTGAAAAAGATTCCGAATTCTGTGCCGATAAACAGCAGGTTTGGATTCAAGGTGTCTTCGGCGATGGCATATACCGAACCGCGTTCGGGCAGGTTGCCATTGATCATCGTCCAGGTTTTGCCCGCATCTGTGCTTTTCACAGGATACGGTTTGAAATCGCCGTTCTGGTGATTGTTGTAAAGTGCATACACGGTGTTGGCGTCGTGCTGTGAAGCCAGCACGCGATGGACGTAACAGCCTTCGGGAACTTCCAAAACCTTTTCGACTTTACGCCAGGTTTTGCCACCATCTTCGGTGATGTTCAACAGTCCATCGTCGGTGCCGACGTAAATCAATCCCTCTTTTTTTGGCGATTCCGAAAGTGCGGAAGCATTGCCATACAGCGCCGTGGATTGATGTTTGGCCACGGCGTCCGGTCCCCAGATTTTGCCGAACACCGGCAGCTTGTCTCGGTCCAGTCCGCGCGAAAGATCGCCGCTGACAACTTTCCAGTCATCGCCTCGGTTGTCGCTGCGGAACAATTTGTGACCGCCGAAGTACAGTCGTTTGCTGTTATGCGGACTGATGATCAGCGGGGAATCCCAATTGTAGCGTTGCGACTCTTCGGCTTTGCCTGGAATGGGCACGATGCTGGTGCGTTCGCCAGTCAGTTTGTTGAAACGCACCAAACCGCCGTTCTGGCTTTCGGCATAAATCGTGTTTGGATCTTCAGGGTCAACACGCGAAACAAATCCGTCACCGCCATTGGTTGTGAACCAGTCGGAATTCGGAATGCCAGCCGCGCTGCGCGTTCTGGCGGGGCCGCCTAGCGAGTTGTTGTCCTGGGTTCCGCCATACACAAAGTAAAACGGCGATTGTTGGTCAATGTCTACGTCATAGAACTGCGCAATGGGCAGGTTGGCTTTGAAATGCCAGTTTGATCCTTTGTCGTGGCTTTCGTATACGCCGCCGTCGCAACCGACCAACAGGTAATTCGTGTTGTTCGGGTCAACCCAGATGGCGTGATTGTCCACGTGCTTCAACCGCTCGCCCAACGGACGCTGGGTTCTGCCGCCGTCGTCTGAAACCTGAAAGACGACGTTGGGAATGTAAATGCGATCCACATTTTTCGGATCAGCAATGATCTGGCCGTAATACATGCCTTGTGCAATCGTTGGACTGGTTCGTTCCCAGGTCGCGCCTTTGTCGCCGGAGCGGTAAATACCGCTTCCTTGCGCGGCAGCTTCGACCGTGGCGTACACAACGTTGTTGTCTGCAGGAGAAATTGACAGCCCGATGCGGCCCAAATCTCCTGCGGGCAAACCGCCGCGCAATTTCGTCCAGGTGGCGCCGCCGTCCGTGGATTTGTGAATTGCGCTTTCGGGACCGCCGTTGATCAAGGTGTAAAAGTGGCGGCGACGTTGCCAGCTTGCGGCATACACGATGTCTGGGTTTGAAGGATCAATCACGACATCTGTCACACCAGTGTTTTCGCTGAGCGAAAGCACGGCTTTCCAGGTTTTGCCGCCATCGGTGGTTTTGTACAAACCGCGATCTCCGCCCGCTGACCACAACGGGCCTTGCGCGGCTACGTACACCGTTTTGCCATCGCGCGGATCAATGGCGATGCGGCCAATGTGTTCAGATTTTTCCAAACCGACTTTGCGAAAGCTTCTGCCGCCGTCTTCGGATTTGTACACGCCATCGCCGTAACCGACGCTGCGCTGGCTGTTGCGTTCACCGGTTCCAACCCAGACCACCGAAGTGTCTTTCTGGTCAAGCGCCACCGCGCCGATTGAGAATGCGCCGTAGTTATCAAAAACCGGTGTCCATGTGGTGCCGCCGTTGACAGTTTTCCAGACTCCGCCTGAAGCGGCGGCAATAAAGAATTTGGCGCGGTCGTTAGGGTCAACAGCAAACGCAATCACGCGACCACCAACCACAGATGGGCCAATCGAACGAAACCGAAGTCCGCCGAATGTCGGCGTAGACATCGGGTCTGACGGACGTTCCGGACCGCCTTCCCCCGCTTGAGCGCCAGGCGGGCCGCCTTGTTGGCCTCCCCCTCCTCTACGCCCTTGAGCGTGGGAGGAAAAGAGTGTAAGTGCAATAAATGCAACTACAAGCGATAGTATCTTCAGATATCTCACGGTAATGATCTCCTAAGTGTTATAGCTAAAAAACGGGACTTGCTACGACTCCCGGACGGATTCGCTTAGAAAGAGAAGGCTGCGATTACTTCACCGGATTCGGCGGGTTCAAATATCCCGCCAGAAAGCGCCAGATTTCAGCACGTGAATCTTTTGCCAACTTGGTGTCTATTCGGTTGAAGATGTGGCCGCCCGGTGCGTTCTCGTAAATCTTGTAGTCGAACTTTTTGCCCGCGGCTTTCAGCGCGGTAATCAAATGTTCGACTTCCAGCACATTGACGTCTTCGTCGTTGGTGTTGGTGTGGATCAGCAATGGCGTTTGCAGCTTTTCAGCATTCCAGGCCGGTGAACGGCGTTTGTATTCATTGACGTTTTGTTCAGCGGTTTTGCCAATGTGGTAAGGCGCTGAAAACAGATCGCGGTAGCTTTGGGTTTTGTAGCCCATGCGCGCAACGATGTCGCTGACAGGAACTCCGGCATAGGCGACTTTGTAATCCTGTGGCCAGTTGAAAATGTTCATCAGCGTAATCATTCCGCCGTGGCTCCAACCCAGAATGCCGACACGCTGAGGATCAATGTTCGGATGGTTTTCGACCATCCATCGTTTGCCGGCCAGCACATCGTCGTTTTCCAGTCCGCCGTAATCAATCAATTGCCAGAACCCACGACCATAACCTGTGCTGCCTCTGTAATCCGGGGCGATGATGGCGTAGCCCTGTTCAACAAGTTCGCGGATGACATGAAACGAAGAGTTGTTGAAATCGCCATGAACTCCTCCGTGAACGTACACCAGAAGCGGAAGTTTGGCAGTGGCAAACTTTTTCGGGATAAAAGTGAATGCGCGAATAACGATCGGATTGGTTGCACCTTGTCCTGTCGGATTCGGAATCACGCGCGGCGGCGGGCCTGTGTAACTGACTTTATCAACAATAGCGATGTCGTCCATTCGGCGAAACCACATCAAATCGTCAATGTCCTTAACGATCGTTTGCTCCAGTGTTGTCAGACGTTCTTCCAGGGCGCGAAGACGTTGCAAGGCGGGATCTTCAGACGCCGCGCGCTCCTGGGCCACGGTGGATGCAGTTAGAATTAGTGAGAGACAAAGCAGGCTCAGAAAGCGCTTCATCAAAACTCTCCTTTGGGTTGAATTCGCAGATTTTGTGCTGGTGCGGACGAACAATTTAGCGCAATGGAAAAGACGCGCCAAGTGGAGGTTGGTTACAAATTTGATGACGGCAGAAAACTCCCGCTGTCATCGTTATCCGTCCAGCCCGCTCATCACCAATTCCGTCAGGGAATCGGCAAAACCGGGCGTCAGCGGAGCGTGGCCTGCCAGCAATCGAAAGTAGATTGGCCCGTACAGCGCATCCAGCAAGACATCGGCGTTCACATCTTTGCGGATTTCGCCACGTTCCATTCCTCGGCGAATGACCTGCCGGGCTTCCTCGCTGCGCTTTTCGATCCAACGGGCGCGAAAGGTTTCAGCCATTTCCTTATCAAATCTACCGTTCGCCATTAAGGTGGCAATTTTGCAGCCTGTCGGTCCATTCAGCTCCTTGACCAGCTTTCGCAGTTGACGGCGAATGTCTTCTCGGACATTTCCCGTGTCCGAGAAAGAGCCGATCGGCGAAATGTCTTCAAAAAAAGCGTCCAGGACAATGCTGGATTTGTTTGGCCAGCGCCGGTAAATGGTTGTCTTGCCCACGCCTGCGCGCGCCGCAATGCCTTCAATCGTCAAATTCTCGAAACCGATTTCGTCCACCAGTTCACGCGCAGCTTGCAAAATGTTCTGGTGTGTCACCGGGCAGCGAGGTCGTCCGGGGTGTTTGGCTTCACAAGCTTCGTCAAAACTTTCTTCCGCGTGTGCTGAAATTTTGCTTGACACTTTGTCATCTCCCACGTATTTTTCAAATCGAAACGTAGCGTATCGCAATTGTTGCTTTCGAGCAAGGACAATTAACCAGAGCGACAAGACGATATGAAAAAGTGATCAAAAAACCAATGGAGGGAACAATGAGTACGAAAAAAATTGCGTTAGTGACGGGAGCGAACAAAGGGATTGGATTTGAAACCGTACGCCAACTGGCTGCTAAAGACGTCACAGTTTTGCTGGCTGCGCGCGACGAAAAACGCGGCGTTGAAGCTGTCAACAAACTGAAAGGCGAAGGTCTGGATGTTCAGTTTCTACAATTGGATGTTAACGACACCACCTCTCAAGACAACGCGGCGAAATTTATCGCCGACAAGTTTGGCAAGCTGGATATCTTGATCAACAACGCTGGTGTAGCCCAGGATTTTCAAGTGCCCGCTTCGCAAGGCACGTTGGAACAATGGCGTTCGACGTTTGAAACCAACGTTTTCAATCTGGTTTCACTGACGCAGAAACTGTTGCCATTGGTCAAAAAAAGCGATGCTGGACGCATCGTCAACCTGACCAGCATTCTAGGTTCATTGGCCCTGCATTCTGATCCGAAGTCGCCGATTGCTGGTTCCTCTAGTTCAGGTTCAGCCTATAACGCTTCGAAATCAGCGTTGAATATGTTCACGGTCAATCTCGCCAACGAATTGAAAGGCACCACGGTCAAAGTCAACGCCGCGCACCCTGGCTGGGTGAAAACAGACATGGGCGGTGAAGCGGCTCCGCTGGAAGTCGAAGACGGCGCAAAGACTTCAGTCCAACTGGCAACGCTGCCGAATGACGGACCGACTGGCGGTTACTTCCACTTGGGGCAAACCCTGCCCTGGTAATCCAAGCATAATTTTCAGAACAATCGTGTTTTCTGCTATGCGCAAAACAAAGCCTGATGAAATGCAGGCTTTGTTTGCTCGTGGTTAAGGTCTCGCGTTTTGAAAATTGTCACAAGATAAAAATAAATGGGAATCAAGTAAGGAGAAGGAGAAATTATGAAGCTGAAAAATAAAGTTGCGGTCGTGACAGGAGGGAACAGTGGAATCGGCCTGGCGACAGCGCAGAGATTTGTTGCAGAAGGCGCACAGGTGTTCATCACTGGCCGCCGCCAAAGCGAACTGGATAAAGCCGTAACACTGATTGGCGGAAACGTCACGGGGGTTCAGGGTGATGTTTCCAACCTTGCCGACTTGGATCGCTTATTCGAAACGGTCAGGCAGAAGGCCGGCAGAATTGACATTTTGTTTGCCAATGCTGGCGGAGGCGAGTTTGCACGATTGGGCGAAATCACCGAAGAGCATTTCGACAAAACGTTCAATATCAACGTCAAAGGTTTGCTTTTTACCGTGCAGAAAGCTTTGCCGCTATTGCCGGATGGGGCTTCCATCATCTTAAATGCTTCTATCGCTGGAATTAAAGGAGTGGAGAATTTCAGCGTGTACAGCGCCACCAAGGCGGCAGTGCGCTCGTTTGCGCGAAGTTGGACTTCGGATTTGAAACAACGCCAAATTCGCGTGAACGCTATTAGTCCGGGGCCAATCGAAACACCAATCTTTAACGAGCTTGCGGATAAGGTGAACCTTCAGGCAGAGCAACTCAAGGCGGGATTTGTCGCCGGAGTGCCGCTTGGGCGGATTGGAACGCCAGACGAAATTGCAAAAGCCGCAGTTTTTCTGGCTTCGGACGACAGCAGTTTTGTCGCGGGCATTGAATTGTTTGTTGATGGCGGAATGGCCCAAGTTTAAGCAATCGAGATCTGATTGCGTTTTCAGCAGATCAGAGTGCATTCTTAGGTGTCAAAAATTGAGGGCGGTTACCACCGGTAACTGCCCTCAAAAAGCATATCAACAACTACAAGGAGATTTCATGCCAACACATAAAGCAGAAGCAGAATGGAAGGGAAATCTGATGGAAGGAAGCGGGCGGCTGGCCGTCGGCAGCGGAGCTTTCGACGGTCCCTACTCTTTCAAGTCTCGCTTTGAAGAAGGCCAACCCGCCACCAACCCGGAAGAATTGATCGGCGCGGCGCACGCCGGATGCTTCACGATGGCGTTGACTGCACAACTTTCTCGCGCAGGGCTCAATCCGACGCGCATCCACACCAACGCAAAAGTGAGACTGGAAAAGGTCGGCGAAGCCTTTGCAATCACCAAAATTGAGTTGGAAACCGAAGCCGAAATTCCGGGAATTGAGGATGCGGCTTTTCAGGAAGCTGCGCTCAATGCCAAGAACGGCTGTCCTGTATCAAAAGCCTTGGCGGGGACTGAAATTCATCTGACCGCCAAGCTGGTTTGATGTTCCGCCGATAAATTCTGTCAGTAATCAATTAGCAGACAGGCTTCAAGCAATTTCCGATTGTTTGAAGCCTGTCTTTTTTCTGGTTGACGAGTTTTACAGAATTCAGCTTCACGGCTACACTCCGCCGCCATGAACTGGACACAAGTTTACGACCCTCTTCACTGGTGGCCGATTTCAACATTGGTTGCCGCCATTCCCATCATCATTTTGTTTTATCTGCTGGCTGTCAGAGGCACAGCACCTCAATGGGCGGCGATGATTTGCGGGGGATTGGCAATCGTTTTGGCCAGCACCGTTTTCACGATGCCGATTGCAATGTCTGCCATGAGCTTTGTTTTCGGCGCGGCGTTTGGATTGAAAATCGCCTGGATCGTGGTGGCGGCGGTGTTTCTTTACGACATTTCAGTCGTCACAGGCCAGTTTGAAATCATGAAAGATTCGGTTGCCGCAATTTCCCAAGATCGCCGACTACAGGCTTTGCTGGTGGCCTTTGCCTTCGGAGCTTTTGTTGAAGGCTGCGCAGGATTTGGCGCTCCCGTGGCCATTTCCGGCGCGTTTATGATCGGCTTGGGCTTTGATCCATTCAATGCGGCGATTCTGAATTTGATCGCGAATACTGCGCCTGTGGCTTGGGGATCAATTGGAACGCCATTGAACACATTGGCGGCTGTAACCGGATTACCGCTTTCCGATTTGTCGGCGATGACCGGACGCATCTTACCGTTTACCAGTATGATCGTTCCGTTCTGGCTGGTGCGTGTGATGTCTTCGTGGAAAGCGACGATTGAAGTTCTGCCCGCAATTCTGGTTTGCGGAATCTCGTTCGCGATCACGCAGTTTCTGTGGTCGAATTTTGTGGACAGCAATCTGGTAGACATTGCTTCGGCGGCGGCTTGTTTGCTGACGATGCTGATCTTTCTCAGATTTTGGCAGCCAAAAACTATCTGGCGCTTCAAACACGAAGCCGCTGCGCTCAAACCTCATGAACACAAGAAATACACTCGCGCAGAAGTTTTTCGCGCCTGGATGCCGTTTTTGATTTTGACCGTCTTCGTGTTGTTGTGGGGATTGCCTTCGATCAAAAACACTTTGAACCATGCAACGACGCCTTCCTTTGCTGTGACTTTGCCGGACGGAAAACCTAGGCCAGGCCCACCGGGTTGGGACGTGCCCATGCTGCATAACCACGTTTACCGAGACACGCCCGTCGTTCGCGAATCCACCCCGGAAGCTGCCCGCTATGATTTCAATTGGCTGACGATGACCGGGACGGCAGCTTTTCTGGCTGCATTGGTTTCGGGTCTGCTGCTGGGGCTAAAACCCGGACGACTGTTGAGCATCTTCTTTGGAACTCTGCATCGCATGAGATTTGCTGTATTGGCGATTGTTTGCATGCTCGGGCTTGGATTTGTCACACGCTATTCCGGCATGGATGCGGTGCTTGGATTGGCGTTCACGAGAACCGGCTGGCTGTTTCCATTCTTCGGAACGTTTTTAGGCTGGCTTGGCGTTGCCCTGACTGGCAGCGATACATCATCAAATGCCTTGTTCGGCAGCTTGCAGCGCATCACGGCCGAACAATTGAACATTGATCCGATCCTGATGGCTTCGGCCAACTCCGCAGGCGGGGTGATGGGCAAAATGATTGATGCTCAATCTATCGTTGTGGCGACTGCCGCCACAGGTCAGGTCGGCAACGAAGGCAAAATCCTTCGCGCGGTAATGCTGCACAGCATTATTCTGGCGGCCATTGTCGGTTTGATCGTGATGGTATTCGCGTATGTGCTTCCACACCTTGTCCCGCACGGATTGAGCTTTACCAAGTAATCGTAGCTGAGGAAACCTGAAACCCTAACCACAAAAAGCCCAAAAGTCGCAAAACTGAATTTTGAAGAATTTCCGAACTCAGTTTTTTGCAGCTTTTGGGCTTTTTGTAGTGAAAGCTGTGTTTGGATTTATGCACAGCCGTCCATCATTTTGTCTTTGTGCTGCCAGCTAAAATCTTTTCTCTTCCGGTCAGATAAAGCAGCACAATCAATACGACAAAGGGCAGCAGCGAGAGCAGGTTCGCGTTCGGGCCGCTGAAAAAGGAATTGCTGGTATTGGCCCAATGCTCAATTTTGACATTGGTGTCCGTCAGCACCCCCGCCAGAAACGCGATGATGATTCCGGCGATGGCTCCGCCAGCAATGTAACCTGAAGCCATCAGAACGCCGGGGCTTTTATCAGTTTCTGCCACGAATTGTTCTTCGGTCAGATTCCGATTGGCGTACCGTTTCCGCAGCCACAAATCCACCAGCCAGCGAATCATGCCTCCGATAAAAATCGACGATGAGGTCGAAAGCGGCAGGTACACGCCCACAGCAAACGCCAGCGAAGGCACGGCTGCGCATTCCAGCATGACGGTAATCATCGCTCCCAGCAGGACCAAGGCCCACGGCAGTTTGTGGTTCAGAATGCCTTTGATGATGTAAGACACCAGCACGGCTTTGGGCGCGTCGAACTTTGGCACTGAAGATCCGTCAGGACGCTCCTTGTACGCGCCGTTGATGCCTGGATCAACCAAATAAACCGGTACGCCTTGATCGTTGACCAGATACTTTTTCGAGTCGCCATTTTCGTCAGTGTGATGCCAGACCAGGTAAGAGTTGCCGTCTTCACGCGCTTGGGGACCTTTCAGCGATTCGCGCTCGCTTAGTTTCGAAGTGTCGGCTTGCAGCACGACCGCCGCAGATTGCTGTGGTTTCATGTAAACCGTGCCGGTGTCGTTCAGCCTGAGCAAGATCGGTCCCAGCACAATCGCCGAAGCCAACGAACCGAAGAGAATTGCCAACTGCTGATACTTTGGCGTAGCTCCCACCAGAAAGCCGGTTTTCAAATCCTGAGAAGTTGTTCCTCCGTTCGAAGCCGCGATGCAAACGATGGCTCCAACCGAAAGCGCGGTGACGTAATAAGCCGGTGAAGTCCAGCCTACGACCAGGAAGATCAAACAGGTCAGCAGCAAGGTCGCATAAGTCATTCCCGAGATCGGATTTGATGAGGAACCGACTTCACCCGTCAGCCGCGAAGAAACCGTGACGAACAAGAAGCCGAAGATAACAATCAGCAGCGCGCCCATAAAATTCATGTGCAGGCTGCGAAAGGCCATAATCATCACCATCAGCACGACGATGCCAATGATGACCCATTTGATTGGGACATCTTGTTCAGTGCGTGGCAGGTTATTTTGATTGCTTGTCTGAGAGCCGCGCAGATCGCTTAGCCCGCTTTTGATGCTGCCCCAAATTACCGGCAGGGAACGAATAACGCTAATGATGCCCGCCGCTGCAACAGAGCCAGCGCCTATGTACAGAACGTACGCGCTGCGAACTTCGTCCGGCGACATATCGCTAATTAGCGTCGTGGCCGGAGCCAACGGAGCGCTCAGCGAATCGCCGAAAAATTTGATGGCAGGAATCAGAACCAAGTAAGCCAGTACGCCTCCGCCAACCATCAGCCCGCCAATGTAAGGCCCAATGATGTAGCCGACGCCCAGCAGCTCCGGGGAAATTTCCGCTGACAACGAACCTCCCTTGAACGGAGCGCCAAAAATCCGTTCGGGAACTTCCTTCCACATCTTGAAAGCAGACATCAATGACTTGTACACCAGCCCAATACCGAAGCCGGTGAAGATTGTCTTCGCTCCGATTTTGGTTTCGCTGATTTCAGCAGTGCCTGCTTTTTCTGCTTCGCGCAAAGACTCATCGTCAGCGCCAGCCTTCAAAACTTCGGCGCAAGCAGTGCCTTCCGGATATTTCAGCACGCCGTGTTGTTGAACGATCAATGCACGGCGAAGCGGAATCATCATCAGAATGCCCAGTAGTCCGCCAAGAACCCCGACCAGCATGACGTTCAGGATTTCCAGATTGAAGCCCAAGATCATGATTGCGGGCATGGTCGCTCCGAATCCGAACGCGATGGATTCGCCAGCCGAACCCGCAGTTTGCACAATGTTGTTTTCCAGAATCGTCGCGTTTCGCAATCCGACTTTCGATAACAGCCGAAAGATCGTGATCGAAATGACGGCCACCGGAATCGAAGCGCTGACCGTCAATCCGGTTTTCAGCACCAGATACAGTGACGAAGCGCCAAACACGATTCCCAGCAATGTGCCGAAAATCAGCGGCAGCACAGTCAATTCCCGCAGTTTAGTTATGTCTGGGATAAACGGTCGAAACGTCGTTGAAGATTGATCGGAAGAATGGTTCGCAGCCATGCGCGAGTCTCCTTGTTATGCGTTGAATCGAACTTAGGTGGTGACAAACTTTACAGGATTCATTGACTGCGGCAAAGCGACACCCTCCCTCGATTCACAAATTCCCTCAGTCTGATGAAAGGAATTGACCTGCGGAAAGTCGTGCTAAAAAAATAGCATTCCCTGCTTGACGGTTCTTAAGCGAGGTGCTAAAAATCCAGCATCGAGATGCTAGAAAGTTAGCATCGTGGAAATTCGCAAGATCGCACTCGTCTCACAAGGAGAGCTAGAAGCAAATATGAGCGGTAATTCTCACCACCACCTGAGTCGCCGGGAACGGCAAATCATGGATGTTATTTACCAGCGCGGGCAGGCGACTGCCGCAGAGGTGCAGGAAAATATGCCTGACCCTCCGGGCTATTCTGCCGTCCGCGCAATGCTGCGGCTGCTGGAAGAAAAAGGGTACCTGCTACATGAACAGGATGGCCCCCGCTACATCTTTAAGCCAACTCTTGCCCGCGAAAAAGCCAGAAAATCTGCGCTAAAGCAGATGCTCGAAACTTTCTTTGACGGTTCGACCGAACAGGCAATGGCTGCCTTGCTAAATTTATCCAAGTCAAAATTAAGTGACGAAGAGCTTGACCGGCTTTCGCAGATGATCTCCACAGCCAAAAAGGAGGGAAGATAAAAATGACATCTTTCATGGCGCTTAGCCTGATGACGAACAGCTTGTTTGGAAGTGTGCAGTTTCTGCTGGATTTGGCGTTAAAGAGCACCGTTCTTCTTTTAATGGCCTGGGTTCTGGCTGCATCGCTGCGGAATGCTTCTGCCGCGATTCGGCATTGGGTGTTGAGCGCGGCGATTGTTGGGGTGCTGGCCCTGCCGATTTTGTCTTTGATGCTGCCAAGCTGGAGGCTGGATATTTTGCCTGCGCTCTCTTCTGAGCTGACAGCCAGTTTGGAAGCAAACGCAATTGCTTCAGCCCCGGTGCTGCCCGCAACATCAACCGCTTCGATTCCTGAAGAAAGCACCGGCCAATTCCTGACCATCACTCCTGTTGAAACAACGCGGACGCCCAGGTTCGAGATTGAATCTGACGGCATCGTGCCGAGCAAGCCGCAAAAAGCTGCCTGGCCGACAATCGTGCCGTCTTTCATTTGGTCACTGAATTGGGGAATGGCAGTGTTGGGATTTTGGGGATTGGGAGCTTTGCTGATCGTTGCCAGATTGCTTGCCGGAATTTACAGGGTGTTGACGTTGGCCAACCAGGCCAAGCCGATTACGGAAAGCGTGTGGACTTCGCTGGCGGGCATTTTGGCAGCAAGGTTGGGCATTCGAAGCCGGGTTGGATTGCTGCAAAGCAAACAGATTGAGATTCCTATGACCGTCGGAGCTTGGCGCTCCATTGTGATGTTGCCTGCGGATGCCGATCAATGGTCGCAACAATGCCGCAATGTGGTTTTGCTGCACGAATTAGCGCACGTCAAACGCCGGGATTGCCTGATTCAAAATCTGGCCCAACTTGCTTGCGCGTTTTACTGGTTCAACCCTCTGGTTTGGATGACGGCAAAACGGCTGCGAGTTGAGCGTGAACTGGCTTGCGATGACCGGGTCTTGGAAGCTGGAACCAAAGCGACTGACTATGCCAATCACCTAGTTGATATTGCCAGGGCTTTCAAATCAAACGGATATGATGGGGCAGGTTCGATGCAGCCCTATTCGCCTGCTGTCGGTATGGCCTGTTCGCAACTGGAAAGCCGCGTGCGTTCGATTTTGGATCCGGGAGTAAAACGAAGCGGGTTGAATCGGCTGAGTGTATTCAGCGCAAGCCTTGGCGCAGCCTGCCTGGTTTTGTCACTCGCGGCTTTACAGCCCAGGAAAACTGCAGCTTGCCTTCCAACGGATTCCCCAAATGCTTTGAAGTCACAGATCAAAGAAAATTCCGTTTTGCCAACAGAAACTGCCGAAGCGCCAAAAATTGAAGCGAAGCTCGCAGTTAATCACACTGAAACTGCTGGCAAATTGTCTGTTGAGCAGGAACACCCAGAGCAGGAGGCGCCAGAATCTGAGGTTTCTTTATCGGCGCAGCAAAATGACCAGACAAAAGTCCCTTCTTCAGAGCTGACTGCTGACCAGCTTATTCAGATGAAGGTTCACGGCATAACCCCCGAATTTATTGAATCCATGCGCAAGGCAGGCCTGGAAAACTTAACGGTTCAACAATTAACCAGCCTCAGGGTTCACGGTATCGAAACAGATTTTATCAGCCAAGCGCGGAGTTGGAATGGCGGCCAAGTTTCAGTCAACGAGTTGCTTCAACTGAAAGTCAGCGGTGTGACGCCTGAATACATCGCCGCAATGAAACGCGCCGGATATGACGGCTTGAAGCTGCATCAACTTTCGGCAATGAGAATTCACGGCGTGACACCAGTGTTTGTGGAAACCATGCGCAAAGCCGGGTACGACAAGCTAACAGCAGATCAACTGACCAGTTTGCGAGTTCATGGCATTGACGAAAAATACGCTGACGAAATTCAGCGCTGGACTGGAAGCAAAGCCTCCATCAATGAATTGATGGAAATCAAAATTCACGGTGTGTCGCCCGAGTATGCTCGGTCGTTGAAAGCGCTGGGATACGACAACCTTCCGGTCAACAAATTGACCCAGATGAAAATCCATGGGGTGACCGAACAATTCATCAAGGAAATGGCCAGCCTGGGTTTCGATAAGCTGACTGCCGAACAATTGGTCCAAATGCGGATTCATGGGATCACCGCTGATTACGTCAAGAAGATGCGTGCTGCCGGGCTGAAAAATGTTTCGGTCAACCAAATGATTGAAATGAAAATTCATGGGATTGATTCAATCCTGCTGAAAGAAAAACGCTGACAAACTGCCAGCGCCGATCAACAACAAACTGCGGAGGGAAAAGATGATCAGGAAAATTTTGCTTGTTAGCGCGATTGCTATTGCTTGTGCCGCTGCATTGCTGGCGCATGGCGTGAATAGGACTGAAGTTGCTCTGACGCAGGAAAACATTTCCGGCGATTGGACAGCCAAAGTGAAAGAAACGCCCAGAGGTACAATGCTCTGGCTGTCGCTGAATGCCGACTCCGAAAATAGGAAAGGTCACTGGCAAATGAGTTCGGATTTTCCGATCAATGAGTTTGCCGGATTGAATCCGAACGCCGGATCAAACGCGCAATTCAGTTTGCAGCGCGAAGCTGGCTCGGTCGTGTTCACAGGCTTGTTCGCCAATGGCAAAGGCGTTGGTGATTTCAGATTTTCTCCCAACCGAAGTTTTGCCAGCACCTTGCAGGCAATGGGTTATGGCGAATTATCCACCAACAAACTCTTTACTATGACTCTGCACGATGTCGGCACGCGGTTTATCAGCGAACTGAAATCCATGGGGTATGAAAAGGTCGAGATAGACAAGTTAATTGCTATGCGCATTCACGGCGCCGACGCCAACTTTATCCGCGAAATCGAATCTGCCGGATACAAACAGGTCCCTGTGGATAAGCTGATTGCCATGCGAATTCACGGCGTGGATAAAGAATTCATCACCAAAGCCAGATCACTTGGATATGCGGATTTGCCTGTGGACAAGCTGTTGACGATGAAAATTCATGGCATCAATGAAGAGTACATCAAAGGCATTCAAGGTCTTGGGTACAATGATGTGCCCTTCGACAAGCTGGTTTCGATGAAGATTCACGGCATCAACGGCGAGTATGTAAAGGATTTGGAATCGTTTGGCTTCAACAACATTCCGGTGGACAAGCTGATCACAATGAAAATTCACGGGATCAATGGCAAGTTCATCCGCGAGATGAAAGATGCAGGCTTTAATAACCTGAGCGCTGATGATTTGGTGAAGCTGAAAATCCACGGTGTGGATAGCCAATACGTCAGAAGGATGAGAGGCCAGTAGCTGATTTCAGGCCGATAAACTTCTTACGATTCAAACAAGGACGTCCGTTTTGCCGGCAATCTGGCCAAAACGGACGTCTTTGTTTTTGAGGTTTGTAATTCGGAAAGAGTTAGGCCTTGACTGCCACACCAACTGTCCATCCGCCATCAACCGTAATCGTTTGACCGGTGATGTAATCCGAAGCATCAGAAGCAAGCAAAAGAGTTGCACCAGCCAGTTCGGACGAAATGCCAGGCCGCCCCATCGGAATCACGCTGACGGCGCTGTCGTAAAGCTCTGGCTTTGAAAAAACGCTGTCGGTCATCTTTGTCCAGAAACGGCCCGGAGCGATGGCGTTGACACAGATGTTTTCTTTCGCCAGTTCCACTGCCAAGCCCCGCGTCATCTGGCGTATGCCGCCCTTGCTGGTCGCGTAAGGCGTAACATTGGGAACGACGATTTCCGCAGCGATGGAGCTGACGTTGATGATTTTCCCTTTGTGGCTGGATTGTTGCTTTCGCATAACTTTGATTGCTTCTTGCGCTGCGAAGAAAGAGCCACGCAGGTTGATGTTCATCAGCCGATCCCAGTCTTCCAGCGAAAAGGTTTCGGCAGATTGGCGTATGTTGATGGCTGCGCAATTGACCAGCACATCCAATCGTCCAAAGTGTTCAGCCGCGCGGTTGACCATCGCACGAACGGCTTCAACGTCAGCAATGTCCGTCGGCAAAACCAAAACGCGGCTGCCCATCGCTCGGATCAATTCGGCTGCGTTTTCAAGTTCGCTTTCGGTGCGCGCCGCCAGAGCAATGTCCGCTCCCGCGTGCGCCAAGGCTTGAGCCATTCCAACGCCCAGCCCACGACCTCCGCCAGTGACCAGGGCTACGCGGCCATCCAGCCGGAAGCTGGGCATTTGAAACTCACTATCCAGCAACATTCGTTGTTCGGTCATAGCATTCCCAAGATAGCTTTGATGACGGAATATCCCATCAGCCAGATGATGACAATGGAAGCAATCCAAAGCCCGACGGTTTGCCAGGTAGGGGCAATGATTTGTTTTGGCAACCGGCGATAACGAAGGTACAGCGTGCCGATAGCGATGATGGGCAGCATCATCGCTTGTGCGATGCCGCCGATTCGCACCATTTGAACCGGATCCTGGAAGCTGAACACCAGCACGATGGGAACAATGCTCAACGTCAGCAAAAAGCCTTTGCGATAGCGCACGCGAGCTTCACCATCGTCAGCCTTGAAAAAGCCCATCAAGCGGGCTACGTCGGCGAAGATTCGGGTGTTGGCTGCCAGCGACGCGAAGATCGTTCCGTAAAGCGTCACGATTGCGCCGGCATAGAAAATCCACCTTGACCAACCGCCGAGCGTTTGCGTGTAAATGTTGGACAAGGTCGAAATCATCTCGCTGTCTTTTGGAACCAGTCCCATTCCATGCAGTACACCCGCTCCGAGCATGTAAAACGCGATGGTCGCGACCGTGTAAATGACCATTGAACTGAGAATGTCCAGGTGCATGACACGAATCCAGCCGCGCGCGCGCGCATTCCAGGCCGGCGTTTCTTCGCGTTTGCCGGTAAAGCGCGCGTAACCTTTTTCAACGCACCAGTACGGATACATAAACAGCTCGCTGGCGCCGACGCCGGTAATGCCGAACACTGCTACGGCATCTGCGAAACCTGTGCCCGGCAGTTGAAACTTGAACCCACCCAGAAACGCATCCCACGAAAAGAATTGCGGCATGCGAATCAACAACACCGCCGCCATAAAGGTCAGCACGGTGAACAAACCGACTTTGACCATCGCAATGCCTTCAATGCGGTCGTAACCTCCGCCAAGCAACAGCGCCCAGGTGATAGCCAAAAAGATCAAAATCCAGATTTTGACGCTGACCCCGGTCAACAGAAACATCACCTGTGACACGCCCGCGAACATCGCGCCGACCTGAAACATGGTCATTAATGTCATCAAAATCCACGCCCAGACAATCCAGTTCACCTTCAGCCGTGGGCCGGGAACGTGATTGAAACTTTCCAGGCCGGTTTCGCCTGTCGCAATGATGTAGCGGCCCATTTCAGCCTGAACGGCAGGTTTGATGAAGCAGCTCAGTAGAATGATCCACAACGCGGCGTAGCCAACCTTTGCACCGAGCGTGGTTGTGGCAATCAGTTCGCCGGAACCGACGATAGAAGCCGCCAGGATCATTCCGGGACCGATGCGCTTGAAGGATTCCAGCAGTGTTGCGGGCGGTTCAGCAACGTCTTCTGGGCGGAGTTGATATGGATCGTTGTTGTTTGTCATTGGGTTTTGTGGCCAGAAAGCATCCTTCCACAAAGTCACACGAAGAATCACGAAGAGACGAAAACCAGAAACTTTTAGACAGGATTTACAAGATTCAACTGGATGAAGATTTTGTTTGAATTAAGTTCAACCCTGCTTCGTGAAACTTCGTGTGCCTTCGTGGAAAGAAATTTCTTGTTGTTGTCAGATTCGGATAAACAGTTTTTTCTTGTACATCCAGTACAGCATCAGCCAGAAAACGAGGATGGCTGCCCAACCGCTCAGCAGCCAGGAGTAACCTTCGCCGAACAGATTGAACACATTCTGGCCAAAATGAATGCGGAACGAAGCGATGATAAACCGGTCAATCAGATGCGACAGCACGTAAATTGCAATTGAATTCATGCCAATCACGACCAGCGGAAATGCCCAGCGTTTGTAACCGAGCATATCAATCAAGCCGTAACATCCGGCCAGTAACAGAAAGCACCAGCCGCCGCTGAAAATCGTCCAGCTTGGCGTCCAGATGCGTTTGACCGAAGGACAAATGCCGGAATAGTGCAGCGCCAAGCCAAGCGCGATGCCCGCGATTCCGGCGATCAACAGTTTCTGAAGCTTTGCTTTGTCGGTTGATTCTTCGCGCAGCCAACGTCCAGCAATCAAACCCAGGATCATTGTGCCAAGCGTTGGGATAAAACTTAGCGTCGCGTAACCGCCGCCATTGAACAGGAATGGCTTTTCGCGGCGAAACAAATTCAGAAACCAAGTGTCGAACGCCCAAGCCAAATTACTGTTTTTGTTGAAGTGCGCGGCGATTCCAGAAGCGTGATACGGCCAATCGGCTGGAACCCCAACCGTTGTGTAATCAAGACCCGCAGGCGGCAGTGGATACAAGACAAATGCCAGCCAATACCCGATCAGCACCACAGCCAGCGAAGCCCAAACAACTTTTGTCGAACGAAAGCCGAGCGCGAACAGGAACAGATAACCCATTCCTATTTGCGACAAAGTGTCTTCAAACGTCCAGTTGGTTTGCAGCCGGTTTACCGAACGCAGAAAGACTCCCAGCAAAATCAGAATCAGCGCTCGCCAAGCGGCATGAGCAAACATTTTGGCCTGGGATTCGCCTTTGGCAGCGCGGCTGGCGATGGAATAGGGAAGCGCTACGCCGACCAAAAAGGAAAACGAAGGCTGGATCAGGTCGTGCAGCGTTGCGCCATACCACTCGACGTGCGTTTGATGGCGCGCCAGAAAATTCCAAAACCAGTTTGGGTGCGCGGCAGCCACACGGCTCAGATGCAACACCTCCGCGACCATCAAAAACATGACGAAGCCGCGATAGGCATCCATCGAAATCAGGCGCTGTGGGGCGGTGGTTTGGGGCATAGCAGTGCGCTCCCTGTTTCATTTTCCATTTGTCAGTTGTCATATCTCATTTGTCATTAAGAAAGGTGTTCGCTGTCGTAATGACAAATGGCAACTGTCAAATCGCAAATGGAAAATGAAACCAGTCGAAAATACTGCCAAATTTACTTGTTGAATAGACGGGCAACGGGTTTGCCTGCCTGCGGATTGTTTTCGCTGTAATCCAGATTCAGCCAGCGGCACAACGTCGCTGCTGCCTGATTCTGGTATATCGTTTCTGTATTTTTCCATTCGCCGCGGAGTTGGCTGTCAGGGCTGACGAATGCCATCCAGATGTACTGGGCTTCGGGGACTTTTTCGCCGTGATCTGTCCAGTCTTTGATGGTTTTGCCGCGACCGTGATCGGTTGTGAAAACAATGGACGTTTTGCCTTTGTAACGCGGGGAACTTTGCAAATAGTCCCACAACTCTTTGATTTGCTGGTCGTTCTGGCTGAACGAATTCAGCACGTGCGCATAATCGCCGCCGTGTGCCCAATCGTCCGTTTCACCCAGCGCAATGTGCATTACGCGCGGTTGATACTTTTTCAGATGCTCCAGGGCAAACCGAACCGTGAAGTAATCGAACCGCACGCTGTCCCAGGGGCTGAGTTTTTCGTTTTGCAGCTTGCTTAGAGCTTTAAGTTCGGCGGTTGCCGCCAGTTCGTAAGGTTCGTGACCTGAATTGATGGTGACCGCGCCTTCCTCGTGTTCGCCGATCCAGTTGAACACGTCCCACGATCCAAATAACGCCACTTGGTTTTTGTTGAGCTTCAGTTTGCGTTTCAGAAATTCCAGCACGCTGGTGTTGGGGTTGCGATTGCGATCGTTGCTGTTGATGACATCATCGTGTGCTTGCCCGGTCAGGATTTCAGAATAGCCAGGGTATGAAAACCACATTTTGTTTGTGGTCATGACGGCACTGCTGAGAGAGCGATTCCCGGCAATCGAACCGTGATCCTTCATTAGCGTTCCCCAGAAAAACGGCATCAGCTTCATTCTGCGTTCTTCGTCGGTTGTCGCCCAATACTTTTTGTAAAGCGCTGAATCTTCGACTTTTCCGCGCCGGGTTTTGTCTTTCAGGATTTCCAGGTCGAGCCCGCCGAACACTTCCTGCGTTCTTGCTCCGTCGAAAGTGATCAGGATGACGTTTTCGGTTTTGGTTTGCGCGGAAGCTGCGGCAAGCGAAACAAGCAAGGAGAGAAGTGCGAGGAGAAAGTGTTTTGGTTTCATAGGGGTGTTTATGAAGAAAGTGAGGCGATTGGTTAGATCGCCTCACTTTGAGAATGGTTAGAACAACAGTTTCAGTGCGAACTGAATCTGTCGCGCCGGGAAGGCGCTAGTGATTCGTCCATAGTTCCCGCCAGCCGCCGGAGCGCCGTTGACAATGCGGATGTCAGACGCGCTGGTATTCGGCACCTGGAAGTTTGTGCGGTTGAAGATGTTGAAGGCTTCCATGCGGAACTCCAGCCGGGTGCTTTCGCGCCAGACCGGGAAGGATTTGTGCAATCCCAAATCCGCCTGCCAGAAGTTGGGGCCACGAACCGTGTTGCGTCCGGCATTGCCGAACGGCTGCGAACGGTCAGTCGGCACCGCCACACCCAAGATGTTCAGATAATTGCTGGGATCGCGCTGGCCTTCCGGCGTGTACAAATCCGCCAACAACTGGTTCGGGCGATAGGTCAGCGAAGAGCCAACCTGGAAGGCTGACGCAGCGCTGTAAGTCAGGTTTGCGGGCAATCCGCTGGTGAGCGAATTGATCAACGTGGTGCGCCAGCCGCCAATCACGTAATCAATTGCCGTCGGAATGCCGGATGCGAACTTGCGGCCTTTGCCGAAGGGCAGGTCGTAAACGACGCTGGTTGTGTTGTTGAACGGCTGATCGTAATTCGACCGGCCTTTGTCGTTGGCCAGGTTTTTGATGTTGCCGCGCGAATTGTCGCCGAAGCTGGCTTCCAGGTGGCCGGCTGCGTTGTCCATCGCCTTCGACCAGGTGAAAGAGTTCAGCAGGTACAGCCCGTCGGAAAAACGCCGCTCCGTTTTGATTTGCAGGGCGTGATAGTTGGCGAATCCGCCGTTGAACGACGCTTGAATGAATGAATAGTTTGCGAACGGACGACGCTGTTGCAGCGGTGTTCCGGCCGTCGGATCAGTCGTGTTGTTTGGACGCGCCTGGTTGTAATCCGCCAGAATCACCAGTTTGTTGCTGCGGTTGCCGACGTAGCCGACATCCAACAACAGTTTCCAGGGCAGTTCGCGCTGCACGGTCAAGTGCCAGCTTTGAACATACGCCGTGCGCGTGTCTTTCGGCGTGAAATTGACGCGCGCCGTCAGCGGATTGAAGCGTTCTGGTGCAACAAAGCCATTGGGATAGCCTTGTTCCGTTCTGCGGAAACAGCCCAGGAAGTTGTCGCCAACGCAGATTGGTTGTGAAACCTGCTG
>CAZMXG010000124.1:0-24341 GCA_964570175.1 uncultured Heliomicrobium sp. | reverse complement strand
CTACAACGGTTTAGCAAACCGCCGCCTTCAGCCACTCGGCCATGTCTCCGCGACGGTTTGCATTTTCTTCATCAAGCCGCGGGCTGTCAACCCATCGAATTTCAGCGCTCAGGCTTTTTTGCCGTGATGCCGACGATTGCTGTCCGTCAGCAGGTTCAGCTTGAGCGTTTTGCTGATGCGCTGTTCCTGCAAGTTCTTACGCTGGCGTTCATCTGTGCAAGCGGCAAGTTGCTCGGTCAGCGATTCGATTTCCTTGCGAAGCTCGACTTCTTCGGGCAAACAGCGCGCGCTTTTCAACACCGAATACCCGAGCCGAAGATCGCTGGGCGTTGAGAAGTACGCTTCCAGATCAATCGGTTTGCCTTTGCCGGGAAGATTGTCGAACTCTCCGGCTTCCATCGCTTCACGGATTTTGTTTTCGATGAGTTTTCCAAACATAGCAATTGAGTATCCGAATTCTTACGCTTAGACTGTGCGCGGTTTCAGACGGCCTGACCGTCTGGCGATTTATCACATCCTAAGGTTCAATTTTCAAGCAGTCGAAATCGGTAATGTCACGTCCATTTTCTGAAGAGGAATTGGAAGAATCAAGCGCGCTTCGTTGTCAGTACGAACAGCACGGCGTCGAAAATTACTACGCTCAGTTTGGCGCGGAATACCGCAACCCGCACGAGCCAATTATTGCCGAAGTTTTGCGCGAAGCCGTCAGTCGTTGGAGTTTGGATTTGAGCCACGTGCTCGATTTGGCTTGTGGCAGCGGCGAAGTCACCTTGGTATTGCGCGAGCTTGGAGCCCGGCAGATTGGCGGAATTGATCCTTACACCAGTGAAGCTTACTTGGAGCGAACGGACCAGCATGCAGAAGTTTTCAGCTTTGAAGAAATTTCTTCAGGCGTACTTGGCGAAAGGCAATACTCAGTTGTTGTTTGCAGCTTTGCGATGCATTTGATCGAAGAGTCCTGGCTGCCATCCCTGCTGTTTCAATTGGCAAGAATTTCTGATTGTTTGCTGATTATCACGCCTCACAAACGCCCCGAGCTAAAATCCGAGTGGGGCTGGACGCTCGAAGATGAATTCCTGATCGAAAAAGTACGAGCCAGGTTTTACCGGCTGAAGAAGTGAACTCAATTTTCTGGAGGAATAATGCCCCCAATTTTCTTGTTGCAGGCAGGCACAACGCGTCTTGTGACGATTGATTACGTTGTGCTGGCGCTGTATTTCGCAGTGATTTTTGCCATTGGCTGGTACCACTCGCGCAAAGAGCGGACGACGACCGATTACTTTCTGGCAAGTCGCGATGTGGCTTGGTGGGCGATTGGAGCTTCGCTGTTTTCATCGAACATTGGCAGCGAACATTTTATCGGATTGGCGGGCGGCGGAGCTTCAAGCGGGATGGCTCCGGGGCATTTCGAATGGTTGGCGTCGTTGATTGTGCTGCTACTCGGCTGGGTGTTCGTGCCATTTTATCTGCGTTCGGGCGTGTACACGATGCCGGAATTTCTGGAGCGGCGTTACAGTCCGGCTTGCCGAACGTATCTGGCGACAATTTCACTGATCGCTTATGTCTTTACCAAAATTGCCGTCGCCATTTTTGCCGGGGCGATTGTGCTGAAAGCCGTGCTGGGTTGGGGGATGTGGCAAAGCTCGCTGGCGCTGGTCATCGCTACGGGAATTTATACTGTGGCAGGCGGAATGGCGGCGGTGATTTACACCGAAGTCATTCAAACCGTGATTCTGGTGGTCGGTGCTTTAGTACTGATGTTCATTGGTCTGGATAAAGTCGGCGGCTGGTCGGGCTTGCAGGCTTCTGTGCCGCCGGAATTTTTCAGCATGATGAAATCGTCTTCAGACAATGATTTTCCGTGGACGGGGATTTTCTTCGGCGCGCCAATTCTTGGTATCTGGTATTGGTGTACCGATCAAGTTATTGTTCAGCGCACGTTGGCGGCAAAGAATATCAAACATGCACAAGCCGGAACGGCGCTCGCGGGGTTTTTGAAAATCCTGCCGGTGTTTATGCTGGTTGTGCCGGGAATGATTGCTCGCGCGCTGTACCCGGCGGAAATGGCTGCGGATTCCAATTCTGCGTTTCCACTGCTCGTAACGCGGCTGATGCCAACCGGTTTGCAAGGCGTGATGATCGCTGCAATGCTGGCGGCATTGATGTCCAGTTTGAGCGCAGTGTTCAATTCCAGTTCGACCATCTTTACGATGGATTTTTATAAAAAGCTGCGGCCTGAAGCTTCGGAAAAACATCTGGTCAATGTTGGCCGGTTGGCGACGTTGGTGATGGTGGTGCTGGCGCTGCTATGGATTCCGATGATGGGGCGCATCAGCAACAAGCTGTGGATTTATTTACAAAGCGTCCAGGCGTATGTGTCACCGCCCATTGCGGCAGTCTTTCTGCTGGGCATTGCCTGGAAACGGATCAACTCTCAGGGAGCGCTAGCGTCGTTAATGGTCGGTTTCGTTCTTGGCGCGGCTCGTTTCATTTTGGAAGTCATTTACGCCGGCCAACCGCTGACCGGATTTTTGAAGTTTTATGTCGGCATGAACTTCCTGCATTTCGCCGTGTTGATGTTTGTGATTTGTGTTGGCGTTTTGCTGGCAGTCAGTTTGGTAACGCCCGCGCCCGCCAGCGACAAAGTTGCCGACCTGACATTTGAAACTTCAATTGGAGAAGTTGCTCCGGCTGGAGGTTTCAGTTGGCAAAGCAGATTGCCTGCGGCATTTGCGCTTGTGCTGATCGTGACGGTGATTTCGTTGTGGGTTTACTTTGCGTGACAACAATGAATTTTCAGGATTTTAGACAACAGTTTCGCCAGCTTTACGGTAACGAGCCGCGCCTGTTTTCAGCGCCGGGCCGGGTCAATCTGATTGGCGAGCACACCGATTACAACGAAGGGTTTGTGCTGCCGATGGCAATTGACCGGCGGACGTATGTTGCCATCGCTCCGCGCAATGATGGGCTGGTTCGTTGTCTTTCCACAGCGTTTGACGATCAGATTGAATTTGAGTTGAGCGCTGATTTGAAGCCTGGCAGTGATTGGGCAAATCACGTTCGCGGAATGGCGGCTGGTTTCTTGCAGAAAGAATTCCACCTTCGCGGAGCCGATCTGCTGATTGATAGCGATGTTCCGATGGGAGCGGGCGTGAGTTCTTCGGCGGCACTCGAAATTTCCGTTGGCTTTGCATGGCTGAAAATTTCAGATCATCTGGTTGATTTGGTTGCTCTTGCGTTGACTGCTCAACGAGCCGAACAGGAATTCGCCGGAACGCAATGCGGCGTGATGGATCAGTTCATTGCTTGTCTGGGAATCGAGAACTTCGCTCTGAAAATTGATTGCCGAAGTCTGGAATACGAAGCTGTTCCGATGAACCTCAGCGAAGCGCGTGTTGTCATCGTCAATTCAATGGTCAAACACGATCTGGCTGCGGGCGAATACAACCAGCGCCGGGCCGAATGCGAAGAAGCCGTGCGCCGGTTGTCAGGCCATTTGCCGGGAATCAGGTCTTTGCGGGATGTTGAACTGGAAGAATTTGATCAATGGGCTGATGCGTTGCCGGAAGTGATTCGCCGCCGAGCCAACCATATCATCACCGAAAATGCTCGCACGCTGGCGGCAGTGGAGGCCTTGAAGCTCGGTAATCTGCCACAGTTCGGCAAACTGATGAATGCCTCGCACGAAAGCCTTCGCGAAGATTATCAGGTCAGTTGCCGAGAGCTGGATTTGTTAGTCGAAATCGCAGGACGTTGCGAAGGAGTTTACGGCGCCCGGATGACTGGCGGCGGTTTCGGTGGATGCACTGTGAATCTGGTTAAGGCTGAAAGCGTGGAAAATTTCATTGCCGAAGTTACGGAAGCCTACGAATGGGTGACAAAGACAAAACCGGAATGTCACGTTTGTTTAGCCTCCGACGGAGCCAGGGAAGAGTCCCAGTAAGCCGCAAATATTGCGATTGCCACAAGATAGCGTTGCTTCTATAATGCCCCCCATCAATTACTAGTGGCCGGGAACGTGCGCGCCCTTAACAAAATCCCGGCAACGAGAGAACAGACAGAGATTAAGTATGTCACCCTTACGAACAGCAGTTACACGTTTCCGTGGATTCAGCATTTGTTTATTGATATGGGCGATTGCGGTTCAGTCTGTGCTGGCTGATTCAATCACGTATCGTCAGTTGCGGCAGGATCGAAGCGGACAACCTGCCACAGCCGTATCGGCTCCGAAATCCGCTCAAGCACTGGAACAGCAAAATCAGCAAGGGCAATCACAGCAGGCCCAGCAAGCAGGATCTGCGCAGGAAAGCGCCACGCACCCGGAATTTGTTCGCTTGCCGGATGGCCGAATTGTCCGATATGGCCCCGGAATCATTTGCGAAGAAAATTGCGTCGAACCCATTGCGCCAGCAGCGTTTCGCGGGCCTGGTCCGGCTTTGTGGTGGATCATTCCGCCAATTGTCGCCGGAGGAATTTTGTGCGCTGTATTGTGTCGGCCTGATCGCGATAATAATCCGCAACCGTCACCAACAATCATCATTCCGCCTCCCAGCCCACAGGTAAGTCCCACGGTTGGGCCTTCGCCGCCTCCCTCACCGACGCCGCCGCCAACGCAAATTCCGGAACCGGGCACATTGCTTCTGTTCGGAGCCGGGCTTGGTGCCTTGCTGGCTAGAAAGCGAATGGCGGCAAAAAAAGACCAAAGCTAAGCGCAAAAGACGCATCAACTTCGTGAGTTTATGAAGAGCCTGAGATTCTACGGAACTCAGGCTCTTTGATTTTTCCGCAGTTCGTTGTCTATGGTGCAACCTGGAAAGGCGCAATGCGTTCAACCGATAGCAGATACGTAATTCAAAGAAGGATCGGTTATGAGGAAAATTCTAGTTGTAGCTTTATTGGTAGCGATTTCTATGACGGCCTTTGCCGCTGTATTTGATTGGGAACGTGCGGTTTCGCTGTATAAACAAGGCCAGTTTCGAGAAGCCATCGCAGAATTTGAAAAGGTTCTGGCTGAATATCCGGAACACCCTGATAGTTGGAAATATGTCGGCCTTTCTTACTATCAATTGAAAGATTTCGGTGCCGCGATTGCGCCCCTGGAAAAAGCGCTGGAACTGAAACGCAAAGACAATCGGCTTGATCCGGATTTGTTCCGCGCGTTGGCGCAATCGCACCTGGCAAAGAATCAATTCGATAAGGCGCTGCCGTATGTGGAAACCTTGACGAAATCCCAAGCGAATGTCGCCGTCAATTTTCATCTGCTTGGCGTTGTGTATTCCAATTTGAATCGTCCCGAAGAAGCCGCCGAAGCATTTCGCAAAGCCTCAAAACTCGATCCCAAAGATGCCGATTCGTTTTACTTTCTCGCCGTCCAGCAATTTCGCACGGGCAAGTTGACGGAAACGATTGCCACGTTACGCGCCGGTTTGGTGACCCAGCCTCAAAATGCTGAAATGCTGGGGCTGCTGGCTGAAACCTTGCTGCGGTATGCCGGAGCGGAAACCGACGAACGAAAAGCCACGACGCTTTACGACGAAGCCACACGCGTTGCCACAAACCTGAAAAATGTGAAGGATGATTCGGCTGCCTCAGAATTATTGGGCCGAGCCTATCTGGCGACCAAACGTTATCCGCAAGCAGAGGCTGCGCTGTCAAAAGCCGTTGAGAGCGCGAAAACGCCAAGCGCGACTCTTTATTTCAATCTTGGGTTTGCATTGGCGCAGAACAAGTCGTGGCCGCGCGCCGCTGAAATGTTTACGAACGCAGATAAGCTCAATCCACGCGACGCCAACACGCTCTACTATCTGGGCTACGTTTATGAAAACCAGCGGCGTTATCCGCAGGCTTTAGAGTCTTACACGAAGGCTTACGAAGCGGGCGGACGCAGCAACGCCGACATCAAAACCAGCATTGAGCGCGTTACGCCGTTTGCGAAGCAATAGAAGAAAATCTGACTTGGAAGATTAAAAGCGCAGTTTCATTTTCCATATTCCATTTTTGATTTGTCATTGATCAAACAGACCATGACCAATGACAACTGACAGAGGGAAAATGACAAATGGAAAATGAAAAGGAGAATGCTCAGCAGAGCTTTTGCCTAATGGCTGAGAAAGCGTTCCGCATCAATCGCCGCCATGCAGCCGGTTCCGGCAGCGGTGATCGCCTGGCGATACGACGAGTCCTGAACGTCGCCGCAGGCAAACACCCCCTGCACGTTTGTTTTCGTTGTACGGCCTTTGGTGACGATGTATCCCGCGCCATCCAATTCCAATTGCCCGCCAAATAAGTCTGTGTTGGGTTTGTGGCCAATGGCAACGAAGACTCCTTCGCAATCAAAAACTGTTTCATGATTGGTAATGGTGTTCAGCAAGCGGACGCCGGTGACGCCCTTTTCTCGCGAGCCTAGAATTTCAAGGACTTCGGTGTTCCAGATGAAATCAATCTTTGGATTGCTAAAAGCCTTTTCCTGCATGATTTTTGAGGCGCGAAGCGTATCTCGCCGATGAATGACCGTGACGCGCGAGGCATAGCGCGTCAGATACGTCGCTTCTTCCATCGCCGTATCGCCTCCGCCAATGACGACAATAGGCTTGTTCTTGAAAAAGAAGCCGTCGCAAGTGGCACAAGCTGAAACGCCCAATCCACCGAGCCCCAGCGGCATAGGAGCTTCGCCCGGAATTCCCAACCATTTGGCCGATGCGCCGGAAGCAACGATCAACGCGTCAGCTTCAATCACGGAATCATCGGTGAAAAGCTGAAACGGACGGCGTGACAAATCCACTTGATTGATTTGACTGGCCAGAAACTCTGTGCCGAAGCGCGCTGCTTGCTGGCGCATCTCTTCCATCAGTTCTGGCCCTTGAATCCCTTTGGCAAAGCCGGGAAAGTTTTCCACTTCCGTTGTGATGGTCAGTTGCCCGCCGGGCTGTAAGCCTTCAATCACCAGCGGACGAAGCTCTGCGCGCGCAGCATAAATTGCCGCAGTCAAACCCGCCGCACCTGAACCGATAATGACAACATTGTGTCGAAGTGTGGTTTTCATAATTCCTCTCCTTCTTTCCACAATCTCCGCTTTCGCCGACGGAAAATCAACCACGCAAGTAGGGCAGATTTTCCAATCTGCCCGAAACCTCACATCGCCGCAACGGTTAAGAAATGGATTGTCCCGACTATATGCCGCGCGTATACTCCCGCCCGTTCGACATCCAGGGCATACGGCGCACTCGTTTCGATTCTTCAGCGAAGATTGCGCACGACAATCAACAGCAGCAGCCCGGACGCATCAGCTATGACCAAGCTTTTTATTTCTCACAGCACGCAAGACGACTCGTTTGTGCGCGAACTGCGCGCCGCGCTTGCCGATCACGGACAAGCCGGATGGATTGATTCGCGTGAACTGCGCGGCGGCGATCTGCTCTGGGCAGAGGTTCAGAAAGCCATTGACGACGCGACGGCCTACATAGTCGTGGTCAGCCCGGACGCTTTGCAGTCGAAATGGGTCGGGATGGAATTGACCCACGCTTTAACGATTCAGAAGCAGCGCGAAAAGGGCAGGTTTCCAATCATTCCGCTGTCGCTGAACGGAACCAAGCTTGGCGTGCTGGAGCAATTTTTCGGGGGCGAGCAACCGGCTTATATTCCCGTCAACAGTGACGCGGGTGGCATCGAAGCGGCGATGAATTCAATCCTTGCCGCATTGGGCAAACGCCAACTTGCTGATGTTGAATCCACGCCGCAACCCAAAGCCGAGCCGCTGGAAGAACTCGTCCTCGAACTCACCGATCTGAAATTCCACGAACAGGACGGCGTCCGTCGCCCCTCCGCCCGCGCCCGGCTGATTTATGAACCGGCGACGCCGGGTCAGCCCGAAGTTCGCAGCGCGCAAAGCTGGCGACTCGTCGCGCCCATCGGCCCCATCGAAGCCCAGGAACTGAGTTGGTATCTGGAAAAATACGCCGTCTGGCCGAGCCACTACTTCGCAGGTCGCGCGCAGAATGTGGAAGAGAATCTGGTGAAGTGGGGGCAGATGTTGCACGAAGCGGCGCTGCCTGCCGCGCACAGAGAAAACGTCATGCAGGCCTGGGCCAAAATCGGCGACCACGCCGGGCGGCGCTTTTCCGTTCATGTGGACGCCTCGCTCGAAGCGGGCGCGTCCGAAGACGACGTCAAAATCGCAAAAGAAGCCGCCACGCTCTTGCTCGGTCTGCCGTGGGAATTGCTGCACGACGGAAAGAGTTTTCTGTTTCAAGGCGCGAAACCCGCTCGCGTTCGCCGCAGGCTGCCGGCGACTGAAGGCTTCGCCGTGCCGGTCGTCGCCACGCCTATCCGCATCCTGCTGGTCACGGCACGCCCCGAAGACGATTGGTGCGGATACATTGACCATCGTGTCAGCGCGCTGCCGCTGGTCGAGGCTACGGAATCCTTACCCGGCCTGGTCAAGCTCCACGTACTCAGTCCGCCCACGCTGCCAGCCCTGCGCGTGGAACTCGACCGCGCCCGCCAGGAGAAAAAGCCCTATCACGTTGTCCACTTCAATGGCCACGGCGTTTATGACCGCACCGTCGGACTCGGCGGGCTGTGCTTTGAACACACTGAAGACATCAACAAACTGGAAAACCGCCGCCACGTCACCGTTTACACGCAAGACAGCACGGAAAACGGCACAGGCTTGGGATCGCTGCTGCGCGATCACCGCATCCCCCTCGTCTTTCTGGAAGCCTGCCAGACCGCGCAGGCCGAAAAGGCTTCTGAGTCTGTCGCTTCCGAACTGCTCAAAGTCGGCGTGGCCTCGGTCATAGCTATGAGCCACAGCGTGCTGGTCGAAACTGCGCGCCGTTTTGTCGAATCGTTTTACAAGGCGCTTGCAGCGGGTAAACGCGTGGGCGACGCCATGCTCGAAGGTCAGCGCCAGCTCAAAGACGACACCTTTCGCGGACGCATCTTCGGCTCAGGCGAATTGCGGCTGGAAGACTGGTTCGTGCCCGTGCTCTTCCAGGAAAAGGACGACCCGCAGCTTTTCAAAATTACGCCCAGCAAACAGACGGTGGCGGATTTCCAAGAGCGGCTCAACAACCGCCTGGGCGAATTGCCGCCTGTGCCGGAAACCGGCTTCATCGGGCGCAGCCGTGAACTGTTGGCGCTGCAACGGTTGTTCAGACAGGAACGTTACGCCGTGGTGCGCGGGCAGGGCGGCGAAGGCAAGACCGCGCTGGCCGCAGAGTTTGCCCGCTGGATGGTTCGCTCCCAGCAGATGCGCCGCGCCGCGTTCGTTTCGGTCGAAACGCACAGCCACGCCGCTGCCGTGCTCGATGCCTTCGGGCGTCAGTTGGTGGGGAAGGACTATTCCGTGGCCACGTTCGGCGATCTGGAAAAAGCCATCCATCCCGTCGAACGCGCGCTTGCTGAACAGGCGACCCTGCTGGTGGTGGACAACATGGAAAGCATTCTGCTGCCGCCTTATCTGGAAACCTCAGAAGCGTTGACCGAAGACGCCGCCCGCGAACTGAAAGCCATCCTCGCCCTGTGCGAACGCCTGTTACGAGCGGGCGACACGCGGCTTGTGTTCACCAGCCGCGAATCGCTGCCCGCGCCGTTCGACGCCCAGCGCAACCGCCGCGAACTGCACCAGCTCGGCCGCGAAGACGCTGTGAAGCTGGTCGAGCGCGCACTGAATGCGGACGACAGCGCCGGGGCGGGCGCGACGCTGGATGCCGCGCGCGAGGCGATTGAATCGCTGGTGGATGCCGTCCACGGCCACGCCCGCACGCTGGCGCTGTTGGCTCCGGCGCTGCGGCAGGATGGTGTGGAAAAGACCAGCGCCGATCTGGTCAAGCTGATGCAGGAAATGGACAAACGCTATCCTGTCGGCTCTCCCGAAAGCCAGGAGAAATCAGTTTTTGCCAGCGTCGAACTTTCGCTCCGCCGTTTGTCCGCTGCGAACCGCGAACGGGTGCGAGCGCTCGGTGTCTTTCACGGCTCAGTTCATCCGGCGGTGCTTTGCCCAATGATGGAGTGGGAAGTGGAGGACTTCGTCTCGCTGACGGGCGAGTTGATCCAGACGGGGCTGGCGACGCCGAACCGCTACAACTATCTCACACTCAATCTCACACTCAATCCCGCGCTCTGCCCTTACCTGCGCGGGCAGATGGACGCGACGGAACGCGAGGCGCTCACTTTCCACTGGGTCGAGGCGATGGGCGAGTATGCCGACTTCCTCGTGCAGCAGAGAAGCCAGAATGCCGAAGTCGCCGCGACGCTGACGGTGCTGGAGCTGCCGAACCTCTTTGCGCTGCTCGACTTGGTGCAACGCACGAGGGATGCGGAGGCGACGATCGGTCTGGCCACTTCGCTCTACCAATTGCTGCAAAATGCCGGTAAGCCACGGCTGCTGGAGCGCGTGGGGCAGGTGCGCGACGCGGCGTCGGCGTCGCTGGGCACCGCCTGGAATCACGCGCGGTTCGAGGCGACACGGACCCGCATCGAGCAGCAGCTTTACGGCGGGCAATTGCGCGTGGCGTTCGAGGGCGCGCAAGCTTTGCTCCAGCACGCACGGGCGGCTGGCGGGCGGGCCTATCCCGGCGCCGATTACGATCTGGCGGGGGCTTGTTTCCTCCTGGCCCTCGTGCTCCAGAGGGCTGGCGGTTCGGAACAGGCTTTGCATCTGCTGGACGAGGCCCGCCAGCGCTACGAGGCCGTGGTAACGGAGCGTCCCGTCAAGGGCGCGGAAAGGATGGCGTCCGTCTGTTTCACGGAACAAGGCAATTGTCTTTTGCTTCTGGGCCGACTCGACGAAGCGGCGGCGTTCTACGAAGAGGCCATCCGTGTTTCCGAACAACTCAGTGCCGACCGGGATGTTGCCGTCGGCAAAGCTCTGCTTGGGAGCGTCCGCATACAACAGCGCCGCTACCCGGAGGCGCTGGCGATGTTTGCCCATGCGCTCGAGCGGTTCACCGCTTTGGACGAACCCGGCTCCGTCGCCGCGATCTGGCATCAGGTCGGCACGGTGTATCAGTATGTGGGCCAGCCGGAAGCGGCGGAGGATTCTTACCGGAAATCGCTAGCGATCAACGTGCGGCTCAGAGATGTCGCCGGGCAGGCGGCTACGCTCGGGCAACTGGGGAGCTTGTATGACGATGTCCTCGGTCGCCTGGAGGAAGCCATCGCCTTCCACCGACAAACCGCAGACAAGTATGTCGAAATTCGCGATGTGTCGAAGGAAGGCTTCGCGAGGAGTAACCTCGCTGTGACCCTGCGAAAGCTCCGCCGCCTGGACGAAGCGCGACAGGAAATTTGCCGGGCGATTGAATGCGACGCGCAGTTCGGCCATGCGTCTTCACCGTGGGCGTCCTGGGCCATTCTCGCCGACATCGAGACGGACGCTGGCAACCCCGCAGCCGCCGCAGAGGCGAAGCGCAAGGCCATCGCCTACTACCTCGCTTACCGCCGCGATGGAGGTGAGAACCACGATAGGAAAGGCCGCATCAGCCTCGCCGTGACTCAGTCCCTGCTCGCTGGCGACCCGAACGACGCCGTGTCTGGGCTTCAGGAACTCGCCGCCGATCCCGACGCACCGAGTCACGCGCAGACTTTCATCCGCGCCCTCCAAGCCATCGTCGCCGGCAGCCGCGACCGCAGCCTCGCCGACGCCCCGGAGTTGGACTTCTCGATGGCGGCGGAAATCCTCTTCCTGATCGAGACGCTGGAAGAGCCTCGCTAGCGCCAATCAGGTTTTGTCCCGGAAGCGCAGAGGAAATTTGTCGGTGGCGTCACTTTCGCGTTTTTGCCTGCGAATGCAGGCAAAAGACAGTAGCCCAGGGGGGTAGCGCGATAGCGCGGACCCCTGGGAATCAAGGCGATTTGAGGAGCAAGCCTGCGAGAGCGGGCGACAGGCACCATGAGTACCGGCGTCATAACGAACCGCTGCCGCCTGCTGCCGCAGGCTCCCTTGATTCAATTCGAACTTTCCTGGGGTTGCGGCGCGTTGCGCCTTCACCCCAGGCTACTTTCTTACTGCCCGCCTTCGCGGGCTAAAATCTCATCTGTCCCTTCGCGGGCAGAAACCTCATCTGCCGACGGTTGATTCAATTGGAACTTTCCTGGGGTTGCGGCGCGTTGCGCCTTCACCCCAGGCTACTTTCTTACTGCCCGCCTTCGCGGGCTAAAATCTCATCTGTCCCTTCGCGGGCTGAAACCTCATCTGCCGACAATGGAGATTTTGTTTTGATTGGCTAAGGTCAGAGTTTCTTCGCGGTCGAAGATCAATGTTTTGTCAGCCGTCAGCGACATTGCCGTCACGTTGCATTCTATCAGCGTAGCCATCGTGTTTAGCCCAATCACCGGCACATCGAACCGCATATCCTGATTGGGCTTGGCGACTTTGATGACGGTCAGCGAGCGACCTTTCACAAGTTCAGAGGCTCGGCGGATGGTCGCGTCGGTTCCTTCCATCGCTTCCAAAGCCACGACGGCTTGATTCTTGACGACGATGGTTTGGCCTAAATCCAACCGCGCAAGCTCTGTCGCCACGTGCAAGCCGTATTCAATGTCTGCCGCTTCGTTTTTGTCCGGCGAGCGTTTGGTCAGCACTCCGGCGCGAGCCAGCAATGGCTGCAAAAACGTTGTCGAGTCAATCAACTGAATGCCTTCGGATTCCAGTTCGTCACAGACCGCGCCGATCAGAGCATCGGTGTTGCGCCGTTTCAACCGCGCCAGCATCTTTGCCATTCGTAAATCGGGCAGGGCATTGAGCTTGAAAATCTGCACGTGTTTGACCTGTCCGGCCATAATCGCGTGGGTCACGCCTTCGCGCTTGAAGAATTTGATCAGCTTGTTCAGATGGCCGACGCTGATCCATTCCACGACGCGCGCCAGCGGTTCAATGTTTGAATCCGCTTCTTCCTTGATGGCGGCGACGGCCATTTCCACACCTTCGGCGCGCGCGCCTTCCAGAACTAGGAAAGGGAAGCGCCCATTCCCGGCGATCAGTCCATATTTTGCTTGAGAGTGCATGGCGGTTGTTTTACGAAAATAGGCGGCATTGAACAAGCGCAATTGCCAGATTTTTTGACCTTGGTCATCCATTGGTTTCCTCGATTCAGGGATTCAATTCCCTGACGGGGAAGGCTTTGATGGCAAGAATAGGGGAAAAAAGGCTGGCACATTGTTTGATAAGCGGTAAGCGCGAAATGGCGGTTGAAAGAACTACGAAACCATAACAGCCACAACCAAACGAGCTGCATTCCATGCTCTGACGTCTAGAAAGGAGATTATGGCGGATCCGGAAGAACCCAGAGCGAATTATCTAACAGTTGGATACGGCCATCTAACTGCGCCACAAAACTCAGCCGAAGAGGATGGGCAAACCCTCGCTCAGCAATGCATCACGCACCTTGCGAAACAGGAAGACCCAAAACAATTCCCGCCAAAATTATTGATCCTGCTGGTTTCCGCCGCCTACCTGGAAAAGGTGGATGCCGCCAACCTGATTGAGGGAATCCAGCAGGCTTTCGCCAAATACTTGCAGGAAAACGACATGCCTGTGAAAGATGTCCCTCTGCTGGGCAGTTCTGTCGCGGCTGCCGTATTCAAAGACCCAGTCACTGGCAAACGAGTACATAAACAAGGGGTGTTGTTGATCTGTTTGGCATCCCGGCTGATAGATGCGCGGATTGGCATAGGAACATCGGCTCGCCACAATACAGATGTGGCAATCAAATCCCTGCTGGGCCAGTTCGATTTGAATGTTAAAGATCCGAATCCCTTGGCTGACCGCATTTTGCTTACCTTCTTACCCGGCTTTGGAGATGCCTCGGGGGTTGTTCCTTATCCTGCTCCCGTCTTGCACCGCCGGCTGCGATCCGAAGTGCGTGCCCGAATACGGATTGCGGGTGGCGTTTCGTATGCGAATGAATTGAAAGCAAAAGGAAAACAAACGTTGTTTGGCAATCGGGAAATGCTCAATGACTCCATCGTCACAGCCTGTGTGACGTCCGGTGTGCCTGTCGGAATTAGCATCAAACATGGCTTGACGCCTACGGGGCGAGTCGTGCGGGTTGCTAAACTCGGAAAGGATAAATTCACTATCGCAAAGTTTGATGGAAACCAGGCTCCTGCAGAGGTGCTCAAAGAGATTGGCGGCTTTGTGATGCTGGGCAAACTTTCCACATCCATGGAGCCGCAAATAGATGTTCCTCGGATCGTAGATGGCACCTCAATCAGGCTCAGTTATGAAGTTCATGTGGGGGAGCACTTCGAATTCCTGAAACCGGAACAGGCGCAAATTCTTAAAGCCACTGTGGCCTGCGTCAGACATGCGCAAGAGCGGATCCTCGATCAAAAGCATCTGGTTGCAATAATGTTCATCTGCAACGCCTGGCGGTTGTTTTATGAAGCCGCCGGGGTGGACATTGAGCAAACGCTTGCGCTGCTGGAAGAAGAAACAGGAACTCCCTGTCTTGGCGGATTTGTTGATGGTGAAGTCGGGGAAGACGGCACAGGCAGGTCGGTATTTGGAAACGGCGGGATGACCTGCGTGGTTTTCGGTGATGAACTCCGGGAACGCACGCCAATGCACCACGGCTTCAGAGCGCTAGCTGAATATGCACCGAAAATGTCGGAGACGGAAGACATTAGCGAAGCGATTGAAAAGGCACTGGAAATCATTATTCAAGCAGGTTTTCGGGGCGGAATGCTGTCCTTAGTGCTGAAGGATGGGGAACTGGAGTACGTCAAAGCCAAACATGCCCGTGGGAAACGCTTCAAGAAAATCGTTAAAGAAACCTGTCGGCTGGTTTTGAAACAACTTGGAGAAGGTGAGTATCTGGTTTCGCGCGTTGTTAGAGAATCACGCAATAATTCAACAAAACGAGGAGAGTTTATTGCTGATGCTCGCGATCCGAGCAATGGATGTGATCAGCCTGCCGTACGAAAGGCTGGTCTGGTTAGTTTATACGTCGCGCCGCTTCGCCAGTTTAAGGAGCAGGTGCTAGGCACACTGCACGTTGACCTCGGTACCATAGAAGAACTAGGTGAACGTGAAAAAGAAGTTTTGGATTCATTGGTTTCCATTATTGGCGCTAGTCTGAACCGTCTACTGAACTGGAAAGAAGCTGATATTGGGCGAAAACTTGATCCCGTGCTGACTGAAAGTTTGTCAAAGAAATCCCTCGATGAAGCCTTACGGCATTTAATAACCAAGGCTGTAGAAGCTTTCGAGCTTGATACAGGACATATTCGATTGGCGGACACTGAAAGGCGGAAGCTCGTGATGGTAGCTGGTGTCGGAGACACCTATACCGCAGGCACGACGCGCCCTGAGCTTGATTTTTGGGATCGTGCACCGATCTGTCAGGCATATGTAAAAGGTGGGGTCACGATTCTGAATCGGGCCAAGAAAGACCCGGCATTTCGGAATATGAGAAACAAAGATATTGAACGCAGCAATGGGCAGGAAGACCCTTTAGGTAAAATAAAATCTTATGCGTCCGTCGCTTTTGAAGATGGAAATGGCAATAAGCTTGGGGCACTCAGCCTGGGCTCGACCAAGAAATGGTTTTTTACCCTTGCCCATGAAATGGCGCTGCTTGCTTTGGGCAAACGAGTCGGGTTCCTGGTTGAGCACTTTAGAAGCAAGCGCACACTGGAGTTCCTGACCAATGCCAGTCCACGTTTATCCGACATTACGGACTTGAGTGATTACAGCGGCGAGTTAAGGAAGGCCGTTGAGCGTTTCTGCAAACAGGCTCAAGCTGAGTGGGGATCGCTTTATTTACTGGATGAGGATCGCAAACGTTATGTCTTGCGTGCACAGTATGGGTGGAAAAAACCGGAATGGAAGCACGCAGCTCACCATAAGCTGAATGATAGTTGGACTGGAACAAAAGCTACGGCAGAGAAACCTGCCATCATTCCCGACGTTATTGAAATCTATAAGGCAACGGGCAAGAAGCCTTCTTATTGGGAAGAAACCTTGGGGCCTGAGTTCCCGCCGGAAAGCAAAGTGGAGGCCATTGGCTTGTTATTGCAAATTGGCGGGAGAACACTTGGTTATTTAACGCTTTATAGAAGAAGACATGATGATGGATTGAGCGGATTTTCGGTGCTGAATGAGGCAGCATTGCTTGAAGGCGCTTCGGATATTGCGGGCTTGGTGCATGTTCTGCGAAGCAATCGAGAAAGACGGCGTCGAGCGAACGAAGCAAATCGGCGCCAAAAGGTATACGACTACTTGGCACAATCGGACGACCCGCGCACATTTGAGGCAAAGGTTTGTCAGCAAATGTTGAAATCCTTTCGCGCACGGCGAGCGAATTTTTACAGAATTGAAGTGTTAGATGATGAAACACATGTGTTCTGGGTTGACGGGTATCGGCGTGTCGGGAAATTAGCAGAGCCTGTGAAAATGGAACCACCTGAAAAGGGAGCGCCATTGCTGAAACTGGTTGAAGAATCCGTCAGAAAAAATTTTAAGCCAGGGATACCGCCTGTCGTTCCTGTCGAGCGGGTTGAGTTAGATCCAAGTAGGCTTTCTGAAGCTGCCCACGTTGCTACTGAAGGGTTAGTTCATCGAGCCTGCGTTCCTATTTTTAGCAAACACGAACTACTAGGAGTTTTGGACCTGGATTGGACAATTGGGGCGGGGCAGATTGGCTCAAGTGATGTTGAGCATGACGAAAGTTTACTTAATACGTTAGGCGCTATGATTGGGTCCGCTTACCGCTCCGATCAGCTTAAAGCCAGAAGCGAGTTGCCAATGCGTGCTGTTCAAGGGGCTGGAGCCATCGCATTTCAGCATGCTCACCGGCTTGGACATTCTGTCCAGCACATACTTGACATTGCCCAATCAATCAAAAGGAAGCCTGCAATCGCAGACGAACAAGCAGACGAAATGCTGACAGTCGCCAGAGATGCCAAAGCGGTGATGAAAAGCCTGGTCATTGATTACGGCGAAAGAATTCTGCGCCCCCAATGTTGTAATCAATCATTGCTGACTTTGCTTGAGCAAGCCTGGACCGGGTTAAGTTCCAGCGAAAAAAAGTTTGTGCAAGACAATAATCTGGAAATTGACTTGACCGCCATACAAAACGACAGTTTGTTTGTTTATGCGGATTCGGTGTTATCCAAGCAAGCTTTCGTTAATATTTTAGATAATGCCGTGAAGGCAATTCGACAAAAGAATCCTGAAATGCCGTTGGGAGAGAAAATCACCGCAAGTGCAAAGCTTTCCGATGACGGAAAGAATGTTGAAGTCGTCATTGTTGATACCGGCGTCGGTATGAGCCGTGAAAGGATAAAGGCGGCTCTTGAGGGCTGGCTGGATACCAGAGGGCTTCGCGGTGTTGGAATCTTAATCACCAGAAATTTGCTTTATTCTCAGGGCGGAAACCTCACATATGACAGCGAACCGGGAGTTGGCACTCGTGCTGTTGTAACTTTGCCATTGGCGAACAAAGGAGACATTTTATGCCTGAGTATCAAAAACAATTGATCGTCAGGATGCAGAGACAACTGGTTGTTCGAGTCTTGATCGTTGAAGATGATATAAAAACAGTCCAAAGCATCAGGTCGTCTTTAGAGGACATTACATCAGATGAAAAGCGTAGGTTGGGAATCGAACGCTTCAGCTTTGATATTGCCGCTTCCCGCGCAGACGCGCTGGAAAAACTAGCGCAAGCAACATTAAATGAGACACCTTATCACTTAATGTTGCTTGATTTGAGTTTGCCAGCCAAGACGGGCGATTTGGAAGAAGATCCGGAAAATGGTTTTAAGATTTTGGCTGAAGCCCGTGCCTCTGATTCGGTAATTGAGACAGTTATTATTTCGGTTTTAAATTATGTCAGTTATGTTGCGCGCGGATTTCGTGGCGGAGCGTTGGATTTTGTTCCCAAGCCATTTGAGCGAAGCGAATTGCAAGACAGAATCCTGGCTTCGTGGAAACGGGTGCTGGAAAAGCTGAACAACGAGACGTTGGACCATCGGTTACGCGAAACGATTCCTTATGACGCGCAAGGCTGGGCTTATCGGTTTGGGTCCTGCTTTTCGGCTTTGACGCAGGAAGTGTTTCATAACGTCGAACAACTGGAAGGAGAACTGGGGGAGCGTTTGGGCTTGAATGCGCGAACAGATGCGCAAGATTCGTTGCTGCGTTATCTGGAAGCCATGGTGGTGTCAGTCCGCAAATCCAAGCAAGCCTGGGCGGCTTTACAAGACCTGCTGCCGAAAGGGATGTGGCCGAAAGAAGAAGAGCAGCCTCAAAAATATTATGTTGCTGAATTGTTAAGCGAACTTGAAGTGGAGTTGACGCCAAGTTTGATTGTGAGGCAGGTTGAGATGGCCCTTCCTTCCGTGCAGGATATTGAAGTGCGGAGCTTTTATCAGGATGTAAAAATGGTGCTCAAAGAGTTGATTCTCGGCGCATTGTGTGAATTAACCAGTTATTTTGAATCGGAAAAAAAGCGAACCTTGGAAGTCAAAATCGAAACCACGGCCACATATGCCCAGGTTATTTTTAGCGGCGAATTGTTTCGTTTTGATGAGCAAACCAAAAGAAGTCTTCAAGAAAAGCAATGGCAAAACGATGGGCAATTCGGTCAGGCTTGGGGGCTTTCGGTTGCTCAACACATTGCTTTGCGTGGCGGCGGGCGGCTGCAAATCGGTTCGGAATCTCAACCAGACAGCGTGACGTATTTCATTCCCTTGGCTCAGCATGGCTAAAGTCTTCATCATAGACAATTCAATTCGGGATACGGATCGGGCTTGCAAGCTGCTCGGCAAGGACGGCACAGAAGTCGAAGTTTGCCATACGGGTGATGCGGCTGAGCAAATTCTGGCGGCGCGCGGCAATGAATTTGCCGTGGTGCTGATTTTATGGGAATTGCCCGGCATCCCAACAGCATTTGATCTGCTGTCTTATTGCCAACTGCATTGGCCGGAGTTGCCTGTGGTTGTGTTAAGCGGTGAACTGGACGTCTCGCTGGCTGCGCGCGCGCATGTTCTGGGCGCAAAAGATTTCCTGGAAAAGCCGCTGGATTCCGAACGACTGCGAAGCTGTTTGCAGGAGTTGTTGGCTGAACGAAGTCCAGAATCGCCATTGTTGCGACAGTTGCAGGAACGACTGCTGGGAGAATCGTTGGCTTGGACGGCAACGCTCAGGGAAGTTGTCCGGGTTATTCCGCACAGCGATTCTCGTGTGTTGTTGGTCGGGGAATCCGGAACCGGAAAAGAATTGTTGGCACAGGCGATTCACCAGTGCGGACCGCGATCAAAAAAGCCCTGGGTAGCGGTCAATGTCGGGGAGATTCCGGCAACTTTGATCGAAAGCGCTTTGTTCGGGCACGAGCGAGGATCGTTTACCGGAGCGACAGATCGGCGCATAGGGTATTTGGAAGAATCCGGGGAAGGAACGCTTTTTTTGGATGAAATCGGTGATTTGGCGTTGGAATTACAGGTCAAATTGTTGCGCGTCATTCAGGAGAAAAAGTTCCGGCGCATAGGCGGCAAAGATGACCTGAGCTTTAACGGCCGGCTGCTGGCGGCGACCAATCGCGATCTGGCAGAGGCGGTCAATAAGGGAGAGTTTCGCCGTGATCTGTATCATCGCCTGGCCGAAGTGACCATTCCGTTGCCGCCTGTACGCGAGCGTAAAGGGGACGTGGATTTGCTGCTACGACATTTTCTGGAACTCAATTCCACTGCGGAACGGCCGCTGCGTCTGGCGCGCGAAACGCTGACCATCCTGCGCGGTTATCCGTTTCATGGAAATGTGCGCGAACTGGAAAACCTGATTAAAGCAGCGGTGATTGCTTGCGAAGGGGATGTCATTTTGCCGCGACATCTGCCTTTGAAAAGCATGAACACATTCCTCAATTCTTCGGTGGAAACATCCATACAGCCCGTTGCTGAAAGCATTGCCGGGCTGGATGGAGAAAGGGACGCCCTGCACCGGGAACTTATGCAATCCTTGCCTGAGCGCTGGCTGGAATTGCCCTACAAAGACGTGGTGCAATTCGTGGTGCAGGCTTTCGACCGCCATTACCTGCCTCAAAAGCTGGCCCGCCGCCGGCACAACATTACCCAGGCGGCCAAAGACGCCGGAGTGGATGTAAAAACTTTCCGGAAACGCTGGAAAGATGCGGGACTCAGCCCGCTCAGCGCGGAGGAGGAAGGTGATGAATGAGGGACGCGAAACGGTTTTGATTGGTGATGGAAATGAAGCCCGTTCGCAAATGTTGTGCGAGGTGTTAGAACGTGAATTTAGACGCTTTGCCCGCGTAGTGACGAACTACGATGCGCTCGTTGCGGCCGCGAAGGAGTTTGAAAGACAGAAAAAAGGCTGGGGATTAGTTTTAGTCGCCACCGATTTGCAGATCAGTGCGTCGAATAGTTTTTCTATTGAAACTCGCCACTTTCATAATCTGAAAATAGTCAGTTCAGTAGACAGGATTGATTATATTTTCAGTCAGCCTGCTGATTCCGAGCAATCCAACTGGGAAACTGAGAGTGCAGAAATACCCGGCAGTCCTGCCGACAGGGTGATTCCTGAACGCATAACAACAGACGACGAATATAAACAGGTCACGCAATTTTTGAAGACGGTGGGCCGTTGGAAGCGCGAACCGGAACCGCCGGAAATCCATCTGGCGTTCGACCCGATTTTGCGGGAGCAGGTTCGCGCACTGGATCGCGAGCGAGACCTGGAAAAAGGGAAAAAACTGCTCAGCTATCTGATTCGAAATCTCAATCTCGCACCGCGCATCGAACATATCGCAATCGCCAAAGTCGGCCAGGGGCGTTCAGGCGCGAAAGTCTTTCGAATTCGTCCGCGCGCTGCCGGTGCTGCTAAACACGATTACCTGATCAAGCTTTCGTATTACGAAGATAGCTGGAAACTGGTGAGCGAGATCGCCGGTCACATTCAGGCTCAAGCATCTTTGGGAAAACCGGGATATGGGCAGTATGTCGCGAATTTGTGGGACCTTGACCGCAATAAATCTGTTACCGCCATGAAAAAAGTTGATGACCCGGCCAGATATATGGTGGCTTATGGAAACTGGTATGCAATCTGTTATGACTTTTTGGGTGGAAAAGGTTTCGGTCATTTTCTGGATTTGGAAAAATCCGTGGCTGCCGATTTTTCCCGATTTTCGTTTAGAACGTGGGAAGGGTCAGGCTTTAAGCCGAAATCCAACGCGCCAACGGATGTCTACAAAACGCGACTGAAGCTTTTGCACACAATGCTGGAAAAGCTTTGTGACGCCTGGTATGGCAACGCAGATCTGGCGCAACGGTTGCGAAGACCTGTATGGCAGGCTGCCGACAGAGAAGCCAAAGTCTATCCGCAAATGCCTCCATATCAATTGTCTGGACAAACCAAAAGCCGGATTCTCAATTTTCTGGCAAGCAGGGATGCCGAAATTGGCCGGTATTTTTTTGATCAATGGCACAATCGAATACAGTTTATTCGTCGTTTTCTAGAATGGACGGCTGGCAGTCCAATTCCCGGCGTGCTGGGACGGGAATTGAATGTGGTTGTTTCGCCGGTACACGGCGATTTGAACGCCAACAACATTCTGTTATGGCTGAAGGAGGCTCGTCCCTTCCTGATTGATTTTCCGTGGTATCAAAATGCCGGGCATGCACTGCAGGATTTGGCTTCGTTGGAATTCAGCCTCAAGTTTTTCCTGATGGATCGGCAGGAATTGAATGTGCCGGAACATCCCTTGCCCGCCATGGATCATTCGCCGTCGCAGTTACCGCTGTGGGCAAAGCTTGAAAATCAGTTATTGTCCAAAAACAAACTTGGTAAACCCGGCAAATTGGAGTCTTCGCCTTGTCACATTGAAAACGTTGCGCTTTGCTGGGAACTGTTGCGCCGCATTCGTAACGCCGCTGTGGATGTGCAAAACAAGCCGTACGGGGACAAAGATACGCCAAAGTTTTTTGAAGAGTATTTGCCTTCGCTGCTGTTTTACACAATTCGGGCCATTGGCTACGACCTGCCGCTGCCAAAACGTCTGCTGGCCATTTACAGCACCAGCGAAATTCTGAACAAATTGAAGTTCAGTCAAGCTGGTCGCCAGTGCGCATAGTTTGTTGCCAGTTGCGCAATCGCCAAATTAACCTGCAAAAAGGTGCATCCCCAGCTCATAAGGATGCGTATAGCCGGGCATGAATATCGCACAAACTGACCTTCCGACTTCCCAGAAGCCGCTCCGGGCGTGGCCCGGTGTGGTTATCGCCATCGTGCTAATCCTTCTCAGGTATATCGCTCCCCTTGTTGCGCCTGACGCTGAGCTCTATGCAACTCCACTGGCATTGATCGCAATGCTTGGAGGAATGCTGTGCGCCGTTGCCATCATCGTATGGTGGCTGTTTTTCAGCCGGGCGTCCTGGGTCGAACGCATCGGCGCTGTCGTCTTGATGATTGTTGCGGTGTTTGCGACCAGGTTCATCGTTCACGAATCTATCAAAGGCGGAATGATGGGGATGATGCTGGCGTTCTACTCGATTCCGGTCATCAGCCTTGTGCTTGTGGTTTGGGCGGTGGCAACTCGGCGTCTTGCTGCTGGACCTCGTAGAGTTTCGCTGGTTGCGGTGATTCTGCTTGCATGCGTGCCGTGGACGCTGGTGCGAACGGCGGGGCTGATCGGTGGTGGTTCGGAATTTCATTGGCGCTGGACGCCGACTCCAGAACAACTGTTGCTGGCGCAGGCGAACGACGAACCAAAACCATTGCCGCCTTCTACGGAAACAACAGCGAGTCCGACGGAATCGCCGGAAAGCAAAACCGAAGGCCAGCCAACACCAACCCCGGACGCTGCAACAACACCGACACCAGAAGCCGCTGTTTCAGAATCACAGGCCAACTGGCCGGGCTTTCGCGGGCCGAACCGCGACAGCATTATTCGCGGCGTTCAGATCAAAACTGACTGGGCTGCATCGCCGCCGGTTGAAATCTGGCGTCGTCCCATAGGGCCGGGCTGGTCATCGTTCGCGGTTCGCGGCGACTTGCTCTACACACAGGAACAGCGCGGCGATGAAGAGATCGTCGCCTGCTACAAAGTCTCCACTGGCGAACCGGTATGGCGGCACCGTGACGCCGCACGGTTTTATGAATCCAACGGAGGCGCGGGGCCGCGCGCAACGCCCACCTTGAGCAATGGTCGCGTTTACGCATTTGGCGCAACGGGAATTCTGAATGTTCTGGATGCCGCTACAGGCAAGCTCGTGTGGTCGCGCAACGTGGCGACGGATAGCAACACAAAGGTTCCGGGCTGGGGATTTTCAAGTTCGCCATTGATCGTGGGCGACGTTGTCATTGTCGCCGCGGCTGGCAAGCTGGTCGGGTACGATCGCACCACGGGCAAACCGCGCTGGTTCGGCCCGGAGCACAAAGGCGGTTACAGCTCGCCACATCGAACGACGATTGCCGGAGTTCAGCAGATTTTGTTGCTCAGCGATGAGGGCGCAACCAGCGTCGCGCCAGCCACGGGCGAAGTGCTGTGGGAACACGCATGGCCAGGCAACACCATTGTGCAACCTGCGCTGCTTGGAGGCGGCGATATCCTGATCAGCACGGGCGGAACCACAAGCGCTTCACGCCGAATTGCGGTCACGCACGGAGCCAGCGGATGGAGTGTTGAAGAGCGTTGGACTTCAAATGGGTTGAAACCGAACTTCAACGACTTCGCCGTTCACAAAGGCCATGCGTACGGTTTCGACGGCAACATTCTTGCCAGTATCAGCATTGAAAACGGCAAGCGGAAATGGAAAGGCGGACGATACGGCAACGGCCAGCTTGTTCTGCTGCCCGACCAGGATTTACTGCTGGTGTTGTCGGAGGAAGGAGAGTTGGCGCTGGTCAAAGCGACTCCGGATCAATTCACGGAAGTTGCGCGGTTCAAGGCAATCGAGGGCAAAACCTGGAACCACCCGGTCGTCGTCGGAGATTTACTGCTAGCCCGCAACGGTGAGCAAATGGCTGCTTTCAGACTGCCTCTGGCGGGGCGCTGACACTCTCGAAAGATAGTGTTGATCTGCGTTTGCACGCAAATTCCATCAAAAAACATTACCCTTCCTTTCGGTAATCGTGATTCAGAAATGACTGCAACAGTTCTGAATCACGACCCGCAAACATCGCTACCGCCCAAAGCCTGCTTGCGCTGGAACACTGCCAACCAGTATCGTTGTCACATTCGTTCTTCAGATCATTCCCCAATGAACACACTCTCTTCGGTCGCGTACGCATGCGCGGCTGAATGGCTGTAACAAAATCATAAGTTGAGGTGTTTTAGATCGGTTTTCAATTCAGTTTACGGGATAGCCGCAGTAGACAGCCCAGG
>CAZMXG010000123.1:0-24638 GCA_964570175.1 uncultured Heliomicrobium sp. | reverse complement strand
AGCGGTTACCAGGGTGAGGAAGGTAACCGCACTTATCATGGCGCTACAGGCAATCCCACGACTGTAGCGCCTTTTATTTTACGATTACCGAGAGCAATTCCCGGCAAATCGTGCAAACAGACAATCTCACGGATGAGGTGAATGGTGCAGGAGTCTGTTTTTGTTGCTTTTCCTTCCTCGCGCAATGCCATTTCAATCTCCCAAGATTTCAAAATAAGTATTCCCCTTTTTGCTGAGTGAAGCATTTCTTCAAAACTATCAAAGGCTACGAACCGGCTTGTTTAAGCGGACGGCGTGGTAGGCGTGTGACTACTTACCTCGAAAGGGTTTGCGGTTAAGGGATGCGCCGCAGTATGTATTCACGCGCCGACCAGACCGCCTGCTGATCCAAGCATGCTTCGGCAAGCCTTGACGGAGTTTCCTGCCGTCGTTATGTTGCGTGTTCGCTTCTCCAAACGCTTCTCAGGCTTTACTCAGGGCACGCAATGCTTAGCGATTACCGCCAACGATTCGTCGAATACCATTCAGAACTCGCACGCGAAGATTATCTCTTCCGCTCAGGCCGAACCGCCCGCCGCGATGTTGCGCGCATTTTCAGTGAATACAGCGACCTGTTCCGGCTTTCTGTTGTTGAAGAGTTGCGCGCGAAGCTCAAAGACGTTTCCGAATCTCGTAAAACCGAACGGAAGGGCATTCAAGCGTTGATCGCTTTTGCACTGGAGGGGAATCTGGCCGCGCGCGTGCGCGAACTTTCAGCGGAAATCGAAGATTACGAAGCCGCTTCAAAAATTGATTGGGAGGGTGAGAAAGTAACGTTCCGCCAATCCGAAGAATTGCTGGCGACGGAAGCCGACCGCCAGCGCCGCCGAGAGTTTTACGCTCGCCGAGCCGGTGTCATCAGCGGCACTGAGGATTTACAAGTTGAACGGTTTGAAAAGCTCCGAGCTGGGGCCGCCGAGCTTGGGTTTGCCAAAGCGCGTGAGCGCGATCTAGAAAGCTATCCAGCAATGTATAGTCAGTTGCGAGGTTTGCAATTCGACAAGCTGGAAGCGGCAGCCGCCAAGCTTCTGGAAACGACTGAAAGCCGTTATGTCTCATCACTTGCGCCGTTACTTAGGCGTGAGATTGGAGCTTCCATTGACGATGCGACTTCGGCGGATCTGTCTTACCTGCGGCGTTACACACGGTTCGATGCGTTCTTCCAAGGCGCACAGATGCTGCCGATTTACCGCGAATTGTTTTCCAACTTTGGCTTCAACACCGATAAGCAATCAAACGTAGAAATAGACGCCACCGCTCGTCCCGGAAAACAGGCAAAAGCGGTTTGTTCGCCAATCCAAATTCCGGATGAAATTAAACTTTTGGTGAATCCGACTGGTGGCCAGTGGAATTACCGCAAGTTCCTGCATGCTGCCGGACAGGCTCAAGCATCAGCGTGGACTTCACGCAATCTTCCGCCTGAATTCCAAATTGGCGGAGACACCGCGGTACCGCTAGCTTGGGGGATGCTGCTGGAAAATCTGGTGTTGGAAGAATCGTGGTTGATTGGCGCTTTCGGTTTTGTTGATTCTGCGGAGTTTCGCCATACGCTGTCGGTGTTGCGGTTGTTGGATGTGCGTCACCAAGCTGCCAAACTTCGTTACGAACTGGAATTCCATTCCGGCAAACTGACCAGCGGCATCGGACAGCGTTATGCCGAATTGATGACCGAAGCCGTCCGCGTGCAATTCGACGAAGCTGAGGCGCTCAGCGTGATTAGTGATGATTTCCGTCCGGCTGATATGTTGCGAGCCGCCGCCTTTGAAGCGCAGATGCGTGATTACCTGAAAACCAAATTCGGATCGCGCTGGTGGGCTTCGCGTAAAGCGGGGGAGATGTTGATTGATCTGTGGAACACCGGGCAGCAGTATTCAGTGGAAGAGTTGGCGGCGATGATCGGGCTGGGCGAGTTAGATTTTGATATGGTCGTGGGCGAGACATGAAGTTAAGATGAATCGGAATTTCAAGCATTGAGAGCGACCCAATGAACGACTTAATCAATAACTATAGGAATCATTTAGTATTAGCAGAGCAAAAAGCACAGGAGGATTTTGACAAAACAGTTGTTTCACTTTCTGGTGGAGCATTGGGTGTGACATTCATCTTCTTGAAAGATTTGATTGGAGTCAGTCCCATCTTACATAAAGGCTGTTTATTTTCTGCTTGGGTGTGCTGGGGGCTAAGTATCACAGCCGTTTTATTTTCTTACCTTGCAAGCCTCGCTGCTCTTCGGAAAACGATCAAACAAGTAGATTCCGAAGTAATTTATGAACAACATGCTGGCGGAAATTTATCCCGGTTAGTCATGAGCCTCAATATGTTGGGAGGTTTGCTGTTTCTAGTTGGCGTCATCTCTGTAGTAATTTTTATTTGGTTCAACCTGGAGGCAATCAATGTCAAACAAAAGTAGCTCAACTCCACCGCAAGCCCCCAAAATACCTGGTGACATAGACAAAAAAGGTTACGTTCCGCCGCCACCTCCGAAGCCGCCTACTCCGCCTATTCCGCCGCCTTCTCCTGATAAAACCTCAAAAAGCTAAGAGTAAAGATGAAAATAGTTCCTGTTGTACTCGACGAGCGAAGTTACGACATTACCATTGCTGACAGCGCGTTGAAGCAAGTTGGCGAAATCACGCGAGCGGCGCTTGGCAGCAAAACGCGCAAGCTGGCAATTATCTCGAATCCAAAAGTCCACGGGTTTTACGGCAGAGTGGTTGAAAAGAGTTTGAAGCAGGCTGGGTTTGCCACACTGACGCATTTGATGGGCGACGGTGAACGCGCGAAGTCTCTGGCGACGGCGGAAAAAGCTTTGGCCTTTATGATCGCTAATCGCTTTGAGCGTAGCGATGCGGTTGTCGCGCTCGGCGGTGGAGTGGTCGGCGATCTCGCTGGCTTCGTTGCGGCTTGCTACCAGCGGGGAGTCCATTACGTTCAGATTCCGACGACCTTGCTGGCGCAGATTGATAGTTCGGTTGGCGGCAAAACGGCAGTCAATCATCGGTTGGGCAAAAACCTGATCGGAGCGTTTCACCAACCGCGCGCCGTCATCATTGATCCGCAAACGCTGGCGACGCTGCCAAAACGCGAACTGCGCGCAGGACTTTACGAAGCCTTGAAGTACGGCGTGATCTGGGATCAACCGCTGTTCGCTTTGTTGAATGAAAAGCTTGAAGACGTATTTGCGCTTGATGCTGAACTGCTGACGCGAATCATCGCCCGATGCTGCGAAATCAAAGCCGAAGTCGTCACCACGGACGAACGCGAATCCGGATTGCGCAGAATCCTGAATTTTGGTCACACAGTTGGCCATGCGCTGGAAGCGGTGACGGCGTACCGGCGATTGAAACATGGCGAAGCCGTCGGGTACGGAATGCAATGCGCCTCTACCATTTCAGAGAAAGCGGGTATAATCCGGCCCGCTGAAGCTGAGGCCATTCGGTTCGGTGTTAACGAGTTGAGCCGGTTTGGACGAATAAAACTGCCCCGCATTGATGATCTGAAAGTTCAAGAAGTCGTCGCCGCTACGGCGCACGACAAGAAAGTCGCTCAGGGAAAGCTCCCCCTCATTTTGCCAACAAAAATCGGCCAGGTTGTTGTCCGCGATGACATTGCGCCGGAAATCATACGCGCCAGCGTGCGCGAATTGTTGAGTAACATTACGAGAGGTTGAAACCAGAATGATGATGAATAGCTTTGATCGCAAAAAAGCTGTGACCGAACGGGGAGCCGGGCGGTTTATGGTGATCTTGTTGCTGGCCTTTGCGGCGGCGATTGTGTACGTCGTGGCAGTTTACGTGCCGATCTATCAGGGAAATCAAGCGATGCAGGTGGCGGCTTCTGAGATTTTGCATCGGGGCGCGCTGCAGAATTTGAAGGACGAAGACATCAAGGCACAGTTGAAAGAGAAAGCGCGCGAATGCGGGTTGCCGGATGATCATCGGCTGGATTTATCGCGGGAAGGGAAGTCCATGACGGCAAGAATCAGTTACAAGCATCACGTCAGCTTTTTGATTTACAGCTACGACTGGCCGTTTGAAATCGCCGTCAAAGATCCTGGAATCTGAAACGTGGCAGCTTGCAACAGTTGGTCATTCAAGCTTCTCAAATCTTTAACTTGCTAACTGCTACGCGAGTTGTTTAGACTGCGTGCCGTCATTAAATCCCCAATTTACTACTGACACTATGGCTTTCGAATCAGGCAATGGATGTCTGAAGCCGTAAGTGCGACGGGTGCTCGACCCATTTTCCATCCACTTCAACTTTCCAAGGAGGATTCTGCAATGGCCAGTTTTGAAGAACTACAAGCAAAGTACCAGCGTGTTTTGGATAAAGGCCACGATGTTGGTTTGAATGTCCAGAACGTAAATTTGGAAGGCGACAAGCTTTTGATTCGCGGCACCGTTCCATCGGAATACGGCAAGAACCAGTTGTGGGAAGTCATCAAAGGCATTGATGCCAACGTTTCCGACGCAATCATTGACGTCAACGTGCAATCGGGTTCGACTTATACAGTTGTTTCCGGCGACACGCTGTCAAAAATTGCCAAGCGGTTTTACGGCGATGCGAATCATTATCATGCCATCGCGCAGGCCAGTGGCATTTCCAATCCCGACCACATCGAAGTCGGCCAGGAAATAACGCTGCCTTAAGCGAGAGCCAACACCGCAAAAACAAAGCGCGATGAGTTTCAGTGATGAACTCATCGCGCTTTATTTTGAATTGCAATTCCGACAATCAGGTCAGGGCATGGAAATCAGCAGGTCTTTGCCGAAATTGAATTGAATGCGTTTGCGAGTCCGCATTGCCTTTGAAGCGGTTTGTGACAGTGCCGTTACCAGAATCGGCATCGCGATTGTCGCATCGCAACGAACCGTGATGGAACGGTTGCTCTTGGACATCTTTCCAAACGATTGCGCCTGATCGAAATCAGCTCCGGAATATCCGCCGTAATCTGCCGAATCTGTAACCACCTGGACCGCGAATTTGTGGCCACGCGTCGTGTTGTGCAACATCGCCGCCGCCGTTTCGCTTTGTTGAATGAAAGTTTTCGGCGTGCCGCCGCCAAAAAGCACCATGCCCGTGGAGCGCGATTTCGAAACGATTTGCGCCATCTCGACGACATCCTGAATCACATCAAACTGAAACTGGTTTTTCTTCTCGATGCGGCTTAAACCAATAGAGACGCCGAAAGCGCTGTCCGTAATCGCCGGACAAAAAATCGGCACACGGGATTTGAAGGCAGAAGTCAGAATGCCGTCTTCGGTGGCAATCTCGCTCAGTTCGCGACCCAGCAGGTGCAGGAACTCGCGCGTTGAATAGGGGTGCGTGTTATCCAGTTCCTTGGCAAAACCGCCGATCCATTCATAGGCTTCGCGAAACTCTTCTTCCGACGCAAACGTGTCATGGATGCGGTCAACGCGCTCTTCCATTAACTCAGCGTCACTGATTTTGGTGTCGCCGATGTAGTGATGCCGCCCCAGAGTTTCGTGCAGATCATGGAAGATGTTTGCGCCAGTGGCGACAAGAACATCAATGCAGCGATTCTTGATCAAATAAGCAACCAGCCGCCGCATTCCCGCCGGAACCATTGCACCGCTCAAACCCATGAAAACGACGGCGTTTTCTTGCAGCATCTGAAGCCAGATTTGATGCGCCAGCGCCAGGTTACGGCCTTGAAAGGAGATTTTCTCCATCTTGTCCAGCAGGCCCGGAACGCTGCGGTCGCGATCAACCTGCAGAGGGTCGGTTGGCTTGGTCAGATATTTTGCGCCTTTGATTCTTCGGATCATTGTTTTTCCAGTTTGGCTGACTTGTTCAGGTTACAGGAATCAGGTTACAGGTTGCAGTTCAGACTGCCATCTAACATCTATGACCTGTCACCTGAATCAATGCTGACCATTCGTGTCCAAATACGTGTAGCCTTCAAAATGAGAATCGTATTCGTCCATTAAATGGCCTGCGTTTTCTTGAGCCAGCTTTCCTTTCTTGATCTGTCTATCGAGCAGGGTACGGAAACCGTCCTGCAAAAATTCTTTTTCGTATTTGGCGAAAGAAACCATTTCGCCAACGTTAGAGCCATTGATGACGCGGCTGATGTGATATTCGCCGTCGCCGGAAATGATGACATGAGCTTCGTTCGTCGTGCCGAACAGATTATGGAAATTCCCCATGACTTCCTGATATGCGCCGATCAGCATCATACCCAGATAGTAAGGCTCGTTGTCTTTTAAATCGTGAACTTCCAGAACTTCTTTCACGTCGTGCAAATCAACAAAACGATCCACCACGCCGTCGGAATCGCAGGTAATGTCGCACAAAGTTGCAGTATCGGTCGGGGCCTCGTTCAACTTGTGAATAGGGATAATCGGAAAGAGCTGATCAATTCCCCAATGATCGGGCAAGGAACGGAAAACCGAAAAGTTGCACAGATACTTTGCCGAAAGCAGCTTTCTCAGATCGTCGAACTCTTCGGATTTTACCTGAGTCAGCTTGGCGTAATTGTTGGCGCGGTCACAAACTTCCCAAAAAAGAATTTCCCCTTTTGCGCGATCTTCCAGGCTGATGAAGCCCAGGTCAAAAAGCGTAAACAATTCTTCTTTATGTTCCAGCGCGTCGTGGTAATACTCCAGGAAGTTTTTGGAGTTCATCGTCTTGTACAGGTCGTAAAGCTCTTTAATGACCTGGGCTTCGTTGCCGGTCATCGTTACGTTGTGAATGCCCTGCACAGTTTCAATTTCATCAATGATGTTGGTAATCAACATGGCGTGATACGCCACAAGCACGCGCCCGGATTCAGTTATCACATTCGGTTCCGGCACGTTTTCTTCTTCGCAGACGCTTTTGATCATGTAAATCACGTCGTTGGCGAATTCCTGCAACGTGTAATTGACCGATGATTCAAAACTGGTTTTGCTGCCATCGTAATCCACACCAGCGCCGCCGCCCACATTCAAATGATCAACGTCAATGCCCATCTTGCGGATTTTGGCGTACACGCGGGCAGCTTCTTTGACCCCGGCTTTGACGCGTTTGATCTGGGTAATTTGCGATCCGATGTGAAAATGCAGCACGCGCAGCATGTCCAGCATATCGGCTTCACGCAATTGTTTGATCGCATGCAGCAACTCGGTTGTTGTCAAACCAAATTTCGACTGCTCTCCACCGGATTTTTCCCAGCGGCCTGAACCTCGTGTGTAAAGCCGCACGCGCATGCCGACCATCGGACGAATGCCTGTTTGTTGAGCGCGTTCGATGACTCTGGGCAATTCGCTCAGTTTTTCAATGACGATGACGACATTTTTGCCAGCCTGCGTGCCGACGAAGGCCAGATCAATAAAGCTGTTATCTTTGAAGCCGTTGCAGATCAACAGGGAATCCGGCGACTGTTCCAGTGCAATTGCGGCGTAGAGTTCAGGCTTGCTGCCCGCTTCCAGTCCGTAATTGTACTTGGTGGCTTCTTCCAGATAAGCCTCAATTACCTGCCGTCGCTGATTGACCTTGAGTGGAAATACCGCTCGATGTTCGCCTTTATAATCGAACTCTTTCATCGCCGCACGGAAGGATTGGTTCATTTTGCGAACCTGGCTGGCGAAGATTTGCGGGAAGCGTAGGAGCACTGGAAGCTTCACACGACGAGCAATCAGGTCATCAACGATTTTTTTGACGTCAACGCTTCTGGAGTCCCCATCTGATGGACGGACAATCAAGTGTCCCTGCGAGTTAATTCCGAAGTAACCGGCTCCCCAGTTTTCTATGCCGTATGTTTGCGCAACCTCAGCGATGGCTGATTTCATTTCAGACCGTTCGTAGACCTCCCCGTCTTGGAATAAAAGAAGTCTTCGCCGGACTTGATCCCCATTGTCAGGGCACACTGCCACGCTGGTTGTATCAACCTCAGGAAACAGCCATAAGGTTCCATCCAAAGGTCTTATTCCAAGTCTAACTTGATGCGGAATCAGTATTTGTCTAGCGAGGAGCGGAATGTAACAGATAGGTCTGAGGCTGTCAAAAACTATTTTCCGGCCACTCGTGAGCAGGTTATGTTATTGAAAAAACAATTACTTGTGGCGATTTTTTGATGGTGTCCAAATGGGGGTCATGTTTGCTCTGGTTCGGATGAGCGCGCTGGTTTTACCAACTCTCTGACAATCAGATGATAGCCTTGATGAGCGGTTCAGACTCAATCGGAGAGTCTTCAATTTTGAAAGCGGCGCGTACTCTAGCCTGCATTTCCTCCAATTTTGAGCCGTCGTTGAAGTAAGCCGTGACCAAGGGTTCGTTTGCTTTGATCGAATCGCCAAGTTTGGAATGGATCTCCAGTCCCACCGCGTAATCAATTTTGTCTTCCAACCGCCGCCGCCCTCCGCCCCAATCCATGACAATGCGGCCAATTTCGTCTGTCTCAATTCCCGTGATGAAGCCGGAATGAGTCGCTGTAAACGTTTGCTGCTTGGCGGCTTGCGGCAAAAGTTTGGGATCATCGCAAACACGCGGATCGCCTCCTTGCGCTTCGATGACTTCTTTGAACTTCTCTAGCGCTGCGCCTGAAGTAATGCCTTCGCGCGAAAGCTGGCGAGCTTTTTCCAGATCGGTTTCCACGCCGCCAACCACGATCATGTGTGCCGCCAGTTCGATGTTCAGTTCGGCAAAATCACCTTCAAGCTTTCCTTGCAGGCATTCAATTGCTTCAAAAGTTTCGACAGCATTTCCGACCCAACGACCCAGCGGCTGGTTCATGTCTGTGATCAAAGCCGTAACGCGCTTGCCCATTCGACGGCCAATATCTACCAAAGCTTCAGCGAGTTTTTTCGAGTCTTCAAATTCGCGCATAAACGCGCCATTGCCGGTTTTTACATCCAGCACCAAACCGTCAATACCTTCCGCAAGTTTCTTCGACATAATCGAAGCGCAGATAAACTGGCGAGATTGAACTGTCGCCGTTACATCGCGCAGGGCATAAAGCTTTCGATCCGCTGGGGCAATTTCTTTTGTCTGGCCGATCAGCGACAGACCGCAACGCGCCAGCACGTCTTTGAATTCAGCCAAAGACAGATTGGTTCGGAAGCCGGGAATGGCTTCCAGCTTGTCCAGCGTGCCACCAGTATGGGCCAGCGCGCGGCCAGAAATCATAGGAACAGCAACTCCGCAAACGGCGGCAATCGGAGCGATAACCAGCGAAGTTTTATCCCCAACTCCGCCGGTTGAATGTTTATCCACTTTGGGAAGCGGCACGTGATCGTGGGTTAGGACGTCGCCGGAATAGAGCATTTCTTCTACCAATGCGACGGTTTCGGCTTCGCTTAGTCCGCGCAGGAATCCGGCCATCAACCAGGCAGCCATCTGGTAATCAGGAATTTCGTCGCGCGTGTAGCCGCGAATCAAAAACGCAATTTCATCGCGTGTCAGCTCTTTGCCGTCGCGCTTCTTTTCGATCAAATCTTGTGGACGCATAAAACTCAGTTTGCTGATTTCAGGTCTTCGATCAAGCCGGGGAGTTCGCGGATGCTGGAAAGCTGCATGAAATCTTTGTCAGCAAGCTCTTCTTCGGGGACAATTTCGTGTTCCCAGGTAGTTTCGTAAGGAATGTGAACGGCTTTTCCGCCGATTTCCAGCACGGGCAGAATGTCGGACCTCATAGAGTTGCCGACCATCAGAAATTTTTGCGGGTCGAGTTTGTGTTTGACGGTCAGCCCGCGATAAATCTCCGGCGTTTTGGTTCGGACAATTTCGATTTTGCTGAACCGTTCGGCCAGCCCGGAGCGAATGATTTTGGCTTCCTGTTCAAACAGTTCGCCTTTGGTAATCAACATCAAATCGTGATTGGCGGAAAGCTGGGTAATGGTTTCTTCGACATCGGGCAACAGCACAACGGGCGCTCTGACCATTTCTCGCGTGATATCAATCATCTGGCCGATTTCGGTTCCACTAATGCGCCCTTCAGTTAATTCAATGGCCGTTTCGATCATGGAAAGCGTGAAGCCTTTAAACCCATAGCCGTAATGCTCCAGGTTTTTGACTTCCATTTCATACATTCGCCGCTCGATCCATTCGGCATCGTGGTATTGCGCCAGGATTTCAATGACACGGCCTTGCGTGTCGCGGTAAATGTTTTCGTTGTGCCACAGCGTGTCGTCGGCGTCGAATGCGATTACATCAATTTGATTCGGCATAACTTCTTAACTTCTCATTTTGCCACTTCGATCTTTGCCAGATAGATCGAAGTTTTGCCTTCGTGCGAACTGTAATAACTCATCCACAGTTTGCCTTCGTGCCATACAAAGCCGGGATAACTGTTGTCGCCTTTACTGGGTAATTCAATGATGTCTGTCATTTGCCCGGATGCCAAGTCTATCAGACCGACGCCCGTTCGTGTGATTTTGTCTCCATACAGCCTGCCCCCAGCAATCAGGTTTCCCTTTGGCATTCTTCCCTCCGGCAACCGTAATACTGCCGGCCCGCCGAATTTGTTCTGCCAACCGTTGACGATCAATGGTTTGGTTTTCCAATCGGTGAACGGCGCGCGTGATTGGGCGATGGTGGCATTCGGGGTGCTGTCGACGGAACGCAGCACGATGGTCAGATTGTCTTTGTTATCAAACGACAACGCGGCTTCGTTCAATCCTTCCAGGTCTTTCGAGATTCGTTCGTAATGAATGCCGTCGCGGCTGCGAGCGATGGTGGCGAAATTGCGCCGTGTGCCAGGCTCCCAGGAATACGCCGCGCCATAGGCTGTGCCTTTGTACCAGAGGACGCGCCACAGCCAACTTCTGGAATTGAAGCCTTCCACGCGTTCCAGCTTGCCCCAAGTTTTGCCGTCTTTTGAAAAGCTGACGAAAGAATAAAAGTCGCTTTGCGGATTTCGCGAAGGATCCGCAGCGCCGCAAACCAGCATCAGACGATTGCCCGGAGCGAGGGACAGTTTACCGTCGCGCAAATCTTTGCCTGGCAACTCAACCAGGGCGGCGGATTCCCACGTTTCGCCATCCCTCGAAGTCAGAATGCGCAGTTTGCCTTCGCCGTCGGCATGGCCTTTTCCTTCGCGGAAGATGCAGAACCAGCGATTGCCAAAGCGAATCAAATCGGTGAAGGCGTTGTGTTCGCCTTGATCCCAGATTTTTTTGACCGAAATCAGTTTCAGTTTGGACGTTTGAGCAGTGGCCGAGGTTGTGACACAGAGCGTCAGCAGCGCGAAAATAAAAAACAGTCTGATTCGCATGTTTACTCGCTTTTGAAAATTAGCGCGACGGCTTGGGCGGCAATGGCTTCGCCGCGTCCAATGGCGTCCAGACCTTCGTTGGTTTTGGCTTTGATGTTGATTTGTGATTGATCAATCGCCATAGCTTCCGCCAGCTTGGCTTTCATCGCTGGGATGTGCGGCATCATTTTTGGTCGTTCGGCCAGAATCGTCGCATCAACATTGCCAATTGTGTAACCGCGCTCGGCTAACAGTTCACAGACATGACGCAGAAACACCATGCTGTCAGCGTTTTTCCATCGGGCCTCTTTGTCTGAAAAGTGCGTGCCGATGTCCCCCAGGCCTGCCGCGCCCAGCAAAGCGTCGGTGATGGCGTGGCTTAAGCTGTCACCGTCGGAATGGCCTAGCAGCCCTTTGTCGAAAGGGATTTCGACGCCGCCCAGAATCAGCTTGCGGCCTTCAACCAATCGGTGAATGTCGTTGCCTATTCCAATACGATGCGACGGTGAGTTCATTTTTGTGGCGGTTTCCATTGTGATAGCGGGCGCTTCATTCCAGGTGAATTCCACTTTACGACGAAATATGTTGCTGGCGTGTTGCCAACGTTGCGAATGGCGTGAAGCTGGTTTGACGATTGAAAAATGATCGAACCTGGACCGACGCGGCGCTTTTCACCGTTGACCAAAGATTCCACGGTGCCTTCTTTGACCAGGATCAATTCTTCGTCCAGATGTTTATGCGGTTCGTGCGGAGTCGCGCCGGGATTCAACGTGGTGATATGAGATTCCAGTTCATCAAGGGTTGGCGTCTGATTTTGAAAAACCTGCCGCGTCTCGCCAACTTTGCCCGGTTTGGCGACCATCTTTTCCCATTCAAACACTGACGACGTCATCATTGGCGGAACGGGTTTCTCTTGCTGAATCGTCGGAGCAGCAATTGCGGGCGTTGTCGAATTCCAAAGCTTGACGCAGCCAAGCGTGACCGCGACGGCGAATGCAGCGACTAAAAAATCTCTGGCGGTGAGTTTCATCGGTGCTCCTTGTTGCTGGTCAGTGCCGCGCGCGGTAGCAAGCATTGACGGTTCAACGCTCCCTACCGGTCGCGGTACTGACTCTGCGCGAGTTGTGCAAACAGGTTTTCCGCCAGAATCAAATCTTCCGGCGTGGTGATTTTGATGTTGTTGGGCGAGCCTTCGACAACAGCGACCGGCAAGCCCAGTCGTTCGACCAATAAAGAATCGTCTGTTGTCAGCGCCGAAGGCAAGCCCGCTGCGCGAGCTTCCTGGTTTGCCTGCATCAACAGTTCATAACGAAATGCTTGCGGCGTTTGCGCGCGCCAGATGCGGCGGCGATCAATTGTTCGCTGGATCAACCCGTCTTCGACTTCCTTGATGGTATCGGTTGCGGGCAGAGCCAAAATTGCCGCGCCAACTTCATGGGCTTTGGCGATGACGGCGCTGATTTGCGCGGAGGTCACAAACGGGCGAACCGCATCGTGAACGGCGACAATTTCCGGGTTGAGTTCTGCGACTGCTTCCAACGCATTCAGAATCGAATCACTGCGCTCGGTTCCGCCGTTGACGTAAAAGATGGGTTTGATTGAGCGTGCGCCACGATTGCGGGCACGAAATTCGTCAATTCTGTCGGCTGGTAACGCGACGGCAATGGCTCCGATGTTTTCGCAATCAAGGAATCGGCTGATAGTGTGCGCCAGAATTGGCGCACCGGCAATTTCCAGAAACTGTTTTGGGATTTGTCCGCCAAGCCGCGATCCGCTGCCGGCGGCAGGAATGATTGCTACATTCATTGGGAGTTGGGAAGTAGGAGATGGGAGTTTGGCGAATCCGTCTCCTGACTCCCATCTCCCAATCTATGCTATTCAAGTTCTGCGGTTGTTTCGTGTCCGGCAGGAATGGGCGTTGGACGCGAAGGCCGGTCACGGTAATCACGCGGATCGCGATGGTCGTTGCGTTCGGGTTTGGTGTCGTCCACACGCCCGAAAATCATTTTGCCTGCCGTGGTTTGCAGCACGCTGGTGACGATCATGTCCACGTTCTTGCCGATCATGCGCCGGGCGTTATCCACAACCACCATCGTGCCGTCGTCCAAGTACGCCACGCCCTGGTTGTACTCTTTGCCTTCTTTCAGCACGAAAACCTTCATGATTTCGCCGGGCAGCACAACAGGCTTCAAGGCGTTTGCCAGTTCGTTGATGTTCAACACCTCGACGCCGCGCAAATGCGCGACCTTGTTCAGGTTGAAATCATTGGTAACGATCGGTGCGTTTAGCTGCTTGCCCAGCTCAATCAGTTTCAAGTCAACTTCTTTGACTTGCGGAAAATCGGCTTCGTGGATTTGCACGTCCAAGCCCTGGTTTTTCTGAATGCGCTGCAAGATGTCCAAGCCGCGACGGCCCCGATTGCGTTTGGCGGAATCGGATGAATCGGCAATCTGTTGCAATTCGCGCAGGACGAATTGCGGAATCAGAATTGTGCCGCCCATAAACCCGGCTTCGGCAATGTCCGCAACGCGCCCGTCAATGATGACGCTGGTGTCCAAAATCTTGTAGCCGAGCTTGGTTGTGCGGTCGCTGAGAATTCCGCCAAGCGCAGACAGATCCAGGTAATCACCTTTGGCCGCGCCGACCAGCAATCCGCAGTACGCCATAAACAGGGTCAGGGAAAGTGTCAGGAAGGATTTGACAGGCACGTCCCATTGCTGAGCCGTAATCAGAAAGCCCATCAAGCTGGCGCCAAAGATTCCCAGAATCGAGCCAGCCGCAGCCCCAATCAATGTTTTCAGCGAAGCCTGGCGGATGCGAAGCTCAAAGAAAATGATTCCGCTGGCCAATGCCGCTCCCAGGACTGCGGACAGAACCCGCGAACCTCCGGGCAAACCAATCTGTTTTCCAACAAACTCAGGAATTGGTTGAATCAAGGCTCCGGCAATCACAAGAATCATGATGAACACAGAACGAATCAAAATTATGTCTGCCTGCATAAAACATATAACCTTTGTAAGTTATGAGCAGCAATTGCTGACGGCTGGCTTCTAATGGGCTATAAAAATATGAAATTTGAAGCAAACTGCCGAAATCGCTGTCGAAGTATTTAAGTAGGAAGTTATCTGACGAGCCGGGATTCTAGCACGCGTAATTTGCGGCGTCACGCTGGTATGACCATTGCCGCAGCTTTGTTTCTATATTCCCGTCTGAACAAACGGGGACAAGGTCGCGGGCCCCAAGTACAATTTCGTTGCACTAAAGTCCCTGAGGAGTTTGAGGAATGCCAGATCAACCGCAAGATGCTGCCTTGTCACCAGATAAGCAGGCCAGCGTTCCAACCAAAGTCGCGATCATCGAAGATCAACGCGACATTCGCGAAGGCCTGGCCTGGATTATCAAAGCGACTGAAGGGTTTGCCTGCACCGGCAGTTATCGTTCGATGGAAGAAGCCATCGAAAAGATCGGGTTTGATCTGCCGGACGTGGTGCTGACAGACATCGGCTTGCCGGGAATGTCCGGCGTTGAAGGCATTCGCATTCTGAAAGACCTTCATCCGGAATTGCGGCTGTTGATGCTGACCATTTACGACGACGACGAAGTGATTTTTGACGCGTTGTGTGCCGGAGCTTGCGGCTATTTGCTGAAAAAGACGCCGCCCGCGCGACTGATCGAAGGCGTGCGCGAAGCCATGCAGGGCGGCGCGCCGATGTCGCCGGAAATTGCCAGCCGTGTGATCAAACTATTCCGCGAAATCCGTCCGCCGGAACGCGCCGATTACAAACTGACGCCGCATGAAACCCGGTTGCTGAAAATGCTGGTCGAAGGCCACAACTACAAAACTGCTGCGGCGGAACTCGGCATCAGCGTGACGACAGTGGCTTTTCACATGCGGAACATTTACGACAAACTTCAGGTGCATTCCAAATCCGAAGCCGTCGCCAAGGCGCTTCGCAATCGGATTGTGTGAAGGCATTTCCTCTTACGAAAAAGACGAATCAAACCTGGGCGCGTCTCTTTCATTTACCATTTGTCATCAGTCATTTGTCATTGTGGCTCTTGCAGTTGCGGCAATGACAAATGACAAATCAAAAATGGCAAATGGAAAATGAAGCAAGGCGGCACAGGATTTTTCAGCGGACAATCACGATGCGGCGACTTCACTTATTGCTTCTGGCGATTTTGATCCTGAGCGCGCTTGGGCCAGCGCGGATCAAACCATCCTTCGCCGCACAGCTTCCGGTTCGCAGTTACACCACCAACGACGGTTTGCCCCAAGATCGCATCAAACACATCGTCCAGGATTCGCGCGGATTCGTCTGGTTTTCCACCGGGGGCTTGAGCCGTTTTGATGGGCATCGCTTTTTCAACTTCGGCCAGCGCGAAGGCTTGCCGCATCGTTCGATCAACTATTTGCTGGAAACCCGCGCCGGAGCGTATTGGGTCGCCACCAACGGCGGAGGCATCGCACGGTTCAATGTTTCCGGCGAGGATGCGCAACCCGTCAGCCAGCGATTCACCGTTTACCCTTGCGGAGACAATCCCGCCAGCCAACGCGTGAACGTTTTGTTCGAAGACCGCAACGGCGTCATCTGGGCAGGTTCGGACAACGGATTATTTCAGCTTGCGCCTGGTGAATCGCAATTCAGCCGCGTGATGGTCGAAGCGTCTTTCAATGCGGATCGTCCGTTGATGGTTTGGAACTTTGCCGAAAATGCCGCAGGCGATTTGTGGATCGCGACCAGCCTGGGATTGTTGCGCCGGTTGCCGGACGGGCGCGTGGCGGTTTGCCGGTATAGCCCGGATGAAACCGTGCGAACGGTGTTCGCGCTGATGTTCGATCCGCAAGGGCGATTGTGGATCGGCTATCGGAATGGATTGGTGGTGCTGCGTCCGCTGCCTATCGCCGAAACCAAACCAGAAGAGAAAACTCCCTGGCGAAGCTTGCGGCGTGCAGACGCCAAAGGCATCAAGTTGCCTGAAACAACAGGCGATGCCGTCTGGTTGACGTCCGCCGACGGGTTGGCGGGCGAAGACGCGCTGGCTCTGGCGCAAACTTCGGATGGGCGCGTCTGGATCGGCTCTTCGTTTGGCTTGAGCAGTTTTGATGGCGGCCGATTGCGCCGATACACCAAACAAGAGGTGCCGCTGAACGAAGGCGTTTCGACACTGGCGGCGGATCGCGCCGGCTATTTGTGGATTGGCACCAATACTGCCGGAACCTTGCGCCTGTCGCTGAGCGGATTTTTGCGTTACGGAGAACAGGATGGCCTAAAGGAGTTGTACATTACCCGTTTGGGCGAAGATGAGCGAGGACAGGTTTATGCCACCGCCGCACAGTGGACGATTTACAGTTTCGACGGCGCGAAATTCACAGCGGTGCGACCAAATCTGCCAGCGCGCATGCTGGCGATGGAACGGCGACATAATTCGCCGATATTGCGCGATCATCTGGGCGAATGGTGGGTTAGCACGCTGGAAGGCATCTATCGTTTTCCGCGCGTTGCCGACGTTCAGGATTTGGCGCGTGTGCAACCGTTAGCCGTGTACACCGAACGCGATGGATTGGCGCGCAACGATGCATTCAACATCTTTGAAGACGCGCATGGCGATCTGTGGTTTTTTGTGTTTGCTCCGGGGCGCGATGTGTTGACGCGCTGGGAACGCGCCACCGGACGGTTTATTCGCTATGGATCGGCGGATGGATTGCCACTGCAAACGCCTGTTAGTTTTGCCGATGACGGAGCAGGCGGCGTTTGGATCGGATTTCGCGACGGAGGTCTGGCGCGATTTTCTGCTGGCCGGTTCACGTTGTTGACCGCCGACGACGGTTTGCCCAAAGGCGATGTGAACACACTGTATCGGGATCGCAGCGGTAAATTGTGGGGAATGGTTACACCAAACGAGTTGGGCTGGGTCGAAGAACTGACTTCCGCGCGTCCACGGTTTGTGCGGCATCCGAAATTCAATTCCGTGGTGGATTACATTGCTGGCATGGCTTTGCTGGAAGACGACGTCGGGCGAATTTATTTATATCCCGGACGCGGACTGGCGCGCTTCGATCCGCAAACCGCTTCGGTCACACACTTTGGACAGGCGGATGGCGCGCCCAATCATCAACTGCGTGCTGCGTTCCGAGATCGGCATGGTTCGCTGTGGTTCGGCACGGAAGGCAGTTTGTTGCGGTTGTTGCCCGTGGCGGAACGAACGCCTGCACCGCCGTCTGTGTATATCAGCGCGGTGAATGTTGCCGGCGTCGAATACACCGTGCCGCCCGGCGGCGCGACACAGTTGCGGTTGCCGGAACTGACGCAGGAACAAAGCAAGCTGGACATCGAGTTTGTGGGCTTGAGCAGTGGCTCCAATGAATTGCTGCGATTTGAATATAAGTTGGAAGGTGCGGATTCCGATTGGAGCGCGCCCACCGACCGGCGCCGCATTTCCTACGCCAATCTGTCCGCAGGGCATTACCGGTTTTTGGCGCGCGCGCTCGCAGCGGATGGCTTGGTCAGCAAAAGCATCGCGGCTGTCAACTTCAGGATTTTGCCGCCGTTTTATTTTCGCTGGTGGTTTTTGGCGCTGGCGGCGCTGGCGCTGGCGGCGCTGGTGTACGGATTCGAGCGGTATCGCGTGTTGCGGTTGCTGGAAATCGAACGTGTGCGCATGCGCATCGCCACGGATTTGCACGACGACATCGGTTCCGGGCTGTCGCGCATTGCCATTCTTTCCGAGGTCGTTCGCCAGCGCATCGGCACAGGCGATTTGCGCGTCGGCCAGCAGATCGCTTCGATCAACGGAGCATCGCAAGAACTGGTGGACGCCATGAGTGACATCGTTTGGGCGATTAACCCGAAGAAAGAGCATTTGACCGATCTGGCGCATCGCTGCCGAAGGTTTGCCAGCGACATGCTCAGCGCGCGCAACATCGAACTTCGCTTCCGCGCGCCCGGCGAAGAACATGATTTCCGGCTGGGCACGGAACTGCGCCGCGAGGTGTATTTGATCTTCAAAGAGTGCATCAACAATTTGGCGCGGCATTCACGCGCAACCCTGGCCGAAATCGAACTTGCCGCCGACCGGCGCTGGCTGACATTGATCGTGAAAGACAATGGGCGCGGTTTTGACCCCTCCGCCATTCACAGCCGCAGCCTGAATGCGGAAGGCGACGGCAACGGAATCTCAAGTATTCGGATGCGCGCCAAACGATTGGGCGGCACGCTGGAAATCGTTTCGGAATTTGGGCAGGGAACCGCCATCACCTTGCGCGTGCCCATGAACCAGCGCCACTGGTTGGAAAAGGCGGAAACTGAAAACCCACGTCTGCGCCATCGCCATAAATCCGACAGCAGCAGCCGCTGACGGAAACTTTCTCCATCCCCTCAACTCAAACGGGGTAAAGCGACTCGGAGGTAAAACTGTAGGTAAAAAAACCTTTTTTACCGCAGAGGCGCAGAGTGCCGCAGAGAATACGCAGAGACTTACCAAGCTCTGCGCTTGCTCAGCGTTCTCTGCGTCTAGGGCGGTGAATGGAATTTCGTTTACTCCTTTATCGTTACTCGCCAATTTCCTTTCCTCATCAACCTATCAAACAAACGGGGACGCGATGGTCCTTGTGCGCGAAGATCAACGCCGTCAGAGAAATGAATCTGAAACACACTGCGGCAAGCGCCGCTGGAAAGTATTTGGATCAAAAGCGAAGAAACGAGAAGGAGGAATTTTATGAATTCACAATCCCTGCGCCGCGTGGCGCTGATGACGGTTTTGTTTTTGATAAGACTGGCAGGCGTTCAGGCACTGGCTTCGCCCGCAACGCCGCCGAAACCGCAATCAGCGACCTTTGCCTGCAACTTTTCAATTTCGCCGGATGTGCATTTGTTCCCGGCGGCGGGCGGCGAAGTGACGGTCAACATCACGGCGACCGGCACGCCCGGCGACCCGTGTGGCTGGACGACTGTGGACGGTTCCACGTGGATATCGCTGAGCCGTGTGGCGGGTAACGGCAGCGGTTCGCTAAAAGTCACTGCCGCCCCGAACAACACCGGAGCGGAAAGAATCGCTTACATCAGAATTGCCGGACGCGATTTCACAGCGTTTCAAGCTGCGAATTGCACTTATTCCGTCACGCCCGGAACTACGCAGATCAGCGCGCAAGGCGGGCAGGCAAGTTTTAACGTGGCAGCTAACACGTCGGCTTGCGCCTGGACGGCGACGGAATCGGTTCCGTGGATTACCCTTACGGGCAAGAAAACCGGTCCCGGTTCCGGCACGGTTCCCTTCACGGTGGCGGCGAATTCCGGACCGGCACGATCGGGCGTGATTAACGTCAGCACGGCTACGGGAACCTTGGCGGTGACGGTGAATCAAGCTTCGGGTTGCCAGATTTTTTTGAGTTACACCGCTCGCACAGTCGTTGCCGAAGGAGCCAATCAGAGTTTGGCAGTGACAGCACCGAACAGCGCGTGTTCGTGGTCTGCCGTGAGCAACACGCCGTGGATTACGCTGAACAACGGCGGCCAGCACACCGGCTCTTTGCTGTTGCAGTACACAGTTGCCGCCAACACTGGGCCGCAACGAACCGGAACGCTTACCGTTGCCGGACAAACTGTCACGGTCACACAACTTGCCGGATGTTCGTATTCGCTCAATCCAATGGGGCGCAACATGAACGCCAACGGCGGCAGCGGCACAGTCACTCTAATTGCCTCCAATGCCGCATGTTCCTGGACAGCGATCAGCAACGATCCGTGGATCGCCATCACCAGCGGCGCGACCGGGCAGGGAACTGGCGTTGTCGCCTACACCGTTGCTCCGAATTCCGGCGCAGCGCGCGTTGGCACAGCAACCATCGCAGGCAAAACCTTTTCGATTTCGCAGGAAGCGCTGGCCACAGAAGCTCCGTTTTTGAACAGCCTGAACCCGGCGGCGGCCTTTGCCGGAGGCGCAACGTTCACGCTGACCGTCAATGGCAATAATTTCAACGGTGCCAGCCGCGTACAATGGAATGGCGCAGATCGTCCGACAACTTTCGTCAGCAAAACGCAATTGCAAGCGGTGATTTTGCCAATTGACATTGCCGCCGAAGGTTCCGCCAGCGTGCAGGTGCGCGATACAGCGGCCAACCTGATGTCCAATTCGCTGAAGTTCATGATCTTTGGCGCTGTCGCCAATGTGTCTGCCGCGAGTTTTAACGGCGAAGCCTTAGCGTCTGAATCCATTGTCTCGGCATTTGGCGCTGGCTTGGCGACACAAACGGCCTTTGCCAATGGGTTGCCGTTGCCGACTTCCCTGGGCGGAAGCACCGTCACGGTGCGCGACAGGCAGGGCAACGAAAAACTGGCGGAACTATTTTTCGTCTCGCCAAACCAGATTAACTATTTGATGCCCGCCGGATTGGCTGAAGGCAAAGCCGTTGTGACTGTCAGAAATGCCGCAGGAGAGGTTCGATCTGGTTGGACGGAAATTGCCAAAGTCGCTCCGGGAATGTTTACCGCCGATGCCAGCGGCAAAGGCTTCGCTTCTGCTGTTGCGTTGCGCGTGCGGGCGAACGGGCAACAAGTGTTTGAACAGGTCGCCTATTACGACCAGCAACAGCAGAAATTTATGGCTGCGCCGATTGAATTAACCGCGCCGGGCGAACAGGTTTACTTGATTCTGTTCGGCACTGGATTCCGGCATCGCAGCGCAATGGAAGAGGTGAAGGTGCAGGTGGAAAGTTTGGAAGTTGAACCGCTTTATGCCGGCGAATCGCCGGGACTGGTGGGAATGGATCAAATCAACGTTCTGCTCCCAGCGGAACTGGCCGGAACCGGCGAAGTGGATGTCGCAATCAAAGTTGACGGCAAAACCGCCAACATCATCAAACTGAAATTCAAATAAGAAGGAGAACGAGAACTATGTTTACATTGATCAATTTCGCGATTTTGATGCTTCCGGCAGTGCAACGCGCATTTTCTTGGGGTTGAGAAAGTAGGACAGGTTTCCCAACCTGGCCGGGCAACTGCAAACGAATATCCCGAATGGAAAAGATGACTGGCTGAAACAGCCATCGAATAACCGAAAGCCACATCAGCGACTGGAAAATTGCTGGTGTGGCTTTTGCTTTGTTTCAGTTGGCATCGCGCTCAATTTTTCGGCGCGTAATATCCGGCGCGAGCGCGGGCAGTGTAGCCTGCTTTTTTTACCTTCACGCTGAGTTTGCGGAATGTTCCATCGCGTTTTTCGTTGGTTGAAAGGAATCCCAAAATGAATTGTGTGCGAAGCTGTTCAGCCAGACTGGAAAACGCCTGATCCAATTCTTTCAGCGACAGGTCGTCAACTTCTTCGCTTTGCGTGCCCGGCGTTGCTTTTGGGCGAAAGACATCGCCGCCGGTTTCCGCTGCAAACGTTTCCAATGCGCGTTCGCCAGCCAGATCGCGCAGGTTTTGCGAAAAACCAAAATTCCCGGTGAAAACCGAATACACGACTGCGTCGGCTTGTTGTGTATTTTTCAGCGCTTCCAGCAAGCCTTTCTGACTGGTGGTGTCGCCGCCATCCGAAACAATGACGATTACACGGCGGCCTTTTGTGGCTTTCAGATAATCGGAAGCCAGGTACACGCCGTCGTAAAGCGAAGTCGCGCCAGTTGGTTTCAATTGTCTGGTTGCTGTCACCAGCGCGGGAACTCGATTGGTGAACTCCTGGACGACTTCAATATCGGTTGAAACAGCGAAAAGCGCTGCGCGGTCTTGCAGGCGAATCACCCGTTCAAAGAATTTTGCCGCCGCGCGTTTTTCAAAATTGATTTTTTGCGTGACGCTCAGGCTGGTGTCGAACAGCATCACCAGATTCAACGGCTGTTCGGCGTCGCGCGCAAAGTTGGCGATTTCCTGCGGCACGCCGTCTTCCAGAATCTCAAAATCTTCAGCCGTCAGGTTCAGGGCACTGGTTGGCGATTTTTTTGAAATGGACGTAACGATTGTGACCAAATCGCTATCAATGCGGATGGTGTCTTCTTCGTCCTTTTTCTTCTGCGGCAGGTTTTCCGGAACGCGGATTTTCGGTTGCGGGATGTTGGGCGGGACAATTTCGGGCTTTTGTTTTTTCGGGTCTTGTCCCGGACGACCGCTTTGGCTGTGAACGGAGGGCAACACAATCATCAGTCCGGCTAACAGCACAGACATCCATAAAATTGCTGGGGATTTTTGTCTTTCGAGTTTCATGCGTGAAAAGCTTGGTTCGCTTCGCCGATTTCCGCCAGCCAATCATTGAATGCTTTCAACCCGCGTTCGACCTGAATGCGATGGCGGTCGGGTTTACGTTTGGCCGTCTTTCGAATCTCGGGTTCCAGTGGCGGCAACAATGCGAATGTTGTGTTCGCCGGTTGAAAATTTTTGGCGTCAGCGTTAGCCAGATAAAAAGCCAGCGAACCGACTGCCGATAATCGCGGTGGCGCTGAGGTTTCCAAGCCCAAAGCCAGCCGCGCGGCATTCATTCCGGCAATCATTCCCGTCGCCATTGCTTCTGTGTAACCTTCGATGCCGGATATCTGTCCGGCAAACAGAACGTTCGGATGCTGGCGCATTTGCAACGTTTCTTTCAGCAAGCGCGGCGAGCAAATGTAAGTATTCCGGTGCATTTGGCCGAAGCGGATGAATTCGGCGTTTTCCAGCCCGGGAATCAATTGCAGCACGCGTTTTTGTTCGCCGTATTTGATGTGGCACTGAAAGCCGACGATGTTGTAGGCATCAGCCATCAGATTTTCCAAGCGCAGTTGCACACAGGCATACGCTTCGCGGCCTGTGCGCGGGTCGGGCAAGCCGACGGGTTTCATCGGGCCAAACCGCAATGTGTCAATGCCGCGCCTAGCGAGTTCTTCAATCGGCAAACAACCTTCGAAAAATTTTTCTTCGTTTTCCATCCCTGCGTGAGGCTTGACGGTTTCGGCTGTAGAAAGTGCTTCGTAAAATCGCAGGTATTCTTCTTTCGACATAGGGCAGTTGACGTAATCATCGCCGCCTTTGCCGTACCGCGCTGCTTTGAACGCGATGTCGTAATTGATGGTTTCACCGTCCACAATCGGCGAGATGGCATCGAAAAAATACAGGTCTTGTTCGCCGGTCAATCTGCCAATCGCTGAAACCAGAGGCGACGACGCCAGCGGTCCTGCGGCAATCACTGTAATTTCGTCAGGATTGATTTCTGAGACTTCTTCGCGGAGAAGCTCTATGTTCGGATGGTTGCTGAGCCGTTCCGTAACCAGCGCGGAAAACTTCTCGCGATCCACCGCCAGCGCACCGCCCGCCGGAACCGAAGTTTCGCGCGCCAGTTCAACCAGCAGCGATTCGCCAGCGCGTAATTCATCTTTCAACAGTCGCGGAGCTGAACCGAATTCTTCGGACTTCAACGAATTGCTGCAAACCAGTTCGGCTAGGTTGCCAGTCGTGTGCGCTCCAGTGGATTGCACCGGCCGCATTTCAAACAATCGAACCTTGACGCCACGCCGCGCCGCTTGCCAGGCGGCTTCAGAGCCAGCCAATCCACCGCCAATTACATTGATCACTTTTGTCGTCATTCGAAATCCTCTGGCGGCGATGATAACAAATGCCCTTGCCGGTTGCATTTCAAAGATTCAGGCAATAAGTTTGCCGCTCTGTCCAAAACGCTAACGACGCAGATTCAATTAACAGCAATGCGACCTTGGAAAATTGCCGGAATCAACTTTGACCACATGCACATGGGCGATCTGCTGCGAATGGCATTCAACCATCCGCGAGCGGAAATCGTCGGCATTTGCGACCAGCAGCCGGAGCGAATGCAGGCCGCTGCCAGCAACTTCAATATCGCCGCGGATCGCCAATTCACCGATTCCCGTGAATGCCTGGAACGGACAAAAGCGGACTTGGTCATCCTTTGTCCAGCGACCGCCGGACACGCTGATTACGTCGAAAACGTCACCCCATTCGGCGTTCACATTTTGATGGAAAAACCGATGGCGGCTTCGCTGGCCGAAGCCGACCGAATGATTCTCGCCGTCGAAGCCACTGGCAAAACACTGGTCATCAACTGGCCGTTGTTTTGGTGCGAATCTCACCGCACGGCCAAGCGCTTGATTGACGACGGCCGCATCGGCGAAGTCATCGAAGTGCATTATTACGGCGGCAACCGCGGGCCACTGTTCCACACCGCCGACAAGATTGAAGTCAGTGCAGAAGAAGTCGCGCGCCAGAAACCCGAAAGCTGGTGGTACAAGGAGTCGAGCGGCGGAGGTTCACTGCGGGATTATCTTGGCTACGGCGCAACGCTCGGCAGTTGGTTTCACGGCAACAAAGCTCCGCTGGAGATTACGACGACGGTTGATCAACCCGCCAAACTGGAAGTGGACGAACACAGCGTGACGGTCGCTCGATACGATTGCGGGTTGTCGAAA
>CAZMXG010000122.1:0-24711 GCA_964570175.1 uncultured Heliomicrobium sp. | reverse complement strand
CTGCCGGGCCAATGCTGCGAGGCAACTGGAACGGCCAACCGCTGGGTTCAGGCAGCGACGTTTGGAAGTATTGGGCAGAACGATGTGCCGGAACCATCACCGCCGAACAATGGAGCGAAATGGAAGACGGCATCGCACGTTCCGCCGGAGTATGTATGACGATGGGAACGGCTTCGACGATGACAGCGATTGCCGAAGCGATGGGAATGACGTTGCCGGGCGCGTCTTCGATCCCGGCGGTGGACGCCAACCATCAGCGAATGGCGACGAAGTGCGGTCGCCGCATTGTCGAAATGGTTTGGGAAGATTTGAAACCGAGCGACATTCTGACCGCTGCTTCGTTTGAAAACGCGATCACAACCGACATGGCTATCGGAGGTTCAACCAACGCCATCATTCACATTGTCGCGATGGCTGGACGTGCGGGCATCAAAATTGATTTGAAAGAATTTGACGAAATTGCTCAACGCACACCGATGATCGCCAACATTCGTCCGTCGGGTCAGTTTCTGATGGAAGATTTTTATTACGCGGGCGGTTTGCGGGCATTGCTGAATGAGATTCCTGGATTGCTAAAGCTGGACGCGCTGACCGTGAACGGTAAAACGCTTGGCGAAAACATTGCTTCGGCCAAAGCGAATAACGCAGATGTCATTCGTTCAATAGAAAATCCGGTTTCGTCCAAAGGCGGGACGGCGATTCTGTACGGCAATCTGGCGCCAAACGGAGCCGTCATCAAACCAACGGCGGCTGATCCTCGACTTCATCAACACACTGGCAAAGCCGTCGTGTTCAAAGATTACAACGACATGGCTGCGCGAATTGATGACGAAGCGTTGGATGTTACTGCCGATTCCGTCATCGTGCTGCAAAACGCCGGGCCGCTCGGCGGCCCAGGCATGCCCGAATGGGGAATGCTGCCGATTCCGAAAAAGCTGCTCAAACAAGGCGTGCGCGATATGGTTCGAATTTCCGACGCGCGTATGAGCGGGACTTCTTACGGAGCCTGCGTGCTGCACGTTTCGCCAGAAAGCTACGTTGGCGGCACGTTGGCTTTTGTCCACACTGGAGATTTGATCGAACTAGACGTTCCGAACCGGAAGCTGAATCTGCTGGTCAGCGAAGAAGAACTCACCCAACGTCGCGCCGCCTGGACACCGCCCCAACGAAAATACGAACGCGGCTTCACGGCGCTGTACTTGGATCACGTCACACAAGCTGATCAAGGCTGCGATTTCGACTTCCTGCACGCAGGCGCGCCAACGCCAGAGCCAGAAATTCACTGACCAAAGTTGAATAAACTAAAATTTCCGCGCGGTCAAACTCGTTTGTGTTAGCCCTAAGATGGCGAAAACCTACCAAGTGAAGCGACTTGCTCGGCAACTTCTCTTGATCGCTACACATCTGGAAAGCCAAAATCTATCGTTGCGTCTGGATAACGTGATTTACTCACGACGCTCACTATTTATCACCCCAGTGAAGAAAAATAGCTGGCACGCTCATTGAGTTGGACTGTGACTAATCATCATTTGCCACAGCTCTTTCATTCGATGGCCTTTCGGAGTTTTGATCCACTTTACCTGGTAACGTCCGCCTCCGAACAAGCTATGGTCAAAATGAGCCCAGCCTGTATGACGTCTCCCCTGCTGGTCACAAATCACAAATTCAAAATACATCTGTGCTCTCCAATGAATGCCGCCGAACGGGCCTGTATCGAACCGATGCTCAAATTCCAACAGTTGCCATCCATTTGCCGCAGCCCACTGGGCGATGCGTTCCTTTGACTTTGCCATGGAGCTTTTCATCCAAATGGAATTCACATACAGAATTACAGCCAAGAAAACAGCCCAGGGTGCGAGCAGAAACAATGGAAACTTGAAAACATACGACAGGAGAAACATCCCGAATAGGGATGAGGCAACAATCAACACCCTTGCCCGGACCACCGACTTCTTGATCCAAAAGGTTTCCAGCAGCAAGTAAGACAGCATGAAACCGGCAACCAGAAGGATGATCCTGTCTGGAATCCCAAAGTAATGGCTGATGACAGCGGCGGCGACAATGAGAATCGCCATCACCGCCGAGATTATTCGTTGCGGCGTATTCATGATTTCGCTTCAGTCTTTCCAGATCACATCTGCTTTGTCACTGAGCAGTCCCATGAACCGACCTCCACACCTTACCCAACCTGACCGCTGCTGTCCCTGCTCATCGCGCACAGTAACATAGTAAACCACTGATTGCCCGCTCTGCCCCCAGAAAGGCCCTACGCGAAAGACCCGGAATTCCTTATGCAAAATCTGGTATCCATTCTTATCGGCCTAGTCATTCAAGATTGTGCTGCCTCTGGTAACAGCAAACCAAATGCCGAAGGCCGCAAATAAAACTGCGATAGTTATTTCGATTACGTAATCCATAACCTAAACCTCCGCAGACTATCGATAAACGGGTGTGACAGGTATTGAGGCGCGCGATTCCTCTACCCGAACTTTTCTTCAGCAGCTTAGCGAGGTTTAGAAATAGGCTTAAGTCGCCAGCTACCGATTCGGCTCTATGCTTCCATCCAGTTATTGGGCCAGCCGATGGCCAGCCCTTTGGCCTGCACGCGCGACCTTTGCTTGAAGCGGGCGGAGGCTATTCGGCAAATCACTTCGCCGATTGCTGAGTTTTGGCGAGGCCGCTGCCACTTCTGGCCAAGGCCAACTCCTCTTCGATCAACGCGACGAAGGCCTCCAGCGGTTGTGCGCCGGAAAGGAAGCGGCCGTTGATCAAAAAGGCCGGGGTGCCCGACAGACCGAGCTTTGTCGCCTCGTCAATAGATTGTTGCACTTCGGCTTTATGCTTGCCGCCTGACAAACAGCTTTCGAACGCATCCGCGTCCAGCCCGACGGTTTGGGCGATGGATTTGAATCGCTCGATGCTCGCATCCGCGCCGCCCTGGTAGAGCTGATCGTGGAAGGGCCAGAACTTGCCTTGATCCATTGCACACCGAGCGGCCTCAGCGGCGCGGCGCGCCTGCGGATGCAGTTGATCGAGCGGCAGGTCACGGTAGACCAGCTTCACCTGGTCGCCGTATTTGGCGACGACCTGCGCCAGCGTCGGCTGCACGCGGATGCAGAACTGGCAATGAAAATCAGAGAATTCGATGATCGTCACCGCCGCGTTCGCGCCGCCTTTGAACGGCGCGTCGGCAATTGACGCATGGATGCGCAGACGCGGCGGCGGCAGATTGATCACGACACTCGCTTTCGCGCGCAGCGATTGCACGAAGATTTCGCGTGCCGCAGCCGTGCGTTGATTGGCGAGATAGTTTTTGATCTGCGGTCTGACGACCGCCGGGTCGGAGTTGCGCAGTTGCGCATTGCCCTGAAAGAACGCCTCGATCTCGCCTTCGGTGACGGGCGCGACTTTGGCTGTGACTTCAGCATTTAGCAAGGCCTCGACCGGCATCTTGCGGCGCGCGGCCTCATCGGCAATCAAGCGTTCGGCCACCATCTCATTCAGTCGGTGCCGCTTGAATTGATAGATTTGTTCTTCGAGTTGCGCCGCCTGCGCACCCAGGTTGGCTTCGAGTTCCGCGACCGTGATCTCTTTGCCGCCGACATTCGCGACCACATTGGCGATGGCTGGTTTGAGATCGGAACAGGTCGGCGCTTGAGTGACGGTCTGCGCCGCGACGGAAAGCGTGGATACGACCACCAAAACGCAACAGATAATGCAATGCTCGATTGATACTTTGAATACCTTGAACGATTTCATATCTACCTCCTTTGTCTCATCAACTCATTTGTCCCACTGGCTTACAAATAGCGGGTTTCTGCTATTCTAGAACTGCTCCGCCTGATACTAGGCAGGACAGTGACCACGCTGAACAGCCCAATGAACGCTCGGAATAATTCCGCTTGCGTGAGTTCGGTCAGATAGCCGAGCCGACCGAATCAGTACCTCATATACTCGCCCCAGCCGATTTTCGCGAGTTCTTCTTGGCAGGTCAGAGCGTCTAGCGCACCCATGCATATGCAGTACTCCATGGCCATCCGGAAGTTCTTTTCAACCTGGACTTCGCTGAGCAGGCGTGTCTTATTCTTGGCCTGCTGTACGCATTTTTGCTGCATTTCCGTAAGGGGATCGCTCGAACAAACCTGGCCTGGGAAGATTGGCCGCTGCTGCCCAGGTCTAACCCTATTTCTAGAATCAGTAATCGGAGGGGGAACGCTCTGAGGAGAGCTAGAAGGTGAAGGCGACGGCCCTGGCTCTGGCCCACAGTTTAAACACGGATACCAGTCGGGCATCGCGTCGTGCCCACCTGTTGCTTGCGCAATCTCAAAACCCACCCAAAAACCCAAAGCAAATCCTCCTAATGGCCCCAACGCACTACCCGTCGATGTGCCTTTGCCACCCTCAATCACGACCGGGGCCCAACCTCCTGATCCTGCTGGTAAAGGGAGAGGCTTCGCGCCAAAACCATTCCAATCCACGAAATAGATTGGATTGTTGTTCGCAAATGCATGAGATGGTGTCTGAAGTCCTGCTGCAGCCAGGTCTTGAGCGAAATTTGGGAACTGGAGTGCTGGCTCGGGCGCGAGGTACCGTCCCGTCGCCGGGTCGTAGTAACGGTACCAATTCTCAAACAAGTCGGTTTCTTGATCCCAGTATTGGCCCGCAGCGCGCAATGGTGGGAAGAACGGGGTCGTGCCGCTTTCATAGCGCCGATACTCATACCGATCCATCGCATATCCAGCATACGGCCAATTGTCGAACGGGCGGCATCGGGGACTGCTCGGCGCGCAGTTGCCGTTGACCGTCCCCCATCCGAGTTGGAATACCTTAGCGTTGTTATTGTTTGTTGAGATGGTATGCCAGCGCGAGTAGGTGTCTCCCTTCTGATAGCCACCCAGAGTCTCCAGCCAAGCTCCCGTCGTGCCGTCCCACAGCGATGGGCCTTCACGGACATTCCCGCGAGAATCCTGCTCAGTGTCGAGCATCGTGAAGTGAGCCCTGAAGTCGGTGTTCATGCCAAAGGAAGGCTGCGACATTTGCCAGAAAGTAGAGGGAATGACTCCCGATCCGTACGGATGAGCTGACTCGTTCCACCATTCGACGGCGTTCGGCCGGCCAAAGGGATCGTACTCGCCAGTACCGGTAATCTTCATGTTCCGGTCAAGCGCCAGCACCGGACGGAGCAAATGGTCGGTGACGATGAAGTACATTCCACAGGGAGTTGCCTCGTCGTTTCGCGCACACGTTCCCGCGTTATCCACAAGCCGGCTCACTGTACCAGCAGCAAAGTTTCTTGAGAACCCTCCGCGAACGACCATGATTGGCCTGCCGCCCAGCCAGATGTAATCGTCGCCGGACAATTTGTCATAAAAGATGGAATAAATCGGATTCGAGCCCCGGTCTTCCAGAAGCAGCTTATTGGGCGACCAGAAGAACTCATCTGTCACTCCAGGATAAGGGTATTCCTTCTGTGTTCGCCTCCTATGTGAATCGTATGCGTAATTGTAGTAAAAACCTCGAATCGAGGGTTTTTCTACGCCGACTCTGCGGAAAACCGATTCGTGACCGAAGGCACCCGTGTTGGACGATTCACCGTAGTCGAAGGTCAAGCGATGGCTCCAATTGCCCCCGGCTGAATCCGGTCTCCTATCTCGAGCCGACACGTTCCCATCAACATATTCGTAGTGGGAGTAAATGCCGGTGTTCAATGGCCACGGCGCCCCGGCGTATTGCGACGCCAGGTTATCCACCATCATTGGGTAGCTGCTTGAATGAAAATCGCTGCGGTAGACATTCATAAATGGCGGGGCCCACGTGCCGATAACCATATCAGTGCGATTGCCTCGGCTGTCGTAGGTATATGTCCGTGTTGAATAGGAGCCGCCTGTCGTAGCGAAGTTTGGCATGTTTGCTGTCAATAGCCGCCCCTGCGAGTCGTAGGTGAAATCCTCGTGTTGTGCGTTGGCATTCCCCAGATAGCAGGTATCAATGGCTGCGATCTGCTCTTTGTTCCATGTGTAAAAACGTTTGTACGTATCGCCAGCGCTGCCATTCGCCGAAACGAAGAGAGCGCGTAAGCGCGACGAAGGATCAGTTCCTAACTGAGGCGCAGAGGCGGAACAGGTTGCTGGTGTGGTGACGTCGCCAGAGAGGAAATACTCTATGTTCCTGGAGGCTCCGTTTATGGGGTTCTGGATTGTGTAGCTGCGCAATCCGCCATAAGGTTCCCACTGGACATTGGTGACAACAGTTTGATTCTGCCAATTGACACCATCCCATAACGATACCGTTACACCTGTGACCCGGTTTGCGTTAGCTTGCGTGCCATATCCGTACCGCACCGTGCGCCCATGCGGATACATGATTCCGTTAAGGTTTCCATTCTGGTCGTAACTGTACTGAGTTATCAGGAAATTGTCGGCGTTGGCAGTCCGGCAGTCCATCTGTTGTCTCACACGCAATTCGTTAGTCAAACGTCCCTCAGCGTCGTACCCATACCAGGTTGTCCACACCGGGTCGGTCTCGGAAGCTACTCGACCATTGGTATTAGGATTTTTGGGTAAGAGCCAATCACACCTGGCTGGCAAACGGGCGCCAGTGTCCCAGGAGGTGGTATACAATTCTTTCGCGAGCGTGGAGCCAAGCCATGATTTCTCCGACTTGATCCGTCCGGCCCCATCGTACACCCACTCAAGAACTCGCCCCGGAGTGGGAGAACGCATCCCAACGGTCTGTTTCTTCACCCTGTTCCCCATCGCGTCGTACTCGATGTAGGTGGGATTCAGTGTTGAACCGCCGCTTGTATCAAAACCCGGAATGGCTTCTTCGATTACGTTCCCGAAATCGTCCCACTGATATTTCGCCGCCGGATAATTGCAGGTCCCCGGCGCGCTGCCAGGCGGACATCCCATTGCAGTTGAAGCAATGTTTCCTTGCTTGTCGTAAGTAAACCATGAGGTCGCCGTGCGTGGCCCGCCCTGGACTCCCGCCTGGTCGAGTGTCGTCAGGCGATTGGCTCGGTCATATCCAAGGGCGGCGCAGCGTGGGTCAATGGAATTCAACCCTCCGCAATCCTGCGGAGCAAGCGCGAACGGCATTGAAAGAGCGCGCAGATTGCCGACGCCATCAAAGAGTTTGCTGGGCGCCGGGCCATCAAATCCGTCTTGTTCGAATGTTAGGTTGTCGTTGGGGTCGCGCTGGAAGAATGAGGTGTGGCGAGTGGTCCCGTTAACCGCGACGTAGCGAATACTGCGGATATGGCCGTCTGTCCCATAATCGTAGCGAATCGCTTCGGAATAGCCTGTGCCCCAGGAGTCCGTTCCAGTCATTCTGGCAGTCACTTCTTTCATGGGCGGACTGTTCGAATCACACACGCCGTTGGGTAACAGGTTCCGGCGGCAGAACACCTCAAAGTTGCCTGCCGGATACTGAATTGCGCGCAATCTGCCCAGGTCGTAAAAGTAATTCCAGCTTTTACCGGCGACAGTTCTATGTGTGACGCGATTTTCAGAATAGGTGTAAGTCGTCGTAACGCTCGACGTAGTCCTGGCATTTTCGGTAACGACTGTAGGATTACCAAAGGCGTCGTAGTTCGAATACTCCGTGAGAATGCCAGTTCCGCATGCGGCCAGCGTCGCATTCGGATAATGTACGACTGCGCTCAAACGCGCGCTGTCAAACGAACCAGAGTGTGGGAAGTACTCATACCTTGTCACGGGAATAGTTCCACCCATGTCGCAGTCCGTTGGGGGTGGAACTGCCGGATTCGCGTTTGGGTTGCCGGCGCCGGACACTAAGCAAGGGCCATGGATTTCCACCACTCGGCCAAGTGGATCCGCCGAGCCGCCACCAGTGCATTGCTGTGGTTGGTCGTAGTAGAACGTTGCGATGAAGTGTTGGGAGGCTGGTTGCCACGTGGCATTTGAATCGAACTTCTTTGTATAGCCAGAGCGGATGATAGCTTTCAACCGGTTGGTTGATTGGTCGTAGATATATTTCGTTATTGCTTTTGTCCCCCTTCCGCCAAGCACCGAATCCTTTGACTCGGTTTCGAGAAGTTGTTCATACGCCCGCGGGGTTCGGCCCTGTCCACCGTAAGCATAGGTGTAATCTGTCACCATCAACGCAGACGCCCCCAAATCATCAACTGCGCCAATTTTGACCGACCGCACTTCGAATGGTGTCGTGAAACCCGCTCCGCTGAACCCGCCGGAAGGGTTCGCGTTTGCAACTGTGTAGACACGCCAGGAGCCATTCGCATCACGCACTGCCCGCGTTGTAATAAGCCCACCGGGCATGTTGTCCCAAAGCCATCTCTTTACCAGGCCACTAGAATCAGCAGCAGCAGCGACACGGTGACTTCGCCCACTAGTAGAACTAGGGGAAAGTGATCGCATGACGTTGTTATATGATGGACTGGCAGCACTATTGGAGCCCGATCCTTGATAGCGTGACAGTTGCTGAAGACTCACTGTGCCAGGAGGCTGCCCTGGTTGAAGCCCGTTAATCAGCCTCCAATTAGGTTGCAGCGTTCCAGCTACAGCCGTGCGCTGTTCATACACTTCCTGAGACCCATTCCTAATGTTCACGAGCAGACTTAGAGTCGGCAATGCACGGCTACTCCCTGTCACTTTCTCTGAGACAGTGAAGGCCTGTCCAGGGTAGTCATATGTCTGTGTGAGTCCCCGTTGTGTCAACTGCGCTTGAGAAAGAAGTCCCGCAGTCCCCTGATTATATGAATAGGATGCGACCTCAATACCATTCAGCAGAACTCGCGACAATACGCACTCGGTGGGTGCTTTGGAGTTGGAATCGCCAGGTTGATGTGTGTACTCGAACCGAAGTTGGGCATTGTCCGCTGTGGTCACGGCAGACAGGTAAGGTGTGCCGCTGTAAAGTGTGCCGCTCGGCATCGCCCCAGGACAGTCGCTGAACGGAAGCGTGTAAGCCAACGTCGCCTGCGGACGACTTGCCCCGTAATTCGCCGACTCAATACGAGATAGGAAGAAGTGCGGCATGGCCCCGTTCGGAAGCCATATTGTGGCATACACATACTTTCCGTCTGGCCGGTACAGCGTCAACGAGGGTGTATTGCCTACAGGAGACCACCATAATTTGTGTGACACCTCCTGCGAGTCTGGCGCGACGGAAGCAAAACAACCAGAGCCTGGAGCGGGTGTGCAGGCATTAAAGTTTGCGATAACACCTGTCGGGTAGCGAACGCTCCAGCCTCCACCGGGTCGAACAGCAACAAAAGTGTAGAAATTGTGCCACCACTGCAGGCTGTTGCCCCGCCGCGAGCCGAAGGGGGTGGGGATAAAAGGAGTCTGGACATTCTGGCCGCCGCTTGGAGTCCCAAGGCTGTTTTGCGCCAGCCACCCTCTAGGTGTCGTTAGGAAGCGCCTCTCAAACTTGATCGCTCCGAGCGTGCCGGGAACAGACACATCAACCTGAGAGAAACTGCCTTCGCCATCGGCAGAGAAAGGGTCGCCGATTTGCTGCGGCCCTCCGACGGTGCAGATGTCCGGTTGCTTATCGTCTGGCGGTGGAGGAATACAGCGTGAACGGCATTCGGTGGATGTTGTGACGGTTGGGAAGGCCGGATTGGAGTTAATGCGCACGCATTCTAATGGCCCGCACTCGTCGCTTCCACAGGCGTTTGGCGCGTTTGGGTCACACTGGAAGTTATTGTTTGGCGAGCAAATGGTGGGAGGGCCACACGAACCGCAGAATAGCTTGCAACAACTGCCAACACAATCAACCCGAGAACTTCCCGGAACATTGCAGTCAGGCGAAGGGTTGTTGGCCAACGTGCTACCATCGCATGTGCATATCACAGGCCCACCATTCACGCATGTCTCGAAAGTTGGTTGTGCTTGCGCCGCCAATCCAGCAAGCCCCAGTAAGGCCAAGGCCAGGGCCGCACGCAGGACGAGTTTTAAATGCTGGCTGGTTCTCATGACCGCTCGCCATCCCCGCTGGCCGCAGGCACCTTGAGATCGGTCACTGCTCTGACGCGCGTGGCGAATGCTCCACCAGTTCGTTGCGGAGAATAAAACTGTGATTGTTGTCAGAAGCGCTCTATTGAATTGTAGTTTCATTGGTGACCTCCTTCGGCTAACCAATACGACTCTTTTGTCAATCGTGTGAAGCCTGTTCATGCCACTCAACATGAATCTCCTCGAACCGACTCTGTTTAGACGGACAGCACGCCAACTTTTGGTCAGATTCGCGCACTTCCTATTGCAGCGTAAAATTGAAAGTTAGAAGTCCTTGTATCTTAACCGGCCTACGATCTGCTTTGGCCGGTTCGAATACCCACTGTTTGGCCGCTTGCTCGGCGGCTTCGCGTAATAATTCGGGGCCGCTGACGGCAATGGCTTCGATTACCTTGCCTGTACCGCAGGCTACTTTTGCTTCCGGCGATACCTGAGTAAGAAAGGCTGATTGGGCCAAGGACGCTGTCTGGCTATCGGGCGCTCAATCACCATACGCCAAATATATTAGATAAATAACCAGAAACGTCACGCCTACCCCTATGGCCACTCCGATTGCGATTTTCGCGCCAGTAGAAAGGTTTTTACCTGTTACCGAAGCAACATTGGTATATGGCACTTCGGTGGTTGCGCCCGTTTTGGCGTCGGCAACAACGAAAGACTCATCGCCAATCTGGCTGACATAACCTTTCAGTTTGGTCTTGTCGCGGAGCTTTACCTCAATACGGGCGTCAGGACCGACACCAAGTTTGGCAATGCCGGTTTTCACCTTGGCGGTAAATTCCGCCGCTTTTTCTTCTTTGGTTTTGGCGAGCGTGATAGGGGCTGCGCTCATGGAAAAGACCAGAGCGCCGATCAACATCAGCGTCAGACTTCGTTTGAACATGGTGTCTCCTGTTGAATTATTGGGACGCAAGAAAAAACTGACACAACAACTTTCAGTGCCAGAAAAATCTTGCGCTTCAAACCCATACTTCTGAGAAAAATGGAGCGGCTGCCTGGCGGATTTAGCAACGGCTTCGGGTAACCAGAGCGGCGAAGTGATCGTCAAAAAATGGCTTTCTTCACCCAACCGAAAAGCTTTTCACCAAAATGACAATTGAACCCACGGCGGAGGAAAATCTGTTTTGAGGTTCAGATTGGCATTTCGATTGCGTCACTACATTACGGCAGGAGTTTTACAACCAAACAAGTGATTCGTCCTTACGAAATTCTGACTTTTAGCATTTGTCAGGCTCGCAAGATTTTTATGGAAACATTACTGGAGACAAGAAAGCCATGGGAAAGCAGCCTGTTTATCAATTTGGTGAATTTCAGCTTGATCCTTCACAAAAAATTCTGTTGCGTGATGGGCAGCATGTGCATCTTGAGCTCAAGTCCTTTCTGATTCTGTTAGCGCTGGTCGAGGCCCAAGGACGTGTTCTCGGCAAAAATGAATTGATGAAGAAAATTTGGCCTGAGACCTTTGTGGAAGAGGGAAACCTGACCAAAAACATCTCACGACTGAGAAAGGTGCTGAGCAAAGGAGATGAATCAGCCGACTTCATCGAAACCATTGCGAAAGTCGGTTATCGGTTCATTGCGCCACTTATACTGGTTGAAGACGCCAAAACGGAATTGTTGTTACGCACTGGCTTGTCACAATAAGTGGAAAAAGCCAAATATCCTTTTATCAAATGGGTGAAACCAGCTTTTGCGCGATTGGCGCAAGCTCGCTCAGCCGTTCTGCCGAAAGCGGCGACAGAAATGGTGGTGGCGAGCCGGTTTTGGCAATGCCTGCCAACTCAGTCGAATGGTGCAGCACTTTCGCCGGACTCCAAGCATCGCGCAGGTCTTCGTGCGGGATGAACAGTTCGCGCAATTTCTCTGCTTCGGCAAAATCGCCGCGCGCGCAGGCTTCGAACAGTTGCTGGCTCTGGCGCGAAGCGATGCAGCCCGTGCCAGTCGTAAAGCCGGGCAACTTCCAATCGCGCATGTGAATTACCGCCGGGCGTTCGCCAATGCCGCTGACGACCAGGTTGCGGTTAACGCGCGTCAATAAGGATTCCAGGTAAGTGTCTTGGCGCGGGTCTTGGCGGACAACGGCGTATTTGATCGCCACGCACAAGCCTTCATCCACGAGTTTGGCGACGACATCCAAACCGGCTTCTTTGTCCGCGCCGAAGTTGTTTTCTTCTTTCAAATACAAAATCAGTTTGGTTTCGGCGGCGGCGGCGAATTCGCGTAAACCTTGTTCAAGCCCAGCGGCATCACGCGGATCGGCGCACGGCAACAGCATCACAGCCGGAAAGTTGTATTTGCGAAGCAACTCCGCCTGATCCATCGCACGGCCATAGGAAGGCCCGGCACTGGGAATCGCCCAATGATCACCAGCAAATCCACTCAGCCAATCCAGCAAGGCGGAATATTCGGCCAGCGTCACGTGGTACAGAAAGGCGTTGCCTCCGTATAAAAACCGCGTGATTCCGCCGGAGGCAATGTGTTTGACGATCAGGTCATTCTGCTCGAAATCCAGCGAACGGCGAGCGGCGTCTTTTCTAGCCAGCGGCGGAACGGAAAATACGCCGCGTAAATCTTCAATAGTTACAGGAGTTGTCTTCAAAATTGTCTCTCAATCCACCTCCCACGAAGTCACACAAAGATTCACGAAGCTGAGACTTATCTTCGTGTGACTTCGTGGGGAAAAAAGTTTGTTATTCAGCCAGCAACATCTTGGCAATGGTCTGTTTTTGCATGTTCGACGTGCCTTCGTAAATCTGGCCGATCTTGCAATCGCGGAAGAATTTTTCGACCGGGTAATCTTTGACGTACCCATAGCCGCCATACAGATTCACGGCCATTGAAGCCACTTCTTCGGCGACTTCCGAAGAGAAAAGCTTGGCCATCGCGGCTTGTTTGATGAAGGGTTGTTTGGCGTCTTTCAGCCGCGCCGCGTTGTACACCATCAAGCGGGCGGCTTCGATTTTGACGGCCATTTCGGCAAGCTGGAATTGTACCCCCTGAAATTCACTGATCGCCTGACCATACTGTTTGCGCTCTTTGGTGTAGGCCAGCGCAGCTTCGTAAGCTCCTTGTGCCAAGCCCAACATCTGAGCGCCGATGCCGATGCGGCCTTCGTTCAGGGTTTCAATCGCGATCTTGTAGCCTTTGCCGACTTCGCCCAGTAAGTTTTCTTTCGGCACGCGGCAATTGTCGAACAGCAGTTCGCAGGTCGAAGAAGCGCGAATGCCGAGCTTGTCTTCTTTCTTGCCGACGGTGAAGCCTTCAAAGCCTTTTTCGACGACGAACGCCGTGATGCCTTTGTAACCTTTCGACGGATCGAGATTGGCGAAGACGATGAAGATTCCGGCTTCGTTGCCGTTTGTGATCCACATCTTGCGACCATTCAGCAGATAATGATCGCCTTTATCTTCCGCGCGGGTTTGCATCGCAAAAGCGTCCGAACCCGAACCGGCTTCGCTAAGGCAGTATGCGCCGACGGTGTCTGTCGCCAATCGCGTGATGTATTTTTTCTTCAAGGCTTCGGTGCCGTAATTCAAAAAGGCGTTGATCGTCAGCGTGTTGTTCACGTCCACCATCACGCTCAAACTTGCGTCCACACGGGCCAGTTCTTCAATCGCCAGACAAGCCATAAAAAATGAGCCGCCCGATCCGCCGTACTCTTCGCCGGGTTCGATGCCCATCAATCCCAGCTCGAAACATTTGGCGATAATTTCCGGGCGCATCTTTTGCTTCTCGTCCATTTCGCGAACGTACGGTTTGACTTCCGCTTCGGCAAATTCGCGGACACTGGCGGCAAACAGCCGCTCTTCGTCGGACAAAACGGTTAAGGGTTGCGCCGCAATCTGCTCGAATGCTTCCTGTGCTTGTGCCATGTGCTCTCCTGATTAAGCGCGTCTTTCGCGCGCAAAGTTTGAAGACTAAATAGATGAATTCGATTTACAGCGGCATCTTACCTTGAGCAGTTTTGCTTTGCCAAACTTTTGGCCGGTGGAGTTTTCGTTGACGACGATGCCGTTGACTGCAAAGACCATAGGCGTAGAATGCCGCCGATCTTCCACCGCCGATTTCATTTGCATCAATCTCAATTTACGGGAAACAAATTTATGACCGACAGAAGAGATTTTCTGAAACTATCCGGAATGGGAGCCGCCGCCGCGTTGCTCCCAGCAGATTCATTGGGCGCTGCCCAATCGAAACCAACCGGCGGCCAATTGAAAAAAGGCGTGCTCATCACGATGCTGCCGAAAACGATGAGTTATGCCGACCGCTTCAAGCTGGCTGTTGACGTTGGCTTTGAAGGCATTGAAGCGCAAACCATTACTGACCCAAAAGAAGCCGACGAAATCAAAGAGGCTTCGATGAAGGCGAAAATTCCGATTCATTCAGTGATGAACATGGGACATTGGGAATGGCCGCTTTCCAGTCCAAACCCCGAAGACGTGAAAAAGAGCGTCGAGCGAATGGAAACTTCTTTGCGCAATGCGAATTTGTGGGGCGCGGATACGGTGTTGCTGGTCCCTGCGGTTGTTCGGCCTGACACGACCATTCCGCAGGCTTGGCAACGGTCTCAACCGGTGGTGAAAAAGCTCTTGCCGCTGGCGAAAGAAATGGGCGTGATGATCGGCGTCGAACCGGTTTGGAACAAGTTTCTGCTGACGCCTTACGATACGGCCAAGTACGTGGACGAATTCAAAAGCCAGTGGGTCAAGGCTTACTTCGATGTGGGCAACGTCGTGATGTACGGCTTTCCGCAGGAATGGATTCGCGCACTGAACAAACGCATCATCCGATTTCACCTGAAAGATTTCGACACGCGGACGCGCAACTTTGTCGCTTTGCGAGAAGGCAGCATTGATTGGAAAGAAGTCCGTAAAGCAATCGGCGAAATTGGTTACAGCGGCTATCTGACCGTTGAGCTTAGCGGCGGCGATGAAGCTTATCTGCGCGAAGTTTCAAAGCGCGTGGACAAAATTTTTGCAGGCGAATAATCCGATAAAAGACTGCTGCGATGAAATGAATAAAAAATGCGCTCGCGAAAGTTAGTCTTTCGCGAGCGCATTTTGCATCCGAACTCGTGCTTTTTTACTTCAGCAACTGCTCTAGTGCTTTGGCAATTTCAGAATATCCTTCGTTTTGTTCCGTGCCAAAGCCGACGTGTTTCAAGGCCACTTTTCCTTCGCTAATGATCACAACAGCGGGAAGCCCATCCAGCCCAAAAGCTTTGTAGGCTTGTTGTTCCGGATCACGCAACACAGGCAACCGCACGTTGTTCTTTTGAAGAAAAGCGCTCAAATCGGCATCTGTCGCGCTGGTTCTGGTTCCGGGTTTGTCGCTGTTGACGCTGACCCAGAAAAACTGCACCCCGCGCGGAGCGTACCGATCTGCCTGTTTTTGCAATGCCGTCAATTCTTTTGCCGTCAGCGGAACCCAGGTGCCGCCGAAAGAAAGCACGACGGCTTTCCCTTTCAATTCAGCCAGATTCACAGTGCGCCCGTCTATTGATCGCAAACTGATTTGCGGAGCTTGTTGAGCCATCGCCGATACAGAAACGACGGCAAGAACTGCAAGAGCGCAAATCCATTTTATTTTCATTTTTTTCGTCATCTTTTCCTCCCACGTTTGAACGGCAGTTTCAAAACAATTTGCTCCCCTTACTGCCGACACTCTGATGCTGAATTGTCGGTTATAGTTTGGTCTCTTTTTGTCATTAGGGAAACGTCATTCTCAGGTTTGATTTGAAGATGAGTCAAACGCGGGATTGATCAGGAAAGTTGCTAAAAGGAAGTCGAGCCGGTGAATGCCCAATATCACCGGCTCGAACAATTTGGCTGAGAGAAAAGGTGCTGCGGAAAATACCCTTATGGCTTTTGGACACTGCTGCACCAAATTTGCGGCTACCCTGCTGGTTATGGCTGACGACTGAGGTCACCGCAACTTTTTCACAGGCTTTCAGAAAACTACGGTTGATCGTGCCGGGACACGGACGCGATCAACTTTCGGCTTCGTCTTGCCCCCTCCACTTACATAAGCGTAAAAAGTAGGTGAAAGCTCGAACGTCAGAAGAAATTTTTTGAAAAAATTTTCGGCAAAAACAAAATCGTGGCTAGCCGTAACTGTAGAAAGGACTTATGGATTTCAAACTCGTTTCAGATTACCAACCGCAAGGCGATCAACCCGAAGCAATAGACGCTTTGGTGAAAGGACTGGAAGATGGGGAAAAACATCAGGTGCTGCTTGGCATCACAGGCAGCGGAAAAACCTTCACCATCGCGCAGGTTGTGGCGCGCGTGAATCGTCCTACGCTGGTGATGGCCCACAACAAAACATTGGCGGCTCAGCTTTATCAGGAATTCAAAACTTTTTTCCCGGAAAACGCCGTCGAGTATTTCGTCAGCTATTACAACTATTACCAGCCGGAAGCTTATGTCGCTTCCACCGATACTTATATTGAAAAAGAAGCGACTATTAATGACGACATTGATCGGCTGCGGCTGTCGGCGACCCGCAGCCTTTTCGAACGCCGCGACGTCATCATCGTGGCTTCGGTATCCGCGATCTATGGTATCGGCGATCCGAATGCTTATTACGGCATGGTGATGTTTCTGGAGCCGGGGCAGCGCATTACGCGGGATGGAATCATCAAACGTCTGGTCGAGTTGCTGTACGAGCGCAACGACATTGAATTTGCCCGAGGCAACTTTCGGGTGCGCGGTGATGTGATAGACATTTACCCCAGCTATCAGGATCAGGCTTACCGCATAGAGCTGTGGGGAGACGAGATTGAGTCAATTTCGACAATTGACCCGCTGCTTGGCCAAGTCATCAAAAAGCACGAATCCCGTTTGCCGATTTATCCTAAAACTCACTACGTTGCTACGCGCGACACGACCAAGCGCGCTGTGAAAACCATCAAAGCCGAACTGGAAGAGTGGGAACCGCAGTTGATTGCCCAGAACAAATTGATTGAAGCTCAGCGGATACACCAGCGTGTGACGTACGACCTGGAGATGTTCAATGAGCTTGGCTTTTGTCGTGGGGTTGAAAATTACTCGCGCCATCTGACCGGGCGCGCACCGGGAGAGCCTCCGCCGACGCTTTATGATTATTTACCAGAAGACACGCTGGTCGTCATTGACGAAAGCCATCAATCCATCCCGCAAATCCGCGCAATGTATTCCGGCGACCGTTCTCGCAAAATGAATCTGGTCGAATATGGTTTTCGGCTGCCGTCGGCGCTTGATAACCGTCCGCTTCAGTTTGAAGAGTGGGAAAAACGCGTTGGCCAGGTGATTTATGTTTCGGCCACGCCTGGGCCATACGAACTGACCAAATCCAGCGGCACTTTCGTCGAACAAGTCATTCGCCCAACCGGTTTGCTGGATCCGGAAGTGGAAGTGCGACCAGTTGGCGGTCAGATTGACGATTTGCTGCACGAAGTCCGCGAGCGCACAGAACGCGGCGAGCGCGTGCTGGTAACGACGTTGACCAAAAAAATGGCCGAAGACCTGACAGATTATTACGGCGACCTGGGCGTGAAAGTCCGCTACATGCATTCGGGAGTTGAAACGCTAGAACGCATCAAAATCCTGCGCGATTTGCGAAAAGGCGAATTCGATGTGCTGGTTGGCATCAACCTTTTGCGCGAAGGATTGGACTTGCCCGAAGTTTCGCTGGTGGCAATTCTGGACGCCGACAAGGAAGGTTTTCTTCGCAGCGAATCTTCGCTGATTCAAACCATCGGTCGCACGGCGCGCAATTCGCGCGGTAAGGCGATTCTTTATGCAGACAACATGACTGGTTCGATGATCCGCGCGATTGGCGAAACCAATCGCCGCCGCCAGAAACAGCTTGCTAACAACGAAGCTCTAGGCATCACGCCGCAATCTATTATCAAACCCATTGAAGCCACGCTAGTGACGGCTTATGAAGCCGATTACTTCAAAGTGCCGGTCAATTTGGAAGATTTCGATGAATACAGCCCGGAGCGATTAGCGACGACCATTGTTCAGCTTGAGGGGGAAATGCGTGACGCGGCCAAGAAGTTCGAATTTGAACGAGCAGCGGAGTTGCGCGACAAGATCAAATACCTGCGTGAACGCGAATTGGATTTGGCGCGTCAGCTACAAAACGAGGCAAAAGCAGCATTGGAAGAAGAAATCAGCGAACTGGAGCTGGAACTGAGTGAAGCGGACAACCAGGATGATCAACCACGCGTAGCAAAATTGCAGGCCAAGCTCACAGCACTAAAAGAAAAAGAAAAAGCGATTGAGGCCGTTTAGCGAAATTCTGAAATCCGGTTGAACATAAAACAAAAGGTGAAGCAGAGTTGCGCTCCGCTTCACCTTTTGAGTTTTGATTGTTACGGCTTTATGCAGTCGCCGGGTTCCCACCCGTAATTGGTGGCAGAATCGGTTTCAGAACCGGTTCCTTATCTGCAGGTTTATCAGATTCGGGTCTGGGAGTTGGGGCCGGCGTATCGTCATCAAGCGGCAAGCCAGCGACGACGCGGCGAATCTGAACGGCATCAAGCGTTTCGCGCTGAAGCAATTCTTTTGCCAACCGGTCCAATGCATCCCGATTATCCAGAATGATTTGACGAGCGCGCTCGTACTGCTCCATCACAATGCGTTTGACTTCCTGGTCAATGCGAACGGCTGTGTCCTCGCTGTAATCCTGGTGCTGAGCGATTTCGCGGCCCAGAAAGATTTGCTCTTCCTTTTTGCCGAACGTCAGCGGCCCCAGATTGGACATACCGAATTCACAAACCATACGACGAGCCAGTTCTGTCGCTCGTTCGATGTCGTTCGACGCACCAGTCGTGATTTTGCTTAGGAAGATGTCTTCCGCCAAACGACCGCCCATCAGAATCGCAATCGAACCTTCGATGTAATCCAAGCTGTGCGTATAACGGTCACCTTCTGGCAATTGCTGCGTCAATCCCAGCGCCATGCCACGAGGAATAATCGTCACCTTGTGGACCGGATCCGCATTCGGAACTTTCAACCCGACGATGGTGTGACCGGCTTCGTGATAAGCAGTGGTTTTCTTTTCTTCTTCGGACATGACGGCTGACTTACGTTCGGAACCCATCAGCACTTTGTCTTTTGCCCATTCGAAATCCTGCATCAAAACCACTTTTTTGTTATAACGAGCGGCGTTCAACGCAGCTTCGTTGACCAGATTGGCCAAGTCGGCTCCCGTGAAACCAGGTGTTCCGCGTGCAATAACAAAAATATCAACGTCTTCGCCAAGCGGAATTTTGCGCGTGTGAACAGCTAGAATGCCTTCGCGGCCTTTGACATCCGGGCGATTGACAACCACGCGGCGGTCAAAACGGCCTGGGCGAAGCAGCGCCGGATCAAGCACATCCGGGCGATTGGTCGAAGCGACCAGAATCACGCCATCGTTCGATTCAAAGCCATCCATTTCAACCAGCAACTGGTTTAGGGTTTGTTCGCGTTCATCGTGACCGCCACCAAGTCCTGCCCCGCGATGGCGTCCGACCGCATCAATTTCATCAATGAAAATAATGCAGGGAGCGTTCTTCTTGCCTTGCTCGAACAAATCACGAACGCGGCTGGCTCCGACGCCGACGAACATTTCAACAAAATCAGAACCGGAGATGGAAAAGAAGGGAACGTTGGCCTCACCGGCAATCGCGCGTGCCAGCAGGGTTTTTCCGGTGCCTGGAGGGCCCATCATCAAAACGCCTTTCGGAATGCGGCCCCCGAGCTTCTGAAACTTCTGCGGCTCTTTCAAAAATTCAATGATCTCTTGCAGCTCTTCTTTTGCTTCGTCAACGCCTGCGACGTCTTTGAAGGTCACGCGCTTCTGCTGATTGGAAAGCAGCTTGGCGCGGCTTTTGCCAAAGCTCAGTGCTTTATTGCCGCCGGACTGCATTTGCCGCAGCATGAAAATCCAGATTGCAATGATCAGGATAAAGGGCGAATACATAATCAACGCCTGCACCCACATGCCGCTGGTCGTTGAGTTGTCGTATTCAACACGAATTTTGCCACTGCTCTTGCGCATGTTTTCGGCAATTGTGTTCGCGCTTTCTTCGCCACCAATTTTTGTGATGTAGCTCTGATTGCTGGCGAGTTTACCGGTTACTTTTTCCCGCTCAATCATGGCGGTCGCCACTTCGTTATTTTCGACTTTCGTCATCAATTCGTTGTAAGCCAACTGTACCGGTTGCTGGCCAGGCGTATTGCTAAAGAAGCGATAAAGCAGAATCGCTCCTCCGATAATCACCACCCAAAAAATTATTTGTCTTACTGTCGAGTTCAAAGTTAATTACCTCCGTTGAAAACCTGCGCCGCATTCTAGCTCAAACCTGCGACTTTCGCTTGGCAATTGTGTGTTTGCATCGCCAAACATCCCGCAAAAAGGTTAGACGCCATCAGTCCCAGCAAGGTTTCGACATAATCCCACCTGAAAATTTACAAAATCCTTTCAATTCATAACTTTTCCTATGATTGTTGGGCCTTGTCTTGTTCGCATGTAATTCCCAGAACGCCAGATTTGCGTCGAACTTGCCATCCACCGGGCAATTCTATGACTCGTCCGCCTTGGGGACGCAAAATGAGGGATTCCAGAGCCAAAATATGCACCATTTCAATTCTCAAAAGGCTGCCGCGTGCTTCTTCCAGCCATAATCTTAAAACCCGCCGCTGAATTGCCGGATGAAACTCCTGCAAAAGCTTCGCGCTCAGCCCGGTTTTGGTGCGCGATTTAGCCAAAGCCTCCTTTGCAATCTGGCGCAAACAATCATCATCGGCGGTGATCAATTCCATTGTCCGAATCATGGAATCGTTGCTGCGTGGGTTGAAACTTTGCAGCAATGGAATTAATTCGTGCCGAATTCGATTCCGGGTCAGCTTGGGTGACCAGTTAGAGCTATCCTGGCAAAATTCCAACCCGTAATGAGCGCAATGCGCCAGCACTTCGGCGCGTGAAACTTTCAATAGTGGTCGAATCAGCCTGACTGTTTCATTCAAACGGAGGATTGGATGAAGCCCTTGCAGCCCCTCGGCTCCAGTGCCACGAAGCAACCGCATTAAAATAGTTTCTGCCTGATCGTCGGCAGTGTGCGCCGTACAAACAAACTCAGCATCGAATTTGCCCGCTGCCCGTGCCAGAAATTCATACCGCAGCCGGCGCGCTGTTGCTTCCAGATTGCGTTTTTCGGCTTTGGCGAAATCCGCAATGGCAATCCGCTCAGTCAGGCATTCCACGCTCCGGTTAAGTGTCAACTGCCGGACAAAAGTTTCATCGGCATCCGATTCTTCGCCGCGCAATTGATGATTCAAATGCGCCGCAAAAATTTTGACAGGCAATTTTCCTCGCTGAGCCAGCCTGCCACAAGCATCCAGCAAAGCAACGGAATCAGCGCCACCTGAAATTGCCACCACTAACGAAGAGTTTTTAACGACGCCAAGTCGCTGTAAAGCCACTCTCAGTTTTTGTTCCAACTTGGTCACGTCGTTTCACATTCGAGTTTGCGATTCAATCGCGAAAGAGTACATTTCTGGCGACGATCTTAAAACGAATGCAGTGTAGTTGCGACTCAATGCCCAAACGCGAAACCAAAAAGCTAAACAATGTTGTGCAGAATCTGGCTGTGCTGGCCTTTCTGTTGATTTCGACCGGCTGTTCAAAAGACCCGGAACTAGTTCGTAGGGTCGCCGTGGCAGAAAGCCTTGAGGCAATGTCAAAGTGCGAAAAGGTGAGCGGCGCTGAGCACCTGCCGAACCTTGCGATTGCTTCAGTCGTCAACGCGCCAAACGAAACGACCTTGAAATTGGTCGCTTATGCAGCAAATTCGCCCGTTGAATTCCCCGTGCCTTTTTACAGGTTAAGCGCAGGCCGCTGGTTGATCGGCGACAAAGACCGTGTGTACTTGATGGACGAACATTGCCGGTCATTCGACCTGAAAGACAGACGGCCTCCCGAAGGAAAAAAGTTTCCTTCAGAAGGGATTTTGCGATTGAAGCCAGGGGAATCGTTTGAAATGACGTTCAGCTTTTACCGGCTGAAAGATGCCACGCGTTTTGGGATGCTGGTTTATGCGGGCAAAACTCTACCTTTCATTATTAATTCGCCGAATGCAGTTGCAAGCCGACAATCCGTAAATCGCAGCGAATAAGGACTTAGTCCTGTTCACTGGATTTTATATAAAAAGCCGCGTCACATTTGCGGCAAATGTAAGGTTTGTGATCCGTGAAGGAAAGAAAAGTCTTTTCGAGTAAATTTCGCTTCCGTCGTTTAACGTTGTGTGACCCGCACTCCGGACAAGCCAAAGCCGAAGATTGCACTGCCTCTTGAACCATTCGGTTCGCTTTCACAGCACGCTCATTCGCCTCTTGTGTATAAAGTTTGGTGATTTCCGTGCGCAAGTGGTTGCGCACAGGTGCAATCTGATCCATCACCATTCCAGGCTGGGCTTGACCTGCAGCCACGGCGACTCCCAACTGCATAGATTGAATCGAAGGATTGGGTTTGGCCGAAATTGGCAGCGCCAACTTCGGTTCGCGTTTTTCGTCGGGCGACGAATTGAAATCCAGCTTATCTAAATCAACCTTTCCAAAATCAACGGTTTCAGATGCGGGAAAAGGCTCGGCTTTGCGACTGGAATTGCGTGGGCGGCGACTTTTCGGCGGAAGGGGCGAAAACGCCCGAAACTGGAAATTGCAGTTATCGCACAACAAAGCTCGAATGCCGATTACACGCAACACAATCGGCGCCGGTTTGTAATCATTACGTATTCTTGAACTTCCGCAAGATGGACAGGTAACCATCAAAAAACTCCTTAGCTGCTTGCTCAAAATCGGTTTGTTGCGGGGCCGGCAAGTAGAGCGGGGGTCAATGATTCAAATGGGTCAAGCGAGGAAACGAAATATTTTTAGAACGTCAGCAATGGAAACCTCAATTTAACATCTCATAGGGCTGAGCGAAAAGAGAAAATTTTACTCGGTGGATGGGTCTGTGGTGGGCTCCAGCAAAGACCAGGGTTATAGGCTCCCGTTGGAGGGCGCTGACAAGGTGCTATAATGTCCAAATGAATAAACAAAAGAACGGCAATTCCATCTTTATCTTAGCTGGCACAACCGGCGAATATACGGCAGCACGACAACAATTGAAGCTGATGCCTTTACAAGCCCACTGGTTAACCGGTGCGGCAAAACTGAAAGGCTTGTCTGAACCAACCGTCTATCGCGTTGGAAGCTGGCGGACCCTGGCTCGGCTCAAGGCCATTGAAGAGGCATTGACCGAAACCCGGGCAAAGATCATTGACTGGGATGAAAAGTAGTGACGTTGGGCTTTGCGGATAAGCCAGAGAAGATAGGCGGTAAATAAGCAGACCTTGCCTATTCACAATACTTTCGTTTGCAACAAGCCATAATCGAAAATCCCCGTTCTGATTTTCCCGATGGAGCGTTCAAAATGGCTTCAGCCAAAATTGGGCGCTGAATTGCTTTATGGGAAAGATCGCTATACCAAACCTTACATCAAATTCACCGGATCAACTTCAATTGTAATCATCTTCAAATCCTGATTCGCTTCCTTCAGGCCGAGCATGGCCGCGTCCAAAGCTTCTCTGGCTTGTTGGCGGTAGCGGGTTTTGATCAGCACTTGCATCCGGTGTTCGCCTTTCAGCCGTGCAAGCGGAGCCGGAGCAGGTCCAAGAACTTTCAGGGTTTGTTCGGCGTCGGCGGCTTTGATGCGCTGGGCAAGTTCAGAGGCAGTGTAGGCTGCTTTGCCAAAATCCGTGTGTTTGATCAGCGCATTGATCAACGCAACAAACGGCGGGTAATGCATGTTGCGGCGGAAGTGAATTTCGCGATCGTAAAACTTTTCGTAGTTCTGCTGGCTGGCGAATTCCAGCGCGTAATGTTCCGTGTGATAGCTTTGGATAATGACTTTGCCCGGTTTGTCGCCTCGTCCGGCCCGACCGGCGACTTGAGTCAGCAGTTGGAAAGTTCGTTCGGCAGCTCGGAAATCCGGCATGGACAATCCAGCGTCCACTGAAATCACGCACACCAATGTCACGTTCGGAAAATCGTGGCCCTTGGCAATCATCTGTGTGCCGACCATCAAATCAATGTCTCCGCTGGCAAATTCATTGAGCAGTTTTTCAAAGGCTCCGCGCCGTCGTGTGGTGTCGCGGTCAAGCCGGGAGATTCGCATTTGCGGATAAAGCTCTTTCAGCAAAACTTCGATTTGTTCGGTTCCTTCGCCAACATAGTAAATGTACGCGCCTTGGCAAATGGAACAGGCGCGCGGAACTCGTTCGTGATGATTACAGTAATGGCAGATCAGCCGGGCTTCGACTTTGTGATAGGTCAAGCCAACGTCGCAATTCGGGCAGCCAGCGCGATGGCCGCAGCTTCTGCAAATTAGCGAAGCCGAAAATCCACGCCGATTCAGCAGGACAAGCGTTTGTTCGCCGCGCTCGGCGTTTTGCAGAATCGCCTGCTTCATTTCGTCGGAAAAAACCTGTTGCTTTCCATGACGGTTGAAAACCTGGCGCATGTCTACGATTTCCACCTGCGCCAGTTGCCGACCGCCAATGCGTTCGTCCAGTTTCAGGTATTGATATTTGCCGATGTGCGCGTTGTGAAACGTTTCCATCGTAGGCGTTGCGCTGCCCAACATGTTAAGGGATCCGGCCTGATTGGCGCGCATATTTGCCGTGTCGCGCCCGTTGTTG
>CAZMXG010000121.1:0-24931 GCA_964570175.1 uncultured Heliomicrobium sp. | reverse complement strand
ACGCCGGCCTGTCACGTCGGAGGTCGCGGGTTCGAGTCCCGTCGGCTCCGCCATTTCATCATAAAAACAATACTCAATGAGCCGCTTGTCAACGCAAGCGGCTTTTCTGTTTTTCGAATCTCATGCTTCGCATCGAAGACGCACTAACGATCATTCTTGACCGCACGCCGTTGCTCGGCGAAGAAGAAATTGCGTTGACCGAAGCGGTTGGCCGAGTGCTTCGGCAAGACGCTATATCCGATTTGGACTTGCCGCCTTTTGACCGTGCGCGGATGGATGGGTACGCGCTGAAAGCCACCGACACCACAGGCGCAAGCGAAAGCAGCCCAGCCAGGATCAAAGAAATCGGCGAAGCTGCCGCAGGGTATTCTTTTAACGGCACAGTTGAATCCGGCCAGGCTGTGCGAATCATGACGGGCGCTCCGGTTCCTGCCGGAGCCGACGCGGTTCAGCAAATCGAAGTCATCCATGTTCCCGGCGACGGATGGATCGAAGTTCAAAAGGTGGTTCAACCCGGCCAATTCATCACGCCGCGCGGTATTGAAGCCCGCGCTGGCGATGTGATGGTCAAAGCTGGTGAGCGAATTTCTCCGGCAGTTTCTGCCGTGCTGGCAAGCTTCGGTCAGGCTCGGCCAATAGTTTCACGTCGCCCGAAAGTTGCCTTGCTTTCAACGGGAACCGAACTGGTCGAAGTCGCCGAAAAGCCCGGTCCTTCGCAAATTCGCAACTCCAACACCTACTCACTGGCTGGTTACGCTGAAGCTGCCGGAGCCGAAGTCGTCAGCAGCAGCATTGTCCGCGATGATTTTGCCGCGACGCGCGATGCAATTGCGGCAGGCTTGGCCGCAGCCGATGTATGCATGCTTTCTGGCGGCGTTTCGATGGGAGATTACGACTTGGTCAAACCCGCGCTGATCGAACTCGGCGCGGAAATCTTTGTCGAAAAAGTGGCCATGCATCCGGGAAAGCCAACGGTCTTTGCCAAGCTCGGCGACAAAATCATTTTCGGTTTGCCGGGCAATCCGGTTTCGGTGGCGGTTTCGTTTCACCTGTTCGCTCGCCCGGCATTGATGAAGATGCAAGGCGCAAACGAAATTCATCTGCCGCGCTTTCAAGCTTACGCCGCCAAACCAGTCAAAGGCGCCCCCCCTCGTCGCAGCCATCAACCCGGACTCTTAACCATCCGCGATGGCCGCGCCGAAGTCGAACCGTTGAAATGGAGTGGTTCATCTGATCTGGTTGCGTTTATGAAAGCCGACTGCCTGATTGTTGTACCTGAAGATCGCGCAAGCGTGTCGGAAGGCGAATTGGTTGAAGTGATTTCGCTTGGCGGCTGAATCTCAAATTTCAAATCCAAAATCTCAAATCCGTTATGTCTGAAGAATCAACTCCACAACTTTCGCATCTGCCAACGCTTTCCCATCTTGATGCAGAAGGCCGCATCAAAATGGTGGATGTCGGTGCAAAAGCCACAACAAACCGCACCGCCGAAGCCAGCGGCTTTGTGCAAATGTCGCCGAAAACTATTGCCGCCATCCGTGAACGAAGAACTCCGAAAGGCGATCCGCTGGAAACGGCTCGGCTGGCTGGAATTATGGCTGCAAAGCGAACTGCTGAGTTAATCCCGCTCTGCCATTCGCTGGCCCTTTCACACGCCGATATAAAGATCACGCTGACTGACGAAGGCGCGCAGATTTGGGCGACGGCTTCGACCAGCGCGCAAACCGGCGTTGAAATGGAAGCGCTGACCGCAGTTTCGGTCGCGGCGTTGACGCTTTACGACATGTGCAAAGCGATTGATAAAGGAATGACGATTGGCGAAATCCGGCTGGAACGAAAGACTGGCGGGAAGTCAGGCGAGTGGAAAAGAAGCCAGGATTCTAAATTTTGAATTTTGGGTTTTGAATCAATCATCCAAAACCCAAAATTCAAAACCCAAAATTACAGATTCGGCAATTTCAGAGTTTGCAGCACCACATTCAATGAGCGTTCGGCGATGTCGCGTGAGCGTTCGCTCCAGCCCATTTGTTCGCGGTTCTGTTCGTAATCGCGGCGAACACGTTCTTTCAGCCGTTCAACGTATTCCGCAGGATTGGGTGAATTAGCAATGGCGAAATCCAGTTCGCGGTATGCATTGTGAATCGTCATCAGCCATTCAGAGGCTTGGTATTCCGGCGTTCCGGGTTCGTGGGTGAATTTAGCAGTAGGCATTTTTCTTGTAAGCTCCGTTTGTGTTTATTACCCGCTCCCTACCGGTCGCGGTACTGATTCGCCCGCTCTTTGGCAAGGCATAGTACTAATTCAGTTTTGTTCCGCCAACAGCGTCCGCGTCATTTGCGCGTACGTGTCAACGGCGTTCAGCATATCCTGTTTGCGAATGTATTCGTGCGCGGTGTGCGCGTCGTGGATCGAACCCGGGCCATACAGCATAGGCGTTCCCCAGTTCGTCAAACACGGAATGTCCGTTCCGAATCGAACGACACTGGTGGGAATATCAATCCCCTTCACCGTATGTGTGTGAATCGGCGGCAAGGAAAAGCCGCGTTTGATGTCCGCGCGTCCGGCAACGACTTCAACAATCATCTCGTAAAGCTCGTCCGGTTCAGTGATCGTGCGAAACATCAGTTCGCTGGCGGCAAAGTCAGCCACGACATTTGGTCGGCGGCCTCCGGTGATGGTTCCAATGTTATAAGTCGTCGGCCCAAGCTCCGCGTTTGCAGGCCAATCGGTGCGACGAATGTCGTTCAAAATATCCAGCAGCTTTTCAATCGCCGATTCGCCAAGCTCAGGATAAGCCGAATGCGCCGTGCGGCCTTTGGCTTCGATCACAACTCGTAGAGCACCTTTGGTCGCAATCGCCTGTTGGCTTTCGGTCGGTTCGCCGTTGATCAGAAACTTGTTCGAGTTCGGAATCGAGTTGGCGACTTTTGCGCCGTCGCTGCCGTCTTCTTCGCCGACGACATACAGCAATCCGATGTTGGTCAGCCCTTCGTCTTTCAAGCGCTGCGCCGCAAACACCTGCGCCGCAATCACGCCTTTCGCATCGCAAGCGCCGCGTCCGTAAATATTCTGCTCGTCTTCCGTAAAGCCAATGAACGGCGGCACGGTATCCATATGCGAAGACAGTGTGACGACCGGCTCGCCAATCCGCGCGTAAACGTTGACGCGGTCATCGCTGACAGTTTGTGTCGTCACTTCAAACCCCGCACCGGACAAATAATCACGCAGCCAGCGCCCGGCAGCGCCTTCATTCCAGGAGATAGACTCCGTCTCCATCAACTCGCGCGTGAATTGAAAAATGTCCATAAAGCTAAATCGGAATTTTGAAGTGTTAAAACGTCGGGAAATGAGGCGCGATTATATGCGGCGACTTTGCGAATGCCAAATCTGCCTCTTCATTTTCCACCCAGCACAACGCCACGCCCTTCCAGTTTCAAGCTTTCCGCCGCGCGTTTGAGATCCGCTTTACGGATGGAACGCATGGAATCCGGCTGCGCTTCGATGTCAGAAGGTTTGCGTCCGAAGATGGCCGCCCTGGAATATTCCAGGGCCCGCACCGAATGGGATTGCAGCGCAATGGCATACCGGCCAATCGTTGCATTGCGGGCGGCTTCGAATTCGTCGTCGGCTGGAAGCGCAGCCAGCTTTTGCAGTTCGGCTTCAAGCGCTTCCCGCGCTTTGGCTTCGTTTTCGGGCAACGTGACAAATCGCGCGTTGAAAATGCTGGATGCCAAGCGAGGCTCATGGCTGATTGTCAGCAAACTCAACAAGCCAAGCTCCGTTTGCAGTTTTTCGCCAAGCTTCCCCGACGAAGCCAAATTGGCCAGCATGGTCAGCGTAAAGAAATCGTCCGGTTGATTTGCCTGCGGCGGCATTGCCGAACCAAGCCGGAAGCCAACCGTTTGCGTCGCCAGAGCACGGTTGCGTTGTTCTGTCTTTTCCAGCCCGGAACCGGCGGCGGGCGGCAAATTGACCTTCAACGCTTTGTCCAGGTCGCCTCGCTTTAACCCTTCGGAAAAGATTCTGGAAATCAGCGCCGACCCATCCGTGTCCCCGACCACGACCACCAATGGGTATTGCCGTTTGATGGTTTTGCCGTGCCATTCTTCCAGCTTCTCTTCCGTCAGGCCTTTGACGGCTTCGGCTAAACCGAATCTGGGCAAACCGTATGGGTGGCCAGGATAAAGCGATGCCAATAGCAATTCGTCGGCGCGCGCTTGGTCGTCGTCTCGTTGATGAAGCTGATCTGACAGCAGAATCGTTTTTTCACGCGCGACTTCTTCTTTGCCAAAATAAGGCGTTTCGACAATTTCCAGCAGAAGTTTGACGGCGCTTTCGGCATTGCGCGACAAGACATCTAGCGTAAATCCGAAAAAGTCCGGCTCGTTGACCACGCGAAGCTTGCCGCCGTAACTTTCCAGTTCCAGCGCGATCAAATCACTTTTGCGTGTTGTGGTGCTGCGCGCCATCGTTCTCAACATCAACTCGGTTTCGCCGCTGGTCGCTTGATCTTCGACCAGCCGTCCGCCTTGAAACAGGACGCTGATGGAAATCATCGGCAGCGATTTGTCTTCGCGCACATACGCACGCGAACCTCGCAGCACGGAATAATCCTTAATCGGCAATGGCACCGAAGCGATGATGACGTTTTGCCCTTCACTGACTTGATTGCGCTCAGCTCCTTGCGGAAAAGTTTTCAACGCCAATGCCGCTTTGACATCGGCTGCATTGATAGGCTGAACTGTCGCCGGGGCAAAAGCCACAATCAATTCAGAAAACTTTTCAGGCGTAAACGTTCTTGCCGTTGCCGAACGCGGTTCGTATTCGGCAATGGTTGCCGCAGCCAACGTTAAATACTTTGCCGCTGCCTGCTGAACATCCTGGGCCGTTACAGCTCGCAATCGGGCCGGTCGTGAATCAAATAGCTTCCAATCGCCAAACCGAACCTGGTAATTGGCCAGCAGTTCGGCTTCATGTTCAAACTTCATCATCGAATCGTAATGCGCGCTTTCCAGCAGCATTTTGGCGCGCTGCAATTCGCCTTCGCTGATGATTTCGCGGCGGAAGCGTTCAATTTCACGAAAGTATTCGGCTTCGGCGCGATCAATGCGTTCCGGTTCGACGCGGATTTGCGCCGCAAGTATTCCGATCCCTGGCAAGGTTTGATAATTCATGGACGCTTCGCTCGCCACGCTCAGTTTGTCGCGTGAAGCCAAACCATCGCGCAACCCTTGATTCAACCGCGAACCATCACCCAATCCCAACACGGCGGCCAACACTTCCAGCACGGCCATTTCCTTCAAGCCTTCTTTGTCGGCTTTGAACGATGGAACGCGATACGCGACCGTCACCAGACTTTGGCTGATGTCGGCGCGCGCATTGCCGTAACGCAGCTTGTCTTGCGCGGCTTCTTCCAACGTGGTGGCGTTGATTGCGGATTGATCTGTACTCGATGGCACGGCAGCAGTCGTCGAAGAAGAACTGTTCGAAGGTATATTCGCAGGTTTCTGTGTATTTCCAGCCGCGGATGATTTTGCAGTCGCCGCCGGTTTGCTGCTGATTGCCGATTGCTGTCCGCTGATTCCCGACTCCCGACTCCCGGCTCCCGCTTGCGGATTTCCGGTTGCCGCTTTGAATTCGCCAAACCTGAGTTGCACCTGGCCCAGGCCATTCAAGGTAAAGAAATCGCCCAGAACTGTGACAGTCGTATTTGCCGGTTGATAGTGTGCTTGATAAAACGATTGCACCTGGGCGGGCGTGGCCGCAGCCAGAAAATTTTCAGAAACGGTGCTTCCGCGCCTTAGCCGATGCGTTGTGAAAGCCGCAGCGAATAGTTTTTCCATTGCCGCCGTTTCAACCTGGCCTTGGGCCTGTTTGCTTTCGAGCAGGACCTGAGCGGCGGCTTTTTTTACGTCGTCTTCTTTGAAGGCCGGATGCAGGATTATATCTGCCAGCAATTCCACCATTGCCCCGTAACTTTCCGCAGCGGCAATCATTGTAAAAGAAGTTTGGTCGTAGCCAACATTTGACGTCAGCAAGCCGCCAAGTTTGGCAATTTCTTTTTCCATCGCCGCGCCGTTGCGCGCAGCCGTTCCGCGCAAGACTGCTTTTTGCGTCAGCCGCGCGATTCCAGCAACGTCATCGGATTCATTCAAAATTCCTGTCTTGACCGTGACGTTGATTGCCACCAACGGCGACGAATGTTTCTCTTTCGTTACGACAGTCAGCCCGTTTCTCAATGTAAATCGCGAAGTGATTGGATTGTTTGGGTCCTGATCCTGCTTAGTCAGTTTTCCGCCATCTGGAATGCCCAGCACGGTCGTGATCGGCACGGCTGGTTTTGGTGTTGGTTTTGGTGTTGGCGTAGGCGTTGTTCGGCCACGCCCGCTCTGCGCTTTTGAGCCGATTGCGCTGAAGAAGGCTACGGCGGAAATGACGACGAAAAAAATGGCTAACTTCACAGTACAGCGAAACATCTTTCAACCCTCTTGGTTTTGAATCTTGTTGGAATCCGGCTCAAACTTTACCACAACTTACCGGTTTACCACTTTGACGGGTTTTGGAGGCTGAACTTGCAGGCTTTCTCAGGCGGCAGGAGGCAGGTCATCGCTGTCAGATGCTGTTGCGGGCACTTCCATCCGGAAAAATGTCAGCACAGATTCTCCTTGAATCAGTTCCCGATAAGGACGCAGATCATCGTAATTCGGCGCAAGCGGCAATTGGCGGCGATGTTCGACAATGACGATTCCGTCTTCAGCAAGCAGATTGTTTTGAGCGATCTGCCACAGCACAGGCGAGTAAATTTCCGAATCGTAGGGCGGGTCGAAGTAGAAAATATCGAACTGTTGTTTTTCCTGCGCGAAGTATTTCATTGCCATTACCGCGTCGCGCGAAACCAGTTTGAAATCTTCCGTGATGCCGCAATGGCGCAAGTTTTCGCTGATGACAGAAACAGATTTGCGGGCAGACTCGATAAAGGTGACGTGCGCCGCTCCGCGTGAAAGCGCTTCGATGCCGACAGCCCCCGAACCGGCGCAAACATCCACAAAACGCGCGTCTTCGATTCGCGGAGCTAGAATGTTGAACAATGTCTCGCGCATGCGATCAGAAGTCGGGCGCACCGCCATTCCTTCCAGCGCTTTCAAGCGGCGGCCTTTATATTGTCCCGCGATAATTCTCATCGGTCGGGAGTCGGGAATCGGGAGTCGGGAACTTTCGTCCCATCAACCACCGACTTCCGACTACTCAATTTTTATAGCCCTGTGGATGCGCCTGACGCCAGCGCCAGGCAGATTCAATGATCTGATCAAGTTCGCTGTGGCGAGGGTTCCAGCCCAGATCGCGCATGATTTTGTCCGGGCTGGCAATCAACACTGGCGGATCGCCTGCTCGCCGAGGTGCCGCTTCTGTTGGAATCCGGCAGCCGGTGACTTGCCGGGACATTTCCACGACCTCCGCAACCGAATAGCCACTGCCGTATCCGAGGTTGTAAATTTCGCTTCGCCGTTCCATCACGTTCAACGCCAGGATGTGCGCGTCAGCCAGATCAATCACGTGTATGTAATCGCGCACGCACGTGCCATCCGGTGTTGGATAATCTTCGCCAAAGATGTTCACCTGCTCGGCGTTGCCAGCAGCGACTTTCAGCACGTTGGGAATCAGATGGGTTTCCGGATCATGATCTTCGCCGCAATGCTCCGTCGCTCCGGCAGCGTTGAAATACCGCAAACTGACGTAGCGCAATCCGTACGCTTCGTCGCACCAGCGCAGCATCTTTTCGATCATCAGCTTGGATTCGCCGTAAGGATTTGTCGGATTTTGCGGCGTCTCTTCGGTAATGGGCATTGTTTCCGGCTGGCCGTAGACGGCAGCCGTCGAAGACAACACAATTTTTTTGATGCCGACTTTGCGCATTGCGCCCAGCAACGACATTGCCCCACCAGCGTTGTTGCCAAAGTATTTCAGCGGATCGCCCATGGATTCGCCAACCAGCGAATCGGCGGCCATGTGAATTACAGCCTCGATATTGTGTTTTTCCAGCGCGCCAACCAACACATCGCCATCTTGTAGAGTGGCTTGAATGAAAGTGGCTTCAGGGGCAACGGCAGCACGATGGCCTTTGCTCAAATTGTCATAAACGACTGGCTGATGGCCACTCTTCAGCAGCCGCTCGACAACGACACTGCCAATATAGCCAGCCCCGCCAGTAACCAAAACCTTCATCGGTTGGGCTTCTCCTTGAACGCTAAAATGCGGATGAACGCTGCGAAACGCGTCATCCGCATTGATTTGGAACTTTGGAAAGCGGAAATGCCTAACCTATTCGCATTGGCCGCTTTGCGGATTAATTCTCCGAGGTGGTGGGCAGAAACCTCCGCGCAACCTTCCCCACTCGCAACTTCCGTTAATCATCGGGCCGCCATCAGGGCATTTTGGAACGGTCGAACCACCGGAAGTAAAGGCTGCGCTAATTCCTTTTGGGGGAATAACGCCCCCAGTCACCACACCGACTTGCGGAAAAAACAAAGCATCTTCGTAATCTTCAATGCCGTAATATGTTCGGAACATCTTGCCAGTGCTGTTGCTGGTAACTCCGACAATCGGTTTCCCTTTTATTTTGTCGTCGCCCTCTGAATCATTACCAAGCTGCATGCTCAGACCGCCGCCCTGAAGATTCCCAGCCCCCCGTAACGCTTCCGCTTCCAGCAACTGAAACGGAGTATTCATAGGTTTCAAGCCGCCAGCAGCTTCTTTGCTGAGATAGTCCAGGATTGCATCCCGCAACACTTTTGGCTCGCTGTCTCCCTGGTAAACCAGGTGCCAATTCGTTTCGCCTGGCTGACACGGTTTCAGCGGATCGCACAATGCGGACGCGCGAAGAAACCGCGTGGCTTTGGCTGCGGGACCAACCTTTACGCCATCTACCAAGTCTTTTTTCAAATTGGTGGGATAGCGTTGTCCCCCGCCAACGGTCAACACATATTGAGCAATCGCTCGTTGCATCTGATCTCCGCGCCAGAGCATTTCTTCTTCTTTCTCACGCTGCGTTTCACGCTTCACCATGGGAGCAGCAGCGGTTGTCAGAATCAGAGCGAACATCAAAATACCTACGAGCGCGATTAAAGCGTACCCTTGCTCAGTGTGTTGTGTAGCGAGCTTTAACTTTTTCCTGGTCGAATTCATCCCTAAACCCTCTCAATAATTGGAGTTTCAGTTGCCTTCGGCGGTGTAATTGATAACGTGAATGATCTGAATGTTAGTGTCTTCGATTTCAATTCGTTGCGGGCTAATACTTACAATTCGCCAGTGAGTACCTACTTTGCCGCCTTTGCCGACGGTGTGGACTTCGGTTTCGTCAGCCTGCGATTTAAGCACGGCGGTCATTCCGCTTTTGGCAGTGAGCAATCCGACGTATTTGTAAGGTGGAGGAGGAGGCTCGGCTACATTAAACGGAAGCTGGTTAGAATACAAGCTTGCGTCGCCTTTACTACGAACTTGCACCCCAGGATTTCCCCCGCGTTGAATCGCTTCGGCTGAAATCTGAACTTCGATTTTGTTCGCATTGACGAATTTGGTCGGAAAAGGACGACCATCAAAAAATGCTTGCGCGTCATTCGGAATTTTATCGCCCAGCACCGTCATCACAAATGCTCCCGTTCGCCCAATCTTGCCGGACGGATTCAGCCCGGTAAGCAGAATCGGCGGCGGTGGCGTCGGAGAAGGCGGTGGTGGCGGTGGTATCGGCTTAGGCGTTGGCGGTGGCGGATACACAAAAATGTTGCGCCCAATTCCGTCGGAAGTTCTGTTTCCTAACCAGGCAAATTCCAATGGCTGGGTAATGATCGGAGCAGGTTTTTCCCCGGGATTCAGTGCGCGCGGCGTTGGGCTTGGCGCGGGTGTTTTCGTCACACTCGCGGTTCCTGTCCCTGTTGGACGCGGAGCATGATCATCACCGGTAAAAAATTGCAAGTAAACGGTCCCTACCAACACCAATCCGAGCACGCCAAGCAGAAGCCTTTTTCTGGTTTCGCCGGAATCTTTGCCCGAATCTTTGTTTGTCGCTTTCTCTTGGCTCATCTTGCTACTTCTCGAATCTCAACAGGTGAGATTGCGAAAACTCCTCTCCTACTTTTCACTGAGTCTTTTGGGCTGAAGCTTTCTGGGTCCCTTGCTCAGGTTCGGCTGTCGCTTCAGATTTTTTGGTTGATGATTGAACAGCCGGTTTATTCGTTTCTTTGGTTTCTTTCTTGAAAGGCGATTGAAAATACGTGTCCATTTCGATTTTCAGCGAAACCGGCACGGCTTCTGGCGAACTTAACTGCAATTTCTGCGAACCGGATTTTTGCGCTTCGCGCCGGACCTTGTCAGATTCGCCCTGAAACGTCAGGGCGTTGATGACCAAAAATTGCCTGCTGCGTTCCAGGTCATAAAGAAACTTTCTCAAGTTGGGATATTCGCCGATGATGTTGGTATCAATTCCCAGAACTGGATAAATTTTCTGAGTGTCGTTTTCCCTGCCTGATTTTTGCGGAATCGGCTGACCGTTTTCATCTACCAATGGCTCTGCTTCCGCCACCCGATATGTGGAATCTCCTGTCAGCACGCCATATTTTTTGCCGAGCGCATCAACCTCGTTGATGATTTCCGTCATGCCCCGCTCATCCTGTTTCAAATACTGATCGAAGTCTTTCAGGCTGGCCATAATCAATTCGGCATTTGAGGCTTGTCTCTGGCGTTTGGCTTCATCCGAATTGGCTTTTTCAATTTGCAGGCGAATCTCTTTTTCACGGTCCTGCAAAGCGCTCAACTCTGATTTGAGCGGCTGGATTTTGGAAAAATAGTAAAAAGCCACCACTCCCACAAAAACCAGCGCGGCAACCAAAGCAACAGCTTCGATCAAACTCAATCGGCTTCGCTCGGCAAGTTCACGCGCTTTGCCGGAAAATTCTCTGACATTCAAGCTTTGGCGCAAATTCATTACTTCCTTCCTCCTGCTTTTGCGCTGGCAATCTGATTTCCCACATTAGCATTGGCAGCCGTAGCTGGCGGGAAGTATTCAACCTTCAACTCAAACTCGATTTCATCTGTGCCATCAACCGTCTTTTTGCTCATCGGGATGACCTTGAAGCGATTGGTTTCGTGAAGACGGTTAATCATGTTGGTCACCTCCTGCCCCGTTTTGCCAATTACCGTCAACGTCAAGGTTGCAGCATTCAACGTTCCATCGAACGCTTCTTCGCGTTCATTCGGCAAAATCTGGTTCACGGCAACCCGCAACACGCGGACTCCGGCGGGCAAGCTGCGCTCAGTATCGCTAAGCAATTGAGCCCAGGAAAACGATCGGCGAGCGATTAGCTCGTTGGCTGCCACCAATTGCTTGTTTTGCTCTGTCGAAATAGTGACATTGGTTGTTACCGGCTTGATCACTTTGACCTGACTTTCCAGTCCCTTCACGATCATTTTTTGATTAGAGACGGAATTGCTCAGGGCCTGGGTCGTTTCGACCGTTTTCATTAAAAAATAAGCCGGGATTAGGAAAAGCAGCAAAATCACCAACCAGAACAACCGGCGGTTTCGAAAGGGATTACTTGCCAGATTAACAGCAGATTTCATATCGTAACTCTTAAAAATGAAGACGCTTGTTCAAATTTGAATGAAAGTTCGCACAAATACTGAGGGTGACTCCAGGGGCAAGTTGGCGGCAGACTAAAACATAGAAAGGTTACTGTAAAGCCGACTGATCTTTCTGTGAGGGCGTGTGCCCGCGCCAAAAGCCCGGAAAAAAATCGAGGTGACCTTTCAGCGTCTCCGCGTGACTGATCACCTCACACAAACTACACACACGTGCCCTATCACGCTACTGACGAAAAATTGTTCCCGTAATTTTCCGGTCTTCAAAAAATATTTTGCCTTTTGGGCAGATGGCATTTGATCCAAATCTTTCCTTTCACGAACTCGCAACTATCGCCTTACTTGTCATTTGTCTTATTCGTTCGGCATACTCCTGCTGTTTTTGTCGCAATCTCCGAACGAAGGAACAAAAATGAATCCGTCCCCAGCAGAAATCACGCGAGGAATTTCGGGCGCGCGGTGGCAATTGGCAAATTGCGATCCGTCATCACTGCGAACTTTGCATGAAGAAACCGGCGAAGAAGAAATTCTGCTTCGTTGCCTGTTAAATCGAGGGTTGTCACACACGGCGGAGATCAAAAAATTTCTTGCTCCAGAGTTTTCAACCGACTTGCATCCGCCCTCTATGCTGCGGGATATGGGTTTGGCTGTTGCAAGATTGCGCCACGCAATCCGGGATCGCCAACGGATTCTGATTGTCACGGATTTCGACGTGGACGGAACCACTTCCAGCGTCATTCTTTCCCAGACGCTGAAACTTTTGGGCGGCGAGGGTTTAATCGAATGCTACATCCCGAACCGATTTACAGAAGGATACGGCCTCTCCAAGCAAATCGTCGAAAAAGCTGCACAGGAAGGATTTAGCCTGATTGTCACGGCGGACATCGGGATTAAATCTCACGCGGAAGCCCGGCTGGCGCGCGAATCAGGGATTGATTTAATTATTTGCGATCACCACTTGCCCGACGGAGAAGATGTGCCCGCCGACGCCTTTGCCGTACTTTGCCCCAAAGGTTCGTCGGGAGTCGGTTATCCGAACAAACATCTGGCAGCTTGCGGAGTCTCGCTGAAACTGGCCCAAGCGTTGCTGGAAGATCACCCCAAACGCGATGCCATTGTCGCAAGTCTTGCCAAAATGACCGCCATTGGAACCATTGCCGATATGGTGGATTTGGCAGTCGGCGAAAACCGCGCGATTGTTGCTCAAGGACTCAAAGGCCTGAGCCAGCCGAGCGCAAATCCCGGTTTGCGGGCTTTGCTGAAACTGTCGAATGTGGGCAATCCGATCACCCCATTTGATATCGGCTTCAAAGTTGGTCCACGCATTAATGCCGCCGGGCGAGTTGCGCACGCAAACACGGTGCTCAAGCTTTTTAATGCTTCCAGCGAAGACGAAGCCAATCAACTGGCGCTGCAACTGGACGAGATGAATGCCAAACGGCAGCATATTCAGTTTGTCCTGGTCGAAAAACTGAAACAATGGCTGGAACAGCAAAAGGAAAATCTTGAGCGCGTGCTGGTCTTTTCCGGGACCGAAGAAGAGGGGTTTCATCGGGGAGTGCTTGGCATTGCCTGTTCGAAAATCGTCGAAATGACGGGGCGACCAACGCTGATTTGCTCCATCGAAAATGGATTGGCCCATGGCAGCGCACGTTCAATTAACGGGTTTCACATGGTCGAGGCCTTGGATTCCGCATCGCAGGTTTTGGTGAAATACGGAGGCCATCCCATGGCTGCGGGGTTCACAGTCGAAACCGAAAAAATCGAAGAAATGCGCTGGCGGCTGAACCATCACGCTGCCGAAGTTTTAAGCGATGAAGCGTTGGGCCGAACTTTGGTCGCTGATGCCGAACTGGATTTGCGAGACGCAACGGTTGCGACAACCAAATCCTTGCTCCGATTGGAGCCGCATGGAATGGGCAACCCGCAACCGCTGTTTTTGCTGCGACGGCTGCCGTTGCGTTCAGCGCAGGTCCTAAAAGAAAAACACCTGAAGCTGCAAATTGGACGAGAAAAAATTCAGATCGAAGCTTTGTGGTGGAATGCCGCAGAACATCAGTCGAAACTGGCTGTCGGCAAGGAAATCAGCTTGTTGTGCCGTTTGGAAATTAACAGTTGGAATAACCGCGAATCGTGCCAGCTAAAAGTGGTTGACGCAGCGGTTGACTAAAACATCTTCAAATTCATCCGGGAGACTCAATGATCCGTCATATCGTTATTTTCAAATTCAAACCTGAAGTTTCGCAATCCGATCGGGAAGGCTTTTTGGAAATGCTGCGCGCGCTGCCGTCGAAGATTTCCGAAATCGTAGACTTTGAAGCCGGTTTCGATGTCGTTCGTTCGCCGCGCGCTTTCGATCTGGCGCTGGTTTCAAGTTATGCCGACTTGGACGCGCTTGATCGGTATGCCAAACACGAACATCACCTGCCAGTCATTGCGCGCTCAAAAGAGATTTGCGAGCAGGTCGCTTCCGTAGACTTCGAGTTCTGATTTTCAATTGCCGGTTGTTTTCAAAAACTCGACGCCGACTGGTTCGCCATCGAGCTTTACTTTTAGCCCTGAAGCTGGGCGATAAGTCACGATTACCTGCGGCGCAGGAGTCATCGCGCCGCAGGTAATCTGATTCGGAATATCCATTGTGTGGCGAACCAAAGTCACTTTTCCCCATTCCGCGCGAAACTTGAACGTGCGAGCTTCGCTGATTACCGTCAACGTAACTTCTTTGTCCGAACAATCCATACGGGTCAGCAAGCCGCGCACCTGCTCGCCTTCAAATCGTTTGCCGGGAGGCCTGGTCGGATCATCGCCCGGCTTGATCGGCAGTTCGCGTTCTCGCCGAAGCCGGATTTCGATTTCGGCTTCTGCTAGCGCGAATTCCGATTCACGCAATTCAATGGACTGAAGCAAAAATCCGGCACGTTGGCGAACTTCTGCATTCAGCCCAGTTGAAAGAATTGATGTGACCGTCTGCCGCGCCAGCGCAAATTTGTCTTGCTTCAAATACACCTGCGCCAGCGTGTACTGAAAATCCTCCCTGCCTGGCTCCAATGAAATTGCCTTTTGGAGCAATGCCACCGATTCATCCAGATTTTCCCGCTGAACCAGATTGATAAATGCCTGCGTTTTGTAAGTGTCCGGGAAATCCGGCATTAATTCGCGCGCGCGATTCAGTGAAGCGCGCATTCCAGCAACCGCTTGCGCGTCAAAATGTGAAACGTATCCGGTTGAATCCACGTGCTGTTGCTGCCATGCAAACGCGTGAGAGTAATAGGCCAGGTAATTTGCCGAACCGGTTTCAATTGCCTGCTGCAACAACTCCCGCGCTTCGGCATATCGTTTTTGCTTCAGCCGCAGCAAACCGAGCGAACTAAGGGCCAACGGCTGTTTCGGGTGAATCGCCAACGAGCGCCCAAGTGCGAATTCACCATCTTCGGTTCGCTCAATATGCCACAGCAAATCGCCCAGATACGCTTTCAGTTCAGCATCCTCAATCCCTGAAACAGTCATTGTTTCGTCAACTTCTATCTTCTGGTCGAAGCTGATGATTTGTGAATTGAAAACATTGCGCCGAACGTATTCGCGTAACTGCGCATCCAGCGCGGCCAAGCCGGTTTGAAAGAACTGTTTGAAGCCTTCTTCGGCGGACAATCCCGTTGCTATCGCAGCCAGAAACTGCCGGAACTGAGATTGCCGGTCCACGTCGCCCGTCATCAGCCAATGTGTCAATGCCCACGATTGCGCGTAAAAAACGCTTTTCTTATCTGCTTCATGATATAGCGGCGAATCGTTGTGGACTGACAGCAACGTCTGCAGAGGCAGCCAACTGCTTGCGCGCAGTTTTCGCAAATGCGCCGGAATCTCCCGGCCAATGACAATCTCTTTGCCATTGCCAGTGACGGCAAACGTGCTGAAGTATTCTCCCAAGCCTTCGCTTAACCAGGCTGGCAAAGAGCGCTGGCCTCCGCCGGTTAGAAAATGGACGTATTCGTGAAAGAGAACGGCTTCCGGGTCCTGTCGGCGATAATCCGTAGTTAGCGTGATGTGAGCCGAGTCGCTGCTGGATTGCAGATAGCCTGAAACATCTGTTGGCTGGCCTTGGTAAAGAGGTTTGAAGGGTTCGTAAGTTTCGCTGTCTTTGAAAACAAAGACCGTCACGGGAGGAGCAAATCTCCGCTGCCAAATGCCGGAAAGCCGCATGACGGCTTCGCGGAACTTTTCAAGCTCAGCGGCGACTTTGCGAATCTGCTTTTCACTGGCATTGCCCACCAGCGTGAAGTGTTTCGATTGCGCTTTCAGCCAGATGTCCTTCCCGCTGGCTTGGCTGACAGACAAGTTCGACTCGCTCGGCCAGAGCGCCAGAAAACACGCAATGATTCCTCCGAAAAGCGTCAACCGCCTCATGGCCTCACCTCACAAAACTTACCGGATGCAGACCAAATGTTTTTTGATTACCGCTGAATGTATTTTCGAGTTTCTTCGAACGCATCAGGATGACAAGCCAGCACAGCATCCGTAGGTTTTTGCATGTTGATAATGTCTTCCGCAGTCACTGGTTGACCGGAAAGATAAAACAACTTGCCGCCGGACGCCCACAAAATGATTGCTCCCGCAGCAATATCATAAAAATAAAACCGAGTGAGCATAGCGGCTTGCAACGCACCGTTTGCAACCGAAATGACGTGGAACCCCGACACACCATACGCGCGAATCTTGCCTGGATACTGTCCCAGATTCCATCGGTGCGCGTCCGAAGAAACAGCAAGATAAGAAGTCTGCGGAATCGGGATGTCAGATGCGGGCAACCTTATCGCCTCTCCATTCCATTGAGCGCCTTTGCCGATCTCTCCTAGAAATAAGTGATTTGCCGCAGGCATGCTGAAGAGCCCTAGCCACGGCTGCCCCTCGTGAAAAATCGCCACCGAAATTCCCCAGATTGGAAGCCGATCCCGAAACGCTGCTGTTCCGTCAATTGGGTCAATAATTAAGACATATGGCGCTGATCTATTCCCTGTCCACCCATTTTCTTCGCTGAAGATGGCGGCCTCAAAAAGCGAATGAAACTCTTTACGGAGATAGCTTTCGACATCCTGATCAGCGCGGGTAGCCCAAGTTCCATCAGCTTTTAAGTGTCCGCGCTCATGACCATATAAGCTCAAGGCAATCTTGCCGGCGTTATCCACAATTTCAGTCACACGATCAATAATCATAGCCTCTCCCAACCTGGATGTAGCTCTTCGATAATGGTGTCATTGTTTGGCGAAATCGCAGTACGTTTAGCCAGGTAAACGGGAAGATTGTTACGCTTGAATTTAATGGGCCAGTGGTAACCGCCTTTTTTAGGAAGGTACAACGTGCGATCCCATTTGCCATAACCTAAAACGATTCCGTAGCGAATATCGATATCCTCGCCATATTCTCTTTGAATTATGGCCTTTGACCTTTCGAGGGCTTCGCCCGATTTCAGTTTTGTGTCCGTCACCAATATCTTTTTATGTTGAGGCTCAACTTTTTCCAGGTGGTGCGAAATGTGTGGCAGACTCACATAGGTAATTGAGGCATTGCGAAAATCAATAACACCGATTGGCTTCATAAAGCTTGCATTCATTGCGGCTGCGACAACTAAACCTCCTCCATTTAGGCCGATGATAATGTCCGGTATGAAGCGGCTCATCACGACGTTCTGATAAAGCGTTTTAGCACTCTCTTTCATGTCATACACCGAAAGCTTTTCTCCCAAAAACTCCGGAGGTTTGATAGATTCCAGAATATCTATTATTGGATTTATGGCGCGTATCAATTCACCAATCGCTTCGCGAATTACTTTTACAACATCAGTCCAGACAGCATCTCGACTTGGCCAGAGATTATCAGTAATTGGCATTAGGTTTGTAGGAAGCGCTTGAAGCTTACCAAAATGAGTTGATTGCCAGTTGCACTCTCTCAGAATTATCGGAATTACACGGGCGTCACCGGATGCGTGCTTCTCCATCGCTCGCATCATCTCTTTTTCATAACAATAATCGGAATTGATGAAGTCAGCGCTAACCAGCAGGAGAATGATGTCTGCCGCTTCGAGGTTTCTTTCGATTTCCTCATTCCATTCAGCACCAGCGACAATTTCGCGATCATACCATCCTTGAATGAGTCCTTCTCGTTTCAGCGGGGAAAGATGCGCGTCCAATTCTCGGCGCAACTCACTATCTTTGTGGGAGTAGCTGAAAAATAATCGTAACTGCGGCAGTGAGTCTGGGGTAGACATTGGCAGTCTCCTTACGGGTTATTTTTGGATTTCAGGTCGTCAAACAATTCAATTAATGCCTTTGCCGTCCGCGTGGAATCGTGGCGAACTAGCGAAGTTGCCGACATCACATCTTCAGCCCGTACCAGTTGTACTCCCATTCGGTAAAGATCATCAATATCTACGCGGACTTGGCGGGCTTTTTCTTCTTCATACCTCAAAGCCATTTCGGGTGGAACTGTGCCCTGATGAACCAGCACGGCATCGGGAACTCGGCCAGCGTACCGGCTGATTTGCGCCACATGCCGCGAAGCGGTGTAATCGTCCGTCTCTCCGTGTTTTGTCATCAGGTTCAAAATGTAAACGACCGGAGCGCGCGTCTCGCGAATGGCTTCGGGGATTCCTTTGACCAATAGATTGGGGATGGTTGAGGTGAAAAGGTCGCCAGGGGCGAATACGACAAGGTCACTTCCCAAAAGCGCTTGTACGGCCTCCGGATTTGCTTCCGCTTGCGGATCAAGGTAGACGCGCTCTATCGGAATTTTCGCATCGTGTTCAGGAACGCTGATGTTGGCTTCGCCTGCAATGACTTTGCCGTCTGCGAGTTTGGCGTACAAATGTGCGTGATCCCAGGTGACGGGAATCACGCGTCCTCGAATTTTCAGGATGCGGCTGATGGCTTCGATGGCTTCTTTTTCCGATCCCAGCATTTTCGTCAGGGCCAGCAGGAAAAGGTTGCCGAAGCTGCGATTTTCCAGCGGAGCATCAACGAAGCGAAAGGAAAATAAATCGCGCAGCAGTTTGCTTTCTTCCGAAAGTGCAACCAGGCAGCGCCGCACATCTCCCGGCGGTAACATGCCGAATTCATCGCGCAAGCGCCCGGAATCTCCGCCGGAATCCATCATCGTCACAATGGAATTCACCCGCAGGTTTTCATATGGCCCGAGGCCGGAAAGAACGCTGAAAGATCCCGTTCCGCCGCCAATCACAGATACCGTGTATTTCTTGTCTGAGGGATGATTACTTGCCACGGAACCGTTTTCTCCGCCCGATTTTCAAAGTTGATAAAACAAAGGCTATGACTTTGCCCAGGCCGTCAATTCACCCAGAAGAGCAGAATTCTTCGCTTCCGCTGACCATTGGTCGCAAAGATGAGCCAGCGGCGCTTTTAGTGCTGGCAGCGGGTTTGCGCCGGGAGTCATTGCGGCAACCTGTTCGCGCAACCAGGCCAGTAAATCTTCCAAACTGGCAAACGTTCCTTTTTCCAAAGCTTCGCGCATTTGCGGAACCGTCTGCTGTTCGAAATCCAGCTTGCGATTGAGATCAATAATGTCTGGCAGCATCAAGCTGGCTTCGCTCAGGGACAAATCAATTCTGGCCAGCAAAGAATTGTAAACCTGCCTGGAAACACGGTCAGCTTTGACGCGAACTTCGCTGAGCAATTCCAGCCCTTTGGCTTTTGAAGGTTCGCCGAATGGCACAACCTGGCAATACAGTTTCAGTTTTGGCTCGGTTCCGGAAGGCCGCACCGTCAGGAAAAAGGCATCCGTGGTGAATTGAATGACGTTTCTGGGCAGTTGATCTGTTTGGCTGACAAAAGGGCCGAAGGCTTCCTGATCCCAGAAATCCACGATCTTGCGCACCGGGTAGCCACCAATTTCCGCCGGCGGGTTGTCACGCAGCGATTTCATGATCAGGTCGCGTTTCATAACGCCATCAGCGCCGACCATGGTAATTGAACGGCTGACATCGTCGTATTCGCCAAGCTCTTCCAGAATGTCTGTGTAATAGTCCAGCAGATTTTTCCCTTGCTGCTGCAACCGCTGGTAAAGCGCTGCCAAATACATGCAAGCCGGAGTGGAGTCTTTGTCCATGATGCTGGGAATCATCAAAACTCCGTGACTTTCTTCGGTGGCGAAAACCAACTGATCAGGCTTGAAAGGGATGTTCGCGAATTGTTTCTTGCGTTCGGCAGCAGGCTTGGCCAGTTCTTTCAGCACGTCAGCGACGTACTTGAAGCCGACCAGCAAATCGTCCACCAACCACGAGTCGCCTGCTTTTTCAACGATCTTGCTCAGAATGCGCGTCGTCACCAAGGTTTCGATAACCAGCCCTTTGCGCTGCGGCCCTTCCGGGTCAAGCATCAGGTAATATCCCAAGATCGCCGCAATCTGGTTGCCGTCGAAGTGATACCATGAACCGTCCGGCATCCTGGCTTCCAGTCCGATTCGGTCCGCATCCGGATCGCTGGACAAAACGATCCCTGCGCCGTTTGCTTCGGCATAGGCTTTGGCGGGTTCGGTCGCTTGGGGAACTTCAGGGTTTGGCGCTTTGAACGGAATGACGGAAAACGTTCCGTCCGGTCCTTCGTCGGGCGGCGTAATCATCGGAAACTTCAACCGCTCTAAAACATCGCCAACTGTCGTCAACCCGCAACCGCACAAAGGCGTGTAAAGCACAGGCGCATTCGGATTCGGCGTGAAAATCCCTTCGTACAGTTTCACGTAAGTTTCAATGTAATCCTGATGCAATTCTCCGGGGACGGCGCGAATCATCCCTTCTTCCAGCGCCTGATCAAACGGCAGCAGTTTGATCTCTTTGGCCTGCTCCATGATGTCCACCAATTGCTGGTCGTTCGGAGCCACAGGCTGGCTTCCGTATTGATCGTAAACTTTTACGCCGTTGTCATCCGGCGGATTGTGCGATGCCGACAGGTTAATGCCGCCAACAGCGCCAAGCTGGCCGATCATGAAAGACAATTCCGGCGTCGTCAGCACAGCTTTTTCAACGCCCGGTTCAGCGTAATAGGCCGTAATGCCATTGCCCGCATAAATTTCGCAGGCCAGTTTGGCCAACGACCGCGAAGAAACTCCGATCAGCGGATGCCCTTCAGGCAAGAAACTATATGTACCGGCGATGTCGTTAAACTGACGAACATCGTTGGCGACAACGACTGAAAGATCATCTCGACCGGGAAAAGCTGTTTTCAGATATTGCGAATGGCCTTGAACGGTCATGGCAATCGTCGTGGGGTTAAGGCGATTGGAACCGTAACCGACTCTGCCGCGCCGTCCGCCAGTTCCGAACGGCAAAACTTGCCAGAACGCATCGAAAACCAATGCCAGATGTTTTTCGTCCAGATGCTTTTCCAGGATTTCAGGGTAGGCGTAAGGAATTTTCCCCGAAAGCCATAGCTGCAATCGTTCGGCAGCGCCTCGCCCAAGGTCGCCATATTTTTCAGCCAGCAGTTCGTAAAACTTTGCGTGTTCCATAGCAGTTTTCAATTTAAGGATAACGGTTGGTTTCAACCGAATGGAGATGGATATTTCTTTCGTAACTGCTCGGCTTCTTCGCCGCGTTAGCGGCGGTTGAATTTAGCCGCGGGTTTTGAACCCACGGAAGGTGAGACAGTAATTGCCACGTCGCGTCAGCGACGTTTGAATTCAGGCGTCGCTGACGCGACGCAAATCCTACCCACGTTTCCCGGCGTTGAAACGCCAGGCTAAAGTCAGCCGCCGCTAACGCAGCGAGGAGTTGGTTGAGTAGCTACATTCATTCTGATTTCAAACAATCGAATAATCCGTCAACGAAGATTTATCGCCCAGCGTCGCTCCGTCCACTTTTGAATTTCGTCCAATGATGGCGCTTTTGCCGATAATCGAATTGCGAATTTCGGCGGCTTTGCCAACGCGCGCGCCTGACAAAACAACGCTATTTTCAATTTTGGCGCGCTCTTCAATCACACAGTTCGATCCCAGCACCGAATTGATGATTTCAACGCCGGGTTTGATCTGACAGCTTGGGTCAACGACGGAAAGCCCGTCAATTTTTGCAGGCTCGGCCTCCGTGGACAATGCCGAAGTGGTGGAGGTTTCGACAGGCTTACGCTCCACTTCAAACGATTTGAGCCGCCCGTTGATGAGGTCGTCGTTTGCCTGCCAGTATCGCTGCGGTGTGCCAATGTCCAGCCAGTAATCAGACATCGTGTAGGCAAAAAACGGTTCGTTGTTCTGAAGCAACGTCGGAAAAAGTTGGTACTCAAACGAGTATTTTTCGTCTTTCGGGATGTAATTCAGAATGTGCGGTTCAAGCACGTAAATGCCTGCATTAATCGTGTTGCAGGTGATTTCTTCTGGTTTGGGTTTTTCCAGAAAGCGGCGCACGCGGCCATCGCTTTCCGTTTCGACCAGTCCGTAAGCCGAAGGGTTATCAACAGGAGTCAATACAATGGTCGCCGCAGCTTGCTTTTCACGGTGATAAGCCAGGACTTTGGCAATATCAATGTCTGTCAGCACGTCGCCGTTAAACACAACCGCGGTTTGCGACAAATGTTCTTCGGCGTTTTTGTAGGCTCCGCCGGTTCCAAGCGGCGAAGCTTCCACCGCATAGTAAATTTTGACGCCGTAATCTTCTCCATCGCCAAAAATGTCGCTGATCTTGTCTGGCTTATAGGAAAGCGACAGCGTGATTTCTTCAATTCCAGCTCGTTTAAGCAGGTCAATTTGGTAAAAAAGGAAGGGACGATTGACGATGGGGACGACGGGTTTGGGCGTATAAATGGTCAGCGGTCGCAGGCGCGTTCCTTCGCCACCCGCCAATATGAGTGCTTGCATTAGGCTTGAAGCGTTCTCCTTGCTTATGAATCTATCCGTCGGATTTGAGGCGAGAGTCTAGCAATCGCATCGAGGGAAATCAAAATGCCGTTTTGACGGCTTCCGATGGCGTGCAGTATGTTATGCGCCTTATTCAACCCGGCTTCAAAACCTATCAAGAAAATAAAATACGAAAAGGACCCCGATCTATGTCTGTACTCTTGAAACAATTACAAGACAGTTTGCCTAACAAAGTCGAAGCCGCATTGGCCGAACACGTTCGCACAGCCGAAAGCTGGGCGACAAAAGTCCGGCTGTGGCTGGCGCTCACCTCACTCGTGGCCGCTTACTGGATGTGGAATCATTCGTCAAACGCCAGAACCATCTATCTGGCGTTTGCGGCGTTGTGGCTGGTGACAATGTTCGTCGTCAGCACTCTGACCAAAAGAAACGCTTCGTTTTCTCTGGCAACCAAAACGACCTTTTTCGATCTGACAATCGTTCATCTTGGCTTGGCCGCTTTTGTTCAGCAGGGTTTGTTTCCGAAAATCGGCGCGGGAGTTTTCCTCTGCTATTTCCCAATTCTGGCGGTCGCGGCAACTCGGTACCGAACGATGCTGGTTGTTCAATCGGCGATCTACGCATTCGTTGGTTATGGCCTGATTTCCTATTGGGCGGGCAGCCCTCCGTGGTTTCGGCTGTCTTTGCTGGCGGCAACGGCGTTTGTCTTTGCGGTGGGTTCGCACAAACCCAAAGACTTAATGGTCAGCGTAGCGAAAAACGCTCTGCAAGAATCTTTTGATCTGGGCAGCAAACAGCGCGAAGCCGAAATGACAGAATATGTTCATCAGCTTTTCATGCCGCCACCACTGTTGGACCTGCCCAGCGCATGGTGCTCGTCCAAGCATGGGGCAGGAACTGTAACGGGCGGCGATTACCTGCAGGTTTTTGAAACATCGCGCGGCCCTTTGTTTGTGCTGGGCGATCTTTCAGTTGCAAGTGGCAAAAAGTTTGAATCGCTGGCTGTCACCGCCGACCTGCACAAATCGCTTTCGAAAATCATCAGCCGGAATTCCGTTGACCCAAGCATGACAAAGATTCTGGACGAACTGAACGCAGAGCTTTTCGAAAAGCGGCGACCTTTCACTTGTATACTGGCCCAATGGCAAGGCGAACAGTTGCATTACGTCAATGCCGGGCATTTGCCGATGGTTCATTTGAACAAACCGCAAGGCGCGGCCACTGCCGGACGCAAACAGTTGCCTGTGACCTGCGGACCCGTTGGCGAAACTGCTGATGCAAAGTTCGTTGAATCCGCAGTGCCCTTCCCCGCGCGTGATTTGCTGATGATGTACACCGATGGAGCCTTTGCCAAACTGGCCGACGATCGTGAAAAAGGCATCGCCGAAATCGAAGCCATGTCCGAACGCTTCAGCGGCGGCGAAGTTACCACGCTGTGCCATCGCGTGTTTGATTGCGGCCAGCCGGGCTTTGAACCGATCAAGGATGATGCCACGGTTGTTGTTATCCGCCGCCAGCCTGCTGCGACAAGTGCCACCAGTTCTTCGTAAGCCTTGTGCTAAACTGAAGCGTCAGTAACGACCAACACGAGAAATCAGTTATGCAATACACAGTCGTCATTCGCGAAACACCGGGTGGACAGTGGCAAGCAATTGTCCCTGTCCTGCCCAACTGCACCGCCGAAGCTCCAACCCGCGAAGAAGTGCTGGCTCGCATCAAAAACAACCTGATGGCCGCAGCCGCAAATTTGGAAGTTGTGCAGATGGAGATTCCGGAAAACGGCTCACAAAACGGTCAGCCACAATTATTGGCCAGCCAATGGCCAGGCTTTGGGTCACATCCGAACGATCCCGACTGGGGAGACTTTTTCGATGAACTGGATCGGCAACGACAATAGGCAAGGTGAGGAGACAAACGGTGTATTTGCTGGATACCAATGTGCTGACTCATTACGTCAATGGTCACCAAACACTTTTGGCCAATTTGCAGCGCGTTGCCCCGACAGAAGTGGCGCTGCCGTCGGTGGTTGTGGCTGAAGCGATGCGCGGGAGATCTGAATTTGCATTGAAAGCCCCGCCAGACAAGGCGGCGTATGCTCATGCTTTGCTTCTGGAAACGTGGCAAATTCTGCAAACTTTTCAGATGCTGATTTTGAACGAATCAGGCGTGATCAAATTGGTGGAATTGCAAAAACAGCACAGTTCCAACAAACGGTATGCCGATATGATGATTGCGGCGATAGCGTTAACTGGAAAACACATCGTCATTACTCGCAACCAAAGGCATTTTGTTGATCTGCTTCCGGCAACCCAATTAGCCAATTGGATTGACGACCCGCCCAGATAAATCCCTGATGCTGATTTTAGGAATTGAAAGCTCATGTGATGAAACCGCTGCCGCCATAATCGCTGACGGCACGCGGGTTCTATCGAACGTCATCTATTCGCAG
>CAZMXG010000120.1:0-25072 GCA_964570175.1 uncultured Heliomicrobium sp. | reverse complement strand
TCTTTCTGACTTGTCAAGCCCTCTTCGGGAAAACTGACTTTGCAAAAGCCCTGAAAAAGTAAGCTCGACCTTCCACGCACAGTTGAGAAGTTGGTTAAGCCAGTTTAGACTGCCTGCCTTACATCGCCGTTAATACCGGATTTCCAAAACTGGCTGCAAAGATTTATGCCGCTGCACGACACGGAAGCTTTTGTGCTTCGCACTTTCTCACTCAAAGAGGCCGACAAAATCTGCGTTTTCTTCACCCGCGACGCCGGGAAGCTTCGCGGAATCGCGCATGGAGCCAGAAAGCTGCGCAGCCGATTTGGAGCCAGCCTGGAACCATTCACTGAAGTCACGCTGACGTACTTTGAAAAAGAGAACAAAGAGCTGGTTTCAATTTCCGGCTGCGAAATCATCCGTTCGCAATTTGTCGAAGGGATCAGCAGCGAACGAATGGGCGTGATGCAATACTGGGCAGAACTCGTTGATTCCTTTCTGTTGGATCACGAACCGAACGACACGGCGTATCGTTTGATCGCCGTTACTTTGGAAGCCATGCGGCAGGCGGAAACCGATAATTCGATGCCGCTGGCCCGGTATTACGAAATCTGCCGATACTTTGAAATCTGGATGCTGAAGCTGGCAGGTTTTTTCCCGGACTGGCGAAATTGCGGACTGTGCGAAAAAGACTTGAGCGGCGAACCGTCGGTGTATCTGACCAACGAAGGAATGCCGCAATGCCTGGCTTGTAGCGGACAGCGCGGCGAAGAATTGCGACCGCCAGTCTGGCGCACCATTCAAGAGATTTTGACACAATCCCCTAAAAAGTTTTTGTCGCTGACCCGCGAGCCTGGAATGCTCAAACAGGTCGGCAACATCGCTACGCGATTGATTGCGCGCGCGCTGGAACGCGAGCCGCGATCGTATGAAGTTCTAAGCCGGTTGCGACCGGTAGAGTTAACCGTGGCCAGTGGTTTGTAATTAAATGCCCAGCAACCTTGAAGCGGCGATTAACCACAGACCACCAACCACAGACCACCTATAGGAGACTACAAAACAGCAATGAGTACGAAGTACGTTTATCTGTTCGCCGACGGCCAAACCGAAGGCTCAGGCAAAATGAAGGATTTGCTCGGCGGCAAAGGCTCAGGCCTGGCCGAAATGACCAACGCGGGTATGCCCGTTCCGCCTGGATTCACAATTACCACGGAAGCCTGCAACGCCTATTACACCTCTGGCGAACAGTTCCCTGAAGGCATGTGGGATCAGGCGCTGGAAGCCCTGGCGAAAGTCGAAGCCGCAACCGGCAAAAAGTTCGGCGGCACGGACAATCCGCTGCTGGTTTCCGTCCGTTCTGGCGCGAAATTTTCGATGCCCGGAATGATGGACACGGTTTTGAACCTGGGCTTGAACGACGAAACCCGCGTTGCGCTGGCCCGCATGACCAACAACGAACGCTTTTCGTGGGACGCCTATCGCCGCTTCATTCAACTGTTCGGCAAGATCGTGCTGGGCATTGATTCCGAAAAGTTCGAGCACGTTTTCGATGCTTACAAGAAAGAGCTCGGCGTGAAAGGCGACACTGAAGTCGGCGAAGAAACGCTGGCCAAAGTCGTTGCCGATTTCAAAGCCATCGTCAAAAAAGAAACCGGCAACCCATTCCCGACCGATCCGCTGGATCAGGTCAAACACGCCATCAAAGCAGTGTTCGCTTCGTGGAATGGCCGCCGCGCCAAGGACTATCGCCGCATCAACAAGATTGACGACAACCTTGGAACCGCCGTCAACGTGCAAACAATGGTCTTCGGCAACATGGGCGAAGATTCCGGCACCGGCGTTGCTTTTACCCGCGATGTTTCGACCGGCGAAAAAGTGCTGTACGGCGAATACCTGCAAAACGCGCAAGGCGAAGACGTGGTCGCCGGAACCCGCACGCCGAAGAAAATCGCGCAGCTCCACGAAGAAATGCCGGAGATGTACAACCAATTCGTCGAACTGGCCAACCGCCTGGAGCGCCATTACAAAGATGTGCAAGACATGGAATTCACCATCGAACGCGGCAAGCTGTACATGCTGCAAACGCGCAACGCCAAACGCACTGGCGCTGCCGCCGTTCGCGTTGCCGTCGAAATGGTTGAAGAAGGCGTGATTGATAAAGCCACAGCCATTCAGCGCGTCGAACCGGCGCAGCTTGATCAATTGCTGCATCCGATGATTGATCCGAAAGCCAGTCTCAACGTGATCGCAACGGGCTTGCCCGCATCACCTGGTGCGGCTTCAGGTACGGCGGTTTTTGATCCAGACGAAGCCGAAGAACTGGCCAAAGAAGGCAAGAAAGTCATTCTGGTCCGCACCGAAACTTCGCCGGAAGATTTCCACGGAATGGTTGCGGCGCAGGCGATTCTGACTTCGCGCGGTGGTATGACTTCGCACGCGGCAGTCGTCGCCCGCGGAATGGGCAAATGCTGTGTGGCTGGCTGCGATCAGGTTGTTGTTGATTATGTCAACCAGCAATTCACTGCTGGCGACATTGTTGTCAAAAAAGGCGAACCGCTGACGCTGGACGGTTCTACGGGCCGCGTCATCCTTGGCGAAGTTCCGCTGATCAAACCGGAAATCAGCGGCCATTTCAAAACGCTGATGGAGTGGGTCAACGAATATCGCAAGCTGGGCGTTCGCGCCAACGCGGACACGCCGCACGATTCCGAAGTCGCGCGTGGATTCGGCGCTGAAGGCATCGGCCTATGCCGCACAGAGCACATGTTCTTCGAAGGCGACCGCATTGACAGCGTCCGCCAGATGATTCTGTCTTCGTCCGACTACAAATCACTGGAAGCCCAACTGGCTACGGCGCGCGCCGAAGCGGAAAAGTCCGGCTCGAAGGATGCCGCCAAGCGCGTCAAGGACCTGCAAAAGAAAATCGCCAAACCGGAACAGTTGTACAAAGGCGCGTTGGCGGCACTGCTGGACCTGCAACGCGGCGATTTCGTGGGCATCTTCCAGGCGATGGACGGCTTCCCCGTCACGATTCGCACGCTGGATCCACCGCTGCACGAATTCGTTCCGCACGACGACAAGACGCTGAAAGAGCTTGCCAGCAAAATCAAGATGCCGTTCAAGGAAGCGAAAGCCAAAGTTGAATCCTTGCACGAATTCAACCCAATGCTTGGTCATCGTGGCTGCCGTTTGGGAATCATCTATCCAGAAATCACCGAGATGCAGGCGCGCGCCATTTTTGAAGCCGCCGTCATCGTCCAAAAAGAAGGCAAAACGGTGAAGCCGGAAATCATGATTCCGCTGGTTGGCAATGTGGCTGAATTGAAGCTGCAAGCCGATGTCGTTCGTCGCGTCGCCGGTGAAGTCTTCGAAAAAGAAGGCGTCACGGTGGATTACCTGGTCGGCACGATGATCGAAGTCCCGCGCGCTGCGCTGACAGCCAACCGCATCGCCGAAGTCGCTGAGTTCTTCAGCTTCGGCACCAACGACCTGACGCAAATGACGATGGGTCTGAGCCGTGACGATTCCGGCAAATTCCTGCCGGCGTATGTCGAGAAGAAGATTTACGGTGACGATCCGTTCCAGGTCCTGGATCAGGAAGGCGTCGGCCAATTGGTTGAAATGGGAATCAAGAAAGGCCGTTCGAGCAAAGCTGACCTGAAAGTCGGCATCTGCGGCGAACACGGCGGCGATCCCGAATCCGTGATCTTTTGCCACAAGGTAGGAATGAACTACGTCAGTTGTTCCCCGTACCGCGTGCCGATCGCTCTGCTGGCCGCTGCGCACGCAGCCCTGGCTGACAAGCAAGGTGCGCTGGCCGTAGGCACAACCGCCTAGTCAAAAGACAATCAGCGAAAGTAGAATGCGGCTTGAAGAGTTTCAGAACTCTTCAAGCCGCTTTTTATCTGTGAATGCTTTTACGAAAGGAGTCCGAAGTGATGGAACCAATAACACTGGAAAAAGTTCTTTTCGAAGCACAGAAACTTTCGACCAACGATCAGTTCCTTTTGAAATCCTGGCTTGAAACCAAACTCCGTCAACAAGAAAGTTTCAAAAGCATTGAGGACATCGCACGAGAACAAGGCAAGCACCCCGTCAGTTTCCCGGAACTTCTTGGCCCTGACCCGGAAGAGGGTGATGAAGATAACGTGGATGAATTTCTGAATGAGTTACGGGAATGGCGTAAGGGCGAAACCTTGCGGGAGCTTGACTGATGAAAACACTGGTTGTTGACACGAATGTAGTTTCTTATCTTTTCAAGCAAGACACGCGAGCCACACTTTACGAGCCTCATTTGCTGAATACGCTTCCAGCCATTTCTTTTATGACACTAGCGGAATTGGAGCGATGGGCACTGAGAAGTAACTGGGGACAGCTAAAGCGCCAACAACTGACTCAGTTCCTAAATCCATACGTTGTGCTTGTGCCGGACAATGCGCTCTGCCGTGTGTGGGCAGAAGTTATTGAGCAAGTACGACGCTACGGCAATAAAATTGACAGTTCGGACGCCTGGATCGCCGCGACAGCATTGCATTATCGAGTTCCATTGGTCACACATAATCGAAAGGATTACGCTCTTGTCAACGGCCTCAACTTGATTTCCGAAGCCCCACAGTAAGTTTCCGTCATTTTCAGTTTTAGGAGCTATGCGATGTTTGTCGCCGACACAATCAATTTCCGGGAGATCGTGATGAAAGAAGCTCTGCCGCTTGCCACGATTCAGAACGCCGTGATTGACTTCCTGCGCGGGCGTGACGACGTAGTTCTTTTTGGCGCGCAAGCAGTCAACGTGTATGTCAACGAACCCCGTGCGACTCAGGATGTGGATTTGATGTCTACGCGCGCAGCCGATTTGGCGGAAGAGTTGCGAGAACATCTCAGCCGGTTGTTTCACACCGCAGTTCGAGTCCGCGAGATCAAAGACGGGCTTGGCTATCGAATCTTTCAATTGCAGAAAACTGGCAACCGCCATTTGGTGGATGTCAGATCAGTTGCTTCGTTTCCGCACCTGCAATGCATTGATGGAATAAACGTGCTGTCGCCTGCCGAATTAATCGCCAGCAAAGTCATCTCATATCACCAACGGCGAGGCAAGCCGAAAGCCGGTACTGACTGGCGTGACTTGGCCTTGCTGTTTTTGACATTCCCTGAGCTCAAACGTGATCCAGGCCCAGTAACTAATTGCCTGAATGCTGCCCAAGCTAGCCAAAGTGTGCTGGCTGTTTGGCGCGATCTGGTTGAACAAGAGATTCTGCCTCAAACCGAAGACGACGATTTTTGAACAGCCAACGATGAGAAAATTTAACCAGAAGTACCAACGACAAGGAGAACAACTTTATGACGCCTGCCATCCCACCCTCTGCACAATTGATGGATATGATTTTCGCCTTTGCGCTGTCCCGTTCTATTTCTGTTGCTGCGCAATTCGGCATTGCCGATCAACTCAAAGATGGCCCCAAAAGCGCGGACGAACTCGCCGCTGCGCTGGGGCTGCATGCGCGCTCGCTGTATCGGATGATGCGCGCGCTGGCTGGTGCGGGCGTCTTTTCAGAAGACGCCGACCGGCGTTTCAGCCTGACGCCATTGTCAGACCTGTTGCGCAGTGATGCGCCCGAAAGTTTGCGCGCCTTTGCCACCTTTATCGCTGGCGATGTGAACTTTACGACTTGGGCGAAACTGCCTTACAGCATTCAGACTGGGCAGCGCGCCTTCGATCACGTTCATGGCGATTTTTACTTCGACTGGATCGCGCAGAATCAAGCTGAAGGCAAAGTGTTTAACGACGCCATGACCAGCATGAGCATGGGAGCAGGCGCAGCAGTCCTGGCCGGTTACGATTTCACAGGCATCAACAAGCTGGTGGATGTCGGCGGCGGTCACGGATTGTTACTGGCGGCGGTGTTGCAACAATACCCGCAAATGAAAGGCGTGCTTTGTGACGCCCCTTCGGTGGTGGCGGAAGCCGGTGCGCTGCTTGAAGAGTCGGGCGTGGCGGATCGCTGCGAAACAGTCGGCGTCAATTTTTTTGAAACCGTGCCGGCGGGCGGCGACGCTTACATCATGAAACATATCATCCACGATTGGAGCGACGACGAGTGCGTGACAATTCTCAACCTTTGCCATGCCGCAATGACCGACAATGGCAAAGTGTTGATCGCTGAAATGGTGCTGCCCGAACGCAACGCGCCCGGAGTCAGCAAGCTGCTCGATTTGGAAATGCTGCAATTTATGACAGGCTGCGAACGGACGGCGGAAGAATATCGCCTGTTGCTCGACCGCGCCGGATTTAAGCTGACTCGCATTGTGCCTACACCTTCGCCTTACAGCGTGATCGAAGGCGTGAAGAAGTAATCTGAAGAGAGTGCAAATTGAAATCTCACGCAAAGCCGCGAAGACTCAACGCAAAGTAAAGGGGGGAGAAAAGCTGCTTACTGATAGTTGGAGCCTGTTCCCTTCTTCTTTTTCCTTCTTGGCGACTTTGCGGCTTGGCGTGAAACTGTTGATTCCGTTCAAGTTTAATTTGCATAGGCTTCAAGCAATCTCTTTTTATTCCCGGAGTTGTGAAGTGAACATCATTGAACGAGTGCGACAAACGCGCCTGATTCCTGTGGTTGCGTTGCCAAAGCTGCAACACGCGCTGCCGCTGGCGGAAAGCCTGATTGAGGGCGGATTGCCTTGCGCGGAAATAACCTTTCGAACAGCGGCGGCGGCGGAAGCGATTGAACAAATCAGCAAGCGCTTTCCCGAACTGTTGCTTGGCGCGGGAACCGTACTGACGACTGAACAGGCGCAGCGAGCAATGGATTGTGGGGCGCAGTTCATCGTTTCGCCTGGGACCAATCCCACGACGGTGGATTTCTGTTTGTCCAAAAACGTAACGATCTTTCCCGGTGTCTGCACGCCCAGCGAAGTCGAGATGAATCTGGCAAAAGGCGTTGATGTGTTGAAATTCTTTCCCGCTGAGCCCGCTGGCGGCGTGAACTTTCTGAAAGCGATCTGCGCGCCGTACAAACAAGTACAGTTCATCCCAACGGGCGGCATCGAGCCAAAAAACATTGGCCAATATTTGACACTGCCCCAAGTCCTCGCCTGCGGAGGAAGCTGGATGGTGAAGCCGGAATTGTTTGAAGCAGGCGATTTCGCTGCGGTGAAACGATTGACCGCCGAAGCTGTGGCCTTAGTGAATCAGTACCGCGACCGGTAGGAAGCGCACATTCAAGGCTAACCGCTTGCTACCGCGCGCGGTAGTGACTCGACAAATCAATGAGCATTCGTCTGACAAAAAAACAGGAAGAGATTGCCGCATCGCCCTTGGACGCCAAAATCTTCCTGAGCGGCGCGGCTGGCACGGGCAAAACAACTGTCGGCGTCCGGCGGTTGCGCCACTGGATTGACACCGGGATCCCCGCGCATTCGATTTTGGTGCTGGTTCCGCAAAAACGGCTGGCGCTTCCCTACTATGCTGAAATCCGCAACCCGCGCCGCCGAGCCGGAGCCGAAGTCACCATCGCCACGCTCGGCAGTTTGTCGTATCAAATCGTCAACCTGTTCTGGCCGTTGATCGCCGAACAGCTAAGCCAGCACGATCCTTTTCGCCATCCGAAATTTCTATCTTCCGAACTGGTTCAGTATCTGATGTTCAAACTGCTCGATCCTGAAATTGAGCAGAAAGATTATTTCAATAGCGTGACCATCGCGCGCGCTCGGCTGTTCACTCAGTTAGCTGACAATCTGAACAAATCTTCGCTGGTGGGATTTCCGCATACCTCGATTGCCGAACGGCTGAAAACGGCTTTGCCCGGTGACGCAGAACAACAGCACATTTTCGAAGATGCCCAGGCCTGCGCCAATCTGTTTCGTGATTACTGCGTAGAGCATCGCCTGTTGGATTTTTCCTTGCAGATTTTGTTGTTCGCCAACTACCTGTGGCGACACGATGTTCCGCGCGCGTATCTGACGCGACGATACAAATACGTCATCGCAGATAACACTGAAGAAAATGCCGCGGTGATCAACGAAGCGCTTCGCGATTGGATGCCGAACTGCCAATCGGCGATGGTCATTTTTGACGAAGAAGCCAGCTACAGACGCTTTTTGGGCGCGGACGAAACCAGCGGCGAAACGCTGGCCGAAGTTTGCGACACGCATCATCGCTTGGAAGCGACGCGAGTCATGTCGCCGCCGGTTCAAGCTTTGCTGGCCGATTTGCGCGAAGTGATGACGGATGAATCCGAATCAAAGCCGAAAGGCGATGCCCGCGAAGCGTTTGATTTTACGCCTGCTTCACACAGCCGCTTTCACACCCAGATGGTGGATTGGGTCGCCGATTCCGTCGCGCGGCTGGTCCACGATGAAGGCGTCAAACAAAATCAGATTGTCGTCCTTGCGCCGCTGCTCAGCGATTCGTTGCGCTTTTCGCTGGTGTCGCGGCTGGAAGAAAGAGGGATTGCAACGTATACGCTTCGCCCTTCTCGTCCGCTGCACGCGGAACCTGCTGTGCGCGCGCTGATCACGCTGGCCAAACTGGCGCATCCAAACTGGCAAATTGAACCGGAACATCAGGTCAAGAAGTTTGACGTGATTCAGATGCTGCTCAGCGTAATTGCCGATATGGATTTGGCGCGGGCAACCTTGCTCAGCGAAGTTCGCTTCGTCGGCGGCAAACTGATGCCCTTCAACGAAATCACGAAAAACCCTGAAATGCGCCAGCGGATTTCAGAAGTTTTCGGCGAGCGTTTCGACAAGCTGGTGGCGTGGCTGGAAGCGTACAAAGCGGCACAGGCCGACGCGCCCCAAACCATAGACATCTTCTTTAGCAAATTGTTTGGCGAAGTCATTTCGCAAAAAGGCTTTGGTTTCCACCCAACCAAAAAAGAATCCTTTGACGAAGCGCGCGTAATTGCCAACCTGATTGATTCGTCGCGCGCATTTCGCCAGACGTTGAACCAAATTGAACCGGAAACCGACAGCGGCCAGGAGTATGCGCGCATGGTGGATGCCGGAATTCTGGCCGATCAATACGAACCCAGACAGTGGAAGAAAACGCCCGACGCAGTGCTGATCGCTCCGGCCTATACATTTTTGCTCAGCAACCAACCGGCGGATTACCAGTTCTGGCTGAACATTGACAGCCCGGCCTGGACTCGGCGATTGCAACAGCCGCTAACGCAACCTTATGTGCTCAGCCGCCAATGGCCAGTTGGGCAACTCTGGACCGAAATTCACGAGCAAAAAACCTCGCGCGAAATTCTGTTGCGTGTCGTCACAGGGTTGCTCAGGCGCTGCCGCAAAAAAGTCTTTATCGGTCACAGCAAATTCGATGAACGCGGAAATGAACGCGAAGGCGAATTGCGAATGTATTTTGACCTGCTGCTTCGAAGTTTGAGTTCGAGGCCGAATACCTGAAGCGAGTTCACTTCCCATTTGCCATTTTAGAATTGTCATTTGTCATTGAGGCTTCAAGCCAATGACAAATCAAAAATGGGAACTGAAAAATGGAAAATGAAGCCGCAATTGAACAATGGCAACTACAACTTTCACTCCAAGACCAAGCCAGGCGCGCGTGCTGGAATACTCCGGCGGCAAGATGGGTGTGTCGGCAGTTCCTGGTAGCGGCAAAACAACCACGTTGTCGGCGCTGGCAGCCAAGCTTGTGCGTGAAGCCAATCTTGAGCGCGGCCAGCATATCTTGATCGTTACGCTGGTCAATTCCGCCCGCAGCAAATTTGATCAAACGGTTCGCAGCTTTTTGGGCGAAGGCAATCTTGGCACCCTGTACCGGGTTCGCACGCTGCACGGTTTGGCCAACGACATCGTCAGCGAACGTCCTGGCTTGGTCGGCCTGGCAGATGACTTTCAAATCGTTGATGAATTCGAAGCCAAAGCCATCATCACGGACGCCGTCACCGCCTGGTTTAGCGCACACAGAGATTTTGGCGTCGAAGAATACTTGAGCCCCGAGCATCGACTGAAAGACAAATCGCGCTGGAGCTGGCGCGAAAAAGCCACGGACATCGTCCTGGAAGTGATTCAGAAAGCCAAAGATTTTCGCTGGAAGCCGAATCAACTTCACGACGCGTTGACAGCTTCAGGCCAATCGTTGCCGCTGGCGGAAATGTGCATCAGCGTTTACGAATCGTACCAGCGCGGTTTGCAGTATCGCGGCGGCGTGGATTTTCAGGATTTGATTCGACTGGCGCTGGATGTGCTGGAAGCATCGCCGGACTATCTGGCTTCGTTGCAACATCGCTGGCCGTACATTCTGGAAGACGAAGCCCAGGACAGCAGCAAGCTGCAGGAAGCGATTTTGCGAAAGCTGGTTGGTGAAACCGGTAACTGGGTTCGCGTGGGCGATCCGAACCAGGCAATTTACGAAACCTTCACGACGGCCAGCCCGGAATATCTGCGCAGTTTTTTGAATGAACCGGGCGTCATTGGCCGCGAATTGCCCGAAAGCGGACGCAGCGCGCAACGCGTGATTGATACCGCCAACCATTTGATTCGCTGGTCATTGAAACATCCAAATCCGCAAATTCGCGCGCGCCAGCCCTTGGCTCCACCGTTCATTCAGGCTGCGGAAAACAACCCGTCTGACACCGCCACCAACGTCAAATTTATGTTTGACGAACGGCGCAGCTCCGAAAAAGAGCGCGAAGACGTGGCCAAATCCGTTCGCGCCTGGCTGGCAAACAACCCTGACAAAACCGTTGCGCTGTTGCTGCCAACCAATGCCAACGGCGCAAAGATGGGAGAGCTTTTACAGGCGCAGCAAATTCCGCACGTCGAAGTGTTGCGAACGACAACTTCCACGCGTGAAGTCGCGCGCACGCTGCATCAGATCGCGGACTTTCTGGCTTCACCAACGGATGCGGCAAAACTCGGCAAAGCCTTTACAGCCTGGATGCGCGATGAACATGAATCCCCGGAAGCCGTCGAAACGATGAACCAGTTAAAAAAGTTGAAACACGTTGAACAATTCACGGCTCCGCGCGACAAAGACTGGTTGCTGGAAGCGCGCGAAGCTTCAAACGTGCCGGAAAAGTTTGAAACACTGGAACGGTTCCGCACTCATATTCAGCGATGGCAGAACGCAGCGTTGTTGCCGATTGATCAATTGATCCTGACGATTAGCAGCGACCTGTTCAAAGAACCTGCCGAAATCGCTACGGCGTACAGCATCGCCGTTCATTTGCGCGGTTTTGTCGAAACGAACCCGGAATTTCGCTTGCCGGATTGCGTGGTCGAACTGGGACAAATCGTCCGCAACAACCGCAAGTTCACAGGTTTGGGCGACGACGACGACCAATTTGATCCCACCAGTTACAAAGGCCAGGCCGTCGTTATCACACATCACAAAGCCAAAGGGCTGGAATGGGATCGAGTGTATCTGATGTCGGTCAACAACTATGACTTTCCTTCGGCGGACGCCAACGATCAGTTTCAAAGCGAAAACTACTTTGCGCGCGACCAATTGAATTTGAGCGCCGAAGCGCTGGCGCAGTTGAAATCGCTCAGCACAGGCGAACCGTATCGAGAAGGCGAAGCCACAGAACAAGCCCGCATCGAATACTGCTCGGAACGATTGCGCTTGTTATACGTCGGCATCACACGCGCCAAACGTGAATTGATCGTCACCTGGAACACTGGAAAGAAAAACGATTTGTTCCCTGCCCGCCCGTTGGCTTACCTGAACGCAATGATCAATGGAGGCGATGACGATGCCCGTTGAGCAATTTGATGATTTCGTTTTCAGCCAGAGCGCGTTGCAGGATTATGTTGACTGCCCGCGCCGCTTTGAGCTTCGTTACCTGTTGGACGTGCGCTGGCCTGCTCAGGAAACCGCGCAAGCCTTGCTGTACGAAGCCGGTCAACAAAAAGGACAGGAATTTCACCATTTGGTTCATCAACATGCACTGGGCGTCCCGGCGGAATCGCTGGCGGCAACAATCACTGACGACGAATTGCGGACTTGGTGGCAACGATATCTGGCTTGGGAAAAGGGTAACCTTCCCGCTGAACGCTATCCCGAATTGACGCTGACGACTCCCATCAATGAAATGCTGTTGATGGCGCAATACGACGTCGTTGCGAAATTGGCAGATGGCACGTTTTTGATCGTGGATTGGAAAACCGGACGCCCGCAGAAACAGGCGCTGCTGGCCAAACGGATGCAGACAATTGTTTACCCCTACGTGCTGTCCAAAGCTGGCGACTGGCTAAATGACAGACAACCAATTCCGCCAGAGCGCATTCGTCTGGTTTACTGGTTTGCCGAAACTGGCGAAACGATTGATTTCAAATTGACCGGCCAAGAGCTGCAGAATAACGAAGCGCGGCTGACTTCCCTACTGAATGAAATCACGACCAGTTCCAATTTTGAAAAAACGAGCGATCAACGCCGCTGCCGTTTCTGCGTTTACCGTTCCTTGTGTGAGCGCGGAGAAGTTCCAGGCGATTTGAATGAACTTGAAGACGAAGAAATTTCCGGCAGCATTTCGCTCGATCTGGATGAAATCGAAGAAATTAGTTTTTGATGCGTTGGCACAACCCACAACCAGTTTTGGTTTCTGATGAATTGCGGAACTTCGTTGGCGGTCACCCAATCATCGCCCAACGGTTGGTTCGTTTGGGATTAACGGATGTTTCCGCAGCAAAGGCGTTTCTGGATCCGCATGCGTATGTGCCGACTTCGCCGTTTGGGTTGCCAGACGTAACCATTGCAGTGGAACGCATCGAACGCGCCATCAAACTTGGCGAAGCGATTTTGATTTGGAGCGATTTCGATGTTGATGGGCAGACGGCCACAACGTTGCTGTTCACTGCGCTGCGCAACCTTGGAGCAAACGTCCAGTATCATGTGCCGCTGCGGGACGGCGAAGGGCATGGAATCCAGTTACAGAAGTTGCGCGAATGGCTGGCGCGTGGCGTGAAGCTAATCATCACCTGTGACACCGGCATCACGTCGCACGAAGCCGTCAAAGTTGCCTCAGCCGCCGGAACAGATGCCATCATCACCGACCATCACTTGCTGGGCGACACGCTGCCCCAAGCTTTAGCCGTTATCAATCCAATGCGATTGCCGGTTGAGCATCCCTTCCGTCAACTGCCCGGCGTAGCTGTCGCGTATCAATTGATTGCCGCGCTGAGTTCGAAAAGTTGCGATGACCTGCTCGACCTGGTGGCGCTCGGCATCGTTGCCGACGTGGCTGAATTGAAAAACGAAACGCGCTACTTGCTGCAACGCGGGTTGACGATGATGCGCGTTTCGACGCGGCCAGGATTGCTGGCGTTGCTGCAAACTGCAGACATCAACCAACTGGAAATGGACGAATCCGACATCGGGTTCAAGCTGGCTCCGCGATTGAATGCGCAAGGCCGGATGGGAAACGCAGCCGATAGCGTCGAATTGCTTTCGACCACAGACACGGCCCGCGCGGCGGACCTTGCTCATCAGCTTGAATCCATGAATGCCCGGCGAAAACTGGAATCCCAACAAATCGAAGAAAGCGCGCGCAACCTGATCGAACGTGAACCTTCCCTGCTGGATTACGCCGCCATTGTGCTATCGCATCCTGACTGGAGCAGCGGCGTTGCAGGCATCGTCGCGAATCGTCTGGCTGAAACCTATCGCAAGCCGGTGGTCTTGCTGTGCGAACAGAGCGAGAAAGCATTTGGCTCCGCGCGTTCAGTCGCAGGCATCAACATCACCGACGCATTAAAAGCTTGCCGTGAAAAGCTGACGAAGTTTGGCGGTCACGCGATGGCTGCGGGGTTGTCGCTTCGCCGCGAAGACATCTTTGAATTTCGGCGACTGCTTTCGCGCACCGTTCGCACACTGACACCTGCTGAAGAGGTGGAACCAATGCTGGCAATTGATGGCTATATTCAGCTCAAAGATGTTTCTTCAAAACTTGAACAGGATTTGCGGCGGCTGGCTCCGTTCGGCAACGGCAATCCTGCGCCGATCTTGGCTTCAACGGATTTGCGGCTGGTTCGCAAAAAGAAACTTGGCCGCAAAGGCAATCATCTGGAATTGGTCGTCGAAGATAGCGAAGGCTTGCAGCAACGAGTGCTGTGGTGGAACGCTAGCGACAAGGAACTGCCAACTGGCCGCTTTGACCTTGCGTACAACTTACGGCTAAACCGCTTCAAAGATACAACGGACTTGGCTTTGGAATTGGTTGACCTGCAACTTCGTGAAGGCGAAGTGATTGAAATTGCTAGTGAAGATTCTGGCTATGAAATCGAAGACTGTCGTGGCGACGATCCCAAAGCCCAACTGGCGAAAGCTTTGGCCGATCATCCTGACGCGCTTGTCTGGCGCGAAGCCGATTCATCCATCGCAGGTTGCAATCGAACTGAATTGAAGCCAACCGAAACGCTGGTCGTCTGGACTACGCCGCCGGGGCCTGATGAATGGAATTATGCCGTGGAAACAGTAACCCCCAAACGCGTGATGTTCTTCGGCCAGCTTCCCGCAGAGCCAACGCTTGAATCATTTTTGCAGCGGTTGGGCGGATTGCTGAAGTTTGCGCTGAATGCCAAAAGCGGCGAAACGACGATTCATGAATTGGCTGCCGCAACGGCTCAACGTGCAGACGCCGTTCATTACGGGTTGACCTGGTTTCAGCAAAGCGGCCAGCTTGACGTAAAGATAAGCGCCAGAGGACGCGTCAGTATCGCTCGCCTAAATGCGACAAGCGACCGTCCCGATCAAGCTGCACTCGAAAAACTGCTGAGCAGCGTGCTTGCCGAAACGGCCGCTTATCGAAAGAACTGGATGCCTTATAGCGAATTGCAATTGAATGCGACCGCTGATTCACCGCAGAGACGCGGAGAACGCTGAGGAAGCACAGAGACTATCGCAAGAGTCTCTGCGTAGCCTCCGTGTCCTTTGCGCCTCTGCGGCGAAGTTGTTTAAGTTGCGGGCGCATCCGATTGAAAATCGCGATAAACGTGACTCAATTTAGTTTGCGTTCTAACTTCAGCCCACGAACTGCTGCTTCAAATTCGGCGATCAGCCTGGTTAGCTCAGTTTGCGCTTGCCGTTTTTCCCTGGCGATGGCTTCCAGCCGCGTTTCCTGTTCCCCCGCTTTGGCAATGTAACGTGAGACAAGCTGTTTGGCGTCAGCGGTGTTTTTTAACGCGCCGATGTTATCGCGCAAGCGTTTTTGATCCTCGCTGATTTCCTCGGCTTCTTCTTCCAAGGCTTTGATACGACCTTCAGCCTTGCCGATGTTCGCTTTCAACTCAATCAGCTTTTCCAGTTCCGCTTTGATCGCAGCATCAATGTAATTGCTGGAAACGAATAGCTCGACATCGCGTGAACTCAGATTGCCGACCTGGTAACTGTCCATCAACGCCTGAGTTTCAGTAACCGGCAGTTCGATTGTTTGACGCGGTTCCAGTTCAACGCGGAAGCGATAATAGTTGACGGTTTTTGATGCTGGCGCTTGCGTGTCGTCGGAAAGTTTCCAACCTTCGCGCAGCGGATGTTCGATGTACACGGTGCGTTTTTTGTCGGTTTGATTAACCAGCGTGTACGTCTTCAGCTCGGTGCGATAGTAATGCGCTTCAAAAACGCCTTTTAGCGCTCGCACCAGAAAGACCGGGCGACGTTCACTTTTGAACTTCGTCGTGACCAGCGTGCTCAAATCGAGGCCGAACGAAATGAAGCGCTGTTCGCCAGCTTTCAACCGTTCCAATAACGCTTCGCCGGCGTAAGCATCGCCATCCAGCACCGTCAGCGAGCCGCCTTCCAGCGTCAGAGCCGAAGTGTTCTTCAGCCGAATACCCGTCATCGGACGATCTTTGCGTGCGGCTTCGTTGTAAAGCGAGACGCGCTCGCCTTCCATCTTCGTTTGCAGAATTGGAATCAGGGCTGAACGATCTCGACGAACCGTGACAGGCTGTTCGATGCGATATTCGAACAATTCACCGACTTCAGCGCCGCTCGCGGCCGCTTCAACACCGGAATCTCCGCTCGTCATCGCGCTGCTGACGCTGGTCGTTGCTCTAGCAAAGCCAGTAGCGTTTTCGGTGGCAATAAAATTCCTGCCGTTTTGCTGAAGCATATCCGCTCTTGGCACAGCCATTGGAGGTGGCGGCAGCGGAGCCGAACCACTTCCATGCCCTATTCCGACTCCTCCGGCAACACCAGTTGAAACCGCACTGTAAGTTATTTCAGAAGCGTCATAAACCTGCGGATCGAGATTCAAATCTTCGGGAATTGGAATCACCGGGCGATAACGATAAAGCGGTTTTTGAATCTGCTGAATGAACGAAACCGGAGTGCCTGACACCAACGACAAGGAAACACTTTCCCAATCTTCTTCGCCAACATTGTCTACGACTGCCCAGCCTTGAAAGAACGGCTTGCCCGATGGATCAAGCACAACGCGGTAAGTCGTTTTCCAAATGGGCGCGGCGATGGTGTAGCTAACCACCATTTCACGCTGACTGATATCACCTGCGGCGGCTTCAGATGAAATGGTGATGGTCTTGGCATCGCGCCGCCGCGCTGAAGCAGAAGCGTCAGCGAATTGCGCGATGTCCTTTCGTGTTCCGTCGTCAAGCAATTTTACGCCGCGTACTTCCGTCAGGTCGAAACTCTGCAATTCACCGCTTTCGGTGGCGATCACCAGCGTATGCGTTTTGATCGGCGGCTTGTCTTTTTCTGTGGCGGGAATCTGGCGTTCGCCGATGGTCAGGATCGAACCTGTCGCCGAGCGATTATTGGCCGTGATGGCGACGCGCGCACCTTGCAGTTGTTCCAGCACGCCGGCCAAACCGCCGGTTGTGTCGCTGCCAGTGGCGGCTTCGATGGAAAACGGAATTTCGTTCAACCGAGCCGATGGCGGCGCGGAAGAGTTGTAGCTGACTTCCCCCACGCGGCCTTTGCCCAGATCAAGCACAACCAGGGATTTCAACACGTCGTCCACTTGCGATTGTTTGAACGACAGATTGATTTCGGCGCGTCCGCTGACCATTCCGCGCCGTTCAAAGTACGCGACACCGTTGCTGTACAAAATAGCTCGGCGCAGAGGCAACAAGCTCGCTGGCTGATTTCGAGGCGCAGATTGCGGAGTTGCTGCAGGCGTTGCAATTGGCGCTGCTGGCGCTTTCGCAGTGACTCTGCGCCGTGCAGGCGATTGAGCCAGAGCAAGCAACGAAATCGTCAGTGCAATGAACAGAGCGATTGTAGCGTGGGCAAATGGGCGATGATTTGACATAAAACTCTCCTCTACAGAAGTGATCGGTTGAAGACTTGATTCGGCGTCGGCTGAACGAAACAGCGAGCGTTTCTTTGCAGAACTCCAGGTTGGATTAAGACGCCATTTTTCTGACGGAGTTCCTCGCATTGCCACACTGAAAAACAGCGGATAAAGTTCGCGGCGATTTCATTTCATAACACGATTAGGAGCAAATATGAGTTTGCAGATCAAAGCGAAAGAACAATGCAAATGGGACCTGGTTGCGCTTGGCGAAGTGATGCTGCGCCTGGATCCGGGCGACGGGCGAATCCATACCACACGCACATTTCAGGCTTGGGAAGGCGGCGGCGAATATAACGTCGCTCGCGGATTGAAACGCTGCTTCGGAATGAACACGGCGGTGGTAACAGCGTTCGCTGATAATCCGGTTGGACGATTGGTTCAAGATTTCATTTATCAAGGCGGCGTGGATCAGTCGCACGTTCGTTGGGTGAAATATGACGGCGTAGGCCGTCAGGTTCGCAATGGATTGAACTTTACCGAACGAGGCTTCGGCGCGCGCGGCGCAGTTGGCTGTTCGGATCGTGGGCATACGGCGGTTTCACAGCTTAAACCCGGCGAAATTGATTGGGAAAAAATCTTCGGCCACGAAGGCGCGCGTTGGTTTCATTGCGGCGGCATCTTTTGCGCCTTGTCGGAAACGACTCCATTGGTCGCCAAAGAGGCAATGGAAGCCGCAAAACGCCACGGCACAATCATTAGCTACGATTTGAATTACAGAGAATCTTTGTGGAAAGGAATTGGCGGCCACGACAAAGCGCGCGAAGTGAATCGCTCGCTGGCTACGATGGTGGACGTGATGCTTGGCAACGAGGAAGATTTTACTGCTGCATTAGGCTTTGATGTCGAGGGAGTGGATGAGCATTTGTCAGAGCTTGATCCAAGCAATTTCAAGAGGATGATTGAACGCTCGGTTGGCGAATATCCAAACTTCAAAATCGTAGCGACAACACTGCGGAACGCCAAAACGGCTTCGATCAACGATTGGGGAGCAATCTGTTATTTCGACGGCGATTTTTATCAAGCCCAATTACGTGAAAACCTGGAAATTTACGACCGCGTTGGCGGCGGAGATTCGTTTGCGTCGGGTTTGATTTATGGATTTCTGACTGAGCAGGGGCCACAGCGGGCGGTTGAATACGGAGCCGCTCACGGTGCATTGGCAATGACAACGCCGGGCGATACTTCCATGGCAACCCTGGCTGAAGTTGAAAAGGTGATGAAGGGCGGTGGCGCTCGCGTAGCAAGATAAGGCGTATGTGTAGCGCAAGCATGAAAAAAGGCCGGTCAATGACCGGCCTTTTTTCATGCTTATGGGGATGCAGCGGAAGAGCTTAGCAGCCCGGAGGAAAGACCGGAATGCGCATCGTTGCCGTCGGAGCCAATCTCAGGATGTGCAGGTTGTGCCCTTGATTGAAAGCTGTCGGTGATGCAGAAGCCGCCGGATTGAAGTTGATCGCAGCACCCAGCAGCGGAGCGCCGGAGAAGTTATAGATTTTCATCCATCCAGTCCGACCGCTAGGAACAACTGTGGTGAACCGCGGCGCTGTGCGGGGTGTCGTGTTGTTAATGCTGAACTTCACCTGGCACTGGCTGCTGCTGAACGTGTAGCTGTAAGCATTTTCCGCATCGTTGTACATAATACCGGCCACAGCTCCGAGGGAGTTGGCGCCGATTCCCAGGTTGCCCGATGGGTTGAGCAAAACAAGCATTGTGTCATTGCCATCAACGCGGCTGGCCAGATTGTCAATCGCCACTGTTTGGGGCAATTGATCGTACTGAACACCGTTGAAGCTCAACGTCACATCAGTCGTCGTCGCATCACAGAATGGAACAGTTGCCGCAGCTGCCGCAACAGCTCCCAGATTCGCTTCGTGTCCGGTCGAGAACTTGACGTACTCATCACCGATCAAATTGTTAAAGACAACCGGACAACCATTGTTGTCAATTGCCACAACAACAATGTATCCCATTGTTCCGGGATCCAATTCGGAAGCCGTTAAGCTGACCGTCTGCCGGCGTGTCAAGCACATCACACTGTCTGCGGGACTGCATGAAGCGCCATCAATGAAAAACAAGTGAATGGCCACATCTCTGGAATCTGATGTGTTGGTAATATTAATACGTGTGTTTTCCGTAGCCGCGCTGGTCGCGCTAGAAGTGTAAACGTTAAAGATCAAAACCGAGCCAGCCTTTTGATCGCCTACAACTCCATCCACCGGAAGCGCGATCCCAGGATCGGCTGCCAATGAATTCATGGCCATTACGGTGAGAAAGGCCAGAGCCATTAGTAATGAGGTGAAACAGCGTGAGGTTCGCATTGTGTACATACTCCTTTTACAACAATTGTGTCCGACAATTGGTTTGATTATCAATTCTTATGCCAGTTATGAAGCTTCACTGATTTTCGGGGTTCAGTTTCAAAGCCAATGAATAGTTTTCTGCGGAGGGCACCAATGAAAACCTGTGGGCGTATGCGCCTGATAGGCGATCAGGTCAATCATTCCGATTTTCTTTTCAATCCATTCGATTGATTGGTTCGAGATGATTTCTCAAGTCAGGCCTAATGATGTAATTACCAGTGAGATCGGTTGGCCAGCTTGATTATTAAACTGCGGCGTTTGTTAGGGGCTACCGCAAGGTCGGCTCAATAGAGTAAGCAGTTTCTCAACACTGCTTGACGGGGTTAGGCAAAGTGTTAGACGAGGCGTGATATAGAGCTGCAAGAAACTCAATGATTGCTCCCTCTGTGAGGTGAGCCGTTCACTCGTGCGGCAGTCTATGCGAGGCCCCTCATGCTGTCAACAGATTATTGCCTTCCGAGAAGTAGATTAATCATTCTAGCTCTTAGAGTTGCCGTCATGAACAACTTCGTCATCTATAGGTGACACTGAGCGACAAAGGACTGCAAACGATCGGCGTCAAAACTCTCCTGAATCTCCCTGAACTCTTGCCAGAATTTTTCATTTCAAGTGAAATGCAGGTCGCGTTGTAATTCTTCAACTAAATTTTCATCAAAACCTAGGAGAGAAATTCATGAAACGGACCTTCGCTCTATTGGTTTGCTTTGCTGTCGCTTTGTTCTGCGGAAAAAGCTTATTCGCTCAAAATGCCAACGACGTAATTTCGTCTCGCGCCAAGAAGATTCATTTTTCGTCATTGGTTCTCGACACACACATTGATGTGACGCCAAAACTGCAAACAGATTGGAAATTCGATGAGCGCCATCCCACAGGACACATTGACCTTCCCCGCATGAAAGAAGGTGGATTAAACGGATTATTCTTTTCCATTTATATGTCTGGCAACGTAACCGGTCCTAAAGCCGTGAACGATGCGCTCCAACGAATCGCCGCCGTTCATCAACTTACAGAAGACATGCCGGACAAAATTATGCTTTGCCGAACAGCCGCCGACGTTCGCCTGGCTCACAAGCAAGGTAAAATCGCTGGTCTAATGGGAATGGAAGGCGGACACATGATCAACAACAGTCTGCCGGTGTTAAGGATGTATGCGGAACTTGGCGTGCGCTATTTGACACTGACCCATTCGATCAACACGGATTGGGCGGATTCTTCAGGCGATCTACCCAAACACAATGGACTGACGGATTTTGGCAAAGACGTGGTGCGTGAACTGAACAAGTTGGGCGTGATGGTGGATGTTTCCCACGCTGCAGATAAAACATTTTGGGATGCACTGGAAATCAGCAAAGCGCCTATGATCGCATCGCATTCGTCTTGCCGAGCCATCAGCGGCCACCCGCGCAATATGACTGACGAAATGATCAAAGCCCTGGCAGCAAAAGGTGGAGTCATTCAAATCAATTACCTGGACAGCTTTATTGACCCGGAGTTGTATGCTTACTCGCAAAAAACGCAGGCCGCTCGGCGGGATTTGTCGCAGAAATATCAAAACGAGCCGCGCGAAACTGTCTTTCCTAAAATCCGTGAAGAACTGACCGCGCAATTCGGTAATCCTCCCAAAGCAAGTTGGGAACGAATTGTTGAACACATTGATCATGCGGTGAAATTGGTTGGAGCCGATCACGTTGGATTGGGTTCAGACTTTGATGGAGGTTCTATGCCGGTTGGAATGGAAGATTGCAGCAAATTGCCCCAAATCACCGAAGCTTTGCTGCGGAAAGGCTATAAAGAATCCGACATTCGCAAAATTTTGGGATTAAACACGGTGCGCTTGCTGGCTGATATTGAGCGCGTTTCCAAACAAGTGCGAAAGACGAAGTAAAGCCAGGTAAGAAAATCAGGATTCGCAAAGTTATCCACGTGGAATTCACGCAATCAATTGATCTTTCCCTGGAAAACTTTGTGAATCCTGTTTGCACTTGTTTTCAAACTTCAGGTTAGAAAATCCGTGTGACCACTAATGCTGTTGCCAGGTAGCCGACAGCTTCCAGTAACCCCGCACCCACATTTTGATCCTGAGCGATTTCCTGATCCAGCCTGCCCCCCCGGAAACTAAATCCTGCGCCCAGCAACAGCATCTGCACAATAATCTGTCTCACAGGATAAAGCACCAGCACCACCAAAAGCATCAGGCCAAAGTCACGAAAGCTTTCAGAATAGCCTGTAAAACTTCCAGAGACTGCAAAACCGACCATCATTCCGATAGCGACGATCAATCCAGCGCACCCAAGCGCCGCAGCCACATTTCCTTTCTTTATCAAATCAGCGTCGTCGTAAGCAGTCAACATCCTAAAGACGTGCGTTAACGCAATGAGTGCCGCAACGCCCGCAAGCCAAAAGACGACTGTAGGAACAATAGAACCACCATCACCCGTCAAAGCTCCGGTCACAATCTGGCTGGAGGCAAAATGAATCGCGCCGTCAACAATGCCAGCCGCCAAGTTTCCCGCGGTAATTTGTTCACGTAAAGGCACGCCAGTCGCGGCGCTATACTGTTCAAAAATCACGCTGGCGACGGCCATGGCTAAGATGCCGCCAATGCCATAAGCCAGGACACCTTTGACATCAGCCCAAAACGAATGCCCAGGACTGCTCAGAATCGGAATGATGACGTTTATGACGCCCAGCAGAAAGCCACAAAGTGATACTGCTGCCGCCTTATTGTCGCGGTTGATCAAGGTATCGGTCACGGACTGACCCAGCACCAGGCTATAAACCAAGCGGGCAATAATCAGTAAAATAATTACCGCCAAAACTACAAAAACAATTGTCGTTGCGTCCATCGTTTCTCCTTAATGGCACTTACCACTCTTTAAAGACAAAGAAAACCGCCGCCAGAATTAATGCAAAACCAACCAGATAATTCCACTTCAATTGTTCTTTCAAAAAGACGACCGAAAACACGCAAAACACGACCAAGGTGATGACTTCCTGAATCATCTTCAATTGAGCAGCCGCAAAGTGATAATGCCCAATCCGATTGGCGGGAACTTGAAAGCAATATTCTGCGAAAGCGATGAGCCAACTGATGAAAATCGCTTTCCACAAAACTGATTCTTTAAATTTCAAATGCCCATACCAAGCAAAGGTCATGAAGATGTTCGAGATCGTCAATAGAATGATCGTTTTCATGGGTTGGCGGAATTCCTCAACGTTTCAAGTCTTTCAAAATTTCTCGCGCGGCATTGAAGCCTGGCGCTCCCATCACGCCACCTCCCGGATGGGTTCCGGAACCGCATAGATAAAGATTCTGAATTGGTGTGCGATAATTCGCCCAACCAGCCACTGGCCGCATGAAAAACAACTGATCCAAATCCATGTCTCCGTGGAAAATGTTGCCCCCAGTCAAGCCGTATTCATGTTCCATATCGAAGGGAGATATAACCTGGCGATGAAGAAGGATGTCTTTGATATTTGGCGCATAATCCGCCAAAGCATTGATGCAGCGATCAGCAAATTCATCTTTCGTCGACTGATCCCAGAAACCATCCTTCAATGTATAAGGCGCATACTGAGCGAATATGCACATAATGTGCTTGCCCGGCGGAGCGATGGAGTCGTCATAAGCCGTGGGAATCGTGCATTCCAGCATCGGATTTTGGGACATTCTTCCCTGCTTGGCGTCTTCCCAGGCGCGATCAACGTAATCCATTGAAGGACAAACGTGCATGGTTGTTTTATGAGGCAATCCAGGCTCGCGTTCAGAAGTATTTGGAAATGCAGTGAAGTTTGGCAAACCATCCAACGCCAGGTTGATTTTGACCGAACAGCCTTCAACACGGAAATTTGTAATTGCGCGGCGAAACTCATCTTCCAGATGCTGCTCTTCGACTAGCTTGAGAAAAGTGCGTTTCGGGTCGGCATTTGAAACAATCACTTTACCCCGAATGTCGTCACCATTTTTCAGCACAACACCATATGCTTGACCATCTTTGACCAAAACTCGATCAACGTCAGCATTCGTCAAAATTTCCGCACCACTGGCTTCAGCCGAAGATGCCAACGCCTGACTGATCGCGCCCATTCCTCCACGAATAAATCCCCACAACCCTCGCGGTCCGGCGGCTCCGCCCATTACGTGATGCAATAAGATGTAGGCCGTCCCAGGAGTCGCTGGACCGCCGTTTGTGCCGATCACCCCATCAGTAGCAAGCGTGGTTTTGATTTCGTCTGATTCAAAGCGTTCGTCTAAAAAATCGCGCACACTTTGAGTCATTATTTTGACCATCCGCACCAACCCATCATCCCCCAATTTCAGGGAGCGCAATCCCAGTTTCCCCAGACCCACCAAATCTGCAAATTTTCTGTGGATAATGTTGGGGGGCGTTTCCAGCAAAATTGATTCAACCCACTCTGCCAATTTCACCAATTCCAGTTCGTATTGAGCGTAATGCTCAGCATCTCGAATCGAAAACTTTGCAATTTCCGAAACTGTTTTCTGCATGTCCTGCCAGAAAAATATATGCCTACCATCCGGAAACGCCGTGAAAAATGAAGGGTCTTTAGGATAAATGTGGTATCCAAACTTTCTTAATTCCAGGTCGTTGATGATTCTGGGCTGAAGAAGACTACAAAGATAAGAAAGCGTGGAGACTTTATAGCCCGGCCAAGGCTCTTCCGTCACACATGCGCCGCCCACCACACCGCGACGCTCCAATACGCCAACTTTTAGACCGACCCGGGCAAGATAGCAGGCTGTGACCAACCCATTATGCCCACCACCAATTATGAGCACGTCATATTGACGATTCATCCGCCAAATTCCTTTGTAAGTAGAGTATTGTTTTACAATTTTGCAGGATCAGGAAATAGTTGAAAGCCATTTCATTATCCACACAAGTTCAAGCCAGTAAAGCTGATAGTCCAGCCCAATTAGAAAGTTGGAATTAGTATTGCCCTTTTTTCGACAGGCATGCTATAAGTCGCCTGACATTGAGCCTGTCTCACTCTCACGTGAAAAGTTCATTAAAGGCTCAATGCTTATTGATCCCTATTATTTGGTAAGACACGTTCCCCTCACCTGCCTATCGAGACAGGGTAGAAAGTTTTATCACATTCATCAAATATCGCTATATCGAGACTATTGCTTTTCGCTGTAGCGACCGCTATTTGTACGGCAATGTTGAACATCCATTCTCCGCTGTGTCGTTTTCAACATTGTTTCCTACTGCATAGATCTAAACTCGCTTCGGAGCTTTATTTGCGAAGACTTTCAAGCAGTTTATTTTTCAAGGAGATAGATTTAATGCGAACCTCACGTAATTTGACCCAAACCCTATTAGCACTTTTTGCTTTGGCACTCATGGCATCCTTTGCCTTGGCGGCGGATCCTGGACTTCCTTATCCGGCGACTTCCGAAGCGAGCGACCAAAAAGCTGGCTCAATCCTTTTCTA
>CAZMXG010000119.1:0-25379 GCA_964570175.1 uncultured Heliomicrobium sp. | reverse complement strand
GGGCGGAATCAAGGCTTGGCGCGATGCAGGCTATCCGATGGAATAAACGATCATTTGTGACGAATCGCTCTTTTCATTTTCCAGTTGTCAATTTCCATTTTTCATTTGTCATTGCTCAGGCGCACCGAAGCAATGACAAATGAAAAATCGGAAATGAAAGATGGAAAATGAAAGGTTTGGTTGCTTGCCGGAACCGAGACTCAACCTAGCTATGAACATAGGCATCACAGTTTTTCCCACCTATGGCGGCAGCGGCATTGTCGGCTCCGAATTGGGCCGTGAACTGGCTGCGCGCGGCCATTCGGTTCATTTCATCAGCTACGCCTTGCCGACACGACTTTGCCTGCTCAACGACCAGGTGAAGTTTCATCAGGTTGATTTGTTTGATTACCCGCTGTTCGAGTTTCCGCCGTATGATTTGGCGCTTGCGTCGAAGATTCTGGAAGTCGCTGAATCTGAACGGCTGGACGTGCTGCATATGCACTACGCGATTCCGCATGCGACGGCGGCGTATCTGGCGCGGGAGATGTACAAACCGACGCGTTATTTGCCGTTCGTCACGACGCTGCACGGAACGGACATCACGCTGGTGGGTTCGCGCAAAAGCTTTTTGCCTATCACGAAATTTTCCATCGCGCAGTCGGATGCCGTCACTTCCATCTCGAAATATCTGGCGGACGAAACCTGCCGCACATTCGGTTTGGGAGGAATTGAAGTCATTCCCAACTTCATCAATGCCGACGATTATCAGCGCCGCGAAAACTCTGGCTTGCGCGTTACCTTGGCTCCGAACGACGAAAAGCTGCTGATTCATGTTTCCAATTTTCGACCTGTCAAACGCATCCGCGATTGCATTCACACGCTGGCAAAAATCAAGGCGACATCAAACCTGCCGGTTCGATTGGTGATGTGTGGTGACGGGCCTGAACGCGCGGCAGCCGAAAAACTGGCGCAGGATTATGGCCTGGCCAATGAAGTCATTTTCGTCGGGCAGGTCCCGAACATTGCCGATTATTTGTCAGTCGCCGATTTGTTGCTGGTTCCCAGCGAAACCGAGTCATTCGGCTTGGCAGCGCTGGAAGCAATGGCCTGCGAAGTTCCCGTCATTGCCACGCGCGCCGGAGGCTTGCCGGAGGTTGTACTGAATGGCGAAAACGGCTACCTGGTCAAATTGGGCGACATCAATGCAATCGCCGAACACGCAATTGAAATTTTATCTGACGAAGCCAAACAACGTGCAATGGGGCAGCGCGGCCGTGAATGGGCGGTGGGTCAATTCAACACCGAACGAGTCATCCCACAATACGAGCGACTTTATGAACACGTCATTGCAGGGCGAGCGACAACACATAAGCTGGCTCCCTGCTGATTGAAACCCTCACGCGAACGAATTACACTCCTGCCATCCCCTTATGGCGACAATGAACAAAGCAACAATCAAGGCGGTGGTCTTGACCATCAGTGATTCGGCTTCGCGCGGAGAGCGCGAAGATTTATCCGGCCCGGCGGTTGTCACCGAATTGAAATCTCTGAAAGTTGAAATCGTCGCCACGGAAATTTTGCCCGACGACCGGGCGCTGATCGCGGATCGGTTACGGCAATTCGCCGATGCAGGCGAAGCCAATTTGATCGTCACTACGGGCGGAACAGGTTTTTCCGCACGTGATGTGACGCCGGAAGCAACGCGCGAAGTGATTGAGCGCGAAGCGCCGGGACTGGCAGAATTGATGCGCTCCGAAAGTATGAAAATCACTCCCCTTGCCGCTTTGTCGCGTGCGGTTTGCGGAATTCGCGGCCGTTCGTTGATTATCAATCTCCCAGGCAGCGTCCGTGGCGCGCGGGAAAATCTGGCCGCGATTGTTCGAACGTTGCCGCACGCAATAGATTTATTGATGGAATAGATTTAAGGAGAAAATGCAATGAAGGTTTTTGCCCATTGGCATCGAATGTTTGCTCTGGCCATCATCAGTTCGCTGTTTATCAGCGTGATGGCTGCTGAAAATCCGTACGATAAATATCGCAATCGAGAATATTCGAATAAAGGCTACTTGTCCGAAGAGGACGAAATGAAAATGGCCGAGCAGGTTCACCAGGAACTGCTCAAACAGGTTCGACTGGTCGAAGATCGTTCCTTAAACGATTACGTTAACCGCCTGGGCCAATCGCTGGCCAGGCGTTCCGAACGTCCGAACATTCCCTGGCGCTTTTACGTCGTCAATGACAAAAGCCTCAACGCTTTTGCCACGCTGGGCGGAAGGGTTTATGTGCATACGGGTTTGATTGCTGCCACCACCAGCGAAGCTCAACTGGCCAGTGTCATGGGTCACGAAATTGGTCACATCGTCGGGCGGCATGGGCTGGAAAACGTCAAGAAAGCTCAAAAGCTGGGAATGTTTGCGATTGGGGCGACCATTGTCGGCGCAATTTTTGGCGGCCAGGGCGGCGCGCAAGCTGGTGAAGCCATCGGCAGTTTGATTGCAGGCGGCTTTCTGATGAAACACAGCCGTGATGCCGAACGCGAAGCGGATTTCCTGGGCCTCTACAACATCAAAAACGCTGGTTACAACACCGGCGGAATGGTTGAGATGTTCCAGATGCTTCAACAGGCTTCCAAAGGCGCAGGATCATTGGGTTCAATTCTGGCCAGCCACCCGGACCCGCGCGAGCGCGAAGCGAATACAAAGGTGGAAATTCAACAACACCTGCAAGGAACGGATGGCCGTGGCCTCAGCAATTCCAACGACTTTCAACGGCTGAAGAGTGGATTGCCGGCGCCCACGACAAGCACACCCGCACGTAAAACGCGGCCACGACCATAAATCGGACAGGGAGACTTTGGAGACTGGGCGACGCGGTGAAAAGTTCAATTACGGAGTTTTGAACCGATGAATAATAGTATCTTGGAAATCAGCTACCGCGTCGCCAGAACCTTGTCTCCCCGTCTCCCCGTCTCCCCGTCTCCTTTTCTTCTCATACTCACTCTGCTCCCCCTATTTCTGCTGCCAGTTGCTGGGTTCGCGCAGAAAAAGAACCAACGCCCGCAGCTACAGCCCGCGGCGCGTAGAGAATTGGCTGGCAAGGTCATTCTGTTGCCCGCGGATAGCCGCTACCTTGAGCTAAAAACACTCACACAGATTGCAGATCATTATTTGGTGCTTCCGCCATCGCGATTGCTGACACCAAAATCTGAATCAGCGGAGCGAATCGAATGGCTGAAAGCGCAGGACCTGACGGGTGTTACAGGCATCCTTGTTTCGCTGGACGCCAATGCCGCTGAAATTGCGCCCGTGCTGAAACAAATCCGCTCGCAAAATTCCAAGCCGCAAATTTACGGCTTCGCTTCACTGGATTCGGCGGTAGAAAGTTCGAAGCAATCCTGCCAGGCAGCAATGGAAATGATTTCAGGCAATTCGCTGGATTTTCTGTTGATTGGGCAGGACGAAGATTTAACCGCCAAGCCTGCGCAAATTGCGCGGGCGCGGATGATGGGCGAAGCAGCGTTGCGGGAAATCAGCGAAAAAGTGGGGTTTGCCAGCGGCCAAAATTCGCTGGCGGAAGTGTTGCTTGCCAAACTGCTGGCGCAACGATTTGGCCGTACGCCAAAAATCCTGCCCGTTTTTTCCTCCGACGAAGGGAGCATTGCCAAAGACAGCAGCACAGCTCCGTTGAATCAGACCATTGCCGCCAAAGCCAAACTGGTCGGCGGAACCCTGCTGGTACAAAATCCCGAAGCCGCCCGGCAAGTAGACATTCTGCTTTTCGTACACACGCCGCAAACCACCGAAGAAGAGCGCTCGGCATTAACCATCAACCTTCTGCGGACAATTGATTCCGGCGCGCGCATCGCGTTTCTGGATTTTTCAGAAACCAAACAGACCAAAGAAGCAATGATGGCCGAACTGCGCAAAAACAAATTGCTGGGCAAGCTTATGGTTTACGCCTCGGCGGCTCCGGGTGAACCGGCTCGCGATGTAATGAATCGCGGTTTGGCGCACGCCATCATCTTTTTCTCGGCGATCAAATCTTTACGCGACGACATTGATCGCGTCCATCGCATTGAACGCGCGCAGGTCAATTTGCTGTTCAGTCGGGTTCTGGAAGATTGGGGTTACAACCTGATTGTACGCCCGCAACTTGAAGTGTTCGTTCGCCAGCAACTTCAAGGAGACCCCAGCAAGCTCGGCGATAAAACCGATCGCGCCGAAAAATTTGCGTTTGATGCCTTGCAAAAACTGGCGACCGAAATGTTCGATGAACAATTTCGCCGCAACGCCCACGCAATTTTGATGAACAGCGGCACGCGCATACAGTTTCGCGTCAGCCTGCTGCAACAATTACAAGTCAGATTTCCAATGCAAAACATTGCAGACCCGGAAATCCGGCAAATCATTCACACGTTTTTTGACGGCTATTTGTCATACGGGCCTGTTCCGTAACCCGCTGACAGCCCGATGAGGAGGATCACAACCACCCCATGTCCCTGATGCTTTCAGAGATCGAACAGCAACCCACCGCTATCGAACGAACCATCAAACGCGAATCCAAAAAGATCGAACGCTTTGCCGCACACCTGCGGGAAAAGCGTCCCAGATTGATTGTGCTGGTCGCGCGCGGCAGTTCGGACAATGCCGCGCTGTTTGGCCGTTACCTGCTGGAATTGACCACAGGCATTCCGGTTTCGCTGTCGGCTCCGGCGGTTCACACGATTTACAAAGCCAGGCTGGATTTACGCGACGCGCTCGTCATCGGCGTGTCGCAATCCGGAGAAGGCGCTGACATCAACATGACGCTGGAAAACGCCAAACGCAGCGGCGCGACGACACTGGCCATCACCAACGAAGCTGAATCCACGATGGCCAAACTGGCTGACGAAACCTTCCTGATTCACGCCGGGCGTGAACGCAGCGTCGCCGCAACCAAAACTTATACCGGACAGTTGCTGATTTTTCATTTGCTGGCGCGGGCGATTGGCCAAAGCAAAATGGAAATTGAACGCCTGGCAGACTTTGCCGCCGAAACGTTGAAGTTGAAACCGAAAGTAGCCGCAATGGTTGAACGATATGCGTTTATGGAGCAATGCGTCGTTGTCGGGCGCGGGCTGAATTACGCCAATGCCTATGAATTCGCGATCAAACTGATGGAAACCTGTTACGTTGTGGCCGAGCGATTTTCCGGCGCCGATTTCCTGCACGGGCCAATTGCGATGGTGGATAGCGGATTCCCGGTTTTCATTTTCGCTCCACCGGGACCGACTCTGGCCGGGGCGAAAGAATTACTGACGAAACTTCAGGGCATCGGCGCTGAAACCATCGCCATTTCCAGCGAATCTTCCGCACTGAAAATGGCTTCACGCGGAATCAAAATCCCGCAGCGAATCAATGAATTGCTCTCGCCGATTCCTTACATTATTCCGGCGCAACTATTTGCCGCGCTGCTGGCCGAAGCAAAAGGTTTAAGCCCAGATAAACCCAGGTCGCTGTCGAAAGTGACGAAGACTGTCTAATTGAGAAGTAGAGACGCAAAATTTTACGTCTCTACTGTCTTGTTGGCTTATAAAGAATGAAGTTCGTCGGTTCATAAACCCACGCGGCTTTCAGCCATTCAGGCGCTTTTTCAGGGTTGCTCAAAGCTTTCAGTTCCTTTCTCTCTTTTATCTCGCGCTTGCCGATGGCGATGTAATCCACTCGATTGCTTTCCATCCACGCGCGAAGCTCGTCCAGGGATTTCACCTGAGGAAAGAAAACCCATTCCTGACGGCTCATATAGGCTAGATGAGGCTTTCGAGCGACGATTCGTAAACTGTTCGGCGCGGCGTTCAAACTTAAAACAAAATCCCGCGCTCCGGCGACTTCCACGGGCTGCGCTTCCAAAAACTCCGTCACGTCTTTGCGCGAAGCGGAAACCGAAGCTGCAAACATGATGGCAACCAGCGCCACCGGAATTGCCGCAAACGCCGGAGCTTTCAACCAATCTTGTGCGCGAACCAGCGCCAACCAGCGCACTGCTGCAAAAACCGCAAAGCCCGAATAAATCGTCATGACGAAAAAGTAATAACGCGTTTCCCAGTGGTTCAGCGCCATCAATAGCAGATAAAACCCGCCAGCAATCAAAACCAGCATCGCCGGTTTGGACTTTCGCCCAACGAACGCTAGCGCAATGCCCAGCAACGCCAGCCATCCGACCAATTGCGCCACCAGATTGCCTGTGATGCTCTGCCGCAAGCTTTCATACAAATTGACCGGATACTGCTTGAACAGTCGCGCCGGATCGTAGCGAAGCACATCGCCGAAGGAATGAAACTTTTCTCCCAGCGCGCGCGTGGCATCCTGATTGGTTTCCCCTTTGACCAAATCCGGGTAAAACTCCGTGGCAATATTCAGGTAGTTGGTGTTGTACATCGGTGAACTGTGGTGTCTGTAATTCGCCACCAACCACGGTGAAGCTGCAACGAAAAACATCGCAACAAAGATTGCCGCAGACTGTATGCGCTCGCGCCAGCTTTGCTCGAACAGATTCAGAAACAAGATTCCAATCAAACAGGCCGCCAGCAAAAACAGTCCGTTGTACCGAATGACATAAGCCGCGCCGGTCAACGCGCCAGTCAGCAGAATTCGCCAACGCACACTCAACCGCTCGCTGGTAAACATCACCAGCACGGCCAGGCAAACAAACAGAAAGAAAACGTCGGTTGCAGCGTTGATTGAAAACTGCGGAAACTCTCCGCCGGCAATGGTGATCAACTGCGCTCCCAGCCCCACCCAAAATTCAAATAATCGGGCAAACAGCACAAAGACCAACCAGCCGCACAGCACAGCGCACACCACAGACAACCATTTGCCCACAGCAAACAGATCACCGCTCAGACCCGTCAGCTTGCCCAAGCCAGCCAGAATGGCCGGATAGCCCGGCCCTTGAAATGTATTTTGTGGAAATTGCCCTGCGGCGATGCGCTCCGCGTCAGGAGCATAGAAGTGATAGAAGTCTGTTTCGGTCGCGTAATTCCCAAACGGATGTTGGCGAGCCAGGTACGAAAGGATAAAAAAATGAATTAAGCAGACAAATAGCGGAAGCCAGCGTTTCATAAATCAAAAGGCAAAAGGCGAAGGGCAAAGCTCGAAAGGTCTGCATTGTTGCCTTTTGCAGCTTTGCCGTTTGCCTTTTGATTTTCAGATGTTTCCCTTCTTTTTCTCTTCCAGCATGTATTCCGACGCGCGCCAGGCCAGCGCCATAATCGTCAGCGTCGGATTTTTGTGTGTCCCCGAAGCGAACGCAGCGGCATCCATCACGAACAGGTTCTTCACATCCCAGGACTGGTTGAATTGATTCAGCACCGAAGTCTTGGCATCGCTGCCCATGTGAATCGTTCCCATTTCGTGAATGGAGTGTCCGGCAATGCTGGGTTCTTTGGGCAACTGCACATCAACCGCTTTTGCCGTGGCGAAGATTTCTTCGTACGTGCGACGCGCATATTTGTACATCGCCAGATCGTTGTCGTGGAACGGTGCATGAATTTTCAACACCGGAATGCCCCATTTGTCTTTCACGCTTGGATCAAGTTCGACGAATTTGTCCGCTGCGGGGAGCATTTCTCCATGACAAGCCAGCACCACGCGCGCGCCCGTCCATTTGCGAACCTCTTTTTTGTAGGCTTCGCCAAATCCGGCGATACGTTTCGGATTTTTGTCCGGACGCATGCGAATACGCGACGAAGGTTCGATCTGGAAACCACGAACGAAATCCCGTTTTTCGTTTGGACGGAAATACCCAAACCACGGAATGACAATGTGCGAACCGCCGATGCCGTCGCCGGCTTCGCGCGGCTGCCAGAACAATTCCGGGAAATACGCCTGGGCTTCAACGTCCAGGTGCTCAATGAAGTTTTTGCCGATCAAGCCGCTGGAATTCGCAATGCCGGAACCCAGCATCAACCGCGTGCTTTCCAACGTTCCGCATGCGACAACCACTGCTTTAGCGGCGATGTCGCGTGTTTTGCCCGTGGTTTTGTCAATGTAGCTGACGCCGGAAGCCAGGCCTTTTTTATTCGTCGTGACCTTGTGCGCCATTGCATTCGGGATGACGGTGAACGTCCTCGGAAACTTCTTCATCAGCGGAACAACTTGCCTGAACGCAGAGTTGTAAAACGAATGCGTTTCGCAGCCGTCCGGGCATTCACCACAATAATGGCATTGCCTGTAACCATTGTAAGGTTTGGTCAACATTGCGCGGCGAACGTTGATCGAAGGAATACCGATTTTTTTCGCGGCGCGCTTGATCGCCCAGTCAGAGCATTTCAGGTTGACGGGCGGCAGGAAGTTTTCGCTGTCGGGCAAATCCGGATGGTTTTCTTTCTGGCCGCAAACGCCCATAAACAGTTCAGCTTTGTCGTAATACGGCGCAAGGTCTTTGTATTCCATCGGCCAGTCCAGCCCCTGACCGTCGCGCGAGCGCATTTTGAAGTCCGCTTCGTTGAACCGATTGGCAAATCGTCCCCAGAACATCGTGCGACCGCCGACGTTGCGCGCGCGCATCCATTCGTAAGGCAATTTTTCCGGCGTGGTGTACGGCTCGTCTTTGGTCGGGCCATACATCGAATACTTCTCTTTGAACTCATCGCTGCGCGTCTTTTCCGTCTTCAATCCGCGATATTCATCTTCATAGGGAAACGGGTCGTGATACGGAAAATCCACCTGATCTTTTCTAAGTGGCCCAGTTTCCAGCATTGCCACCTTCAGCCCGGCATTAACCAATACCCAAGCCGCCGTTCCTCCGGCAGCGCCTGATCCTACGATGACCACGTCATAAACCGGTTGCTGACTTCTGACAGTTCGTTGTTGTCCGAGCATAAAGACAGTCCTTTCCAAGATATTTTCCCGCGAAATCACACGAAGAGCGACAAAGGGGGTTAGCCAACTCGCGGGTGAAAATGCTTTGTTGATGAATCACGGCGGATTTAATGAAGCTGGATTTTAGGCGGCGGGTTGCAAGTTGTCTAGCAGTCAGTCTTTTCTGTCCAAATGGCTGCACCGAAACCGGGTTTAACGGTTACCGGATCACTAATGGCTCATCAAAACGTTCGGCAAGCACGCCCATTAAGTTGTCCGACTTGATGGGCGTGCTTGATTCCGGGCGGCAAGGTTTTGCCAGTGGAGCGCCCGGATCATCAGGGAACGAAAAATCCGGATACGTCCAACACCAAATTCGTGCTGGTTGTGGACGCGTAAAGGTTGAACCTTCCATCGGTTCCTAACCCAACAGTGAAGAATCGGTTGAAATTGATGCCCGCTAAATAGTTTGATGTTGCCACAAATGGCCTACTCGCATTGCTGGGCCATAAAGTGAGAAAACCATTTGTGGCAGGCGCAACAACCGTGGCATTGCCAATGATCGCAACGGCTGCTGCATCAATGGTGCAGGTTCCACGTGCCCCTAAGGAATATTCCGTCGGATGCTGAAGAGGAAAGCCATTCAGGACACAGCCAATTGTAGCGCCGACTCGGGTGTCCAGAAGCCGGACAGGCGTCAGGGATTTATAAAACAACCCGGCACCGTTTACGTCTACCGGGTCGAGACTGTAATACCCCAGAATATCTACAACCATATCAATTTGCGCCGAAGAATAGATTCTAAATTGCCCGCTTGATGACAACGCCACGTGAAACGGCGAATTCAGATTCAATCCCGCTTCGTAATTGCCACTGGTTATTGGTGGGCGGCTGATGTTTCCCTGGAAAAGGGTGATGTTTCCCCTAGCCAAGGGGTTTACTGCTGTCGCATTGCCTACCAATACTCTTGCTGTGCTGGGAATAGAACAAATCCCATTACCTAGTTGCAATAATTCTTGCCCTGCCAGAATCGGAGATCCGGGTGTTGTACAGGCGGTTTGCCCTATACGCGTGTCGAGCAATCGAACAGGGGCTGGTAATGGATGAAAATATAATCCGCCACTTGCAGGCGGCGCGTAATACCCTGTTACATCTACTATCACATTTGCGGTTGCTGAGGAGTAGAGCCTGAAAGCTCTGTCACCGGCCCCCAATCCAACGGTAAAGACATTTCCAAGGAACGGGCGATCCGTACGGTAATTGTTATTTGCGACAAAAGGTTGAGAGGCATCGCTAGGATACAAGGTCAGGAATCCATTCGCGCTCGGAGAAACAGCAGTAACGTTGCCCGTCACCGCGCTAGCAGTCGCAGGAATTGCTGTGCAGCCGCCGGTCGCGATCTGCGTTAATGTTCCACCACCTGCAATAGGCGCCCCTGGATTTGAACAGGCAGGTTGTCCCAATCGAGTATCCAACAATCGCACTGGAGGATTAAGTGGGAAAAATTGCAGGCCGGAAGGTCCGCTCAAAGTGATCGAGTAATTGCCGGTTTGGCCTGGGAATGTATTCGCCGCAATTCGATACGTGCCGGTGGCCGGCAAGGTAAAGAATCCGCTTGTTGCCGGTATGCGAGCATTGGTGCCTCCACCACCGTCATCGTTTTGGGCAATGAATACATTGCCAGGATCAATCAGCACCAGATAAGCGTTGAAACTTGCCGAATTTAGCGAGATGGCAATTTGTTGACCCGCAGTGCCATTGAAGCTGAAGAAGTCAGCGAATGAACCATCGGAGAACAAGGTCGTGCAATCCCCTGCCATAAGTTGCCCGGTCAAGGTTTGGCCGACCAGGATTGGGACTGAGGTGCCACAAGGATTTTGTACCGAGAAAGACCATGTCGCCGTCGTTGTCGTCAGCGCGCCATTACAGTTGACCCTGGCCACCACCTTCCAGAAATACGTTTGTCCCGGCGTTACGCTCACGGAGCGGCTGGTACCAGCCTGGTTTGCCAGGAACGGCGGATTCGAACTGGTCCCGAAGTACACATCATAAGAATTCGCATTCGCCGATGCTTGCCAGGTGAGATTAACCGAACTGGTTGAAGCCAGGCTTTGCCCGTTGCTCGGTGAAGTTAATGAAAATGCACCGGGGGCGTTGCAGGCTGGAAAATCCCGTTCTCGTCCGAAGCGGAAATAGCGGGGAACGCTGTTACTATCACTTCCGCCGTTACTGAGTGAGAACGCGGCGGCAACATACGTATTCGTATCGGAACTGTGCTGCCGGGTCGTTAAATAATCGCCCCACACATTTGCGGTTGGACCGCGATTCCCACTCGTCGCGGCCAGAGTGCCTGTCAGCGGGGTGATACTTGGGGTCACGTCGTCAACCAACCAAGCCGCCACGTTCGGATAAAAGCTGCCCCCGCCATAGTTAATTAAGCCGCCCAGATTCCCCGCTGAATTCACGCTCGCCTGTGGGTAAAGCCAGGCAATTTGATCGCTCCAGATATCGCCTTGCGATACAAAAGCACGATTGCTTGTATTGAATTGAGCAACGATAACATATGGATAGGGACGCCCAGTGCTCTGCTTGGCTCCCCACATAAACCCCATGACCCCGCCGCGCACGTACGCTCCCATAATGCGCGAGTCCGACCGTGCGGCCCAGTTCGAACCGTCGGGGCTGGTCGCGACACCGTCCCGATTCAATCGGGTATAAGCGTTGATCGTCACATCATTGAGGACGATACTACCGCTGTCGGGCCAGGTAAAAATTCTGGTGCTGGTTGTTGATTGCGCTGCGCCACAGAACATCGTCGTCGTTGCGCCTTCCGTACACCGCAACGTGCCTGTGTCCGTTCGTATAAACGAGGTCACATTGACAGTTCCGCCTGTGGCCAACTCTGCGAGCGGAATGCGAAAGACTACGTTGCCAGTAAAAGGGCAGTTGCCGCCCGGGCAATTCGTGCTGAAGACGTTCGAGGTTCCATAAAGAAAGTTCGATGAAACTGTCAGGTTGGGGTAATCCATCCAGTTGTTCGCAGCGAAGCCGAAGAACTGAGGCGTGAAGTCGTAACTTGTCCAGGCATTGGCTGCGACCTGACTGCCGATGGCCCGCGCAATGCGCAACGTTCCGGAACTGGCGTCTGCATAATATTGCAGCGCCCAGATCATCATGTTCCGCAAAGGCACGGAGTTGACCACCTGGTCGCAACAGAACCCACTATTGACGCTGGAAAAGGTCGTGTAAGGACTCACATAAGTGAAAGTCTGGCCGCCATCGGTTGACCGCGCCGCGTACCTGTTGCCCGTATAGAAAATGGTATCACCAAGCACTCCCAGGCTCGGTTCGTGAATCACTAAACGCTGTGCGGTGGGTGCTTCAGTCGAAGTGAAATCGTGTATGCTTCTGGTAACAAAATCATTCGCCGCCTCTGGAGCATTGGTTTGCTGTGAAGCCGAGCCAGGCAAAGGCGTGGGAGGATCATTCGAGGGGGTTACAGGGCTGGCAGATGAGGCGTCAACAGGAAATGGTACCCTGCCTCTTCTCTGGCCTCTTATTCTTTCCTGTTCTGCAATTTGCTCTGCCGTGGGATCGGACAACGTGTTCGTTACGGGTCCTGACGCGCTCTGCGGGGCCACCGTACGGGTTTCCGCAACAATAATTTCAGTCTTGGTGATTCGATCATCTTGAGCTTTGGCTGACGGCGTGGGGGTGACGGTGGCCTTGGCGGCAGCGGGACCCGGCACACGAGCCAGGATATTCTGCTCATGGCCGAGAACGGGTTGTGAAAACAGGGAAGACCAATTGGCGTTGCTGCCTGCCAGCACGCTTCCCAAAATAAACAGCGTCAGAAGAAGACCTGACACAACTTTGGCATTTGAAAATTTTTTCATGGTCAATGTTCCTTCGAAGATGCGCCTGCAAAGGCTGCGTGAACGCAGGCGATGGTTGTCATAAGTACTACATGAGGTTCAGATCAGGTTGCAACTTGGATTGCGCTGATTTGAGGTCACAACAAGAGTGATTGATAAACCTTTTGAGCGAGATCAAACTCGCACTGCTTCAAGTACTGGCTCCTAATCATTTGAAAGCGGATTAGTCTCCTGGAAAGTTGGCTTGTTCTTTTTGTTTACAATGGCCTGCTGAGAGTTTTGCTCCTTGCCGCTAAATCGGCTACATTGATCTGCGTCAGCAAAGTTAGCTTCAGTTCTCAGTTTAGAATTACTTTGTAATTAACCTTTGTTTGTCTGTTTTTCTGGGCTTGGAAATGTCTATTGCTGCTCAAAGCATTAGTCGTAAATAGAAGCGATTTTTTTCGGCCAATCGCAAATTATTTTTTCAGCATTGGTAAATCCTTTTTTGTAAAGTAAAGCTTTTGAGGTTGGAATTCAGCTAATCCTCAGGTGTCACCTTATGCCAACTCACCGGGAAGACCTTGCGCTTGTCGCGCTCATCATCAATGGGAATGAATGTGCGGCCTATGAATTCAGTCGGCGATATGTGGGTAGATTCGAGCGTTTGGCTCGGCGTGCGGGGATTCCTCCGCAGGATTGCCAGGATGTGGCACAAGAAGCGCTGCTGGCTGCAATCAGCCAGATGCAACGGAATCTATTTCGTGGTGACAGTTCTCTGGGAACCTGGCTGGAAAAAATCATCCAGGGCAAGACTGCGGAGTATTGGCGAATGCGGGCCAAGACAGCCGGGGATTTCTCCTTGCAGCCAGCCAGTGAAGATTATGAAGTTGCATACGAAGACAACCATTTGGAATTATTCCAGCCTGCGCCGAACGAACACACAGTAATTGCCGTGCGTGAGACATTGCAGTTGATGCACACTCATTATCGCGCGGTATTGCTGCTTAAATACGGCGCAGGTTACACGATGGAAGAGCTGAGCCAGACGATGGATATGACACTGGGCCAGGTGGCGCGGCGGTTGTATACGGCAGAAAGGGCGTTTCGCCGCATACACCATGGTGATGTTGCCAAAGACAAGTCCCTGATGCCCGCTGGTTCGAAGTAAAGCTTGGCTGTCCGGCGTCTGACTGATTCTGTCACAATGGAATAAGCGTGCTGAGAGATTTTCGGATGCGCGCCTGTGTCTTTTCACCCATTCCAGAAACGCTTTTGAGGCCCCCACCTGCGACAAATTTGGCAAAATCATCCAGGTTGGTCAGGCAGAATTGGTCGTAAAGTGTCTTCAGCGTCTTGATTCCTATGCCATCCACTTTCAACAAATCGAGCGTTGTTTCGGGAATTGTCTCTTTGGCTTTTTCGTATGCGTTGAAGGTTCCTGTGGTGAGTAAATCGCCGATCTTTTTGCTGATCGCTTCGCCAATGCCGGGCAGTTCACGCAAACCGGCTACTTCTTTTTCGGCAAAGATTTCCGCCAATGGCTGCGGCCAGTCTTCTATCGTGTCCGCGGCCGATTGATAGGATCGAACCTTGAAGAAATTTTCGCCGCCAAGCTCCAATAAGGCGGCCAAGCGGCGAAACACATCGGCTATCTGTGGATTGGTCATCGCTCAACCTGATTCTTTTTATTTACCATTTGCCGTTTTCCATTTCTCATTTGCCATTTTCGGTTAGCCCGTCGAAGACAATGACAATTGAAAAATCAAACATGGGAAATGGAAAATTGGCTTTTCGGTTGTTTGATCTGCAGGCTTACCTCTTGGCCGAAAGTTCCTGCCCAGGTAGCTTGCCGGTCAGCGATTCCAAAAACGCCACCAAATCGCGCTGCTCCTGATCGGTCAACGCCAACGGAGCCAATTCCCATTCGCGGGCGACGTTCTGTTTGCCGCCGTCGTTATAAAACTTGACGACTTCGGCCAGTGTACGTGCGCTGCCGTCGTGAAAGTACGGAGCTGTCAGCGCGATATTGCGAAGCGTGGGAGTACGGAACGCGCCAATATCAAAAACCACGTAGCTGAACCGCACGCGGCCAAGTTCTTCCCCGCCGGGCTGTTTGGCCAATCGGTCAATCACTTCTTTGCTCTGTTCCGTATCCACCGCATCAAAGGCAATCCGCGAAAGTTTGTCGAAGTGAGGGTTGTTCATGGCCACGCCGGTGTTGTGGTACTGGAAATCCGTGAAAAAAGGCATCGCTTCGCTGAAGGTGTGGCAGCGCGAACAACGCGCGCGTCCGCGGAATACCGTCAACCCGCGTTTGGCAGCATCACTGAGCGCCGATTGATCTCCGGCGTTGAACCGATCAAACGGCGAATCGCCGGAAACCAAAGTTCTTTCGTATGCGGCAATCGCCTGCCCCACACGAGCAATGGTCACGTCTCCGCCAAAGACCGATTGAAACTCGGCAGGGTATTCCGACGCAGATTTCAGTCTGGCGACGACTTGATCATTAGAGGCATTGCCCATTTCAATCGGATTGGTCAGCGGTTGAATCGCCTGCTCTTCCAGCCCTTCGGCGCGGCCATCCCAAAACTGATTCGGGTAAAACATGGCGTTGAACAAACTCGGCGAATTGCGCGTACCCAGCTTTCCGCCGATGCCCTCCGCAACAGCTTTGCCATCGCCAAATGCCAGCTTTGGATCGTGGCAGGTTGCGCACGAGACTTTGCCGTCCGCAGACAGCCGAGCGTCAAAAAACAGTTTGCGCCCAAGCTCGACTTTTACCGCCGTCATCGGATTGTTTCGCGGCACGTAATAGGACCACGTGTCCGAAGGCAAACCACGCGGGATTGCCTGTGTCAGCAATCGTTGCTGCGCCTGAAAGTTTGAGGTCAGCATTGAGCAAGCCAGTAGCACAAAAACCAGCGCGACCGTCAAGCGCACCCAGCGCGAAAAGGATTGTTGTCGAAATCCACTATGTTTCATTTAGAGTTGGCAGTTTAGGGCATCAATCATCCGGTCTTAATACATCCTGTGCCTGATGTCTGACGCGAAGAACATAAACGGTCTCATCTTCGACGATGAAAAGAATTCGGTACCTGTCGAAAAGTAGATGGCGAATCTCCGCACCGAACTGTTTGCTTTCAGGGGCAAGCGGACAACGAGTTGGGAAGTTTTCCAGACTTTCAATTGATTCCGTCGCGTCGAAATACCAAAGAACAGCTTTATCCGACGAATGCTGCGCAATCCAACTTGCAGCCGTTTTCAAGTCTTCTTCGGCTTCTTTTTCAACGACAACCTTGAAACTCATTGTGTTGGCCTTTTTGCCTCAACCGAAATGCCAAGCATGATTCTGATTTCTTCCAGCACCTCTTTCGCTGGGCGTCCTTCACCTCTTCTGGCGCTTTCCAACGCGCGTAGCGTGCGCGCATCTTCGAGCTCATTCGGAACGAAAACCATCTCCAACGCTTCGATGGTGATCTGGTGCGGATTTTTTCCTTGAGCTTCGGCCAACACTCCAATCCGTCGTTCAAGCTCTGCTGGAATAGTAATCGTAAGACTCATCGCTTTTACCTCTTTTCAAATCTTCAAGAAACATATGCATTATGAAAACGAATCCCGGCAGACGCAACCAAATTGGCCATTGCCGCCGCTATTGTTTGGCCGGATAATCAATGTCGGTTGAGCACAATCCATCAAACCAACGACAACCTTTCCTCGACAACACGCGCAAAGTGGGAGTTGACCGCCGAAGCCTTCGCCAAATTACTGGCCGGATTCGGATCGAATCCGGAGCGCGCTGGCGCGAAATATGAATCCATCAGAACTGCGCTGCTAAAGTTTTTCGATTGGCAGGGCGCGTTTTTCCCCGAAGAACTGGTTGACGAAACATTCAACCGAGTAGCGCGCAAGTTGGAGGAAGGCGTGGAACTTCTAGATCCGGCAACATATTGCCACGGAGTCGCCCGCCTGGTGTTGCTGGAATCGCGCAAGCGCGCCGAAAATCGCCGCGCTGAATTGGATGAAACGATAGAAATCGCTGCCCAACCGGAAGCCGATGCTGACGATGAACGGCAAATATCTTTTGAGCGGTGCCTGAACGAATTGCCCATTGAAAGCCGGCAATTGGTGCTGCGTTATTACCAGTCGGATAAACAGCAAAAAATTGACGGGCGCCTGACGTTGGCGGCTCAATTGGGAATTCCGCTAAATGCGTTGCGCAGCCGCGTTCAACGCATTCGCGATCGGCTGGAACAATGTGTCAAAAAACAGTTTTCCCGGAAATCTTCGACGCGAACTGAAATTTGACCGACATGAATTAGCGCCCAGAACCAGTTGTGTATAGAAAGCTATGGAATGCCCACCTGGCTTTCTGGAATAGTGACCGTGACTTGCCCTAAGCAATAGCCCAAAGCAACAGAATGAAGACAGAACCTGAAAACCAGACAATCCGCATGCGCAGCTATTTGCTGGGCTTGCTGCCGGAATCTGAGCAGATCGCGTTGGAGCAGGCATTTTTTGCAGACGGCGAAATGCTTGAACACATGCAGGAAGTCGAATTTGATCTGGTTGATAGTTACGTTCGCGGCAAATTGTCGAACGACGAGCGCGGACAGTTTGAACGCCATTACCTGGTTTCGCCTCAACATCTTGAACGAGTGGCCGTTGCCAGAGAATTGCTGCGGGTGGCCGACGAACAGATGTCGCCGCAATCCGTTTCGTCGAAAGAATCGTTTTGGGAAAAGTTGCTGGCCAGTTTGCGCGCTCCGCAATTCGCCTTCGGCGCGGCGGTGACGGCTGTCCTGTTGCTGACGATTGGCGGCGGATGGCTGGCGATTCAGAAAACACTTTGGCATCAACAGCGGCAGAAAGAACGAGTTGCCGAACTAAATCGCAGAACTGAATTGGAAAACCAAGTCGCACTACAAAACGAACGCAACGCCAAACTGAACTCAGAGCTTGAGCAATTGCGAAATGAAACCGCCCCGAGAATTCAGCCGACGCTTTTTTCCTTCGCTCTGCTTTCCACGGTTCGCGGCGGCAGCGAACAGCAAATTTTGAAAATTCCCGCGGGAACCGATCTGGTTCGTTTGTTGATGAAAATCGAGAACGGAAATTACCGCAGCTACCAAACCAGCATCCGTCAGGTTGACGGTCGCGGAAACTGGAATCAGCCGGTGACAAGTTCCAAGCGAACTGGTGGTGGCATAACTGTATCGGTCAAAATCCCGGCCAACAAACTCAGCAGTGGCGATTACATTCTGACGCTGAATGGTACTGACGCCACAGGCTCAACCGAAGAAATCAATCGTTACTTTTTCCGAATAGCCACCAAATAATCTTTCCCTGCCCGATTCGTCCTTCCAAACATTTTCTGTGTCCGAAAAAAACCTGCCGACATGCTTTCTCGCTAAAGGCCAGTAGTGAGTGAAAGCGAAAAAGCGTCGCTCGCCCTGAAACGCGAGCGGCTTTGCGAATCATCACGTTTCCAATCCAGGAGGGAAAAAGCCATGCGTTCAGCAAAACATCTGCTCGCCATTCTCATTTGCACAGTACTCTGCCTGCCAGCCGTTTCGGCACAGGCATTACAACAGCAGCCACAATCCACACAAGCGTCGGATGTCATAATCATCATTCAACAGGACAAAGTGCGCTTTACGGCGCAGAAAGCCGTCGCCGAAATGCGCTTGCAGGTCTTCAACCAGGCAGGGGAAGTGGTTTTCGACAGCGGTGCGGTTGAAACCACCGAAGTCAATTGGCCGCTACAGGCTTCCAGTAATAATGGCAGCAGCGGCGGCGAGACGCTCAAGAGCGGACTATACGCCTATACACTCTCGATGAAAGAAGCCGGAGCCAGCGAAGCGCGGCTGCGACGCGGCCATTTCATCGTGGATCGCGCGAAAGATCGCGACGGCACTGACAAGCTCTGGGTTACCAGCCAGAACGAAAGCGGAGTCGGCACGGAACTAACCGTCGCCAAGGACGAGGCTGCTACCGTTGCTGGAGCAGCATTTGGTGAACGAACTGTTGGGCAGCGAACCGAGATTACTGATCGCGACACCGCTGGGCGCACAGTTGAGACGGAAGCCAGCAGTCAAACGAAAGCCCAAAAATCAGTCGCCGCCGCTCCCGCAGCCACAGTCGGACAGATCGCCAAATTCATTACGGCCACGACGGTTGGCGATTCCCAGATCAGCGAATCATCGGCTGGGGTGCAATTGCCGAACGGCGTGCAATTAGGCGTGGGCGCGCAGGGAAACCAGGTTGTATTCGGCTCACCCAATGGTGAAACAGGCATGACCATTGCAGGTACGAGCGGCAGAGCAGACCTCCGGTATGACGGTACGCTGAAACTGGTTGCCGGACTGGCTGGAGTCGGCCCGCCGCCAGCAACCAACGGAATTGCCATTACGAAGGAAGGCAATGTCGGTATCGGTACGATCACACCCTTGGCCGGATTCAAGCTGGATGCCAGAGGTGCGGCGATCTTCAATCCGGGAGGAAACGGCGGCGGTTTTCTCAGTATACACACGCCCAATTCTGAAACCGGTATGACGATCAACGGAAACGGGACTACCAGAGCCGATCTCAGGTTCGACGGTTCGACACTCAAACTTGTTGCGTCAAGTGCGGGCATTCCGTCGCCGGCAAGCGGCATCGCCATTACAACGGCGGGCAATGTCGGCATTGGAACGGGAACTCCGGCGACCAAACTGCACGTCGAAAGTCCCGGCTTTGCCGAAATTGCAATCCGAAGCCCCAACGAGCGCGCGATTTTGTCGCTCAATAATGGCCTGAATCCACAAGGTTATACCTGGACGCTGGAAAGCGGTGTTGGCGGCCAATTCCCTAGCCTCTTCGGTATTTATAACCGCAACGTAAATAAGCCAGGGCTGACGATAGACGGCAATCTGCTGGTCAGCGTGAAAGCTTTGCAAATCACAGGCGGCGCGGATTTCGCTGAAAACTTCGACGTCAGCACTGAAAAACGCACAGGCAACGCTTCTGCCTCTGAAATTCAACCCGGCATGGTCGTTGCCATTGACCCAGCCAATCCTGGAAAACTCAGCCTCAGCCGTCGCGCTTACGACCATCGTGTCGCTGGAATCATCAGCGGTGCGGGCGGCGTCAAGCCCGGAATGACGATGGGGCAGGAACAAACGCTGGCCGATGGCAAATACCCTGTGGCACTCAGCGGACGCGTTTATGTCTGGGTTGACGCGACGCGCGGCGCAATTCAGCCCGGCGATTTGTTGACGACATCTGCCACTGCTGGCCACGCGATGAAAGCCGGAAACCTGGCCAAAGCGCAGGGCGCAATCATCGGCAAGGCGATGACCGGACTGAAAGCCGGCAAAGGCCTGGTGCTGGTGATTGTCACATTGCAGTAAACGAAGTCTGGCCCGCGGCCTACGTGAAGTCTGCGGGCCTGGTTCGTCTTGATTGATTTTGTCCGTTGCCAGAATGGAGGCCAGTTATGAATCTGCGATCATCAAAACAATTCGTTGCAGCCATCGAAATGCCAAACCTGAGGATTCGAATGTTTCGCGCCGCCGCAAACCTGGCGCTTGCGCTGATAGTAAGCTGCTGGGCTTGTGCGATTACATCCCACGCTCAAACCACGCCAGAGAAAACTACACCGGGTCAAAGCACATCCGGTCAAACCGATCTGTTCAAACCCAAACAGAACATCACGCCCGGATTTAAGATCGTCAGCGGCGATATTCAAGTTCCCCTTAAATCTACGCCGGAAGCCAATTTTGAACGCAACTTATGGCCGAACGGCATTGTTTTTTACGAGTTTGATACCAACGTCACGCAGGCCAACCGCGATGCTGCGGTGGCAGCCATGCGTGAATGGACGCCAGGCAACAGCCTGGTCTTCCGCGAAGGCAGAGGCAGTTTAGGCCTCTTTTCAGTCTATATTCACATTCAGAATTCGACTGGCAACAACTCCGCGCTTGGCATGATTCCCGGAGGGCAGATTTTGAATATGAGCAGTTGGGGATCACGTTTTATCATCGTTCATGAACTTGGACACGCGCTGGGTCTGCACCACGAACACGAACGTCCGGATCGCGACTTTTTCGTGGCGATCAGGGGAGCAAATGTTCAATCGGGCCGGGAGAATCAGTTCACCAAGCTGCCAAACGAAACTCCGGTTTACGGTCCTTATGATTTTGATTCGATCATGCATTACGACAGATGCTCGTTTTCAACCGCCTGCCCGGCCGGTTCAACCTGCAACTGTACTGTTGCGCAAGAGACAATCCAGGTGCTGGGATCGAACAATGCAATCTGGCAATCCAAGATCGGGCAACGCGACCACATTAGTTACCTGGATCGCACCACAATTTCATTTCTTTATTCGCTCGGCAACTTTCGCTTCGTTGACGCCACCAATACCTTCACTCAAAACGGCAGCTTCCTGCAGCCCTATCAACGCCTTTCAACAGGCATCAACGCCACGCCTCGCGGAGGAACATTGTGGATTCAACCTGGCATCTATCGAGATGTAAGATTGCTGACCAAGCAAATGACGTTGCGGGCGCCGCTGGGCGGCGTCACGATTCAACCGATCCAGGGGGTGGCAGGTGGCCCTATGGTGGCGGCGGTGTCAGCGGCCAGTTACAACGGCGAACTTGCGGCGGAATCAATCGTGGCGGCCTTTGGCGAAAATCTGGCTGCGGGCATAACGCTGGCCACCTCATTGCCGTTGCCGACCACACTCGGCGGAGTGACGGTAAAGATCAAAGACAGCGCCGGAATGGAGCGCAACGCCCCGCTTTTTTTCGTTTCTCCGTCACAGATCAATTATCAGGTTCCGGCGGGTGCAAGTGTCGGCGAGGCGCAGCTTGGCGTCTACAACGGCGACAAACTTGTGGCGACCGGCGCGATCCCGATTGTCTCGTCTTCACCCGGATTGTTCTCAGCCAATTCCAGCGGCGAGGGTGTGCCCGCTGCCCTGCTTCTGCGCGTTCGCGGCAACGCACAAACTTACGAGCCGCTGGCGCAATACGATGCGCAACAGCAACGATTTGTCCCTTTGCCGATTGACCTGGGGCCGGAAAGCGATCAGCTCTTTTTGATCTTGTTCGGCAGCGGATTTCGCGCGGCAGGCACTGCGGGAGTCACAGTGATGATCGGCGACGAAAATGCCGAAGTGCTATACGCAGGAGCCGCGCCGGACTTTGCCGGACTTGATCAAACAAACGTGCGAGTGCCACGCAGTCTGGTCGGCAAAGGCGAAGTCAACATTCTGCTGACGGCTGACAACCGTTCGGCGAATGCCGTCACAGTCAACATCAAGTAAGCCTGCAAGCAAAATTGCCTTAATCGGAACTGCGAATTGTGGAAGAAAGGAGTAATCAACACTTCCACTCAAATGATCGCAGTTCCGATTAAAGTGATAGCCCCAGCAGGAAAAACGATAAATTTTGACGACAGTTCACTAACCCACCTTCCGTTATTCCCGTCTATCCTTAAACCTCAGCACAGCATAGAATGGCCACCTTCCCAACACGTCAGAAGCAGCGGCACTTCCCCCCGGAGAAAAAGATGCATCTAGGCACGAAGAAGGGCGAAGCGCCAACCCGCTTTGGACTGACCAGTCGGTTGCAAATATCAGCCTGTCTGGCAACGCTGACATTAACGACATTTACGCTTTTCAGCCGCGCGCAAAGTGTTGCTCAATCCAGCGATCAACCATTGCTTACAGTTGGCGTTCCCATTACGCGCGAATTGCCCGGCGGCCAAGTTCACAGCTATCAGTTAGTGCTCGCGGCGGGTCAATACCTGCAAGTTTCCGTTGATCAGCGTGGCTGCGATGTTGTGGTCGCAGTGCTTGGCCCGGACGGAGCATCGCAAGTTGAGGCCGATTTCGATAGCAGCCTTCGTGGGCAGGAAATCCTTTCCTGGGTGACGAAGATTGACTGCGATTGCAGGCTTGCAATCCGATCAAAAAGCAAGACGACAGGACGCTATGTGCTGAAGATCGAATCACTGAGAGAGGCAAGGCCGCAAGACGCTGACCGGGTTGCCGCTTACCGCTTGCAGATGGAGGCAAGAAAGCTGCACTCGCAAGAAACCCCTGAGACGATGCGGCTGGCTGCTGGAAAATATGAAATGGCGCTGGCGGCCTGGAAAATTCTGGAAGATCAAGCCGGGCAGGCTTCAGTGCTTTTGGATTCGGGGAGCCTTTATTTCGATCTAGCTGATGCAAAGAAATCGTTCGACGCCTGGGATCAGTCCTTCACTCTTTGGCACGCCCTGGGCCGGCGAACGGAAGAAGCAAGGGCGCTCAGTAATCTGGCGCTGCTCAGCTACGCCAAGGGCAACAAAGAAAAGGCACTGGAACAATATCATCAAGCTCTGGCACTTCATCGCGCGGAAGGTGACCGCTTCTGGGAAGCGGAAACTATGAATCGCATCGGCTGGGTCTACAACGCGATGGATGATTGGCAGCGCGCCATTGAGCAACATACCCTGGCCCTGCCGCTACGTCGCGAAGTAGCCGACCGGCAGGGTGAAGCGGTTACACTCAATGACCTGGGACGCGGTTACGACTCGCTGGGTGAAAAGGCGAAAGCCGTTGAATTTTACGAACAGGCGCTGCGCTTAAGCCCGCCTGATGAAACCCCTGAAGGCGCGGCCCAGATCCTGATACGGCTCGGCGTGGTTTACGATTCCACAGGCGAAAGCCAGAAGGCGCTTGATGCCTACGGCCAGGCCCTGAGCTTGTTGGAAAAGGTAGGAAACCGCCGGGCGCTAGCCTCGGCGCTGAACAACCTCGGGTTGGCGCATGCCAATCTGGGAGATTATGGCAGGGCGATTGAATACTATGACCGCTCGCTCAAGCTTTCACGCGAGCTAGGGCTGGGCATAGGGGCAGCAACCACGCTGCATAACATCGGTTTGGTTTATCGCGCCGCGGGCGAGATGCAACGGGCGATTGATTATCACAACCAGGCGTTGACCTCTTACAAAGCGCTCAACAACCGTGGGGGGCAGGCGCTGGCCTTGCAGGCTCTGGGCGCGGCGTATCACGAGGTAGGCGATGAGCGGCGGGCGCTGGAGTTTCTTGATCAGGCGCTGGCCTTGCGCCGAGCGCTGGGCGACCGTCGCAGCGAGGCAATCACGCTGACCAGCCTGGGCAACGCCTACGCTGCCTTAGGCGAGACGCAAAAGGCGCACGATTCCCTGATCCAGGCACTGCCATTGCACAGAGCGGTCGCCAATCGCTCCTTAGAAGCTGAAACCTTGCTCGGTCTGGCGCGGGCTAAATACGAGTTGGGAGACACAGTCGAAGCGCTCGCGCTGCTCAATCAATCGCTGCAACTCACCGAATCTATCCGAGCCAAAGCGCCGGGGCAGGAACTGCGCGCTTCTTACTTTGCCACTGTGCAGCGCAGATACGAATTGGGCATAGACTTGCTGATGCGTATGCACCAGGAACGGCATGCAGAAGGGGCAGAAGGGGCCGACGGGCAGAATTTGGCAGCCTTGGAACTGAGCGAGCGAGCGCGGGCACGCAGCCTGCTGGAATTGCTGACTGAGAGTAGCGCCGGCATTCGCCAGGGGATTGATCCCGCGTTGCTGACCGAAGAGCGCCTGTGGCAGCAGCGGCTCAATGCACGCGCCGAAGCGCAAACCCGCCTGCTGAGCAGCAAACATACCGAAGTGCAAGCCGCGAGCCTGGCCAAAGAAGTTACTGACTTGACCGCCAAGCTACAGGAGACTGAAATGCGGATTCGCACGACGAGTCCGCACTATGCCGCTCTCGCGCAACCGCGGCCGCTTAGTGTGTCAGAGATTCAAAAACAACTGCTCGATGAAGACACCTTGCTGCTGGAATACGCGCTTGGTGAAAAGCACAGTTATCTGTGGCTGGTTTCGCCAACTTCAGTCAACAGCTATACCCTGCCGCCGCGCGCTGAAATTGAAACCGCCGCGCGCAACGTTTATGAACTGCTGACTGCGCGCCAGTCAAAGATCGGCCTGACCGAAACGCAACAAATCGAACGAGTGAAAACAGCGGAAGCTGAGTTCCCCGCTCAGGCTGCCGCGTTAAGCCGGATGCTGCTTGCGCCCGTCGCCGCTCACCTGGGCAACAAGCGATTGGCGATTGTGGCTTCCGGCGTTTTGGAATATTTGCCGTTCGCCGCCTTGCCAGTAGCGCTGCCTGGGAATGATTCACAATTCCAGCCGTTGCTGGCCAATCACGAAATCGTCACCCTGCCTTCAGCGTCCGTGCTGGCCGTGCTGCGCCGCGAAACCGATTCGCGACGGGCTGCGGCCAAAACGTTGGCCGTGCTGGCCGATCCGGTCTTTGCCGCAACCGATCCGCGAATTGCCCCCGTCGCCAGAACCTCAAAAACCCAAACTGTTCTCGCGCCATCAACTCCGCCAACAACCGTCAGTCAGCCTGCAACCGATCAAATGACATCTGCCCTGAATCGCGCTGTGCGAGGTTTTCACGTTGCCGACCGCGGCAACCTGTCAAGACTGCCTTTTTCGCGTGAGGAAGCCGAAACCATTTTGTCTTTTGCGCCAGGCGGCAAAGGGTTCAAGGCACTGAGCTTTGCTGCCAGCCGCGCAACCGCCATCAGCGCTGAGCTGGGCCAATACCGCATCGTCCATTTCGCCACGCATGGATTGCTGAACAGCGAACACCCTGAATTGTCCGGTTTGGTCTTTTCGCTGG
>CAZMXG010000118.1:0-25399 GCA_964570175.1 uncultured Heliomicrobium sp. | reverse complement strand
TCACCAGCAACGGCGTCAGCCCTCCGGCCAGATGCGCGCCCATAAAAAAGATGCCTTGCGCCGTGCCGCGCTCCGTCACCGGAAACCATCGCGAAAAAGTCTTCGCCGCGTTGGGCCACGCGCCCGCTTCGCCCACGCCAAACAGAAACCGAATCACCAGCAGCGAAACGTAATTGAACGCTCCGGCGGTAAAGATCGTAAAGCTGGACCACCAGATGACAATCCGCGTCAGCACGCGCCGCGTCCCAATGCGATCGCCCCACCAACCCGTCGGAATCTCGAAAATCCCATAGGCCAGCGTGAACGCGCTGAAAACCAGGCTCATTTCGAACTTGCTCAAGCCCAGATCGCGCATCATCGCGGGCGCGGTCAGCGAGATACAGACGCGATCCAGATAAGTGATTCCAGCCAGTAGCACAGCTAACGCTAACACTCGATAACGTACGCGAGAACCGGAACTCGCAGCTTGGTATGGGCTGGCTACTTTTTCAGTGTCGGGCATTTGGTTCATCAGTTCGGCTTTGAGAGAGCAAAAATAATCTGTGCGTATGGATGTAGCAGTTAGTGTTGGTTTCAAACCATCGCAGAAACTTCTCGATTGAAGATTATTGTTTTAGAGGCAAAATCGGAGAGCGCGAGCAAACGGTAATAGATTTTGACCCGCGTGTCATCGCAACGTAGAGGTTTCGTGAGTCCAACCTATCACCATTCAAAATAACGACGACCTCAGCCTCAAGCCCTTTTAGTAGGAGTGTGCTGCCAACAGCTCTTTTAGGGAGAGGACGCCCACCCATTCGATTCTGCTCACGAACGCGAATGGCCGCTTCGTGAAAACTCATTTCTTTAGATTTACCTGTAAGGTGAAGAGCTTGTAACAAAGTATGTAGAAATATAGGGCGAAAGACGTGTGTGCTTGCATCATTGCTGATTTCTGAAAGAAAGTTGGCCGCAGCCATATAAGTACGTTGCTGATTGAAGGCCATTGCTGCGCTTTCAATCTTCGAAGGCTCTCTCTGCACTGCCCCAGAAATTAGTGAATGAACGCAGCTCAATAAATCATTCAAATTTGGATTTGACATAATCTTCAATGCGCAACCAACAATTCGCCCTAATGCATTAGAGGCAACAATATCAAACGTCCGAGCAAACGTCATAAAATCCTTCAGATCAACAGGTTCAACTACAGAAGCTCCAGGAATACCACTCGCAATTTGATGGCGACTATCAGGGTCCCGACTATTGCCAATCACAAGAACACGATCGTTGCGTCTCTCCACCTTCCACCGCGCCGCATTGGCGCGTCGAATGTGGTCATCGGCTGTACCGTCGAGTTGAATCCAAATCACTTCTTTCGGTGCCGAACGAAAATCTATTGATCTTTCTGCCAGTAGTTCTGTCCTAACATTGAGAAGCCATTTACCAAGGTCTTTCTTGTCCGCGTTAATCCAACGCCACGGTTCATTCAATTCTTTTATCAATGGGAAATGGGCGCAAACATGGTTTTCCCAATCTGCTAACCCGTCATTTTCATCAAAGCCAAAAATCGCTTGTAAACGATCACCAAGAATACAGGTTGGTAAAACCTGTGCAGCATGGAAAACGATAGCGTGTTGGAATATCGAGCAGTCCTGATATTCATCAACCAGAAGCCGCTCATAGCTAGCGCGCAAAATCTCTGAGATATGCTTTTCTTTTAGAAGAAGATAAACAGCTCTGCGAATGGCAGGATAATTCAGATGAGCTGGAATTTTAGCACTATAGCCAGACCTCTCAGGAAACATTGTGGCAAGTCGAAGGGCCCACCCATCAAGTGTCATTAGACGATAGGTCGCAGGGCTGACGCCTGCCTCAGCTAACCTTTTACGTAGCGCAACAACCCCGGCATTTGTATGAGTTAGCACAAGAATCGGCTTTCGCCCTTTGTGTCGAGCAAGAGCATTGCAAATCAGTTGCGTCTTGCCACAACCTGCAGGTGCGACAACGAGTCCACGCTCAATGGAGAGTAAGTCAATCTCGCTTTCCAACATTAGTCACCCAAGCGAATAGTTCTTCAATGATCGTGCGAAAACCGGGCTCACAGTTTTCTAAGTCCGCAGCAACAATTTCCCGTCCAACCAATTCCATCGCAGTAACCGACTTGAACCAACTAGCCTTCTTTGTTTTAGGATTTTTCTTGGCTGCTTTGCCTAAAGCCGATCGAGTCTCATCCGTCACTGAATCTCGGCATATTGAAAGACCAAACTTGTTGCCAGAAGCAGATTTTATATTTGCATCAACGAGTTCTTCGCTTAAGTTTTCAACAGCAGCTTCAAGGAGTTTTTTAACAGCGTTCTCACTTAGGCTAGCAAAAAGTTCCTCTTCAAGTGCGTAACCATTTCGCCACTTGAAGATAACACCGCCAGCTTTCACAAACGACGCCTCTTCCGTGGCATCTGGTGCCTTGTCGTCATCTCTCAAAATCAGTGTGCGATAACCAAGTGACGCAAGAGCGTTCGCACGCCGGAAGGTTGTGTCCCCGTGTCCGTCAGCGATGGCAGCACCGAGTGCCATGATCGAGAGCTGACCTCTTTCGGCTCGACTGATGTCTATTCCTCGGATAAGGCCGATCTCACTCGCACCTTCACAAACTATCACTCCGGGTGCAAGGAAAGCTTCTGGGCAAGCTCGAACTGTTGACTGCATATCGTCGTGACTCCCAACATTTAATGCTTCATGCCTTTCTGTTGCGCGTCGAAGCACATAAAGTTGATCTGCTGACAGCTCACAAAGTGCCACTGGGGAATGAGTCGTCATAAATACCTGAAGTGGTGGAGTAGCTTCCTTGGCACCAAGCGACGAGATCAGCCGAATAATCCGATGCGGTTCGAGTCCATTCTCAATTTCATCTACAAGGATAATTGATGCCTGATCTGCCGCTTCCCGCTGGAGCCCAGCGATCAGTAGGCGCGTTGAGCCCAATCCCAGACTACGAAGAGGAACGCCGTCGCTATCATGTAGAGAAATCGTACCGCCTGTTAAAGACATTGAATTGGCATCAAGCATCGCGGTCACATCACCTACTGGAATTCCAAGTTCATCAGCGGCCTTCTTAACAACCGCAAGAGTTTCCGACACTTGGTTTTTCGCGGTATCACCAAATGCCTTCCGTGCATCGCGAGCGGCACTGACCAAGATCGCTGAGGCATCCGCACTTTCATCAGAAATGCGATTCAAAATCGAACCTTTGCGCCAGCCTAAGTTGGCTTCCCCAGAGGCACCTAAACGAGTTGGTGCAAGCATGACTCTATCAACCCAATTCAGATTCCTTGTTTGGTTTTGGGCATCGGCTCGCTCCGAGTAAAGCGACCAAGCTGGCTCTAAATCTCCCCCAACGATTAGCCTAAGTGTAAGAACAGTTTCAACTTTTGCTTCTGGCTCAGATAGCAAATCTCCAGTAGCAGCGTCGAACCCTCGAAGATAGTGGCCATAGGTGTCCAGATTCTTCAGCGCATCGTCTAGCTCACCGACCGTTATACTAATCTGGATTGGCTTCGATACATCTAGCTTGTAGAAATCTGTATCTACGAACTGCACAGTCCGACGTGCCCCGAGACACAAGTCAATTGCATCAAGAATTGTAGATTTTCCAGAGTCACCGTGCCCAATCAGACAATTGATTCCGGCACTTGGCGTCCAATCAAGCTTTTGAATACAGCGGAAATGTTGAATCTCTATTTTTCGAATACGGCTCATATTGTTTTGCACCGGTTCGTATTGGAGTGCCGTTTTGTATTGTGAGAGAATGAACAATAGGGCAAATTGAAAAATTACCGCTCCGGCTAAGAGCGAAATGATTATAGTTTGCACTCAGCTAGCAACCAATAGAAAGTGACATCATAAATGTACTCCTAATGAATAGAGGTGGAACCATGCAACAAGCAACACTAGCAATCCCAGATGGAATCGCCATCGCGATTCGGAATGGTTCCGGTGATCCGCTTGAACGGCGGCTGTTGGAACAGTCCGCCATCCAAGCACACGAATCAGACTTGATCACCGAGCGCGAGGTTATGGAGATGCTTGGATTTGAGGACAGAGAAGAGTTGTACGCTTTTTTCAAACGCTATGACGTGCGGAGCAAGTACACGACGGAAGACTTCGAAAGAGAGGGGGCAGCATTGGATGCGTTGCTGGCAATGAACGGCAGATGATCACCATCTCCGATACAACGCCGCTTCGGAATCTGATCGAACTTGCCAAGGGTCAGTTGCTTGAAATCCTCTGCAGGTTAACTTTCAAAAGTAATGGTTTCAGCAATTACAGCCGCACAGGCCGCTAAACAAATCTTCAAAACTCTGAAAGCCGCTGGCTCACCGGCTCGCGCGGAGCAATCGCGCGTGTATTTCAAATCGGATGAAGATGTGCGGTTTTATGGGTTAACCGCCCAGGAAACGCGCCACATTGAGCGTGAGTTTTTCGCGATGGTGAAAGGCGCTTGGACCTATGAAGACGCGCTCGGGTTTTGTGATTTGCTGATTCGGGAAAAGCATCTGGAAGCCAAGCAGATTGGGTTTGAATTGCTGGCCCGATTCAAGCGCCAGTTCACGCCGGAATTGCTGCAAACGATCAAGCAATGGTTGCTGGAAAACCACAGCGCGAATTGGGCGACGACGGATGGGCTTTGTTCGACAGTCGTTTCGCCATTGGTGCAGAAATATCCGGAGCTGATCCGGGAACTCAAACGCTGGACACAAGACCAGAATTTATGGGTGCGGCGCGTTTCAGCGGTTGCGCTGACAGGCTTGGCGCGACGAGGGCAGCATCTGGACGACGCTTACGAAATTGCCGAAGCGCTGTTTGGGTATCCCGAAGACCTGATTCACAAGGCGACGGGTTGGCTGTTGCGCGATGCAGGCAGAACGGACGAAAAGCGTCTGGAAAGGTTTCTGCTCCAGCATGGCGCAAGAATTCCGCGAACGGCGTTGCGTTATGCCATCGAAAAGTTTCTCCCCGAAAAACGCAAACAGCTTCTGACCAAAACCAAAGCCGGTGAAAAGTTGAAAAATTGACAAGCCCTCTCAGCGGTCTTATAGTTCGCCGGTCAAACCAAGTTACAGCGTAATCAGGACTTACATTACACGCTAAAACATCAACGAAAACTTCAATGCTGCCAGCTACATCCGGTACAGGAGGATGAATGACCAGTCGTAATTCGCACAATTTGAAAGCGACGATGGCGCCGATTGACCGCGCGGGGATTACCGAACTTGTTGTCCAACGAATCAAAGAATTGCTGGAACGAGGTGAATTGAAAGCCGGAAGCCGCTTGCCACCGGAACGCGAACTGGCAGACATGCTGCATATCAGCCGCCCCAGTTTGCGCACGGCACTGAAAGCGTTGTCAGTGATGGGCATCATCAATGCCAAACCGGGCGCAGGCACCTATATCGCCGAATCGTTGCCGGAAGTTTTCACCGAGCCGATGCGGTTTATGACGCTGATCAACAACACCAGCGACGAAGAGATGTTTGAAACCCGGTTGATTATCGAGGCTGGTTTGGCCGAACTGGCGGCCGAACGCGCCGACGACGAAGATATCAAAGCATTAAACGTCGAACTGGACGCAATGCGCACTTACATAAGCGATCCCGAAAATTACCTGAAACACGACATTCTGTTTCATAAAGCCATTGCCAAAGCCGCCAATAACAAATTGATGAGCGGCGTGATGGATACTGTTTCCCAACTGCTTTTCAAGCTGCGCCGCCAGACGATTAAACACGCGGGCGATTTTGAAGAGGCCATTGAATGGCATCAAAAAATTATCGAAGCGATCAAAAAACACGACCCCAAACGCGCCAAAGAAACATTGACGGGGCATTTGAAAGCTTCGCAAGCGGCCTGGGCACGCGAAAATCGCAACAATGCTGACAACAACGGCTCTGCGGTGCATTCTGCCAATGATTCCTACGCCGAAGAAAAAGCAGATGCTTCGGCAAAACGTCGAGCCAAATAATTCTCTCCAACAATAATTTCAAAATGCTTCCTGACCTTGAAGAAGTAAAACGCAGGCTTGTGAGCATCGGGGCACTGGTGCGAGATCACGTGCTGGCCGAGCTTCGCCAGCAATCCACTGAATCGCTTTCCTCCGTGGCCTTTGAAACGGCGGCGGACAAAATCTATGTCATAGATCGTTCGGTTGAAACGATTTTGCTGCCTGCGCTCGCACAGCATCTGCAACCAATGCTTTCGTTTGCGCTGATTTGCGAAGGCGTCAACGACGAACAGCCCCTGGCCTTCCCTGCCGATTTGCCGATCGAACAATGTCAGGCACGATTGATCATTGATCCGATAGACGGCACTCGGCCCATCATGTACAACAAACGCAGTGCCTGGTGGCTGGCCGGAATTGCGCCCAATCTGGGCGAGCAAACTTCATTGCTGGACATTCAAGTTGCCGTTCAGGTTGAAATTCCAACCACGCGGGCAGCGCTGGCCGATACGTTGTGGGCGGTTCGCGGCAAAGGCGCTGGCGGCGAAACCACGAATTTGATTTCCGGCGAACGAAGCGAATTTCAACCGCAACCTTCACGCGCGAAAACAATTTCCGGCGGCTTTGCTTCGTTCTTTCACCCCTTTCCGGGCGGCAAGGAAATTTTCGCGGCGATGGAAGAAGAACTGACGCAGGAAATCATCGGTGGTTTGGAACAAAGCAAGACGGCGATGTTTGACGAACAATACCTTTCCACAGGCGGCCAGCTTTATGAACTGATGACAGGAAAAGACCGTTTGCTGGTGGATGTTCGCGGCCTGCTTTATGAATGCTTCGCGCGGGCGGGCAAGGCAACCGGCCACGCTTGCCATCCTTACGACCTTTGCACTGTATTGATTGCCGAAGAATCCGGCGTCGAAATCACAGACGGCCACGGCCAACCGCTAAACGCGCCGCTGGACACCACCAGCGACGTTTCCTGGATTGGATACGCCAACACAAACATTCGTCGCGAAGTCGAATCCACGCTGCTGCAATTATTAGATAAACATTTGCGCGGAATTCAGTGAAAAATTTATTGCCCGACGATCCTGCCCTGAGTAGAATCCCCGCTCAGTTTCCACGAAACACTGTTTGTAAATCGAAGTTTCAACTGCGCAGTCTCAGCTAAAAGGCGTGCCCTGGGATTCTGATTCCTTATTTGTTCAACCTTGAGCGAGCCTGCCTCGGGATTTTTAACCACCCCTCTTAAATCAGGAGATCAGCCATGAGGAAGATAATTTCAGTCATTTTCACCTTGTTGCTCGCGCTTACGGCTTTTGCCCAGCCAGCGCGTAATACAGAGCGCGAAAAAGTTTACTGGCAAGAACTGGAAAAAATTGCCCCTAAAGCCGTTGCCCCTTTCAAACATGCCACAGAAGCCATGGACAGCGGAGATTACGCGAAAGCTGCTCAATACTTTGAAGCTGTTTTGAAACTGGTTCCCAACCATGAAGCGACGACCAGGCGATTGGGAATGTCATACATTGAACGCGGCAGATACGATGAAGGAAAAGCCCTCATCACGCGCGCTTACGAAAACAATCCAACTCCCGTCAACTCTTTTGCCCTGGCACAAGCGCTGGCGTCCTCCGATGCTGGCAGAACTCCAACGGATGAACATCTGGAACGTGCAATGACGTTGGCGCTTAATGCTGCCCGGGACGGCCGGGACCGTGATGCGGACTATGCCGTGCTCGCGGCGCAGTTGGCAGCCCAGCTCAATCGAACCAAAGAATTTACTGAAGCCAAAACGAAGTTGAACCAGGAATATCCCAATCTGTGGCAGACGCATTTCGTCAATGCGCTGGACGCAGCAAATTCTGAAAACTGGTCGCAAGTCGAAAACGAAATCAAGCTTGCGGAAAACCTTGGGATGCCCGCTGAACTGGCAGCGTCGTTTCGAGAATCTGCCCAATCCCAGACTGGAGGTTGGCATTACCTCTATTGGACGCTGTATCTGGTTGCGGCATGGCTGGTCGGATTGGGATTGCTGTTTATGCTGGGCAAAGTTTTTTCCGGCTTGACGCTGCGTTCCATTGAACAGGCCGATCCAAACGGGGAAACCAGCCCCAGCGAAATTTCAATTCGCGCGTGGTACAAACGCTTGATCAACATCGCAGGCATTTACTACTACATTTCGCTGCCGGTCGTAGCCTTTCTGGTAATTGCCATCACCTGTTCAATTGTTTACGCGTTCCTGATGATTGGCAGAATCCCGATCAAGCTGGTGCTGATTTTGGTCATCGCGGCTGTCGTAACCATCTACAAAATGATTCGCTCGCTGTTTATCAAAATCGAAAGCGAAGATCCTGGACGCGCTCTACTTGAAGAAGAAGCGCCCGATTTGTGGCGGTTGACGCGTGAAGTCGCTGCTTCCCTGAACACCCGGCCGATTGATGAAATCCGCATCACGCCCGGGTGCGATCTGGCGGTTTACGAAAAAGGCAGTTTCCGGGAAAAAGCCAATGACAAAGCCAGGCGCATTTTGATTCTTGGCATTGGCGTGCTGAACGACATGAAGCTCAACGCGTTCCGCGCCGTGCTGGCGCACGAATACGGCCATTTTTCTCACCGCGACACTGCCGGAGGCGATGTTGCCTTGCGCGTAAATCAGGACATGGCCAAGTTTGCCTACGCAATGGCATTGTCCGGGCAGGCTGTCTGGTGGAACATCGCGTTTCAGTTTTTGCGCGCTTACCATTTCATCTTTCGGCGGTTGAGCTACGGCGCAACTCGTTTGCAAGAAGTGTTGGCTGACCGTGTTGCAGTTCGCAATTTTAGTGCTGACAGTTTCGAAGAAGGATTGCGCCACGTTATTCGACGTGAGGTGGAATTCAATTTTGCAGCGTCAAAGGAAATTGAAAGCGCTCAATTAAACGGACGCGCGGTCGCCAATCTCTACCATCTTCCTTCGATCAAAGGCACACAGCACGAATCAGAAATCGAGCAACAGGTGCAGGACATCATTACTCAACAGACAACTGAAGACGACACGCATCCCAGCCCGATTGATCGTTTTCGGCTGGCGGCCAAAATCCTCACACGCGGATTGTTGCCCGCGAACGGCTTGGTTTGGGATTTGTTTGCCAATCGCGAGAGTCTAACCGAAGAAATGAGCAGGTTGATTAACAACCACGTTCACGAAGTTCCGGCGGACACGGTTTGAGGCGGTTGCGATGAAACTCTTAACCAGATTTTCCTGTCTTCTGGTTTTACAACTTGCAGCCTGCGCGATTGGCTTCGCGCAGGCTGTTCCTTTGCCCGCCGCAGAGTTTGAAATCATCGAAGGCGTTTTCCACGACGGCTTGGGAACCTTTGCTGAATTTAGGCTGGCGAACAAAGTGATTGAGCTGGGCGGAATCAGCCAGCAGCCATTTGATTTGCGCAGAAGCGAAGCCAAAATGCGCAACGCCATCGAACGCTTGCCCGCCAATCATCCGGCGCGAAAAAAGTTTGAGGCCGAACGCGCGAACGTTGCCGCGGCAACCGAACGCGGCGCGGTTGAATTGCTAAACCGTTCAGGCAAAACATTGTTGGCGCGCGTTCTTCACACAGCGAAAGACTTCGCCGACGCCAAAGCTGCCGACCTGATGCTGGAATTTCAATCCGGCGAACGCTTGCCGATTTCAGTCAAAACCGAAAAATCCAACAAGATCGCCGTCGCTGAAGGCCAGACGCCGGACATTCAAACCAAATGGGCAGAGCGTTACTTCCAGGTTTCATCGGCAGAATTCAATTCGCTGGCGCGCGAACTTGGGTTCGCGTCTTCGGCTGAGTTGAAGGCGAATTACTTGAACATATCGCAACTGGTCGCGCAGATTTTGATTCGCAAACTCGGCTTGACCGATTGCCAGCCGGATGATTTCAGCCGCGCTCGCGTGACGAACCTGGAAGCGGCGAAGTTTTTATTTCGCCAGTTGCTGCGGTTCAAACACGGCAACGATGGCAGCACAGTCATCATTTTTGATCGGGAAAGCGGCGCGGTAACTTGGGAATCGCGGCTGGAAGGAATTGATATCGAACGGCTGACGGCGGATCGAATTTCGTTTCGGCCTTCGCGCCCGCGCGTCAATCCAATCGCTTCGGAATTCGGCATCAAGATTGACGGCCAGGTTGTGGTGACATTTCAGATCAAACACAAACGAGGCAAAGCCCGCGGCAGCGAACGCCAGTTCGAGTTTTCAGATATTACGACGCGGCTGATTATTTGACTTTGGAATCAGTACCGAGAGCGGTAGCGACCGGGCTTTAACGAAACCCAGTCGCTACCGCTCCTGGTACTGAACCTTCACATAGTGTACGAACTCGACTGTCGCATCGCGCTTGTACTCGCGCCCGCTGTCGGCTTTGAACCGGCTGTAAGGCTGCTGAAACGTTTTCGGCTTGCCGCGCAAACTCAGAATCCGATTGATCTGCTCCAAACTCAGCACCCCTTCGTCGTTGTAACTCAGCAAAATGTGGCGCGTTCGCGCATTAACGATCAAATCTTCCAAGGCTTCGGCTGCCAGTTTTGATTGGCAATACCGACTGCGCGGGTAATCGCGCATTCCGGTCACGCCTGAAAGCTCCGGGCTGTCATAAGCCGCAATCGTTTCCAGCACGTGATAATTCGCGCCGTATTGCCGGTGGTTATAGGGTGGATCCAGATACAACACGTCGCATTCAATTTCACGAACAAGCGCGTTTGCGTCCCGCTGGTGAACCTCACAGCCTTTGACGTGATTGGAAAGTTCGAGCGGTTTCAACGTCAGCGGTCGCAACGCCGTGGGCTTGAATTTTTTCAGGAAAGCGCCGTACACGCTGGCTGTATTGGCAACTTGGTCAATCGCTTCCAGTAACGACGTCAGCAGGTAAAAGGATTCGGCTTCGTTGATCAGTTTTTGTTCGCGCCAGCTTTGGATTGCCTGGCGAATGGCATCGGCTTTTTCGGCATTCTCGGCTGAATAATAAAACCGGTCGCCAGCCGGGCCATAATTTTCCGCAATGAAGCCCGGCGAGCCTTCCAAACGGTTGAGCAAAGCCAAAACCTGCTCCGCCGGGCTTGCGGCTTTAGGTTCAAGAATCGGTTTATACAATTGCAATACACGAGCAAAACGCGGCTGTTGATTGATCTCGATGTAGGCCTTGTTCAGCGTGTACGCATACTGCTGGAAGTCATTGGCAATCACGCGCAAACCAAGCCGTTTGAACATTCGGCCGACAGCGCCGGTCCCCGCAAAAATATCGCAAGCAATGCGCTCGTCACCGTCGCGGACTTCACGCCAGACATTTTCCAGAAATGGCAGCAGCGAATGTTTGGAGCCGATGTAGTTCATCCGTGAAATTTAGCGATAAGTTCGATTAAACCGATGTGTTCTTGTTTGTTCGCCAAATCGCTTTTGAAGTCAGAATTATTTCAATGCTTCTCAGATCAATTTGCGCTTCCAAAAAATCGCACGCTTTACCCTTGTCCTTTCCACTCCAGGATTCCGGGCCTGGACAGGCCAATTGCTTCCCATCACCTATAAACACCAGATGCCCTCCGCTAGAATTCATTTCAACTCGAAGTACTTCATCCCAGTCAATCGTGTACTGGCGAAAAGGCGGTGAGAACAGGATGCGTTCCTGCGACAGGAAAATCGGACCGCTCGCAAGGATCAAATATCCACCGATTGCGGTAATAAAAAGGAAGATGATACCCAACCAAAGATAATTCCCACCAAGGCTGATGATTGTAAGCAACAGGCCCAGAATTACGATAATACAGCCACCCCATTTTGCTAATGGAGTTTTCACACGCAATGGTTGTTCAACTTGCTCAACAAATTTTCGTTTCTGAATTTGGCTGATTTGAAATGCTGCTAACTGCTTATAAGAATTTTCAGCGACGACTTCGGGAGAAACATTCTGCCGAATCAATTCCATGATTCGTTGTGCATCAAACCTGTAAATTGGCAATGAAACGACTTCTTCTTGTGTATGGAGGTGAAGAAGCTTGTATTTTCCTTCGGGAGCCTGCCAAACAGCTTTCAACTTACGCCATTGAAGCTCGAAACTCAGTCCATTGATACGCCCCGAAATGGATTGATCTGTAAGTTCGACTTTTGTGAGCCATAACCGCGTCAACGCCCAAACCCAAGCTCCGATAAATATTAACGACACAAAGAGAGGTAGGTGATTGCCATCTCCTGCTTTCAGAAACAATGCTGTAACAAAAGCAGCATTGATTGGCGCTCTCACCAGACACACGATCAACCATTCCCGGATTATCGGACGAAAACGATAAATCATTCTTAAACCCGAAAAGCGACTTACTCATCACCAAACGAAGTTCCCAGGTCGCGAGCCGTTTGAATTACATCGTAATCCAGCGGCACTTGTTTACGGTGTTCGATGGCGGTTTTCAGCGGGACAGAAATGATGGTGGAGGATTGATAGGCCACCATCACGTCACGTTCGCCGCGTTGAATAGCGCGGATGGCGGCGGCTCCGAAGCGCGTGGCAAGCAAACGGTCGGCGGGAGTTGGCTGGCCTCCGCGTTGCAAATGCCCGAGCACAAGTGAGCGCGTTTCATAGCCGGTCATTAGCCCCAAGGTTTTCGCCAAATGGTCTGCAATCCCACCCAGTTTCAGGGCCTGTCCTTTAACAAGCGGTTCCTGGTAAATCGGCTCCCCGCTGCCTTCAATAGCGCCTTCGGCGGCAACGATAATCGCGAAGTTGCGTTTGCGACGCCACCTGTCGTGCAGTTTTTCCGCGATTGCTTCTAGCCTGTATGGGATTTCAGGAATCAGAATGACATCCGCTCCGCCTGCGACTCCGGAATAAAGAGCGATCCAGCCAGCGTTGCGTCCCATGACTTCGACGATCATCACGCGTTCGTGCGATTCGGCGGTGGCGTGCAGTTTGTCAATCGCATCCGTGGCCGTCGTCACAGCCGTGCTGAACCCAAAAGTCATTTCAGTTGCCATCAGGTCATTGTCAATCGTCTTGGGGACCCCAATGATAGGAATGCCTTTTTCGGAAAGCTGGTTGGCAATAGTCAACGTGCCGTCGCCGCCAATGACCACCAGCGCTTCCAGGTTCAGGTGGTGAAATGCCGCGACGATGTCATCCGAAAGATCAGTTTCAGCCGCCTGGCCGCTTTCCGTAATTATGTGTTTGAAAGGATTGCCGCGGTTGGTGGTGCCGAGAATTGTGCCACCGCGATAAAGAATTCCACGAACGTCCTGAGCATTCAGCAAATGTACACGCTCAGGGTGCAACAGGCCTTCGAAGCCTTTTTCAATACCAAAAACTTCCCAGCCGCAGTTGATCGCTCCGATGACTACAGCGCGAATGACGGCATTTAGTCCCGGACAATCACCACCGCCGGTGACAACGCCTATTCGCTTGGGTTGAGTGCCTGTGCTCTTTCGGTCCATTCCTGAATCACTTTGCTCTGCACGCCAGATGGATAAAGCCTACAATTCAACATCGTGCACATTGCACGATCCGAAACTCAACTTTACCCCCTGACGCAAAATCCGCAAAATCAATTCAGAATGTTTTTTCAGATCCCATCCGACAGAGCCGCCAAATCATTGATGACGATATGGCGTTCGTTGATATCAATCAATTCACGTCGGCGAAGGTCGTTCAAATGCGCAGTCACTGATTCGCGTGTGCTGCCAACCAGATCGGCAATTTCGCGATGTGGCAACTTCAGATTGATCACAACCGATCCGTTTTCCTGAACAGTTCCGTAACGAAACGCCATTTCAGACAGCACCTTTGTCAGCCGTCCGGGAACCGCTTCCAGCGAAAGATTCAGGACGCGATCTTCCGTGCGCTTCAGCCGTTCGCCAATTGTGCGGAAAACATAGTCATACAACCTGGGATATTCACTGATCAGTTGCTGAAAGTCTTCCTTGCTGGCGTAAACAACCGTGACATCGTCATGTGCCTGCATCGCCCTGTCACGCGACCCGGTCAGATACAGCGCGTCTTCGCCGAAAATAACGCCGGGTGCCATAATATCTATCAACGCCTGATTTCCCCTTTTGTCAGCGCGCATGACTTTGACGTACCCATTGATCAACCCAAAGATTTGGCTCCGCTCATCCCCAATGTTGTAAATCATGCTTCGATGCGGATATCGCTTGAAAGTAAACTTGGAAGCAATCGCTTTAAGAGAAAGATAGTCAAAGAGATAGCTGAATTCTAATCGTGCCAGCCCTTCAATCAAATCCAAGCTGGAAACCGAACGTCTTTTGGGTTTGATACCGTTCGCCGAGCGAACGTTTTCAAGGATTCCCATATTCATACCCTTATCCTCTTTTTGTGAAGGATAACCATTGGCCACATCAAATGAATTCTGAACAAGATGACAATCTTCGGCCTATTTCAGGCTATGAACCTCGAAGAAAGCGACTCTCGCCAGAATCAAATAACAGACTATATGGTTAAATTTCTTCCTGGATTGATAATTGTCATCAACGGTCGGTAGGGGGATTGATGACGCCAATTGCCTTTACCCTAAAAATCACACACAAATTCGGACGACACAGCTAGAAACCAGCCTGGGAAGATTACCTGACAAATTTTGGAAGATAACGTCCGACAGCAAGCACGATAGCATATTTCACTTTTTTGACACAACATTTAGGGCCGACTTTTTTCATTAAATGTAATCTTTCTTCTTACATTACGTGACGAATCGAACTGATAGCGGCGCGTAGTCAGAGAAAACTTTCTCAATTTACAGCAACGCTTGCTGAGGTTTCGTGATTTCGCTAAGATGCAGGTGAATGAGCACTCATTCACCTGCATCTCTTTACTGAAATCCTATGCAAACCAAACACAAAATGGCAGTTCGCACAGATGAATTCTCTGATGAAAAAAATCGGAATGGTAAATCTGAAACGATTCTGCGCGCCGCGGCCAAAGTTTTTGCTCAGTCGGGCTATTTCAATGCCAAAGTTTCAGATGTGGCGCGTTCGGCAGGAGTCGCCGATGGCACAGTTTATCTTTATTTCAAAAACAAAGATGACTTACTGACTTCCATCTTTAGCTGGGCAATGGGCGAATTTTTGACTCGCGCCCGCGCTGAATTGGCCGAAATCGCGAACGCAAAGCAAAAATTACTGAGATTTGCCAAGCTCCATTTTTCGCTTTTGGAACAGGAGAGGGACATTGCAATCGTTTTCCAGATTGAGTTGCGCCAGTCCACCAAGTTCATGAAGCAATTTTCGACAACTTATCTGGCCGCTTACCTGCAAATGCTCCGCGAAATCATTGAAGAGGGCCAGAAAAATGGCTTATTCCGCCCTACACTCAACGCAAAATTGATCGCCAAGCTGCTGTTTGGCATGCTCGATGAGATGGCAACGAATTGGGTTTTGAGCCACGGTAACCATAGTCTGACGGAAATGGCCGAGCCCGTGTTGGATATTTTCTTCAATGGAGTGAATGCCAGCCATGTCTGACGCCAACAAACTATCATCCCAGCCATTTTCCTCAATCAAAACATTGGTAGACCTGTACCGCCACGCACTGGCAACAGAAAAAGCTGCATTACTCAACTTCAAGCGTGATGGGCAGTGGCAGCAAATGTCGTCAACCGCATTGCTTGAAAAGGTTCGGTTGGCGGCAATGGGGTTGTATGCGTTGGGAATCAGTCCGGGCAATCACATCGGGTTGTTATCAGAAAATCGAGTTGAATGGACGATAGCCGATCTGGCGATCATCAATTGTGGCGCGGCGGATGTGCCGATCTATCCGACGCAAGCGCCAAAGCAAGTTGCTTACATTTTGAATGATGCAGGGGTAGAAGTTCTTTTCATTTCAAACCAGGCCCAATATGACAGAGTGCGTGATGCGCTGAATTCCTGTCCCAAATTGCGCGTGATAATCTCCTTCGATCCGGTCAATGCTCCCAGCGGCAAAGTGATGAGTTTTGACGAACTGCTGAATTGGGGCACGGCGGCTTATGACACCGATCCGCATGCTTTGGGATCCTTGCAAGCTACCGTCACGCCAGAAACGCTGGCAACCCTGATTTACACTTCAGGCACAACGGGCGATCCGAAAGGCGTGATGCTGTCCCATAGCAATCTAGTCGCCAACGTTTTAAGCACCGCCCAAATCATGACCGTAGACGAGGACGAACCGGTCCTCAGCTTTCTTCCCTTTTCGCATATCTTTGAACGCGCGGTGATTTACTATTACCTGTTCATGCGCGCCAAAATTTTTTACGCCCGCAGCATTGATTCCGTCGCCGAGGACCTGCGCGAGGTGAAGCCGCATTACCTGACCAGCGTTCCGCGGCTGTTTGAAAAAATCCATGCGCGTGCGATGGAAAAAGCAGATGAAAAAGGCGGCTTGATCGCGAAAATCGCCCATTGGTCAATTGAAGTGGGTCGGCAGTGGGCTGAAGTCGTCAGCAATGGCGGTGATCCGGGCTTTGCACTGAACCTAAAACACAAACTTGCTGATACTCTCTTTTTCTCAAAATGGCGTGAAGCGATGGGCGGAGGCATTCGGTATTTCGTTTCCGGCGGAGCTGCGCTGGCTCCGGAACTGGCCAAAACCTTTTACGCTGCCGGAATGCCGATCCTGCAAGGATACGGGCTGACGGAAAGCTCTCCAGGAATTTCGTCAAATTCCGAAGCGCACAACCGCCTGGGTTCGGTTGGAAAAGCAATGCCCGGCGTGACAATCAAAATTGCCGACGATGGGGAAATTCTGGCTTGCGGTCCGAACATCATGCAAGGGTATTACAATCGGCCCGAAGAAACCGAAGAGGCATTGGAAACCGACGCCGAAGGCCGCGTCTGGCTGCATACCGGAGATATTGGCCAACTGGACAAAGACGGATTTCTGTTCATCACCGACCGCAAAAAAGATTTGCTGAAAACCAGCGGCGGCAAATACATCGCGCCACAGCCTATTGAAAACGCCATCAAACGCAGCCGGTTCGTCAATCAAGTCATCGTCATCGGCGATCAGCGAAAATTTCCGGCAGTATTGATTGTTCCACAAATGGATGCACTGAAAGCTTATGCTCAACAGTGTGACATTCCGATTGGCAAGCCTGCCGAATTGATCGCCCACCCAAAAATTGTCCGCCTGATCGAAGACGAGGTGGCAAAGTGCACGTCCGAATTGTCCCAATACGAAAAAATCAAAGCCGTCCTGTTGCTGGAAAATGAATTGACCGTGGAAAGCGGCGAGTTGACGCCGACACTGAAGGTCAAACGCAGGGTCGTTGTTGAAAAACATAAGAAGGCGATTGACCGGATTTACCACGAAAAAGAAGCCGCTCATGCTGTGGCAGAGTAAAGCGGTTTCGAGGGAGCGATAATGGCGGACAAACAACATGACGTTGGAGTGATCCTGAAGCTTTATGAATTGCGCCGCGAAGAAAGGATGCGCCGTGCGCGCAAGTGGTATTTCACAGAGTTCAATCCGCAAAGCGCGCTGGAAATTTCCAAACTGTTCGCCAGCGGTTTTGAAGCCAGTGAGCATTACCGCATGCTGACTTCGTATTGGGACATGGCGGCTTCGTTCGTTCTCAATGGCGGGATTGACGAAAAGGTTTTTCTGGATTCCAACACTGAACACATGGGCGTTTTCGCTAAAATTGAACCGTACATTGCCGAAATGCGTGAACTGTCCGGCGAAGCAGATTATCTGATCCATCTGGAGCAATTGATAATGAAAGTTGCGAACGCCAAAGAAATCATGGAGCGCAGGCGAAAGTTGTTTGCACGTTGGGTAAAGGTTGCGGCTTCAAACCAGGAATGATCTCTCCGAAAGAAATATGAATACGTTGTATCCAATTCATCTAAGCATCACGCGCATTGCCAAGCACACTCCCACAACGTGGAGTTTTTTCATGATTCCCCAGAACGCTTCGCGCCCAAACTTCACAGCCGGACAGGTCGCTGTTCTGGAAATGGACAATTATGGTGATTCGTATTACGCCTTTGCATCGGCACCTGAAGAAAACGAATTTGAGTTTTTGATCAAACGGCGTGTTTCACCCAACGTGACGGCTGCGTTGTTCGACCCGCATATTGCCAAGCATGTCGTGCTGAAAGACATTGTCGGCACCGGTTTCCCTGTTGAAAACCACAAAGGCCACGATCTGGTTTTCGTGGCGATGGGAACGGGTTTGGCTCCGCTGCGTTCGGCGCTCCACCACATTTTTCCGAACCGAAACGATTACGGGCGGCTGTTCGTGCTTTACGGCGCGCGCACAATTGAAGATTTCTGTTACGAAGATGAGATGACAACCGATTGGCGGCGACACGGAGTAGAGCTGCGCCAGGTCATCAGCCAACCCGGGGACACCGACTGGGATGGCCCAACCGGTTACGTGCAAAGCCTGCTTGACCACATAGTGCCGGAAATGAACAACCCGTTGGCGCTGGTCTGCGGATCGCAGCAAATGATCGAACAGACCAAGGTTCGACTGGGTGAACTCGGTTTTTCGCCGGAAAAGATTTTGACGAATTATTAACCCTTCTTCCGCAAAAGTACGTGAAGAAGCGGGAACTTATTTGTAGACGATTGATAGGAGACATCAACTATGCAGATCAAAAAAGCTGCGGTCTTGGGCGCGGGCGTCATGGGCGCACAAATTGCCGCGCATCTGGCAAACGCGGGGATTCCCTGTTTGCTGTTGGACATTGCGCCGAAAGAATTGACGCCCGAAGAACAAGCCAAAGGTTTGACGCTGGAATCGCGTGCCATACGCAACCGCATTGCCCAAGCTGGATTTGACGCCGCACAAAAAGCAAAGCCCGCCGCTTTTTTCGTCGCCGATGCGGCGAAGCTTGTCACCGTCGGCAACTTTGAAGACGATCTGCCGAAACTGAAAGACTGCGATTGGATTATCGAAGCCATTGTTGAAAAGCTGGAAATTAAACGTTCGCTGTATGAGCGCATCGAGCCGCATCTGAAGCCGGAAGCGATTATCACATCGAACACATCGGGCATTCCGCTGGTCAGCCTTGCTGAAGGCCGTTCGGACAATTTCCGCAAACGCTTTCTGGGCACGCACTTTTTCAATCCGCCGCGCTATCTGCACCTGATGGAAATCATCACGCAGCCCGAAACCGATCCCGAAGTCACCAAGTTCATCGCTGATTTCACGGATCGAAAGCTGGGCAAAGGCGTCGTTTACGCCAAAGACACACCCGGATTCGTTGCCAATCGCATCGGCAATTTTTCAATGCTGAATGCCTTTAACGTAATGGGCGAACTCGGCCTGAGCTTTGAAGAAGTGGACGCGCTGACCGGCACCGTGATTGGCCACGCCAAAAGCGCATCTTTCCGAACGCTGGACGTTGTCGGACTCGACACCGCCTACAACGTAGCGAAAAACCTCTACAACAGTTTGCCGAACGACGAAAAACGCGAATCGTTCAAGGTTCCTGCGTTTATGGAAGCGATGGTCGAGCGCCGTTTACTGGGCGACAAAACCGGCGGAGGTTTTTACAAGAAAGTCGGCAAGGACATCACCACACTTGACCTGAACACCTTTGAATATCGCCCGCAGCAAAAAGCGCAATTTGCTTCTTTGAGCGCGGCCAAACAGATTGAAAGCCTTCCAGAAAGACTGCGTTCGCTGGTTTATGCGCAGGACAAAGCCGGTGAATTTTTGTGGCGCACGATGTCCGAAGCCGGAAGTTACGCCGCCAATCGCATCCCTGAAATTGCCGACAACATCGTCGAAATTGACAACGCGATGAAGTGGGGCTTCGCGCACGAAATGGGTCCATTTGAAAAATGGGATGCCATCGGTGTGGAAAAATCCTTTGCGCGATTGAAAGAAGAAGGCCGCCCTGTTCCCGCCAACGTCGAAAAGATGCTTAGCACCGGGGCCAAAAGCTTTTACAAAACCGAAAACGGCCAGCGGCAATACTTCGATTTCGCCAGAGGCGAATACAAACCTGTCCCGGTTCCGGCAGGCATCACGATCCTGAAATCGCTGAAAGACCAAAACAAAGTCGTCAAGAAAAATGCTGGCGCAAGTTTGATTGATTTGGGCGACGGCGTCGCCTGCGTCGAGTTTCATTCCAAGATGAACGCGCTCGGAAGCGATCAACTGGGAATGATTCAGTTTGCGATCAAGGAAGTCGAAAAGAACTTCGTCGGCTTGGTCATCGGCAATCAGGGCGAGAACTTTTCGGCAGGCGCCAACATCATGATGATTTTGCTGGGCGCACAGGAAGGTGAATGGGACGAACTGGCGCTTGGGATTCGCCAGTTCCAAAACACAACAATGAGTCTGCGCTATTCGCCGAAACCCGTGGTCGTAGCACCGCATCACCTGACGCTGGGCGGCGGCTGCGAAATGGTCTTGCATGCCGACCGCGCCGTGGCAGCAGCGGAAACTTACATCGGCCTGGTCGAAGTCGGCGTCGGCGTCATTCCCGGCGGAGGCGGAACCAAAGAAATGGCTGTGCGCGCAGCCGAAGCGGCAGAAAATTCTCCAGGCGTTGATCAGTTCGAAGTGTTGCGCGCCAATTTCGAAACGGCTGCAATGGCCAAAGTCGCCACTAATGCCGTCGAAGGCAAGAAATTCGGACTGCTTCGCAAAACCGACCGCGTGGTAATGAACGACAAACGCGTCATCGAAGAAGCCAAACAAACCGTGCTGACGTTGGTGGCTGAAGGCTACACTGCGCCGCAACCGCGTCAGGATGTTTTGGTGCTAGGCGAAGCGGCACTGACCAAATTCAAACTGGGAATGCATATGATGCAACGCGGCGGTTATATTTCCGCGCACGATGCGCTGATCGGTTTGAAGATTGCCACGGTCATGAGCGGCGGCAATCTGACTCGCCCGACGCGTGTTAGCGAACAGTACCTGCTCGACCTGGAACGCGAAGCCTTCGTCAGTCTGTGCGGTACAAAAGCGACACAGGAACGGCTGGCGCATATGCTGAAAACCGGCAAGCCATTAAGAAATTAAGGAGATGTTATGAGTACAGCACAAGCTCAGGTGATCGAACCTAAGCCACATCTGTGGTCCATTGGAGAGTATTACCAAATGGCCGAATTGGGTTTTTTCGATGGCAAACGCGTTGAGTTAATCGAGGGCGAGGTGATTGAAATGAGTGCAATGGGGAGACCACACGTGATTGCATTAACCCGAACAGCAGATCTGTTGAAATCGGCTTTTGTGCCTAACTGGTTTGTTCAGACTCAAGCGCCTCTGCGATTTGGTCAGCGATCAGAACCGGAGCCGGATATTGCCGTTGTCAAAGGAAGGCTGGAAGATTACCCAACTGATCACCCAACATCCGCAGATTTGATTGTCGAAATTTCAGACAGGACGCTTAACTACGACCGCACCAGGAAAGCGAGTCTTTATGCAAAAGCTGGAATTCAAGATTACTGGGTACTCAATCTGAAAAAGAATCAATTGGAAATTTTCCGCCGTCCGATTCCCGATTCAGATGCGCGGCATGGGTTCAGCTATGGAGATCAGCATATCGCTGTCGAAAGCGAGTCCGTTTCGCCCTTAATCGAACCGAACATTGTCATTGCAGTTACAGACATGCTGCCACCACCAAGCTACAGATAATACTAAACATTCGAGGAGAAAATATGCGTGATGCAGTAATCGTCAATGCTCTGAGAACCGCCATCGGCAAATCCGGGCGAGGTGCGCTGAAAGATTCCAGGCCCGATGATCTGGCCGCGGCCGTCATCAAAAAGCTGCTGGCAGATACGCCGCAGCTCAATCCAGCAGAAATCGAAGATGTCGTCATCGGGTGCGCAACGCCCGAAGCGCAACAAGGCATGAACATGGCGCGGCAGGCGGCGTTGCTGGCGGGCATTCCGAACACGGCTTCGGCCATCACGATCAATCGGTTTTGCTCGTCAGGGTTGCAGGCGATTGCGCAAGCCGCCGAACACATCATGGTCGGATCGGCTGATGTCGCCATTGGCGGTGGCGCAGAGTCAATGTCGCTGTTGCCGATGGGAGGTCACAACTTGTCGCCGAACGCTACGCTGGTAGACACCTATCCCGACACGTATTTGAACATGGGACTGACCGCCGAAAATCTGGCACGCAAATACGAAATCAGCCGCGAACAGGCCGACGAATTCAGCGTGCGCTCCCACCGCAACGCTGCGGCAGCAATTGATTCAGGCCGGTTCAAGGACGAAGTTGTTCCTTTCACCGTTGCGACGCGCGAACTGGAAACCGATGAAAAAGGGCGCGGCAAAATTCGCGTTCGCGAAACCGTTTTTGAAGTTGACGAAGGCGTTCGTCGCGACACGACCGTCGAAGGCCTGGCAAAACTGCGCCCGGCGTTTCACGTCAAAGGAACCGTCACCGCTGGTAATTCTTCGCAAACTTCAGATGGCGCAGCAGCGGCGCTGGTGATGTCTGCCGAGCGAGCCGAAGCGTTGGGCTTGCAACCGATGGCGCGCTTTGTCGCCTTCGCCACTGGCGGCGTAGCCCCTGAAGAAATGGGCATCGGCCCAGTCGTCGCGATCCCCAAAGTCCTGAAAATTGCAGGGCTGAAGCTGGAAGACATTGATTTGATCGAACTCAACGAAGCGTTCGCGGCTCAGGCGTTGTCGGTCATCAAAGTTCTGAACTTGGACCTGGAGCGGTTGAACGTCAATGGCGGCGCGGTTGCGCTTGGCCACCCGCTGGGCTGCACGGGCGCGAAGCTGACGGCGACTTTGCTGTACGAAATGAAACGCCGCAAAGCGCGCTACGGCATGGTCACCATGTGCGTCGGCGGCGGAATGGGCGCGGCAGGCATTTTTGAAAATTTGATGCGATAAAAACTGCCCACGAAGCCACACGAAGAAGACACGAAGAAATATGGACAGGATTTACAAGATTGAACAGGATTAGTATTGATTCGGCTCATCCTGACGAATCCTGTAAATCCTGTCTAAAAGCTTCTTCTCTTCGTGTTGCTTTGTGTGTCTTCGTGGGAGAAAACTTTAGGAGATAAACCATGGCAGCAGCACTAGAAAAAGAAGTCATCAAAGGCGGCGGGTTTCTGCTTCAGGAAACTTTGCCCGCGACCGTTTACTCACCCGAAGATTTCAGCGACGAACAATTGCTGATCGGACAAACAACAACGGAATTCTTTGACAAGGAAATCATTCCCAACAGCGAAAAGATTGAAAGCAAAGACTACGAAATCCAGCGCGAGCTGATCAAAAAGGGCGCTGACCTGGGCTTGATCAACGCCACGATTCCCGAAGAATATGGCGGGCTGGAACTTGATCACGTGTCGAACATGCTGATAGCCGAAAACATGTCCGGCCAGGCGTCATTTTCCACGGGTTTTGGCGCGACCAGCAGCATTGGTCTGTTGCCAATTGTTTTGTTCGGCACGCCTGAACAGAAAGAAAAATACCTTCCGAAGATCGGCAGCGGTGAATGGATCGGCGCTTATTGCCTGAGCGAATCCGGCTCTGGCTCCGACGCGCTGGCGGCGAAATCCACTGCGCGATTGAGCGAAGATGGCCAGCACTGGATTTTGAATGGCGAAAAAATGTGGATCACTAATGGTGGTTTCGCGGATGTCTTCACGGTGTTTGCCAAAGTGGACGGCGACAAATTTACGGGCTTCGTTCTGGAAAAGAATGACCCGGGCTTGAGTCACGGCAACGAAGAACACAAGCTCGGCCAGCGCGGTTCTTCGACAACACCTGTGCTGATGCAGGATTGCAAAGTCCCCAAAGATCGCTTGCTCGGCGAAATTGGCAAAGGTCATTTGATCGCTTTCAACGTACTGAACTTTGGACGCATCAAGATGGGCGCCGGAGCCATCGGCGGTGGCAAACGTGTTTTGTCGCAAGCCGCCAAGTACGCTGCGCAGCGTCAGCAGTTCGGACGCTCCATCGCCAGTTTTGGTGCGATCAAATACAAACTGGCAGAAATGCTGGCGCGGCTGTATGCAGGCGAATCCGCCGTGTACCGCACCGCTGGCATGATCGAAACCAAAGAAGAAACGATTGACAAAAAGAACCCCGCCGAATTGATGAAAGCCATCGAGGAATACGCCATCGAATGCGCCATCATCAAAGTCGCCGGAACCGAAACGCTGTTTTATTGCGCTGATGAAAACGTCCAGATTCACGGCGGCAACGGCTTCACAGAAGATTACCCGGCGGAAGGCGTTTACCGCGATTGCCGCGTCAACCGCATTTACGAAGGCACAAACGAAATCAATCGCCTGCTGATTCCGGGACAGTTGATCAAACGCGCGATGAAAGGCGGCTTGCCGTTATTTCAAGCGGCGATGAAATTGCAGGAAGAATTACTGGCTGGGCCTTCCTTCGACGTTGATGAAGACGATTCCCCACTGGCCAACGAACGCAAACTTGCAGCAAACGCCAAGAAAGTCGCCATCGCACTGATCGGTTCCGCCGCGCAGAAATTCCAGGCGGCGTTGACCGAACAGCAAATGATTCTGAGCTGGACGGCGGACGTCATCATCGAAGCTTTCCAGATTGACAGCTCCGTTGGCCGCACCGCCAAGCTGATCGCCAAAAACGGAGCGGACAAACACAGCTTCGAAATTGACGCGACCCGGCTGTACACCTACGACGCCATCAATCGCATTGAAGTAGCGGCGAAAAACGCTTTGGCGGCAATTGCCGAAGGCGATGAACTTCGCGTGATGCTGACGGCGCTACGCCGGTTAACGAAACAGGACGCGCTCAACACGGCTGCGATTCGTGAACGACTGGCAGATAAAGTCGTCGAAGCAGGTGGATACATTTTCTAAATCACTTTCAGGTCTCAAGTCTGCGAGTAAATCGTGGGCTTGAGACCTGCTTGCAACTCATTCCCTGCAAAAATAGACTCGCATTATGGAAATGACTTTGACGCAAGAAATTCTCAAACTCAGTGTGGCCGAGCGAATTCAGTTGGTGGAAGATTTGTGGGACAGCATCGCTTCAACGCCTGAGCAATTGTCTGTGGCCGATACTCAAAAAGCCGAGCTTGATCGGCGAAGACAACGTTTCGATCAGGGGCTTGCAACAACTCGCTCGTGGGAAGAGGTGAAGAAGGATCTGAGGCGTAATGGCTGATTACACGTTGCTTGTCACCGATGAAGCTGAAGAGGACATCAACGACGCCGCAGAATGGTATCGTCTAGTTGACTCCGGTCTTGAAAGTGAATTCGTCAGAACAGTCGAAGCCTGCCTGGAGTCAATTAAACGCAATCCTGAACAATACCCACTCATCCACAAAGACTTCCGTCGTGCTTTGCTTCGCAAGTTTCCTTAGGGCGTTTTTTACTTTGTCTTTGACGACACAATAATTGTTCAAGCCTGTTTCCACACAAGCCGCAATCCGCAACACTGTAGACATTTTTTAGTGGTGTCTGAAATGAAAAGGGTCGTTTGGCAAACTGAAGGTGTGTTCCA
>CAZMXG010000117.1:0-25433 GCA_964570175.1 uncultured Heliomicrobium sp. | reverse complement strand
ATTGGGCGTCATTTGTCCATAACTTGTCGGTTGCATAACTGATAGGTTATATACAGCGGCGCAAGCCCGCCGTCAAGCCCTCCATGATACTCACCCGCAACTTCTTGTTTTTCCGACGAGAAATTTTGGCCCGGAAGAAGGGGAGAGACCGCGAAGACACGAAGCACACGTCGATGGCCAGCAGATAACAGACAAGAAGGAATGTGGGATTCTCCATTGCACAATATGCGGCGCTTCGTCCGACCCTCTGGCGCCTGACGCATAGTCAGATTGCCAGGGACCAAGATCTTCTGCACGAATGAGTGCATTGGCGATTTTGAGACAACCGAGGAAGCGTTCTGTTGTCCAGATTTCAGAATCATGACCTGGGCACTTTGCATCGATCCGCCGTTTGCCAAATTGATTCGGGGTAGCTGGTTTGCTAAGGTCGTCGTCATGTCCGAACGTTCCACCGAGCAGATACGCGAATTGCTCGACTCCCTTTATCGAGAGGATTCGGGACGAATCCTGGCAACTCTGATCCGCTTGCTCGGTGATTTTGATCTTGCCGAGGAGGCGATGCACGAAGCCTTTGCGGCTGCGCTGAGCCTGTGGCCGCGGAGTGGAGTACCCGGCAACCCGCGACCATGGTTGATTTCGACGGCCCGATTCAAAGCCATTGATACGCTGCGCCGACGGGCAAGATTTGATGCGTCTCAAGATGAGCTTGTGCGACACCTCGAAGCGCAATGGAGTTCAGCCGAAAAGCCCAATGAAGAGGAATCCCTTGAGGATGATCGGCTGCGCCTGATTTTTACCTGCTGTCATCCATCGCTAGCGCCGGAAGCGCGCGTTGCTCTCACCTTGCGTGAGGTCTGCGGGCTGACCACCGAGGAGATCGCCAAGGCCTTCCTCATCCCTCCGCGTACGCTGGCGCAGCGCATTGTGCGCGCCAAAGCAAAGATTCGAGAAACACCGATCCCGTACGAGGTGCCGATGCCGCAGGAGTTGCCGGAGCGATTGGGCGCGGTGCTTCAGGTCATCTATCTCGTCTTTAACGAGGGCTATTCGGCTGCAGCGGGAGCGGAGGTAACGCGGACCGAGCTAACCAGCGAGGCGATTCGATTGGGCCGGTTGCTGGCCGAACTTCAGCCAGAGCCGGAAGTCATTGGGTTGCTTTCCCTGATGTTGCTTCAGGAATCCCGTCAGGCCGCGAGAACCTCGCCGACCGGAGAGATGATCCTGCTGGAAAACCAGGATCGCTCGCTCTGGAACCGAGAGCAAATCGCCGAAGGAATAGCACTGGTGGAAAAAGCCCTGAATTCGCACCGCTTCGGCGCTTACACACTGCAGGCTGCGATCGTAGCCGTTCATGCGAAGGCAGAATCCTTGGCGACGACCGACTGGCGGCAGATCGTTGCGCTTTATGACCAATTGCTACGAATTCACCCATCGCCAGTGGTACGGCTGAATCGTGCCGTGGCGGTTGCCGAGTGCGATGGGCCAGAGGCGGGTCTTCAGCAGATAGACGCAGTATTGGAAAATGGCGATTTGGCCAATTATTACCTGACGCATTCAGCCCGCGCGGAGATGTATCGCAGGCTCGGCAGGACAGCCGAGGCTCGATCCGCTTATGAGAAAGCCCAAAAGCTGACCCAACAGGAACCAGAGCGGCAATTTCTGCAACAGCGGATTCGCGAGCTGAAATAAAAACATTTTTTTTGCACGATCTGTCGAATTCCAGTATGGCCGTTCGACTATCTCGTGAAGGCAGGCAAATCAGCCCACCTGAAAACTGTTACAAAGACAAGGAGAAATTATGCCGCAATATCTGGTTTCTGGTTACCTTCCCGACGATTTTGACCCGTCCACACAAGACGAGGCGATCGTGGAGGAGATTCACGCGCTCAATCGCGAAATGATCGCTGCTGGTGTCAGGAAGTTCGCCGGAGGCCTGGGCCCGGCCCGCACACTGCGGGCGCAGCCCAATGGCGAACTGCTGCTCACCGACGGACCATACCTGGAAACGAAGGAACACGTGGGCGGTTTGTGGATACTGGAATGCGCTGACATGGACGAGGCACTGGCGTGGGCACGCAAGGGCGCCAACGCGTGCCGCACGGGGATTGAGATACGAGAGATTTTCTTCATGCCAGCCCCGGATGAAGCAACGAAATAGCCTTGCCGCCGACAAACGAAGAGATACACGTGAGCGGCGCTGACAAGCCATCGAATGCTGCCATCGATGCTGAAAGACGGCGTTGCGTCAAAATCAGAGAGGAGTCGAAGGAACATAATCATGAGAAAAATAATCGCATGTGAATTTATGACACTCGATGGTGTCGTACAGAACGAGGAGAACGACGGCGACGGCTTCAAGCACGGCGGGTGGTTTTTCCCCTATGCGGATGAGGTTACAGGGGCTGTGGTGCAGGAGCGGCTGGCCAAGCCGGTAGACCTGCTGTTAGGACGCAAAACCTACGCCGCATGGGAAACGTATTGGCCGACGCATTCGAACTTCTGGCCGAACGTCATGACCGCAACCAAATACGTGGCTTCTAATACACGGGACTCGAGCGATTGGCAGCCCACGGTCTTTTTAAGCGGAGCCCTCGCGGAAAACGTCAGGCAGTTAAAACAAACGGACGGACCTGATCTGCATGTCATGGGAAGTGCAGACATGCTTCAGACGCTCTTCAAAGCTGATCTTGTTGATGGGCTGGAGCTAATGATCATTCCCATCACGCTAGGTCAAGGGAAACGCTTGTTTCAAGACGGCACGATCCCGGCAGCCTTCAAAGTGACGAGAAGCCAGATAGCGCCGAAAGGAATCATCATCGTCAGTTACGAACGTGACGGCGATGTCCGAACCGGCATGCCACAGATCGAAGAGAATGACTGAGAATCGTCGCCACCAAACGCCAAACCGAACCAACTGATGCGTAAATATGAACGTACAAGAACAGATCCAAAAGTATATTGCCAGCCAACCTGAACCAAAACGCAGTGACATGGAGGCGTTGCACCGCCTCATTCTGGAAGTACTGCCAGCGTGTAAATTATGGTTCCTGGACGGCAAAAACAGTGAAAACAAAACTGTTTCCAATCCCAATATTGGATACGGATGTCACACGATGAAATATGCGGATGGAACAACCAGAGAGTTTTATCAAATTGGTTTGAGTGCAAACAAAACCGGAATCTCTGTCTATATCCTGGGTATCGAAGATAAGAAATACTTGGGCCAGACATATGGAAAAGAACTCGGCAAGGCGAGCGTGACCGGGTATTGCATCAGGTTCAAAACTCTCAAAGATATAAACATTGAGACCCTTGAAGCGGCAATACGATATGGGTTTGAGGCTTCGGAATAGGAAAGGCGGCCTAATAGGAAGAAAACGGCTTTTTTCTTGGCGATGGTGCTGACGGTGTTTCTGTCGGGGCAGCAAAAACCAACTACGGGCTATGCGCCGCCAGATGGTGAACGACTTTCTCGATGCGAAGCCTCAAATAACAGAATGATGAGCTACGGCTTGTTGAGTTATGGGCAAGGAGGAGAAACCGATGAAATACATCTGTTTGGGATACATAGAGCCAGGAAAATTCGAAGGGATGACCGAGGATGAGCAACACGCAATGTTCGACGAATGCTTTGAGTATAACGACCATCTGCGCGCCAATGGACATGTTGTTGCCGAATTACCTCTTCAGCCTCAGGACACTGCGGTAACCTTGTACTGGCAAAACGGCAATGTCGTGACGACTGACGGCCCCTATGCGGAAACCAAGGAACAGCTCGGCGGCATTCACATCCTTGAAGCGCGAGACCTCAATCATGTCATTCAGCTTATCTCGCAGCATCCAGGCATGAAATTGGGAGCGAATGAGATACGGCCGGTTGCGGATTTGAGCGAAATCAAAAAGGAGAGCGAGCGACGGCGAAAGGATACCTTGCGATCACGGTGGCCACGAGGGAAAGAATGATCAGGATCGTGGCCTCGGTACTGTTAATCAGCATCTTTTTCCTACCTCTCTCTGAAAAAGGCACAGTCAGGATGCTGCAAATCCGCTTCTGTTCTTCAGCCTATCACTAACAGTCAAAACCCTTTTCAGGCCAGTAACTCTTCACTTGTGCAAAAAACGAATCAAATTCTACCTTGGACTTGTTCAGTAGCCTGAAACGTCATCCCGCACCGTTTACCTGCCTGAAATGGATTTCACGGCAAAATTCGCACAACTCACCACAAAGCTGCAGCGTACGCCGTATCCCGATGGTATCTTGTGATTCGTGCCGGATGGCAATCACACCATGAACTTGAGCGAGCACAAACACGGCGAAACCAACTCTCCGTCCGGCTTATTTGAAGCCGCTTGGATGCGTTCGCGTTGGCGGATGTGGGCGGGGTTATTGCTGTGCTGGCTGGCGCTGGGTGTCTTTTCCGCCAGCACGCCGTTTATCCGCTTGCCGCGGACAAGAGGTCCCATGCCGCCGTCATCGCCGCAAGTCATGGCCTGGCGAATGTTTGCCGCGCAGTGGGCGGTTTGGCTGGTGTGGGTGATGCTGGTTCCGGCGGCTTTGTGGTTGCGGCGCAGGTTTCCGATTGAAAGAAGTACACTGCAAAGGGCGCTGCTTGTCCATCTGTTCGCCGTGTTGGCATTGGGTTTTGCGCATACAGTTGTTGGGTTGGTTTTGACGCAATTGATTCTGGCGGGCGGCCTGGATCTTTCGATGCTGCCGTTGCGTCTGGCTGCTTCATGGCTATCCAACCTGCCATTTTGCGCATTGTTTTACGGAATGGTGCTGGGCATCGGCAGCGCGCTGGATTATTACCGGCAATTCCGCGAACGCGAATTGCGCGCTTCGCAACTGGAAACGCAATTGGCGCAGGCGCAATTGCAGATGCTGAAGATGCAACTGCATCCGCACTTTCTGTTTAACACCTTGAACGGAATTACGGGTTTGGTGCGCGATAACGACAATGCGGCGGCGGTGCAAATGCTGGTGGGTTTAAGCGATCTGTTGCGCCAGACGCTGGATAATGCAGGCAAACAGGAAGTGAGTTTGAGCGAAGAACTGGAATGGCTGGAACTTTACTTAAAACTGCAACAGATGCGTTTTTCAGATCGGTTGCAGGTCAGCATTGAAGCACAGCCGGAAACACTGGACGCGCTGGTGCCGAACCTGATCATACAACCGTTGGTCGAAAACGCCATTCGCCATGGATTGGCAGGCCGCGCCGCTCCTGGGTTGGTTTCGTTGACGGCCAAACGAACAGGCGAACGGCTGGAATTGCGCGTGCGTGATGACGGTGTCGGGTTGCCAGAACATTGGCAATTGGAAACTGGGTCGGGGTTGGGACTGGCAAATACGGTGGCCCGGTTGCGCCAGCTTTTCGGAACGGATTTCGAACTGGCCATTCAAAACCGCGCGCAAGGTGGCGTCGAAGCGCGCGTGTCCATTCCCTGGCGAGCCGCTGGTTTCGCTGCGCAAACATCGTGAGCAACAGCAACGACAAAAAGATCAAAGCGATTGTTGTGGACGATGAACCGCCCGCGCGGCGCAATTTGCGCGCTTTGCTCAAGCGCGACCCGGAAATCGAATTGGTCAAAGAATGCGGCAATGGCCGCGAAGCCGTCAGCAGCATTCGCGCCTTGCAACCGGATTTGGTCTTTTTGGATGTGCAGATGCCGGAGCTGGACGGATTCGGGGTATTGGAAAACCTCACCGGCCATCCGCTGCCAGTCATCATTTTCGTCACGGCTTACGATCAATATGCGCTGAAGGCATTTGAAGTCAGCGCGCTGGATTACCTGCTGAAACCGTTTAGCGATGAACGCTTTCGCAAGGCGCTGGAACAGGCGAAACGGCAAATCGCACAGCAGGACGCCAGCGAACTGGGGCAAAAGTTGATGCAGTTGTTGGGCACGCGTGAAGTCAAAACCGACGCGCCGCGTTACCTGACGCGACTGATGGTCAAAACGACAGGCCGCGTGATTTTTGTGCGCGCGGATGAAATTGACTGGATCGAAGCGTATGACAATTACATACGGCTGCACGTCGGCGGCAAAGCGCATTTGTTGCGCCAGACGATGAACGAACTGGAAGCAAGCTTGAACCCGGAACAATTCGCGCGGATTCACCGCTCCACTATCGTCAATCTGGATCGTATCAAGGAACTGCACCCGCACTTCAACGGTGAACATCTGGTCATTCTGCAAGATGGCACAGAACTGAAACTAAGCCGCAGCCGCAAAGACTGGCTGGAACAATGGCTGGGAAGCGGAACGCGTTGAATCAACACTGAAGCCACGGCGCTTCAGCTTCGATAAATCACCCAATCACAACAGGGAGTAAACGATGAAGACACAGAAGCTCTGTGTGCTGGTCGTGATGTGCCTGCTGAAATTGAGCGCGCCAATTTGCGCCCAACAAATCCCGGTCGAGTTTTCATCTGCACCGCAACGCCCGCGCGGCGGTGACCAGGTGAAAGAGCTAAAGGTCGGCGAAGCAGCCCCTGACTGGCGACTGAAAACTGCGGAAGGGAAAACCGTCGTGCTTTCAGAGTTGCGCGGCCAGGTCGTGGTCCTGGATTTCTGGGCCAATTGGTGCGGGCCGTGCCGCAAGCTGGAACCAGTGTTTAACCAACTGGTGCGTGAATACCGGACGCAACCCATCAAGTTTTTCACCCTAAGCGTTTGGCCCGACCAGGATTTCAATTCGCAGGCTTATTTGAAAGAACATCCTATGGCTTCCACGTTTCTGCTCGGCAGCGACAAGGTTGCCAGCGATTACGGCCTGTGGGGAATGCCGACGTATTTTGTAATAGACCCTGCGGGCAAGGTTTCTTGCATTCACGTCCTGTTGTCTGTGGATGCTGAAGCCTTGAGCAAACGCTTGCGTGAAGCCATCGGGCAGGCGTTGCCCAAAGACTAAGCGTTGCAATCACTCTTTCGTTGATGAGGTTTCGTCAGATGAATTATCACAAGTTGCTTTTGATTGTATTTGGTTTGCTAAGCGCTGGGACTGCGTATGCCCAGTCTGCATCGCCGCAACAAACTCCGACGTTGGTTGCACAAACAGGGCGTACCGTCGCGGCTTCGCGCGGCAGCAACGCGCAGTCGTTTCAAGTCGCCTCGGCGATCTTGAAAGAAATGCGTCAGATTTTGGTCGTGCTGCCGGATTCGTATTCACAAAGTGCTCCTGACCGGCGTTATCCCGTCACCGTGGTTGTGGATGGGGAGTACCTGATTGCGCCAGTGGCAACAGTCAGCGATGAACTGGCGCGCAACGGACAAATCCCGGAATCAGTAATCGTTGGCATCGAAAACGTGCGCGGAGCAGATTCCCTGGCATCGAACCAAAAGCGGGTTTACGACCTTACGCCGCCGGGCCTTTCTGTCAGCGGCAGCAATTTGAAACAGGGCGGCGATCTCTTTCTGGATTTCATCGAAAAGGAATTGCTGCCCGCCATAGATCGCCAGTTTCGGACGGCTGCGCCACGCACCTTCGTCGGTGTTTCCTCTGGCGGCGTTCTGGCAACGTATGTGGCCGCAACGCGCTCAACCTATTGCGCTGTGGTTTCCCTAGACGCGCCCATTCACCTGGATGAGAACTGGCTGGCGAATAAATTGATCGCCCGCACAGCCACGACATCACCTGTGCGCTATGCCTCGCTGGAAGCGAAATTCGGCTGGCCAGAGGAACCCTGGAAGATGCTCACTGCCAAGGCACCCGCGACTTGGAAGCTTTATCGAGAGAAATTCCAGTTGGAAGGGCACGAGACCATGCAGATGCTGGGCACATATCTGGGATTGCGCCAGGTGTTCAGCGACTATTCCAGATTTTCGGCACCAGAGTTTCCTACCACAAGCATTCTGCCTTATTACACGAAAGTCAGTGCATCGCTTGGCGCTAACGTCATTCCGCCTAAGAAGCTGCTTCAGAATGTTGTGGATGACCTGTTGATGGAAGGACGCGGCGCAGCGGCGCGTGAAGCCTACAACGTCCTCGTGTCCGGATACGGCGCACCATCCGACAGCGCCAAACTACTTGCCCGCATTGCCGAAGTCGAACATCGTCCGCCGCCGACTGAGACAGTGGAAGGACTGCTGGCTACGCCATTTCCCACGCCAGAAGAAGCGCGTAATTACATCGGCGATTGGGTCGGCGATGTTTGGATGGGCGCGGATGAACCGCGCATGGGCAAAGAGACTTTGCGGATCAGAGTCGAGAACGGCCAAGTGATCGGAGAGGTTCTCAATCCCACCGCGCCTGCTGAACATCGCGTGCGGCGCGTGCGCTATCTGCGCATTACGCCGACCGGATTGACCTACGGGTTTATGAACGGCATGCGCCCACGTGGTGTGATTCTTTTCGAGGGAACACTCGCGGGTGACACGCTTTCGGGAAAGATGCGGTTTGGCGGCGTTAATTTTGAAAAGCCTGAAGACGCGCCGCCGCTCCAATTCCTGTTCAAACGCGTACGCCAGTGATTGCGATTGGCAGAAAACTGCAAATCGCTTGCAGTAACTACTCAACTCAATTGCTTCACGGCAAATAAAAGAAAGGTTACACGGTTGCCAATGCGATATTCCAAGCTGCTTTTGTCTATTCTCTGTTTGATAAGCCTGAGTCCACTTCATCTAAAATGTGTCCCTGCGGGCCAAGCACAAAACAAAGCTGCCACAAAGGCCGACATGCCCATCACAATCGGCCAGACTTTCGATCTTGACTCAAAGCGGCTTGGCGAAGAGCGCGAGATTCGCGTCTATCTGCCGGCCTCTTATGCCGCCTCTAAAGAACGCTATCCGGTCATCTATGCAACCGACGGCGAAACACTGGGCTTAATTGCCGCCAGCGCCGTGCGATTTATGACGGGCGGCTCAGAATTTCCGCAAATGCCGGAAGCGATAGTTGTGGCGGTCACGAATACCAACCGAGAGCGGGATATGCCGATTCCGCAAGAATACGCTAAGAGAGCTGGCAAGGATCATTTTCTGGCATTTCTGGCTGATGAACTCATTCCCACAATTGAGCAGAAATACCGCACCCAACCCTTGCGCGTTCTGATCGGCCATTCGCAGGGAGGTCTATTCATTTATCACGCGCTCACCGCACGGCCAGCGGTTTTCCAATGGTATCTGCCGATAGATGCGCCATTCGTTGGCTTTCCCCAGTTGAAACCACTGGTTGAGAAAGCCAAAGCCACAATTACCAAAACTCCGAACTATCGCGGCCGCCTTGTGAGCATTGAAAAGTCAATTGGCTGGCTGAATGAATGGCCGTCACTGATCGAAGCCGCGCCGAAAAGTTTTTACGGAGAACAGGTCAAGATCACCGACGAGACGCACGAAACAATGGTCTACAAAGGGATTTATGAGGGGCTTAAACGACTTTTCCACGACTTCGAACCAGCGACCAAAGACGCCAAGCTCTTAGAACTCGCACCGAAATACCAGGCACTGTCTGAGGCTTATGGCTATCAGGTGAACATTCCACAAAAAGTGCTGCTGCGCTCTGCCAGTCGAAACATATCGGCACAGAACGGAGCTGAAGCCGTCAAGCTGATACAACGGGCAATTGCGCTTTATGGAGAATCAACGATGACCAAGCGTCTAATGGCCCAAGCCGAAGCGGCGATTCAAAAGGGCGGACCCGACCCAAGAGTGGCGGAATACTTGAATATGCCACCGCCCAGCCCTGAACAGATGAAGCCATTTCTAGGCGTGTGGGCCGGAAGATTGGAAGTCCCGGACGGAGTTCCTCTGGACATCGTCATCACCTTTGCGGTCGAAGGTGGTGTGGTTCGCAGCCGATCAACCGTATCCGGCCCGGGCGGAGGCTCGTTTCAAATGCAGAGTGACTTCATCCGCGTTGTTGATGGGCAGACATTGCAGTGGGGACGTCGTGGTCGCGGGGCCGGGGTCGTTGTCTCCACCGGCAAACTGGTGGATGAGAACACACTAAAAGGGAACGAAGAAGATATTGGCGCCCCAAGTCGCCCAGGAGTGACCTTCCAGCCGATTACCTTCACCTTCAAACGGAGAACTGAGGATAAGTGAGCTTCGACCAAGAAAAAGCTTAACTGCGAATGGCAGTCAACCATCAAGCTCAGATTCAAAGCTCCACGTTGAGGGATCAAATGACCAGAAAACAACTGCGACTGATTACACCACCAACCCTGCTGTTGTTATGCGCCTGTTTCACCGCAGCCGCTTCAGCGCAAGACATTGGCGCAAAAGTTGATGAGTACATGAATGCGGGCGTCAAGCTCGGCCGCTTTAGTAGTGCGGTTTTAGTAGCCAAAGATGGCAAAGTGCTCCTTAGCAAAGGCTACGGTATGGCCAACTATGAAGACAGCACCCCCATTACGCCGCAAACAAAATTTCGGCTTGCTTCCGTCACCAAACAATTTACCGCGATGGCAATTCTAATCCTGCAAGAGCGCGGCAAGCTGAAAGTTGAGGACCTGATCTGCAAATACGTGGAAGAATGTCCGGCGGCCTGGCAGACGATCACAATTCACCATCTGCTCACGCACACCGCAGGCGTGCCTAATTTCACCGCCTTTTCAGGCTATCGAGAGCTAAAAACACAGCACACTACGGTGGCAGCCTTGATTGCTCGATTCAAAGACAAACCGCTCGATTTCAAACCGGGCGAACAGTTTCGCTATAGCAATTCCAATTATGCTTTGCTGGGTCACATCATTGAACGTGTCTCTGGAAAAACCTACGGAGCGTTTTTGCGGGAAAACATTTTTGGCCCGTTAAAAATGAATGCTTCGGGTTATGACCCCACAAGCGCGATTTTGAAGCAATGCGCTCAAGGCTACGAACGTGTGGGGGACAAACTGATCAACGTGGAACCTGTAGCCTTGTCAGTTTCTTTCTCCGCTGGCGGGATTCATTCGACAGTAGAAGATTTATACCGTTGGATCCAGGCGCTTACCGCGGGAAAACTTGTATCCGCAAAAAGTCTGGCCGCGATGACGACACCCCTGAAAGATAATTACGCTTACGGCCTGATCGTGGACGAACAGCTCCATCGAAAACAGATCGGCCATAGCGGCAGCATTGATGGATTCGTCACCTTTCTAGGACACTATCCGAATGAAAAAGTGACCGTCATTGTGCTCAGCAATCTGGGCAATTCGCCCTCTCCATTCATCGCGCGTGATTTGGCGGCCATTGTCTTCGGTGAAAAATATGATCTTCCGGTCGAGCGCAAAGAAATCAAAGTGGACCCAAAACTGTATGAAGCTTATGTGGGCGAATACGAACGTCAGCCCAGCAGAAACTTCAAAGTCTTCATCGAAAATGACCGGCTCTTTCTCGCTTACCTCGGTCGGCCGACAATTGAATTATTCCCTGAGTCGGAAACCAGGTTCTTCGTCAAAATAATTGATATTCAGTTTAGTTTCGTACGGGATGAAAAAGGGCAAGTGACACACCTGATTCTTCATCAGGAATGAGAAGACATCCCAGTGAAAAAGATTAAATAACCAACTGATACCGGCGGAAATACCAGGGTGAGGTATCACCCTACCTGGATTCTTACGGAAACAGACGCCGATGTGTATTGCATCAACGAACGACTACTTTTCCTATGAGGTACCAAGAAATGAAAACTAAACAGGCAATGTACTTCTTGTTTGCCATGCTGATCATCTGTACGTTGCCCTGGTCGCAAACTTCGTATGGCCAACAACGTCGGAGTACAGATCAGGGTACATCTGTTCCCAATCCCACCGAGCGAGACCGCAAGCGTGATGAATGGCAACGGCCGACCGAAGTGCTGAACGGCTTGGGCCTGAAATCCGGCCAGCGCGTTGCGGACATTGGCAGCGGCTCAGGATATTTCACGTTTCATCTGGCTGCGCGCGTTGGCACGGAAGGCAAAGTTTATGCGGTGGACATTGACGATGCTGCGTTGAAGAAATTGCGCGCGCGACAGGAACAGGCCAAGCTGCCGCAAATCGAAACGATCTTGAGCCAAAGCGCCGATCCGCGCTTGCCAAACGATCTTGACGCCGTGTTGATCGTGGATAGCTATCACGAATTCCGCGAATACGCACAAACAATGCAGGCAGTGCTAAAGGCATTGAGACCCGGCGGACGCTTGGTTGTAATTGATGGGGAAGGCCCGGCAGGCAGTCCTCGGACCGATTATCATCGTATGCATGTCATCCCTGCTGAGTTGGTGCGCGAAGAAATTACTCGCGCCGGATTTATCTTTAAAGAAAGCCGGCCTGGATTTTTTGACGAGGAGTACGGCAAAAAGATGTACTTTCTGATCTTCGAAAAGCCCAGCACTCGCGCAGGCAGTTAATAACAAAGCCGCTGAAGTTTTTGCCTGCCAATACTTCTGTCGTTATTTGTTTGCCAACATAGTGGCCACTTCGGTAAAGGCTTTTGCGTGGCGCGCAACTGCAGCCACATCCACGGCATCCGGCCAACGATCGGCCGGGTGGTGAAACAACGAACTGCCAGGACACAGCAGCGAAACATATCGTCCGCCGCCGCGGTGAATGTTGCCCGCTTCGCCAAACGGCACAACACCGCGTTTGGCTTTGTCGTTGATCGTAATTCCGGCTTTGGTCATTGCGTCAGCGGCGATGGTTTCCAGTTCATCGTCCAGCGCCTGTAAGCGATTCAGCGCGCCGACAGCGCCGATGTTCGCGCCGAAGTGAATCCAAACATGCGCTTGTTTAACAAGTTCCGGTCGGCGTTCGATAAAAGAATCCAAGCCCAGGTGGCCAAGTTCGTGCCCGCTGGAAGAAACAAACTGCACGGTGCGCGCTGGCTTTTTGGCCACCAGCGCGCGCATCACTTCCAGCCAGCAAACCAATCCGCCGCCACGCTCACTGGTTGAATGCCACCAACCGCTGCGCGGCGTCATCACCACCAAAGGCGCAAGCTTCGGCTGTGTTCCATTGATTATTGCCGTCACGTTGAATGCTTTTGTCCTTGTCCGTTTGACGCGTGCGACGATGCGTGCGGTTTGCCCTTGCTGGGCTTGTTGTTTCAGCCATTCGCCGTGTTCGCTGCTGACTTGCAACGCAGGCGAACCAAAAGGGTGTTCAAAATATGCGCCGTTGATCAGGCACAAACCCGGGCGAGAGCCTTTTGTGACGATAACCAATGCTTTGTGCCGGCTGTTGCGGCGCGTCGTTTCATAGTTTGGAACGTATTCCGCATTGGGCGGCAATTCAATCAATCCAAGTTCGGCTTCGCTGCCAAACGTTCCGAACTTCCCGCGCACGCCATTCGCATCGGTAAACGTAGCATCAGACAGCGGCACGCCTTCGATGCGTTTGCCTGCGACTTCAACGAAACAATCCAGCGGATCAACCCGATCGAGCGCAAACGATTCCAGCGTGGGTTTCACGCCAAGTTTGCGAACTTCTGCCGCAAGCCAATCGGCGGATTGGTGATCGCCAGCCGTTCCGGTGCGGTGAATGCCTTGTCGGTCGTAAGCTTCGATCCAGCGCGAAACTCGCCCGTTCGTATCATCATCAGCGAAATCAAACGACAAACCTGCCAGCGAAACGTAGGAAGCTTGCCGCAAAAAATCCCGTCGCGTTTGTTTCTGCATAATCTGCGCTCCTCAGCAGAGAATTTAGAGCCTGATTGATTGACAGTTCCCCAAGCAGTAAGCCAGATTATCGTTTACCCAACTAAGTCGAACAATCAGCAACGCTAAAGGTCTAGGAGAAAATGATGAAACTAAAGTTTTCAATGCTGGCAGCGATTTCCCTGTCGCTGTTTGTGCTCTTGATGGCAAAGCCGTCAGGAATTTCTGTTGCTCAACAAAAAACCAAAGCTATGGAAGTCAAAATTATGACGCTTGATCCCGGCCATTTTCACGCCGGGCTGGTACAGAAAGAAATGTATCCGGACGTTTCGCCGCGTGTTCACGTGTACGCGCCTCTGGGGTTTGATCTGTACGAACACCTGAAACGCATCGCCAATTTCAACAACCGCAAAGACAATCCAACGCGTTGGGAAATGGAAGTTCACGCAGGCGGCGATCCTCTGGCGCGTATGTTGGCTGAGCGTCCGGGCAACGTCGTAACGATGGCCGGACGCAATCAAGGCAAGATTGATCGCGTCAAGGCTTCTGTCGAAGGCGGATTGAATGTGCTGGTAGACAAACCATGGATCATCAACACAGCAGATTTTTCAAAACTCGAAGCCACCTTCAAAGCCGCCGAAGCGAAAAAGTTGATTGCTTACGACATCATGACCGAACGGTCTGAAATCACGACCATCCTGCAAAAAGAGCTGATTCACTCGCCGGAAGTTTTTGGCCAAATGAGCAAAGGCAGCGAAAGCGATCCGGCGATTTATATCGAAAGCATTCACCACATTTTGAAAGTCGTGGCCGGAGCGCCCAATATCCGTCCGGCATGGTTTTTCGATGTCAAACAACAGGGCGAGGGCGTTTCCGACGTGGGAGTTCATTTGGTTGACCTGATTCAGTGGATGGTCTTCCCGGAACAGATGATTGATTACCGCAAAGACGTCAACGTGCTTTCCGGCAAACGCTGGCCAACCGTGATGAGCTTGCCGGAGTTTTCCCGCGTGACGAATGAAAAAGCGTTTCCCGATTACCTGTCTGCCAGTATCAAAGACGGCAAGCTGGATTATTACTGTAATGGCGCGATGACGTATGCGCTGCGCGGAGTACACGCCAAGCTGGATGTGATTTGGAATTACGAAGCTCCGGCAGGCGGTGGGGACACGCACGTCGCGATTTTCAAAGGCACGAAATCCACGCTGGAAATCCGCCAGGGCAAAGAAGAAAACTGGAAACCAGAGCTTTACGTGGTACCAAACAGCCCTGCCAGCAAAGCGGCAATTCTGGCCGCGCTGAAAACAAAGGTCGCTGCGTTGCAATCGAAGTTTGCCGGTGTGGCTGTAGAAGAGCGTGGCAATAAACTGTGGGTGACGATTCCGGACAAGTTCCGCGACGGCCACGAAGCTCATTTTGCTGAAGTCATGCGCCGCTTCCTTGGTTACTTGCGCGATCCAAAGACGCTGCCCGCGTGGGAAAATCCGAACATGCTGGCGAAGTATTACACGACGACCAAGGGACTTGAGATGGGCTATCGCGCGACAACCGCGTCGCGGTAATTTCCTGGAGAAAAGATGTCGAATGAATTTCTGGCTCTGACGGAGCAACTTTACGCTTACATGCTGAGCAATTCTTTGCGTGAACCCGATGTGTTGCGCCGGTTGCGCGAAGAAACCCAGGCCACCAACCCACACGCCATCATGTCCATTTCGCCCGTGCAAGGTCAGTTCATGATGTTGCTGCTGAAACTGATCAACGCCGCAAAGACACTGGAAGTCGGCGTTTTCACCGGGTACAGCTCGCTTTGTACTGCGCTGGCGATTCCGGCAAACGGACACATTTACGCCTGCGATGTGAACGAAGAATGGACTTCGGTTGCGCGGCGATATTGGGTCGAAGCAGGCGTGGCAGACAAAATCACGTTGAAGCTGGCACCCGCCAACGAAACGTTGGACGCTCTGCTGGCCGATGGACACGCGGGAACTTTCGATTTCGCGTTTATTGACGCCGACAAATCGAATTACGACGGGTATTACGAACGCGCCTTGAAGCTGGTCCGCAAAGGTGGCTTGCTGGTGTTCGACAACATGCTCTGGTACGGCAAAGTCGCAGACGAAAGCGTAATGGATGCCGACACAGTCGCGTTACGCGCGTTGAACGCCAAGCTTCATCAGGATGACCGCGTTTTTACCAGTTTAATTGGCGTCGGCGATGGTATGAACCTGGCAATTAAACAGATTGATTGATTGTCAAAGTTATTGCTGTAAGCCAAACCAGAACCTGATTCCTTCACCACAAAAAACGAAAAATGCACAAAACTGAGAAACCTTTCTTTTTGTGATTTTTTCGTTTTTTGTGGTGAGCTTTTTTTTCGCAGCCAGCTTTATCAAATTCTATAGGAGCTTCTGATGAAATCGCGCAATGCGTTTTTGCTTGCCGGAGCTTTCGCCTGCTTCACAGCAATTGTGGTTTCAGCTTTCCTTCTTTCAGCCTCTGGCCAGGCCAGTTCGATTGCCGTTGGCGACGGGTACACGATCAGCGTGCCCGCTGGGTTCACTATTGAACGCGTGGCCGAGCCGGAAAATGTGCAGTATCCGATGATGGCTGTTCTGGATGATCGCGGGCGGCTGTTTGTGGCGGAATCTTCGGGCAAAAACGTCAAAGGCCGCGACATGCCCAAAAACCCCGAATGCCGCATCAGCGTGCTGGAAGATTTGGATGGCGACGGTGTGTACGAACGAAGCAAAGTGTTTGCCGACAAATTGAGTTTGCCAATGGGCGCGTTGTGGCATCGTGGCAGTTTATTCGTCGCTTCGCCGCCAGATTTCTTTCGGCTGGATGACGCAGACAACGACGGAGTGTCAGAACACCGCGAAGTGATTTTGACAGGATGGAACATTCTAAACACAGCCAGTTTGCATGGGCCATTTCTGGGACCGGACGGGTTGATGTATCTGACGCACGGCAGGCACGGATACAAAATTCAAACCAAGGAAGGTGAACTGTTGGAAGGTTTAGCTTCGCGCATCTGGCGTTGCCGCGAAGACGGTTCCGAGCTTGAGCGCGTGTGCGGCGGCGGATTCGATAACCCAGTAGAACTCGCATTCACTCCAGCAGGCGAGATGATCGGCACGATGACATACTTCGTGGACCCGCAAAACGGACAGCGCGACGCCTTGATGCACTTTGTAGAAGGCGGCGTTTATCCAAAACCGCATCCTGCCGTCAGCGAGTTCAAACGCACAGGCGATTTGATGCCCGTGATGACGAAGTTTGCGCGCATCGCTCCTTCGGGCTTGCTGCAATACCGCAGCACAAGTTTCGGCGCGGAATACAAAGGCAATCTGTTCACCGCGCAATTCAATCCGCACCGCATTCAACGCCACGTGCTGTTTCGTGAAGGCGCAACGTTTCGCACTGAAGATTCCGACTTTGTCACCTCCACCGATCCGGACTTTCACCCAACCGACGTAATCGAAGACGCTGACGGCAGTTTGCTGTTTCTGGACACAGGCGGTTGGTACGTGGACGCCTGCCCAATTTCCAAGATTGCGAAAGCTGAACGCAAAGGCGCGATTTACCGCGTTCGCAAAACAGGCGCAAAGAGCAGCGACGATCCCGGCGGCGCGAAGCTGAATCTGGCGTCGCTATCAGTAACGGAACTGGCTGCTTACCTGAACGATGAACGACCAAAGGTTCGTGAACGCAGTTTGGAATTGTTGGTGACGAAAGGCGAAACGGCAATTCAGTCATTGGTAGATGTTGCCAACCACGCAACAGAGGCCGAGGTTCGCTGTGCGGCAGTATTTGCGCTGGGACGAATTGCGAATCCAACAGCGCTGGAAGCGGTGCGCGCTGCGTTGAGCGACAAGGATTTTCAGGTGCGGATCGCGGCGGCTCGCGTAGCCGGAATGGCCAAAGATCAAGCGGCCGTGGAACGATTAAGTCAGATCGTCCAGCACGACGAATTGCCTGCGCGGCGACAAGCGGCGACTTCGCTGGGACAAATTGGCGACATAAGTGCAGCGCGTTCGTTGTTGGCGGCTGCGGCTGACGTGGAAGACAGGTTTGTCGAACACGCGATTATTTATTCGCTGATCGAACTCAAGGCTGCCGCCGAAGCGACGGCTTCGCTGAATGCGTCTTCGCCGAAGATTCGCAAAGCGGCATTGATCGCGCTGGATCAAATGGACGGCAGCCCGCTCGGCCGCGAGCAGGTTGCCCCATTGCTGGGCAGCCCCGACGCAGCATTGCGCCGTACAGCGCTGTGGGTGGTTTCACATCACACGGATTGGGCTTCGACGGTGATTGAGTTTTTGCGAACGCGGTTACAATCCCCCAAACTCGACGCCGGAGACGCTGAAGCCGTCAGCGAAACCTTGCTTGCATTCGCAGCCGACGCCCAAGTGCAAACGCTGGTTGCGGATTCGCTGAACGATCAAAAACTATCGCCTGAACGAAAGCTGGTTTTGATCGAAACCATCGAACGCTGTTCGTTGAAACAAATGCCGGCCGATTGGGTCAGCGGTTTTGCGTCGTTGCTAAATCATTTGGATGTCAGGGTTCGGCAACGAACGATTGGGCTGATTCGCGCGCGCCGGGTGGAAAGCTTGGACAATGAGTTGAATGCCATCGCTCGCAATTCCGCGGAACCCGCAGAAGTTCGCGTGGCCGCGATTTCGGCATTGGCCTCCCGTAATCCAAAACCGACAGAAGAATCACTCAACTTCCTGCTCGGATTACTGCAGCGCGAATCGGAACCGGGCACGCGCATCGCGGCGGCTCAAACGTTAGGGCAGGCGGAACTCAGCCGCGAACAATTGTTGCTGGTCGCCAATCAAGCGATTGCGCATTCGGATTCGTTGACGCTGTCGCCGCTGCTGGAAGCATTTCGCTTCAGCAAGGACGAAACTGTCGGACAAGCCTTGGCCACAGCGCTGAACAATCCCAAAGTCAATCTGGATGCCATCGGCGGCAAACGTTTGGAACAATTGTTTCAGAATTTTCCCGGCTTGCCGCAAAAATCTATCAGCGCAATTCTTTCCCGTTTCGAGTCCGAAGAAGCAGCGCGCATTTCAAAATTACGTCAGCTTGAGCCGCTGCTGACTGCTGGCGGCGACACGGGCGGCGGGCGCAATGTTTTTTTCGGCAAACGCGCGGCGTGCGCTAGTTGCCACACGATTGGCCGCGAAGGCGGGCATGTTGGGCCAGATTTGACTTCGATTGGCGCGATTCGTTCCGGCCACGACATTCTGGAAGCGATCGTGTTTCCCAGCGCCACCATGGTTCCAGGTCATGAATCGCGCCGGCTGGAAACCAAAACCGGCAAAGTTTATAGCGGCGTAATCAGCGAATTTGAATCCGACCGTGCCGCCGTGGTTTTGGTAATGGGGCCAAACGACAAGGTTCGCATTCCGCGTGAAGAAATCGCTTCGCTGACGTCTTCAACCGTTTCGTTAATGCCGGATGGATTTGCCACACAGTTGACCCAGAAAGAATTGACTGATTTGCTGGCGTTCCTGAAAGCTCAAAAGTGATCGCTGAAAATAAGGTTGGCGCGCTATGCAGGTCTAGGTTTTATAATGGCTCTTCGTTGAAATACTCGAAGGAGCTTTTATCCATGAATTTCAAAAACAACATTCTGGAACTGATCGGCGACACACCGCTGGTCAAACTGAACAAACTAAATCGCGGGTTGAAGCCACTGATGCTGGCCAAGATCGAATCGCTGAACCCCGGCGGCAGTGTCAAAGACCGCATCGGCCAGGCGATGATTGATCGCGCAGAACGATTGGGCGAATTAAAACCCGGCGGCACAGTCGTCGAAGCCACCAGCGGAAACACAGGCATAGGCTTGGCGCTAACCTGTGCGGTGCGCGGCTATCGTTCGATTTTCGTAATGACGGATAAAGCCAGCCAGGAAAAAGTGCGTTATTTAAAATCGCTGGGTTCGGATGTAATCGTGGTTTCATCGGCGGCGAAAATGGATTCACCCGATCATTACGTCAACACAGCCAAACGGATTGCGGCAGAAACCCCAAATGCGATCCTGACCAATCAATACGCCAATCCAGCCAATCCGGAAGCGCATTACAAATCCACAGGGCCTGAAATCTGGGAAGCGACCGATGGCAAGATCACGCACTTTGTTGCGGGAATGGGAACCGGCGGAACGATCAGCGGCACAGCTCGGTACCTAAAAGAAACCAATCCGGCGATTAAAGTCATTGGCGCTGATCCGTATGGGTCGGCGATCAAAGGCTTCAAGGATTCAGGCAAGTTGATGGCGGCTTCGCCTTATCTGGTTGAAGGCATTGGCCAGGAAATCATCCCGGACAATGTTCAACTGAAATACATTGACGAAATCATTAACGTCACCGACCGAGATTCGTTTAGCACTGCGCGACGATTGGGACGCGAAGAAGGAATTTTCTGCGGCGGCAGTTCCGGAACCATCGCCTGGGCCGCGCTGAAAGTGGCGGAAAACCTGACCGAAAACGATGTGCTGGTATTCATCATTTGCGATACGGGCGAACGTTATTTATCCAAATTCCTCTCTGATGAATGGATGAAAGAAAAGCGGTTGCTTGGCGAAGAGCGCATGACAGTCGGTTTGCTGAATGAACTGAAGCTGCACGCGGGCAGGCTGCGGCTGATTTCTGTCGCACCGGATGCAAAAATCGGTGACGCGCTTGAATTGATGAACAATCACAGCCTGTCGCAATTGCCTGTGCTGGAAGAAGGCAAATCGGTCGGCAGCGTTCGCGAAAATCGAATCATGTCGCAATTGCTGGATAATCGAGGGTTGCTGGAACAGCCTGTGGCAACCGTGATGGATGCGTCGTTCCCTGTGGCAAATGAAAACGTCGAAGTCAGCCGGGCAAAAATGTATTTGAAAGAATCGCCCGCGCTGTTGGTCGAAGAGTATGGGCGAATCATCGGGATTGTGACGCGCCACGATGTTTTGGACATTTTGGCGTAACGGCTGAATCACCGAAAGAAGGATAAGTTTTCAAGCGAGGTTATAAAAATGACGGGCACGTTCTACTTCTATGAATGTGCCCGTCTAATTATTGGCAATGTACAGGAGAAATTCCTTTATTTCACCACAACAAATTCGATTTTCAGTCGCCAGTGGCCATTTCGGCTGGCGCGCTTTCTTCTGCTGCGGGCTTGTCAAAAAACCGATACAAAACCCCATAAATCAAAACTGCCGACAGCACAGCAGGTAGGAATCCGGCCACAACCACCCCAACTGCGGTGTAAGCCATCAACCCTGCGTGAAACCGATTGATGCCCATGACTTCCTTGATTTCAGCGGGTTTAATCATGTTAAACGCCACCCAGAGCAAAATGCCGCCAATACAGGCCATCGGAACCATTTCCAGGTAACGCGCCAGAAAATAGGCAAGAAACAATTTCAGCACGCATTTCATAATTCCGGATAATGGAGACAATGCGCCCAATTTAACGTTGGTTGCTGTTCTGGCCAGTGCGCCCGACAACGGCATTCCGTTCAACATTGGCACAAACAACTGAATCAACCCTTGCCCGAAAAACTCCTTGTTCGGATCGAACTGCTTGCCTTTATTATTGGCCATTCGATCGGCCATCCGTGCAGCCAGGATGCTTTCCAGACCGCAAACGAACGCAAACGCCAGTGCGTAGTAGAGGATTTCTCCAATGACGGCTGGGGTAAGTGTGGGAAGCACAGGCGGCGTGAAAACAAAAAAGTCCGTCGGAATCTGGCCATACTTGGTGCTGATCAAACTCAGCCCCATTCCGCTAAGCACTGTGGAGGACAAAATTGTGCAGACGGCCAGTGCAATCAATGGCGCGGGAATGTACAGAGAAACCTTCAGCAGATATCGAGTAATCAAAAACGTCAGCGCACCAAGCAACAATGCCGCCCAATTGAATTGATCCAGATTGTTTGCAATCACGCCCACCTTTTCAAAAAAGCTGCCCGTAATCGAAGCCTTCAAACCCAGAACTTCGCCAAGCTGCGTAAATGCAATGGTGATGGCAATCCCGACACTGAACCCGACAACAATCGAATGGGGAACCAGATTGGCGATGCGTCCCCAGCCAATCAATCCAAAAAGCATCAGAATTGGTCCGGAAACTACGCAGACCAGCACCAGGTAACTGTGTCCTGCATACGCATTTTCCGGGGTTTTATAAGCGCCCATAATTCCTGCAATTACAGGGATTAATGCGGCGACAGGACCGTAAACGTTGTATTTGGAACCGCTGAACAGGCCCCCAATCAACCCCGCGATCGCGCCTGCCAAAATGCCATGTTCGGGGCGCAATCCGGACGCCATTGCAAACCCCATGGCCATCGGAATAGCCATCATTGCCACGATCAACCCAGCGCTGGTGTCGCGCCAGGCATTCAGCTTCCAATTTCCTTTGGTTAAGTCTTCAAAGCGCTGATCGAAAGGGTTGAGAAAATAAATCAATCTGCTCAATAAGCTGGACTTGTCCCTGTCTGTACTTTGCATTGCCGTCATCTTTTGCATTTTCTGCTCCTTGCTTGGGATGTGAGGTTTTAAGCTTTCAATCTTTGGCTATGCCGCAGTTTCCGTTTCCAGATACTCCAATGACAGCCCTATTTTTCGTGTCACGGTTTGGCGTGAAGTCACAGCCGCAGGCGTTTGCTGTGAAGAAATCGGCACGAAACGCGACGATTCGATATCAAAAGCCAGAATCCTTCCGCTTTCGATTTCATAAACCCATCCGTGCAGGGTCAATTCGCCTTTCCCCAGACGGGCAGCGACTGCCGGATAGGTTCGCAAATTGTCCAATTGCACAAGAACGTTTTCTTTAATGGCTGCATTCAACAAATCCTGCCCTGTCATGTCTGGATAACACTCTTCGACTACGTGTTTTGTTGCTGAAGCGTGTCCCAGCCATTCCGCGACCAATGGCATTCCATTTAACGGTTCCGGCGACATCAGCCCTTTCATTGCACCACAATGCGAATGTCCCATGATCACAATGTGGTTAATGTTGAGCGCTTTAATGGCGTATTCGACGGTGGCGGCTTCGCCGCCGCGGACTGCGCCATAGGGCGGAATAATGTTCCCGGCATTTCGCAGCACAAACAGTTCGCCGGGTTGTGTCTGTAACAACAGATCGGGCGAAATGCGCGAATCAGAACAGGTGATCATTAAAGTATCGGGCTGCTGTCCCTCGGAAAGTTTTCTAAATAATTCGCGATTAGCGTTGAAGTGAGTTGTCTGAAAATGATGTATTCCGCGTACCAGTTTTTCCATGATGCAAATTCCCCATCTGTTGGACGCACAGGCTGCTGCGGATAAACAAATGCTATCTGCAGCGACGATTTGCGCGGGTTACAGACAATTTCGAACCGTTGCGAACATCGGCCTATTCCGGCAAAAGTTCTAAAAACGGTTGCAAGTTAAGTTAAGTGGTCAGAATGGATTCGGGGACAGTTTGAAGTCTTCTCAAGCGAGACCTAAAACACTGATAGACGAAATGCCATAAACATTTTTCTAAAAGCTTATTAGGAAGTCTATTTGAAGTTTGAGAAAACGCTTTCTGGATCAGGCTGGAGGGCCGCGTAAGATCGGTGGAGAGGAAAGATGAAAGAACCTTGGTAACGGATTGAACTCTGAAAGGACTGGAAGTTCTCTTTGTTGATCCATTGCCATCGGCGTTTGGATCAACAATTGATGCTGAGCCTGCCGCAATCGGCGCGAAGAAAACGTCCGATGGCAGAACTCTTTAACTTCCAGCAATTTTTCTGTTTCGGACTCAGGCTCTGAGTTCGACTTGGATTTGGACCCTGATTCTGACTCTGATTCTGTACCACAGGACGCCGCAGCAACGACGAGCACCGGCTGATATAAGGTTACCAAACAGGCGAGAAGCGCCAACAAAAGAGCGGGCAGTTTTGAGTAAGCTGTCCTGAACATCCTGTTTGTTCCTTGCTTAAGGTCTATTTGATCGGTTGAATGGGATCAAGTGCGAGCAATTAATTACCACCATGCGCAAAGCAACGTCAACTAAATTGGCCGGTTTGACCAATTAGGCTGCTATAGTTACCTTTTTGTACGATTCGGGCATTGCAGACATTTATGATGGTTTTGTATTTCTCAGCAGTAAAGCATTGAGCATCATTTGCCGCCGAAGTCTTGATTTCGCCAGCAAAGCCACTGATGCGATTAGATAAATGCCGCTGAAGATGTAGCGAATATGTTCATCCGGGAAAAAGAATTGCCCGGAAAACAAAACCAGCAATAACATCGCTTCCCACAACGCAAACTTGAAATCTGAAATGACAATCGCGGCAAATAATGATTGCGCTGAAGTCAGCAGCAATTCTTCTTTCTGGCGGCCATCCAGAACCATCGCCGCACTGCTCCCGGCAGCGATGGCATAGACGAGCGGGATTGCACCAACCAGCAACGTCCACTGATTCACTTTTGACGAGATCAGTGCGCCGATGCCAGTTGATCCTTTGCCTTTCATCGCAAAGATGATGGCGATCAATCCTTCGGGAGATTCCGATGCCAGCGGTGCCAGCCATTGAACCAGCAAAAATTGGCTGATGCCGTAAGTCGCTCCCACTTCCTTCAAACTCTCGGCAAAGGGTTCGGCTGAGAACCAGATCACGAATCCGGAAAAGCCAAACATGAGCAGCACAACCAGACGACGCGCATTATTCCCCAATTTCCGATCCAATTCTGCGGCAATTCCTTCCAGTTCTTCATCATGCTTTTCGCCCTGCATAGCCCGTCCGGCGTAATAGGCAAACATGGCAAAAAAGATGACCGCATCCCACAACGACAAAGTGCCTTTCAGCGGCAAAATCAACGAATAAAGACTGGCCAGAATCAGCAAACTCAATTCCAGACCTTGCGAATCATCCAGAACAATCCGTTTCTGCTTGTGCTTAAAGTAATAAACAATCGCCACCAACGCCCAGCCAACGCCGATCAAAATTCTGTTCGCGCCGGTCATGTTGGCAATTGCCAACCCTTCATGACTGTGGGCTTGCCCTTCCGTCCATGCGTAATGTAATCCGATGGCGTATTCCGGCAACACGCTGATCAACGCCAAAAAGATCAATGCCAGCGAACGCGGAATATCGCGTTCAGACAATTCCGCTCCCCACCCCAGCAAAAAAGCTGCGCTGACAATCGCCAAACCGGAAAGCAGCGAAACCAGGGTCGGATTCATGTGGTGCGTTTGGCCAGTCAAAGCCAAAACCATCCAGGGTAGTGGGATCGCGATTGAAAGAACTAACGGGAGATATTTTTTCATCGGGTGTATTTGATAAGTTGTTTTGATCTATTCGCCAAGAACTTTGATGATTGCGCGTTTGCGCCGCTGGCCGTCGAATTCCGCGTAATACACCTGTTGCCAGGTCCCCAAATCCAGCCGGCCGTTTGTAACGGGCAGAATAACTTGGTGGTGCATCAGCAGATTTTTCAGATGCGCATCGCCATTGTCTTCGCCTGTTTGATGATGTTTGTAATCAGGTCGCGTTGGAGCCAAATGTTCCAGCCATTCATCAATGTCCGCGATTAAACCGTCTTCGGCATCATTGACGTAAACGGCTGCGGTGATATGCATCGCCGAAACCAGCACCATCCCTTCCTGAATGCCGCTATCTGCCACCGCCTGAGCGACGTCATCAGTAATGTTGATGTATTCGCGACGGTTCTTCGTATTAAAGACAAGATACTTTGTCAGAGCTTTCATTCAAAATTGCCTTCCGGAAAAAAAGACTTGGTCAGGGAGGCGGGATTATGTCCTGACTTCCGGCTTGAGGGCAAAAGTAGTTGACCGCAGGGCTTTTGCAAAGTCAGAGGTTGGCTTGGCCGATTGCTTGCCAAGCTTC
>CAZMXG010000116.1:0-25487 GCA_964570175.1 uncultured Heliomicrobium sp. | reverse complement strand
GAACAAAACGCCCAATCAGGTTGATACCAAATTCAATCTGGGTTCGATCAACAAAATCTTCACGCAGATCGCCATTCTACAACTGATCGAACAAGGCAAACTTTCATGGGAGGACAAGTTGGGCAAACTGCTGCCCAGCTATCCAAACAAGGAAGCCACCGAAAAAGTGACGATCAAACACCTGTTCGATATGCAATCTGGCATTGGGGATTTCTTTGGCCAGAAGTACGACGCGACACCAAAAGACAAAATCCGCACGATCAACGATTACCTGCCGTTGTTTGCCGATCAGCCGCTGGCGTTTGAGCCGGGCACGAATCGCGCGTACTCAAATGGTGGCTACATTGTCCTGGGCGCAATCATCGAAAAGGTCACTGGCCAGACGTATTACGATTACATCCGCGAACATATTTACAAGCCTGCTGGAATGACGAACACAGATTCCTTTATCAGTGGCGCAAAAACTCCCAACCTGGCCGAAGGGTATCGCCGCAACGAAAGCGGAGAGCGCGTTAGCAACGTTGACACTCGGCCCGGTCGTGGCAGCTCTGCTGGCGGCGGCTATTCCACCACGGAAGACTTGCTGAAATTTGCCAATGCGTTGCGCGGATACAAACTGCTTAGTCCTGAAAACAGCAGAAGGGTTTTGGGACGTGCGGCAGTTGCCGGAGGCGCTCCGGGCATTAACGCTGAACTGGAAATTGCTCCCGAATACACGATCATCGTGCTGGGAAACTATGATCCACCCAATGCCGCAAATGTCAGTCGCTACATTCGCAGCCAGCTTTTGCCGAACAGCAATTAAGCCATTCAGCGATTCATATTTGGGAGAAGAAATGAAAGGAACGAAGTTCTGCGCACAGTGCCTGAGCTTGCTGCTGATTTTTGCGACTGCGATCAGTCCGGCGATGGCTCAAAACCAGAAACCAGTTGAAGCCAGCTTGCGAGTGATCGTGGTTGATCCGAACGGTGAAGCGATTCCGAATGCTCAGATTGTCATCAGCAAACAGTCCAAAGAAGCCGCAAGCAATTCGCGAGGGGAAGCCATTTTCTCTCAACTTCAAACTGGCAAGGTTTCGCTCAGCGTCACTGCCGAAGGCTTTGCTCCGCGCACAATAAAGGACTTCAATCTGAAGCCCGGCGCGAATCAGCTTGAAGTCAAACTGCCAATCGCCACGGTCGAAGAAAGCGTCACGGTTGCCCAAGACAAACGCGAAGCCAAAACCGATCCGCGCGGAGATGCGTTTTCAACAGTGCTGACGGCGGAACAAATCGCGGCACTGCCGGATGATCCGGAAGAGTTTGAACAGGCGATTCGCAACATGGCTGGCCCCGGCGCGAATTTCCGCGTCAATGGGTTTCGTGGGGGCAAACTGCCGCCGAAAAATCAGATTCGGGAAATTCGCTTTCGCACCAATGCTTACGCTGCTGAAAATCACGAATCGTCTTTCATCAGCGTGGACATTTACACCAAACCCGGGTTGGACAGTTGGCACGGCAGCTTCAATTTCGGCTTTCGTGACGAAGCGCTGAATGCGCGCAACGCGTTCGCACCTTCGCGAGCGGCGGAACAAAATCGGCGCTTTGGATTTGAACTCGGCGGACCGCTTTGGAAAAAACATACTTCGGCGTTCATTTCTGCTGATGGTGTGAACAGCTACGAAGCCAGAACAATCGTTTCTGCGCTGCCGACGGGAAATTATTTCGATCAGATTCGGCAACCATGGAAAAATTTGAACCTCAGCGCGCGTGTCGAACATTTGCTGACGGACACACACACCATGCGCGCCGAATATCAGCGCAACGCCACTCGGCGCGACAACAACGGCGTTGGAAACTTCGATTTGCCGGAACGCGGATACACCACCGATTCCGCCGAAAACGTGCTGCGTTTTGCGGAATCCGGCTCGTTCGGCAAAAAACTGTTCAACGAAATCCGGTTTCAAACCATCTGGCAGGAGGTGACGATTGATTCCCTTTCCAGCGCGACGACCATTCAGGTGCTGAACGCTTTCAACCAAGGCGGCGCGCAAATCAATAGCTCTCGCCGTTCGCGGGAAATCGAAATTGCAGACAATCTGGATTACGCGCTCAAAAAACATTCGCTGCGTTTTGGCGCACAGTTCGAAGCCTTTGATTACAACAGCAACGAGCTTCGCAACCAGAACGGCACGTTTGTCTTTTCCAGTTTGGATGCATTTCGCGCCGGAAGACCGACGACTTACACGCGGCGAAGCGGCGCAGGCTCAGTCAACTTCGATCAATACCAATTCGGCTGGTTTGCTCAAGACGATTGGCGCGCGGCGAAAAGCCTGACGCTAAGTTTCGGCTTGCGCCACGAAGTCCAAACGAATCTTGAAGATAGAAACAACTTCATGCCGCGCGTTGGATTCGCCTGGTCGCCCACCAAAAGCGGCAAAACCACGATTCGCGGCGGCGCGGGAGTTTTCTACGACTGGTTTGGAGCCGATACGCTGGAGCAATCCCTGCGCGTCAACGGACAACAACAGCGCGATTTGGTGATTCAATCGCCTGGCTTCCCTGATCCGTTTAGTGGCGGATCGGCCCTAACACTGCCGCCCAGCCGGATTCAGCTTCAGCCAGGATTGCGAATGCCTTACGTAGCCATGACATCTGTTGGCGTCGAGCGTGAGTTGGCGCAAGGCGTCAGGTTTATGTCGCAATACTTTTTCCGTCGAGGCATACATCAACTGCGTGGCCGCAACATCAATGCGCCTCTCAATGGCGTTCGCCCTGATCCAATGGCGGGAAACATTACTCAAGTCGAATCTTCGGCAAACTCCTTCAATCACACCTGGATGGTCAATTTGAACTGGATGAAGATGGGCAAGTTCATGATCGGCGCGAACTATGTTCTGTCGAAAACAACTGACGAAACCGACAGCGCTTTCGGCTTACCAGTGAATAATTTCGACTTGCGGGCAGAACGCGGTCCTTCGATGCAAGACACCCGGCATCGTTTTTTCCTGATGTCCAATTACACGCTGCCCAAAGGCTTGCGGCTGGGAACGATTTTTCAGGCAAACTCGGCCACGCCTTATAACATTACGACCGGCTTTGATAACAACGACGATTCGGTCATCAACGACCGTCCGGCAGGAGTTGGCCGCAACACTGCGCGCGGCGCCGGTCGCTGGGACATGAGCACGCGGCTTAGCTGGGGATTTGGTTTTGGCAAACCTCCCGAAGCGCAAGGCGGCGGTGGCCCACAAGTCCGCATTATCAGAGGCGGTTCCGACAGTGGCGATATGCTGGGAATGATGGGCGGCGGAATGCCAGGACAGGCGCAGAAACGTTTCCGCACGGAATTTTTCGTTCAAGCCACGAACGTGTTCAATCACGTCAATCCGATTGGCTTTTCCGGCGTGCAAACTTCGCCGTTCTTTGGCCAACCAACTGCCGCAACGCCTGGAAGGAGAATTGAGACCGGAATGCGCTTCAGTTTTTAATTCTTGCTGAAACCCATTACCATCCTGAGCAGTAGTTAATTCGACCCGGTTTGCGCAGCCTGCAAACCAGCCACGGACATGTTGCAGACCGCATTCAGCGCAATTTTTATTGGAACCGTGATGCCATCAGTTGCATCTACTATGGCGCTTAGGCGCAATAATTCAAGGGTATCCGGCAGTTGACCGAGCACATTTTCGATGCCTGATTCGATGCTGGCCTTCGAAAGGTCGTCATCCACTATTGTCCAGATCGAGCCGACCATAGCCAAATACTCACGGATCGCGCCTATCACGCTGACTATTGCTATTCCGATATCTTCCACTCTTTCCGTCGAGCCAAAATCTTCTTCCAGAGCGGTGTTGGCCCAGGTGACCCCCGTCCACGCTAAACTGACCACTGGCGGAATCCAGTTTGCAACCCAGAGCGCCGAAAGAACCTTCTCTGCACCTGTCATGGAGCTGAACTGAATCTGAGTAAATGGCGTACCGCCGGGCCAGCATAGCACCTGGGCTGTCCACGAGAGCAACGCATTGAAAAGCGTGGCCAACCTTGCAGCAACATCCTCCTCCGCCTGTGCAGCCAAGTCGGCGAGGCTGTTCGATAAAGTCTCGACGGCAAGCACTATCGTCAGGAAGTCTCCCACCAACGGCGGCGAAGAATCATCGCGGACGCTAGCCATCACAGTTTGAGTTCCAGATGACGCGCTGAACGTTTGCGCCAGGATTTGAGTGACTTGATCGCTAGTAAAAGGCGCATTCCCTGAGTGCGTCAGTTTGTAGAGCAGCGTGGTTGGCAGCGCAGCCAGCAACGCAATGGCGTGCCGCAACGTCAAAGGCTCCTGCTGATCGCTTGGGCAGATAAAGTTTTTGTAAACCCAGGAGACGAGAGGCAAATTAAGCGGAGAGTCAAGGATATCGTCAGCAAGAGCGATTACAGCGTTTACCAAATCAAGCATAAGACTAATAAGCCAATCGGTCGCTTTCAATGCCGTTTTGATCAGGTGTTCAAGAATCTGAATTAGGTCACTCACGCCCACTGTGGAAATCTTCGACGGGTCTGCAGCCAACTTCTGTAATGCAGTCCACGCCGCGGTACAAGTATCTTTCAAGCTGCCATACCAGTCGGCGTCGTTGGGCGGGTTTAGGAATGTGGTTTTCAAATTGGTGAGCGCCGTCTCCAGGGGACTGCCCGACTTTAGATTCAAGGACGGGAGACCGCTGCTGGAAGCATCGCCTCTGATTTTGTCCATCATCCAGTTGCCACGAGCGGAGGGCGCAGGAGATGACGACGAACTGGATGCCGCAGGCATCGGGCTATTTGACGCGTTGCCGGAGATGGCTGAATTGCCTAGCTTGGCTTCCAGCTTGCCAAAAGTGTGGGTGACTTCCTTTTCAAGCTTGGTAAAGAAATCTGACACCGCTGTTTCCGCATATTGAGTGATCAAATCTTGCAGGAATAAACCTCCCTGCTGTATCCAGTGTTCAATTACCAGTTTGGTATTCCATATATCCCCCCAATTGAACAGCGCCTTTAGATAATCAATAACATCCGATATGGCCGCGCCAATGGCGTTGAAGATACTATGCACCACCGAGACAACATCATCGAGGCAGCGGATCGGGATCGCTGACAAAGCTCCCAATTCATTGGTCACCAACGTAACGGTACTCTCCGCAATGGATACTGTCCATTGTGTAACGGTAATGGCCGCGGTCTTGAGTCCATGGTAAATGTCGCCGACTAAATGGGAGAGGTCATGGGTGACATCGCTGAAGATACTCATGCTTAATCCCGCGTGGTAAGCCTGGAATTCCTCCTCAGTGTGTAACAGAGTGAGCTTTGGATTACTCAGATCACTCCAGTCCATGTGAAATCCGACTATTTTGGAAGCAATGTCATCTGTCGCCGAAGAGTCGGAGGGAGTTTGAGCGGCATAAGCCTGCCCAGCCTGATAAACTTGTTGTATGGCTGTGACCGCCTGGCTCGCGAAGGTCTGATTTGTGGCCTGATCGCTGGATTGAAGCACAGGGAACAAAGGATCTCCATTCGCTTTTGTCGCTGACATAAGTGTGCTGGCAGTGAGCACTGGCATACCGTTCAACCCGGAATTGCCCCGCAAATAACTCTGAACCGCGGCATCGGGCCAAACCGTTTGCGGTGTGGTGAACTGCGGACCCGAGACCGTCAATGACGTGGTGCCAATGGCGCTGGCAATGGTGGCAAGGCGGATGCTACCGGTTATGTCTGCAGTGCATGACAATGGCTGTGTGCTACTGACGAATGAAGAGGTTCCAGCAACGGTGATTGTGGATGGCGTTTCGGTAGTTATACTGACCTCGGCTCCCGGCACTGGCACCCCGTTGGCATCAAGCACCAGCAGTTCGGTTAGGTATTGGGTAACGTAATAGCCCTCAGCCTGCCCAGGCTGTTGCACCCTCACAGATGTCCACGCCCCCGAGTTAGGATCGGTGGAGTCGTCCGTCGTTGGGGTCTGCTGGTGAAAATAGAGAAAGCCGTCCGTCCCAACTGTAAAAAGAGCTTTGACATCCTGCACGTTGGGCGCAACTGCCATACTCGCCACTCCAGTCAATATCGGAATGGGAGTAATAAAGGCGTCAGGAATTGTACTGATATTGGTTTGACCATCTACAGCCGTAACTTGGTGTACTACTGATACGACCCCAGTATTATCAAGTAAGTAAATATGTGCCACGCTGTCCGTGTCGAGCAGCGCAACCGCCTGCTGAAACGGACCGTTGGCCAGAGTTCCAGAATTATTATCAAATGGGCTGTACCATGGGACGTCAGAGGCAGAGGATGCTAAGGCATAGTAGGAAAAATTCTGATTGCTGTCCAAGCAGAGTACAATGGTCATTGTTACGTCGCCCGTGTAGTAATCAGAATTCACTGTCAAGTTTGGCATAAGCACAGTGGCCCAGACCGCTGGTGAGTTCAGCCCCTCGCAAAATCGCGGCCATAAAAAATCTCTATTATTCGTAAACGAGGCGATAGAGTCCCCGATAGAAGAGAGATAATTCTGTGATGGTTCAATATAAACCAAGAGTTGCGTAGAAGCGTCAGCGGGAAAGGTTATGGGGCCGGAGAGATAACCGGAGGAATAAAAAGGTCCGCCTTGCGCTACAATAATGGTTTCCAGAGATTTCACGTCAGTAGGATCCACCTTGCGAGTCGGAAAAATACCTATTCCAAACGACGCGGTCGAGGGAATATAAAACAGGCACGATGGAGTGATGCCCGCTCCAGGAGAATTCCAACACGTTCCATATGTTCCACTGTCATTCTTGACCACGATATTTTGAATCTGGATCACCTGGAATCCTGAACCGCTATCAGAAACAATCTGTAGATTGCCACTGCTATCACTGCCGTAAGCGACCAGGGAGGAGCCGTTGTAGGTAGCACGCAAACACGTTATCGCGACATTAAGCGCTGTTGGCGTTGACCAGCCGTTAGCGCCCAGAGAGGTGTAGTAGAGATTGTTGGAAGAATCTGTGTAGAAGCCATAAATGGTATTATCGCTGTGCAGCCCGGCGACCACCTCCGCAACCGTCGTCCCTTGAGGGCTGACCGGTGTCACGTTCCAGCCAGACGGTGAAAGCGTATCGGCATAAACATGCACAAGCGTCCCGTCATCAGCAGTAATTACCAGCGCTGCCGTGTTGCCATCGCTGTCCTGAAAAACGCCCATTGGAGAGCTGCTACTCTGGCTGACGATAATGTCCTGGGTGAAGATGTAATCTTCGGTGAGCGAACCGTCTGGAACGACGGAGTACGGTGTTGGTGGAGTGTACGACATGGTCAAAGGTCCTTTCGATATTTATTTGATTGTGAAAACTTCTTTCCGAAGGAAGCCTGCAAAGGGCATCCTCAATGGTGAGTTCGACAGTCTTGTAACAATTGCCTCGCCCAGCGTCATAGCGATAGCACACGCTCATCGAATGCACGCCGTCATGCGTAAATAGGTGTTTGGCTCTTGGCTGGCCTAGCTTCAACTGCTTGTTCATCAGCATGGAAGCTCCGCTCGCGAAAACTGCTGTTTAGATTAAATGGGTACTGCTCTGCTGTAGGACTGAAAGCAATATAACGCCGCACCACAACTGTCGCAAACGACTTTTCGTTATCGCGCTAAAATTTCGGCTGGCCGGAACTGATGATGTTATTGACCCGGTAAAAAACATTGGAACCAGTTGGGCTGAACTTATGGAATACGAAGCTGGTCATGCTCTCCGCCTCCATAAAATCCAATGCTTCTACCTTGATCCTGAGCGAATCGTTGAGTAAATTGCTCACAAGGCAGTCTCAACACTTCGCACAGGAGATCAAATGAAGATCGGTTGCACGCTTCCCCAAAGCGGGTCAGTTGCTTCGCCTGAAAACCTGATCCGTGTCGCGACTCGGGCCGAAGAATTAGGTTATGACTCGGTCTGGGTTTTCGAACGTTTGCTGAGCGCGACCTATCCGTGTGATCCCTATCCGCCTTCGCCAGATGGCAGTTGGCCTCTCAACTTCCAAAATGTTTTTGACCCGATTGAAACTCTGACCTTCGTTGCCGCTCACACACGGAACGTGCGACTTGGCACCAGCGTGATCGTGCTTCCCTATCACCAACCCATTCATCTGGCTCGGCGGCTGGCAACACTTGATGTTTTATCTGGCGGGCGATTGGAAATCTGCGGCGGAGTTGGCTGGTCGCGCGACGAGTTTGAGGCTTCGGGAGTACCATTTACCCGTCGTGGCGAACGAACTGACGAAATACTGGAAGCGATGATTGCCATCTGGACCCGTAATCCCGTCAGCTTCGATGGGCAGTTCTATAAAATTCCTGAATCGAAGATCGGTCCAAAACCAATTCAACGGCCTCATCCGCCAATTCATCTGGCAGGTTTCGGACAATACACATTTAATCGAGCGGCAAAGTTTGGCAACGGTTGGAATCCGGCTGGCGTAATGGATTTCGACTCTTTCGACGCATCGGTCAAACAGCTTCAGGCTACTGCGCATAAAGCCGGTCGCCATGACCTGGAAGTCGTGCTGCTCACTTATCCTCTTGTAAGCGACACTTCGCTTGGCCACACTCGTCGGCCTTTGATTGGTTCCTTGGACGAACTTCGGCACGACGTCAACCGATTGCGCGAAATCGGCGTCACCCATCTGATCTTTTCACCACCTGAAATGGGTTCAACCTCGACATCATCTGTCGAACCAGCGCTGGCCAGAATTGAAGAGCTGATCAAGCTTACACGTTGAACAAATAGAAAAATCCCAAACCTGATGCTAGACTGCGCCCGCGTTAAATCCCGCTTGGTTTTCAACTTATGCCTATCAATATCGGCTCTCGTTTCGACCGTTACGAGATAGTTTCGCTGCTCGGCGTGGGCGGAATGGGTGAAGTTTATCTGGCGCAAGACACACGGCTGAACCGCAAAGTTGCGCTGAAAATCCTGCCCGCGCTTTACACCAACGACACAGAGCGCGTCCGGCGATTTGAAAAAGAAGCCAAAGCCGCCAGCGCACTCAATCATCCCAATATCATCACCATTCACGAAGTCGGCCAGGCAACGATGGGGTCTGGTGAATCAAGCCATTTTCACTTTATCGCCACCGAATACATTGAAGGCCAGACCTTGCGAAGAAGAATTCGGAAGTCTGCGATTTCCATCACGGAAGCCACCGAAATCACACTCCAGATCGCCGCCGCGCTTGAGGCAGCGCATTCAGCAGGGATTTTGCATCGGGATATCAAACCAGAAAACATCATGGTGCGGCCTGACGGCTATGTGAAAGTCCTGGATTTCGGGCTGGCAAAATTGACCGAACGTGTCGGCAATTCGGGATCGGATGATCAGCCCTTACCTATGGAAAACGAGACCGATCCTGGCTTGGTGCTTGGGACGGCTACTTACATGTCGCCGGAGCAGGCTCGCGCCCAGAAATTGGATGCGCGGTCGGATTTGTTCAGTCTGGGAATTGTCTTTTACGAAATGATTGCCGGCCGTTCGCCGTTCCAGGATCAAACTGCCAGCGACGTGATGGCGGCAATCTTGCAGCGCGAACCTTTGCCGCTTTCCCATTACTCATCCGAGGTCACGTTTGAACTGGATGAAATCGTGCAAAAGCTGCTTGCCAAAGATCGGGAGGGACGGTTTCAATCAGCCAAGGATTTACAGATTGCTTTGAAAAATTTGCGGCAGCGGATGGCTCTCTCTCCCGCTCCACACACAACCCGAAAACCTAAATCCCAGGATTCGCCTGAGGCCGATGGCAACCAGGCTCCTGAAAATCTGGTAACCAGAGTTGGGCTGGATGTTCAGGAAACCAGTGAAATCTCGGCTGCCAATCAAACCAGTTCTGCCGTCATTCTGAACGAAATCAAAAAACACAAAGGCGGCGTCATCATGGCATTAGCCATTCTGGTTTTGGCGATTGCCGGAATCGGATTTGGTGTTGCCAAATGGATGACCGTTGCCCCCGGCGAGCCTGCTTTCAAAAATGCCAAATTCACGAAGCTCATTACACCGGGACGTCCTGTTGACGCCGTGGTTTCGCCCGATGGCAAATATGTCGCTTACATTGCTGACAACGGAAACAAACGGAGTTTGTGGGTCAGGCAGGTAACACCATCCAGCAACGCCATTCAAATTTCGCCCGATACGGATTTGCGGTTTCGGTCGCCGACATTTTCACACGACGGAAACCACATTTACTTCGTCCAGCGGAAATCCGATTCTCCGGTTGGAGACCTTTACCGTGTCCCAACACTGAGCGGGCCTGCGCGAAAACTATTATCCGGAGTCAGCAGCCCTGTTGCGCTTTCCCCGGACGATAAACAGATCGCCTTTGTTCGGGAACTTGCCGATTCCAGCGCCTTACTGATTGCCAACGCCGATGGAACAAACGAACGCGAACTGTTGAGTCGAAAACTTCCAGATTCTTTTTCAATTGAAGGCCCGGATTGGTCACCGGATGGCAAAACCATCGCGTGCCCGGTTGCCAATTTTTCCGGAGGCATCAATCAAAATGTTGTCGCGGTTCAAGTGGCTGATGGCAGCGAAAAAACTTTGCTTGCAGAACCTTGGCCGAATGTTGGCCGAGTCGCCTGGACTGAAGACGGCAAAGGAATTTTGATGGCTGCGCGCGAGCCCAGCAATTTGGGCGCTTCGGGCCGCCAGGTGTGGTTTGTCAGTTACCCCGGCGGTAAAACGACTCACGTCACCAACGATCTGAACGATTACAGAGGCGTCACAATTTCTGCTGATGGAGCAACGATTGCCGCAGTTCAAATTAACCAGATTTCGAATCTTTGGGTTGCACAGGCTGATGGCAGCAGTGCCCGCCCAATCACTTCCGGCTCTGGCAGCAGCGATGGAGTCCAGGGCCTGGCCTGGACGCGCGATGGAATGATTGTTTACTCGTCAAACGTCAGCGGCAAACCGGATATTTGGAAAATCAGTGCTGACGGCACCAGCGCGCAACAACTAACGACAGACAATGGCTACAATACTTTTCCCGCGACGTCGGCAGACGGTCGCTATATCGCGTTCGTTTCCGATCGCAGCAGTTCCGGCGGCAACATAGGCATCTGGCGAATTGATAGCAATGGCGGAAATCCAAAACAGCTCACATTTGGACAACTCGATCTTGATCCACGGTTCACGCCGGACAGTGCAAACATCGTCTTTTCTTCAATCAAGTCCGGGAAACGCACGTTGTGGAAAGTTGCGACAGAGGGCTCTGAACCGTCACAAATTCTGAATGTGCTTTCGGAATATCCGGTAACTTCACCCGATGGGAAATGGCTGGCTTGTTCCTTCAGGGACGAAAAAACTTCTGCGGCGGCAAAGTTTGCGGTGTTGCCAATCAGCATTTTACAGTCTGGGATTGATATCCTGCCGACCACGGCGTTCGATATTCCCACCACTCCCTGGCGGCTGGTTCGCTGGTCATCCGACAGTCAAGCGTTGACTTATGCAGCCTCCCTGAGTGGTGTATCAAACATTTGGAGCCAACCGATTAACGGAGGCCCGCCCAAGCAATTGACGAATTTTGGCTCCAATCACATTTTTGGATTCGATTGGTCTCCTGACGGAAAATTTCTGGCCCTGGCCCGCGGACTGGAAACGCGGGAAATCGTCTTGATCAGCAACTTCAAAAAGTAGAATGAAAGACAAACGCATCATTCCAATTTTCATCGTCGTCTTTGTGGATATTCTTGGCTTCAGCATCATTTTGCCTTTGCTGCCGTTTTACGCCGGGACATTCAACGCGTCAGATCAATTGATCGGATTGTTAATCGCGTCCTATTCCATGTGCCAGTTCATCGCAGCCCCGCTGCTAGGGCACCTGAGCGACAACCACGGCCGTCGGCCTGTGCTTTTGTACAGTCAATTTGGTTCGCTGACAGGATTCATTTTATTGGGTTTGGCGATGAGGTTTCCTTTCCCCTTGGCGTGGATGTTTGTGGCCAGAATGATTGACGGATTTTCCGGTGGAAATCTGACCGTTGCACAAGCGTACATCAGCGACATTACGCCGCCTGAAACCCGCGCGAAAACCTTTGGAATGATCATTGGCGGTTCCTTTGGTCTGGCCTTTACGATTGGACCGGCCCTAGGGTCAATCGTTTCATCGAAATTTGGCTACAACATTACAGCATACGTTGCGGCGGCAATTTCGTTGACCAGCATTCTGGCAACAACCTTTCTGCTGCCTGAAACGCAGCATCAAAGCGATGAACCTCGCCCGCAAGGTTTGGCGATGTACACGCGTGCATTGGATTATCTTTCCATCCCGGAACTTCGCCCATTGCTGTTTATTTTCTTTTTCATGTCTCTGCCTTTCACCATTTACACGACCATGTTTCCGCTGTTTGCCAAAAAGCAACTGGGCTTCAGCGTGGATCAAGCCGGTCTTTTCCTGGCGCTGGTTGGCCTGCTGGGAGTGTTTTGGCAAGCGGGAATGATCGGCCCGATCGTCAATCGTTTGGGCGAATACAAATCCATGATTATTGGCCTGACCGCCAGTGCCATAGGGCTGTATTACGTGGCATTCGTCAATATTTGGTGGAAGCTGATCGTGGTTGCGCTGTTATTTTCATTCGGGCATGGAATTTCACGCGCGCCGTTGACCAGCATCATTTCCCAAACTGCTCCGCACAACAGGCGGGGCGGCGTGTTTGGCGCAATGACTTCGCTGGAAAGCCTGACCAGAATTTTGGGGCCGATCCTTGGAGGATGGCTCATTGCTGTTCACCCGACCTGGCTTGGATGGATTGGCGGACTGTTGTTTACGATTGCCGCATTGATTGGACTGTCACTGAAAGAGCGCCAATCCAGCTCTGTGGCTGCTTGAAAAGAGAGCACACAAAAAACTGCCCATATACCGGAGTCTGACAATGAAACGCACCAGCTTATTACTTTCAATTTTTTGTTTTTTGGCCGTCACCGGCTCGTATCAAACTGTCGCAACCAGCCAGGCAAAAGCCGCCAAGTCGAGCAGCGCTGAAATTCTGCGCGATGAATTTGGCGTGCCGCACATTTTTGCCTCGACGCTGGAAGACGCCGCTTTCGCCATTGGCTACGCGCAGGCGGAAGACCGGCTGGAGGAATTGCTGAAAAATTACCGCAAAGCCGAAGGAACAATGTCCGAAGCTTTTGGCCAGGAATGGTTCCGTCACGATTACCGCCAGCGCATCTGGCAACATGCTGCAATCAGCCGTGAACGATACAACCAGGTTTCACACAAAATGCGGGCTGCCATTGAAGCTTACCAGCAAGGCATCAAGCGCTTTATGTCCGAACATCCGGAACAGGTTCCGAAATGGGCGCCGGAACTTCATCCGTCACAAGTCATCGCGCTTGGCCGCTACATCATTTGGGGCTGGCCGGAAGGCGAAGCCGGAGCCGATTTGCAGCGCGGCGGGATCAAACCTGACCCGGTTGCCTATCGCGGCTCCAATCAAATGCTGCTGGCTCCATCGCGCACATCCTTGAAAGTTCCAATGGCCGTCATTGACCCGCACCTGAGTTGGTACGGCGAATTTCGGTTTTACGAAGTCAGAATTTACGCAGGCGATTTCAATGTTTCCGGCGTCAGCATTCTGGGCATTCCCTTTCCCAGCCTGGGCCACAGCCGATGGGCTTCGATAGCAATGACAACCGGCGGTCCCGATACGTCAGACATTTACGAAGAAGAGTTGAATCCAGCCAATCCGCACCAATACAAACTCAAAGATCAGTGGCTGGAAATGAAGGTCCGAAAAGACACCATCAAAGTTCTGGACGATGGCAAGTTGATCGAAAAACCCGTTGAAATCGAATACACCAATCATGGCCCTATCGTTGCGCACAAAGACGGCAAGGCGTATTCAATGGCGATTCCCTACTTCAACGAAATTGGTCTGACGGATCAGATTTATCAGATGTTCACATCGCGCAATCTAGCCGAGATGAAAAAAGCCTTGAACCAGTTTCAACTGATGTCGCAAAACATCATGGTTGGAACCACGGAAGGCGACATCTTCTATTTAAGAAATGGCCGCGTGCCGATTCGCGCAAAAGGCTGCGATCCCTCCAAACCAATGCCCGGCACGGGCGCTTGCGAATGGCAAGGGTTGCATCCAATGAGCGATCTGGTTCAGATTGCCAATCCACCGCAGGGGTATATGCAAAATAATAACTGTTCCCCCTTTGCGATGATGAAAGACAGCCCGCTGCGAGCAGAAAAGTACATTCCGTACATTTACAACGACGGCAACAATCCTGGTCATCAACGAGCGGCAATGACGCTGGAAGAGTTGAGTACAGCAAACAACGTTACGCCTGAACGGATGATTGACATCGCGTTCAGCACACAGATCTATAAAGCTGAAGACTGGCAGAAACGATTAATTGAACCCTGCAAGAGTTATGCACAGTCGCATAGATTCAGCAGCGAAGAAACTGTCTGTAAATTGATTCAGGAGTGGAACCGTCGTAGCACTCCGGATTCCGAAGGCGCGATGGCGTTTTACGCTTTCAAAATGGGGCTTGAAAATCCGGAACTTCGCCGTGCGGTCGAAGTCCCGCCCACATTGAATGATGAGGAAATAAAGGCTGCGCTTGGAAAAGCTGTTCATTGGTTGTGGAGTGAATATCATTCTTACAACGTGCCCTATGGCCGATATTTCCGCGTCGGTCGCCAAGGAGGAAAAACCTATCCAGTCGGTGGAGGAACCTTGCGCGACCAGGGAATGGCGACCCCACGTGCAATCAGCTTCAGCAAAGTTGACAAAGAAATGGTTGGCCAAGGCGGACAGACGTCCACGCAAATTGTGATTCTGACCAAAACGCCGCAATCATTCACAATCATTCCGCTTGGCGAAAGCGATCATCAAAACTCCGGTCATTGGGACGATCAAGCCGAAAAGCTGTTCAGCCAGGGCAAAGCCAAGTCAACGTTCTTCCTAAACAAAGCTGAATTGCTGAAGCACGTGACAGCCAAGAAAGTGCTGAATCGCAAAGCTGCGGCGGCAACCGCAGCCAAATAGACAGATTACAAAAACAGAACAGCCGTCGAAAAAGAGACAATTCCATCGGCGGCTGTCTTTTTTTATCGCCCAAATTTGTCAAATCTTGGGCCTTTTGCCAGCCCACGGTTTGGCTTTTTCAAGCTGCGCAGCCAGACGAAACAGCAAACCGTCCTCGCCAAATCGTCCGCTAAACATCACGCCGACTGGCAATCCGTCTTTTGTCCAATGCAACGGCACAGACATTGAAGGCTGCCCAGTCACGTTGTAAAGCGCGGTGAAAGGCCCAAACTCGCTGACGGCTTTTGAGAATTCTTCGATGCTTTTGGGTGACAGGCTCAAAACTCCGAGCGGCACAGGCGGCTTGGCCAGCGTTGGGCTGAGCACCACATCGTACTTTTGCATAAATCTGGCCATCGTCAACCCGACTTGATGGATATTCGCGATGGCACGTGAATAAGCTACGGCAGCCGTTTTCAATCCGTTCTGCGCCATTCCCCAAGTGACCAATTCAACGTCATTCTGTGTGACTGCACGACCGATTGCTTTTGCCCGGTCGTCCAAAACTCTGGCCATGGAAACATTGATGATGGTCAAAAAGGATTCCCGCATTGCCGGAACGTCAACCGGCAATCGAACTTCTTCGACCGTGTGCCCCAGGCTTTCGCAAAGCTTCGCGGCGTCCATTACCGCCTGTTTGCACTCAGGATCGAGCGGCCAATTGTTAGGCGGTTCGTAAGCCAGCGCGATGCGGAGCTTGCCCGGAGCCATGCCAACTTCCTTCAAAAAAGGGCGAACTGGCGCAGGCGAAAAGAACGGCGCACCAGGTTCCATTCCGGCAGTCGCATCCAGCAAAGCGGCGCTGTCGCGCACAGAAATTGTCAACGCGTGATGGTGGGAACACCCATTCCAACCTTCAAACTGCGAAGGCCCCAATGGCGTACGGCCTCGTGTCGGCTTGAAACCAAACAACCCGCAACAGGAAGCCGGAATCCGAATCGAACCGCCGCCATCGCTCCCATGCGCCATCGGCAGAATTCGCGCGGCAACTGCTGCGCTGGTTCCACCGGAAGACCCGCCCGAAGTTCGTTCCAAATTCCAGGGATTGTGCGTCTGGCCGAACAACAAAGATTCCGTGGTCGTCGTTCCGCCGAATTCCGGCGTAGCAGTTTTGCCGAAAATGACTAAACCTGCCTGTTTGTAACGCGCCGTCAATGTGCTGTCGTAGTCCGGAACGTAATCTTTGAACAAACGGCTGCCGCTGGTGGTCGGTCTTCCAGCCAAATGAATGCCGATATCTTTCAGCGCAAATGGCACCCCTTTGAACGCTCCATCGCCGAGTCCAGCGTTGATATGCGCGTCGGCTTTGTCAAAAAACAGATCGCAGAAGGCATTAAGTTTCGGATTCAAAGCTTCTACCCGCTGACGAACAGCACTGAGCAACTCTGACGGCGAAACCTTTTTTTTAGCAATCAATTCCGCCAATCCCAATCCATCGTATTTGTCATATTCTGCCGCCAGGCCGGAAAAAGTTGTCGTGGCTTCAGGGCGTATACCGTGAGGTTCGGACATAACGATTGCAGCACCTACGCCAGCCGCTGTGCGTTTCACCATTTCGCGCCGCATGATCGGCTCGCCTGTTTTTCTAGGTTTCTTCATTTGTGTCTCCGGTTATTGAAAGGTTTATTGCTCGGTTGAGCGGATTTGTAGCAGAACCCGCTCGGAAAGAAAAACTTTCGTTCCCCGTCGCCAACCAAAGAAAAACTTGCTACCGTTTGCGCCAAATTTCAACCAGGAAAACGAACGATGAACGAACTCATTCTGGAAACCGAACGGCTGATTCTGCGCCGAATCACGCACGACGATTTAGAGGAATTGCTGCAAATCTGGGGCGATGCCGAAACGATGAGCTTATTCCCCAAGACGCTGAACCGGCAGGAAATGAGCGAATGGATTGACCGAAACCTGAAACGGTACGAAGACTTCGGCCACGGGATTTGGGCAGTGATTTTGAAAGCCGACGGTGTGTTTATCGGAGATTGCGGATTGGTTATTCAGGAAGTGGACGGCGTTCAAGAGCTTGAAGTCGGATACCACTTCAACAAAAGATTTTGGGGGCAAGGCTTTGCCGCCGAAGCGGCTCGCGGCTGTATGAACTACGCTTTCTACCAGATGAATGCGCGCAGGATCATTTCAATGATTCGCCCGGAAAATTTGCCTTCACGACGCGTGGCTGAACGCAACGGATTGAAAATCGAAAAGGAAATTTTCTGGCGAGGTTATCAACACGGCGTTTACGCTTTTGAACAGGACTGAGAGCATCTGTGATGACTGCTTACTTACAAAAAACAACTCGTGAATTAATTGACCTGCTAATTACTGAAGAAGACCGCGTCACACTGGAACACATTCAAGAGTTGGCGTCCAGACCTGACGCCGCCAAACCTTTACGGGAACTTTTGCGAGATGAGTATTACTGGTATGACGCTGATCCCATGGAATCCTGGGTGCTTTATCATGCATTTATCCTGCTTTGTCTGATGCGCGATCAAGCTGCAATGCCTGATTTGCTTCAAGCGCTGAAGAAGGCTCATGAAACAGATTTTGATTACCTGACAGAAATCAGTCACGCCGCTTTAGCACAATATGGCGAATCCGCTGTTGATCCGCTGATGAAGTTTATAAATGAACTAAAAGGTCAACACGAGGAAGACTGGGTATTAACCTATCCCAGGTCCGATGCTGTAACTGCACTGACACAAATCGCATTCGAAAACCCTCTCGTCCGCGATCAGATCGCGAAGTTTGTCTGTGAATTAATGACAAACGAAACTGAGTCAGATACGACCTTTCTTTCATTCATCTCTGACGATGCCATCCTGCTCGACCGCGAGAAAGGTTTGGCTGCGGTTCAGTCGGCTTATGATCGCGACTTGATTGACAAATCCATCAATGGAGATTTCGATCAATTGATAAAGCACTTGGACAGCGGCAAAGGCGAGTCTGAGTGGAAATACAAATTGAACATCCTCGACTTCTACAGCCCGGAAGAAATTGCCCAGCGACAGAAACAGTGGCAACAAGAGGCAGAAGATGAAAAACGCCAGGCTGAAGAAGAATCGCAACGGCGCACAATCCAGTCTTATTTCCGCGAAGAAGCTAATCCGGTTATCCCCGACGGGTTCGCTATTACCGATGCTGGCAATTTCGTCCGCAAAGAAAAAATCGGACGAAACGATCCTTGCCCATGTGGTTCAGGCAAAAAGTTCAAGAAGTGCCACGGCAAATGACTGCACGGCTCATTCAAACATCCCAGGCGCGGTTTGCTGCAATTCGTTGCTGGCGTGCCATTCTACCCATTTGACTCGGCCTGCTTTGATGGCATCGCGGACCATTCGTTCGCGGCGGGTCAGCATGGACATGCCGGTTTTGACTTCGACAAAGACAATGCTTAGCTGTTCGTCTTCGTCATCGCTCATACCGTCAAAGACGACAAAATCCACAGGGCTGCCGATGAACCGCGCATCTTTGGGGTTGTAGTTAAAGTTGGGCAGGTAAGGAACCAAGTGTTCGACGATCTTTCCCGTAGTGACGGCCTGGCTACGTTGAACGGCATCCTGGCGAATGTTTTTTTCGTGATCCAGCATCCATTCTGACAATTTATTTCTGGCTTCGCGCAAAGCCAGTTCGCGTTGTTCTTTTCGAACGGCTTCCAGTTCATCTTCGCACCACTCCTTGAAAAGCTTATGGGCTTCAACCAAAGAGTCTCGCTGGGCTTCGGCCAGAATCGTATCCGTTTCGCGGTCGCGCCACTCTTCCACACGAGCGCGAATCCGTTCCTGCATTTCAAACTCGGCAGCGCCTTTCCACTGATTGAACTCTCGTTGAACCAGAACAGGAATTCGCGCCTTCATCCAGGCGTACCGGTAAATCAGGGCAATGATCACTATCATCGCCGCCAGCAAAAGCAGCAAGACAAAAAGAAATTGATCCATAAGTCTATTACCGCCGTTCCAGCCTCATCTTCATTCCATATTTTGGCCGCAACGTGACGATCGGTTGTTTTTCAACCCGATGGCCTGGGCTAAGCCGCATGCGCCATTTGCCAGCCAGCGTCGCCATCACCAAAACGCCTTCCATCCACGCGAAACTTTCGCCTATGCACAGACGCGGGCCTCCGCCGAAAGGAAAGTAACTGAACTTCGGTCTGGCTTCGCGAGCTTCAGGCCTCCAGCGTTCGGGATCAAAGCGGTCAGGGTTGGGAAAGTATTTTGGATTGTGGTGCATCACATACTGGCTCATCAAAATGATGGATCGAGTTGGCACGTGATAGCTGTTGAATTTGTAATCGTTCAAAGCCCGGCGGCCAATCAACCAGGCCGGCGGATACATTCGCATGGCTTCGGCAAACACCATTTCTGTGTATTTCAGGCGCGGGTAATCTTCCGCCGTTGCTGTTTGACCGCCAAGCACTTCATCAACTTCAGCGTGAAATTTCGCTTCAATTTCTGGGTTTTGAGACAGCAGATACCAGGTCCAGGTTAACGCATTGGCAGTGGTTTCGTGACCGGCCAGAAAAATCGTCATGGCTTCGTCACGAAGCTGCTCGTCTGTCATTCCGGTGCCGTCGCCTTCCGTGTCGCGAGCCTGGATCAGCATGGAAAGCAAATCTCCGCGATCTTCGCCACTTTCCCTGCGCTCTCGAATGATCCGGTAAATTGTTTCATCCAGCCGCTGGCGAGCAGCTTTGAATCGCTTCATTGCCGGAATCGGCAATCGCTCCAAAAGGTTATAAAACGGCAGCGTCAAGTAGTTGAACAATTCCATTGCATCGCTGAGCGCGTCCCCGATTTCGTCGGCTTCAGTTTCGACGTCGGCATCGAAAAGCGTTTTCCCGGCAATGGCCAGCGTCAGACGCATCATGTCTCGCGCAATGTCGCGCTCTTCACCGGGCTGCCAACTAGCGCTCAACCGTTCGGCGTACTCGATCATGGTCGAGGCATAACCCATAATTCGCTGACGATGAAACGCCGGTTGCGCCATGCGCCGCTGTCGCAAATGAAACTCGCCCTCACTGGTCAGCAAGCCTTCGCCAAGCAAACGCTTCGCGCGCTGCAAACCTTCGCCCTTCATGAATTGTTTGTTATGGGTGATCAGCACGTCGCGAATCAGATCAGGATTGTTGATCAAAAAAACCGGCTGTGGACCAAGCTTGAAATAAACAATGTCGCCGTACTCTTCGGCAATTCGAGTAAGAAACTTGATCGGGTTGCGCCTGAGCCTGATTAAATTGAGACCAGGGATCGGCGATTTTGGCCCCGGCGGAAGAACCGCGGTTGCAACTGCTGACATAAAAAAACTGCTCCTTCTTCTTTGCCTGTCACGTTTATCGCATCAGCTTAAACGATCGCTGAAATTCTGCCTTGGTTTATCACAGCTTCGCCCTGGAACTTGTCAATAAATGAAAAGAATTGTTATCCGATTTGATCACGAAGGTTGAATACTTCGACTTGAAGTTTGGGAATGACGGAAAAGCTTCCGGTGTCACCTTTCGCAGCAACCGCGCGCGAGTTATGCCAGTGGCAAAGTCCCAGTTTCGCTACGCTTCGAAGATATTGTCGGCGCGCATTGAAAAGCTTGCTGTCGCCAAATGCTGAAAGTACCCAGCGGCTGCGGCGAAAAACGGAAATGACAATTTCCAACTGTTCGGGAGCGATCAAGCCCCGCTCAACTTCCGGAGAAAGCGTTCGCCGTAAAATTCGCCCTTCGCGACGCACCATCATCGCAATCACGCAAATAAATCCAATGAATAAAGGCAGCTCCAGGAACAGATAGCCAAAGTAAAAAAGCCCGACGCTAAAAGAGGCGAGCGCATTCCACAAGGCATGCAGCAACATTGCCGCCCCATATCCCCACAAAGGAGCCGCGTATTTCAACCAGGGGTTGTAAGTTTCGCGAGCAATGCCGCAGCCTATGCCCGTCATGCAGGTAAACAGCACATGAGAAAATGGAGAAAGGATTCCACGGACAATGAAAGTGCCAATAACTCCCTCCGCGCCACCGTTCCTTAAACTGTCACCGTAATAATCAACATTTTCCATCGTTGCAAAACCCAGCGCGACAACGCCGGCATAAACGATTCCGTCAAGCACACTATCAAAATCGTGCTTGAACAGCAGTGCAATCAGCAAAACTCCCGCGCCTTTACTTCCCTCTTCGATCAACGGCGCTGAAACGACTCCGGTCAAAAAATCGCCGAAGGTATGTTTGAAGACTTCGTTGAAAATACTGGAAATAAAAACCGCGACAACTGCTCCCCAAGCAAAGGCAAAGGCTAAAGTTTTCACCGGTTCAGGGTCATACCGGTCTACCCACAGAAACAGGCTCAGGTAAATTGCCGCCGGAATGAACGCAATCACTCCGGCCATAATTGAAACAGACACTCCTAAATTCAGGATCGTCAAAGACAAAACGATGATTCCCAATACAGCACAAAACAATGCCAAAGCCTTAATTCCCACCGGCGGAGGAATATCGCCTGAATCTATCGCGGGATTATAAAGGCCCATCGTTTTGGCGGCTTCTCGTATGGTCCACTGAACAGTTTGCGCCGAGCGGACGCGAGCAGTGTCATCAAACTGAGGCTTGGTTTCCATATCCGCGATTTGAGCAGCATTTGGTTCAATGTCATCAATGACCACCTGCAACCGGGGCCCAAACGACCCAAGTTCAATCACATCCCCTGTTTTCAGTTTCGCTGTGCGGATGCGTTCGCCGTTGAGATAAGTTCCATTGGTGCTGTCCTGGTCAAGCAAGAAAAACTCACTGTTTTCAGTAGAAACGATTGCGTGCCTTGTGGAAACGCCTGGTTCAGCGAACCGCAGAGGGCTTTCTTCCCCTCGTCCCAATACAATCCAATTCGCCTTTTGCGGGTCTAGGTAAAGCTGTTCGCCAGAATACGTGCTGTTTTGAATAATCAATCGGAGCATAAGCTTTTGGTCGGTGGCCGATAACGCATCTTCAGCAATGTTGGTTCATCAACATCGCGCTACATTTCCGATGCCGCGACATTCTACAAAGCCGATAAAGTTTTGACCAACAAAGGCTCTCAAGCTCGAAAAATTGTTGGTTGCAATCTTCATTAAATCGCTTATCATACGCCTGCCCTTCACTTACCCCGTGCCTAATAATTTCAACAACGGCTTTCTGATAAAACTCTTGTCACCCAATTCCGACTCCCAACACCGGCTCGACTTCGGGAAGCTGATTTAGGAGAAAACTATGCGTAAGTTGTTTCTGCTTGCGGCATTGGTGCTGATTTTGCCTCTCACAGGACTGGCGCAGAAGGCACCCAAAGCCGAAATTTTCGGTGGATATTCCTACCTTCACGCGGATGATGATGACGACGGCCTGGATCTGCACGGCTGGAACGCGTCTGCGGCAATCAATTTCACAAAATATGCAGGAATCGTTGCAGACTTCAGCGGCCACTACGACACTGCAACTCTGTCACCCGGCGTCAGAGCCGACCTTAGCGCGTATTTGTTTCTAGTCGGTCCGCGGTTTACCTATCGCGAGCACAAGGTGTTGCAACCATTCGGCCATGTCCTTCTGGGCGCGGCGCGATCCCACACTTCGACTTTTGGCACCTTGGGCAGAGTCAAATTTGACGATTCCGCCTTCGCGATGGCGGTCGGAGGTGGATTGGACGCAAAAGTTCATGACCGTCTGGCAGTTCGCCTTTTCCAGGCTGATTATGTGCTTACCCGATTCAACGATGACTCTCAGCACAATTTCCGCCTTTCTACCGGTCTGGTTTTACGACTAGGCTCGCAAGATTAAGGTTTTTCTGCCCTTGAAGCGTGTCAGCAGCTAAAATCAATTAGGCTGCTGACGCGCTTCCCGGATGTCAATTGCGCGCCATCGTTTGTTTACCCACCTGACTCCGTGTCATCCTCTCGCCGAGTTTTTCCGTTTTCCGAACCATTTATGCGCGACACGCTGAAGCACAGAGTTATCGGTTTCCTTCCAATTGCGGCGATTCTACTGGCAATGCTTTGTCAGTCCGTCGTCTGCCAAACGCAACAGCCCGCAAAACGCAACCAGCCCAATCTGCCCCAACCCGGAACTTCTCAATTGGGTTCGTTTCGATTGATTTTACCCAAACCTGCTGCCCCTAAGATTGAGGGGCTTTACGATTATTCCTATCGCATCAGCCTTCCAAGATTTAGCAAGGCCGAAAACAATCTGACGGCCAATATTGGGATGGGACTGGTGGCAGCGACAGCCGAACAGAATCGCCAGCAGGCGAAAACCTTCCAGCGTGAAGCTGAATTGTTGCGTGCACAGGGAACGGCAAAAGCGTTGCGCGAAGCGGCAAACAAGTACGAAGACTCGCTGCAGTTGTGGCGTGCGGCCGGGATGTTAAGCGAGGCAGGCGAAATGGCTGACACGATGAATCAGCTTGCGCTGATTTCGAATTCGCTTGGCGACCGCCAACAAGCAATCAGCTATTATCATCAATCTTTGCCCTTGTGGCGCGCTGCTGGCAATCGCACACAGGAAGCAGCGACGCTCAGCCAGCTTGGACGCATTTACAATTCCATTGGAGACAGCAAACAAGCCCAGAACTGTTTCAGTCAGGCCAAATTGATTGTTGAAACTGCCAGCCTGACAGGAAGAATCAACAATTCAGGTGATAAAGCCGCCCGCGAAGCCGCGACTCTTTTCAACCTTGGAAAGCTTTACGAAGAACAAGGACAACTTCAAAAGGCTTTTGAGCATTACCAGCGATCAGTGAGTTACTGGCAACAAGCGCGAGACAAAACCGGCGAGGCTTCCGCGCTTAACAGCCTGGGTAGCATGGCGGCTCGCGGCGGACAACTGCCTTTGGCCGCAAACCTTTTTCGCGATGCGCTTCCGCTTTGGCGTGCCATTGGCGATAAACGCGGCGAAGCGGTTTCGCTGGGCAATCTTGCCTTTGTGGCCGATGCGCTGAACAACAAGCCATTAGCCATTGAATTCTATTCAAAAACCTTGCCGCTTTGGCGTGATCTTGGTGACAAACGCAGTGAAGCGACAACGCTCAACGATTTGGCCATTCTTCATCTGGCAATTGGACAAGCTGACGCTGCGCTGAGGTTTTATCTGGAAGCATTGCCTTTGCGCCGCGCAAGCGGCGACAAACGCGGCGAAGCAACCACACTCAATAATCTGGGAAGCTTATATGTGAATTCCAGCGAGTGGGGTAAAGCGCTTGATAGTTTTGAACAATCCCTGAAACTTCGCCGCGAAATAGGCGATAAACGCGGCGAAGTTGTCACGCTCGGCAATATTGGCTTGGTTCATCAGTCCTTGGGAAACCAAAAACTGGCCAGAGATTTTTATCAGCAAGCGTTGCCGATCGCGCGCGCGCTGAATGACAAACCCAGGCTGGCCATTGCCTTGACGGGTTTAGGCGAAACGAATTTTCTGTTGAACGAAAAGCCTTCAGCGAAGGCTCAACTGGAAGAAGCGCTGGCAATCTGGCGCGAATTGAAAGATCAAAGCCGTGAATCAGCCACCCTTAGTCTACTGGCTGGCGTTTACGCTTCTCTTGGAGAAAAACAACGCGCCGAGGAAATTTACCGCCAAGTGCTTTCAAATTGGCGAATCGTAATTCCTAAACTGTAAATTGCGCATCAATCAATCTTTCAGCCACCAAATTCCATAACGACGATGTCCTGTTGCGTCAGCCCTCACCGGCAGTAATAATCCAGTCCGCTGCTCTCCAAACATCAATCAACTTTTCCCCAACTGGAAGGTGAACATGAAAACTTACACTTTGTTTTGCTTAGCGCTGGCAGTCTGGGGGCTCTGCATAATTTTCACTGCCTGCGAAACAAGAGTTGACGATGCTGTTCTGACAGCCCGAATCAAAACAGAGATGACCGCTGACGGCCGCGTCAGCCCAACACGAGTCAATGTTGACACACTGAATGGAGTCGTTACATTGAAAGGTCAAGTTCCTACACAACAAGAGAAGGACGCCGCTGCACAGGTGGCAGGCAAGATAGAAGGCGTTAAGCGTGTCGAAAACCAGATTACCGTCAACCCTGCAACGGCAGGAACTGGATTGCCCACAGGCAACGAAATGAAAGAGCAGGTTAAAGACGCCGCCAGCCAAGTCGCGCAAGAGGTAAAAAATGAGGCTACCGATACAGTTTTGCAGGGAACACTCAAAGCGCGGTTAATTGCCGCTGGTTACAACAACGTTGCAGTCAAGGTTAACCGTGGCGAAGCAATTCTGAGCGGCGAAGTGGCCACAGATAAAGATCGCATTGCAGCCGAAGCCATTATTTCTAAAATGAACGGTATAACGAAAACCGTCAATCAAATTACGATCAAAGGAGCCACGCCAACACCGTCTCCGCGCCGTTAGATGAGCTTGCGCGAAAGCATCGGGTAGGAGGGAGCCTCACGGCTCCCGTCCTCCCACACCACCGGACGTGCG
>CAZMXG010000115.1:0-25703 GCA_964570175.1 uncultured Heliomicrobium sp. | reverse complement strand
TTGCCAAACGACCCTTTTCATTTCAGACACCACTAAAATATGTCTACAGTGTTGAACAGGAAAGATCAAAAAAACTATTTCACTCATATTCCTAAGGTAATTTATGGGCATAACGCTCCCTATTTTCCAGCTCTTCTCGATTATGAATGCAATAGTTTGGTAAATAAATGTTGTTATGCCCCATGCCAAATTGACGAGACCGGCAAATTGATTATTAACGAAGAGGATAAGTTTCTTGATCAACTCATGGAGAAAGGGCAGATAAGACATGCTCAGTTGCTCAAGGACCGTGAAGAAAAACTGGATTTCGGTCTCGATGTAGTCAAAGCTCTTCATCAGCGTATTTATTTCTTCCACGCTCAGAGAAGAGTGCAGGGTAAATGCAAGCAGGCATACGTTGACGAACTCGCCTCGGATTGTAGCGATCTCGCTTCGTTCCTTGCCAACATCCAGAAAACTCCTGCACTGTTCAGTGAGATCAATGAACGGCTGCGTATGATATTGCCGCAAATTTACATAGCAGCTACACGAAATCTAGGACCGGGTTATTCGACCACGATGGATAATGACAGAGGTTTTCACGAAATTCTGATCTATCAGAACGATGGACGTGATGAGCAAGATGCCATTCCTCTCTCCGACTGCGGCACCGGAGTCGGGCAGGTTTTGGCCATCCTTAGCATCGTTGTTAGTTCAAAGTATTCCCGCACCATCATCATTGATGAACCGCAAAGCTTTCTGCATCCGGGGGCTATTCGTAAACTCATGGACGTTCTGAGGCAATACCCGCAACACCAATACATTATCTCGACACATTCGCCTCAGTTGCTTACCACTACCAATCCGTCAACTATTACCTTGGTTACCAAAGAGCGCGGAAAGCCAAGCCTGTTAAAAAGCATTTCCCCATCTGAACAAACCGATCTCACACTCTGCCTTGAAGAGTTAGGCGCGCGGCTCAGCGATGTTTTCGGTGCAGATCAAGTGCTCTGGGTCGAAGGTAAAACCGAAGCAAAATGTTTTCCCCTAATCATTGAAAAGCTCCTTAATCGGCCATTGCTCGGAACTGCTATTGTCCACGTTGACAGCACTGGCGAGTTGGAAGGCAAAGATGCTGAGCGCGTAATCAAAATCTATGAGAGGTTAAGTGAAGGCGGAGGATTAGTTCCAAGCACATTAGGCTTCATTTTTGACCGTGAAAATCGGACGGATGCAAAGATTGGTGAACTTACCAAGCGGCTGGGTGGAGACCGCATACGATTTTTGGGCCGGACAATGATTGAAAACTATTTTCTGAATGCCGATGCTCTCGCTGAAGTAATGTTGAAACTTGATGGCTTTACCGAATTGGGTGTGTCCTCAACCAAAGTTAAAGAGTGGCTGGACGAGAAGTTGGCAAGAAAACAAGATAAGAGATATTACCCTCACAATAACGACAGTAAGCAAAGACCGGATATAGAAATAATCCACGGAGGTCATATCCTCGAAGACCTCTTTGCCCATTTCTCTGAAAAACGGGTTGGCTACGATAAACCTCGACACGGCCTAATGTTGACGGAATGGTTGATTGGGCATCAGCCGGAAGCTCTCAGTGAGGTGAGATCGCTACTAGCAGACGCTCTGACCATCAATCATAAAGAATGACAAAAAGTTGGGTTTTGTATTCGATGACTGCGTCTAGCCGGTTGGAAGAAGAGTTTGCAGGGCACGATAAAGAACATCTTCTACGCAGCACTCTCAGTCAGTTCCATCGTCAATTCTTCATACCAGCGAGTGCGACGGAATCGAAGCGTATTTGTATAAGTTTGGATTCGGTGGCGCAAACGTTCAGGTAAAGCGGCAGAGGCAAGCAATTCATCGCCAAGAGCAATTGCCTGATAAAAGTTGCCCGCCTGTGCCCACAAGCTCAAGGCGCTGAAGCGGTGGAGGAAAGATTTCTCGACGAGTCCCTGCGCTGTGCAGCGATGGCTTAAGCTTTCTTCGATTCGCGCTGCTTCGGCAAATTTAGAAACCGCTTCGTCCGACCGCGCTTGTTCACGCAACAATTGAGCTTCAAGAATCAGGCTGGATTTGCGAGCCTCATCGGCTTCGAACGTTGCGTCCAATCCTGCACGGCTGATTGCGTTTGTTTGTTGCTGATTCATACCATTTCCTCCTCGAAACGATGGAACGAACAGATGATATTGTGTTCCGCGAATCCCGCGACGATGACATAGCCATCCACTTCGTATGGGTTCTCGCGCCATTGGCGCACTTTGGCACGGTGGCGAGCCTCTGCTTCTTCCCTCATTGTCCCGCTCACTTCCAATGCGTACTCGCATTCGCCATCAGTCACCCAATAATCAAACCGGTCGCCATCGGCTGCTACCTGATTTATCCGTGCTGGCGTGAAACGCGCCAATACTACGCAAGCCAATCCCAAAGCTGCCCATTCGGTTATTGTCCGTTCTTGCACACCGAGCGGTTGCGCAGAAGCACTGGACGGCGACCAGTAAAGCCGTAATTTTTCCTGCCGCTCGCCTGTGCTCCCAATGTTCCACAACGTAACCGTCAACATTGCTTCGGTTGCATGAGCTTCTGCTTGTAACCTTGCAATGACGAAAGGGACGAAAGCGTCCGCGCTGATACGATGATCCACTGCAATGTCTTCTAGCCGGTACTCATCAAGCGCGCCATTCACCATAAAAACCTCGTCTGAAACTTTATCAACACGGTTCCAAAGTATGATTTCCTATATCTTTCCGCGCAAGCCTTTCTGGTTCTAAATCCTCACTTCTGTTCATTCAGGTTTTTGTTGTAGCTGAAGTAGCTGACGCTGATTTCGCTTGCCGGAGTTTTTTCCAGAGCTTCGCGCGTCGGGCTGTCCAGATACATCAGGATGTATTGCGAGATGTGCGGCTGCGCGATGCCTTTTTGCTCTTTCAGGTAGGTCAAAAAGTCATCTTTGAACCAATCGAAGATTTTTGAGAGTTGCAGCTTCTTGGTCGCCGGATCGAATTTCACGTTGCGCGGATCGTTGATGAAACGTTTGGCCGATTGATTCAACACATCCCAGGTTTTGCCTTGGGGAATTGCACCTTGCCACAGTGGTGGGCAGCTTGTTGCGGCGCAGTTGATGTAAAAATGAATGCGCGGTTCTTTGTAGCGTTTGCGAATGATTTTGTGTTCCAAATCTTCCAGACCAAGCGCTTTGCCGCCAAGCTTAATGTCGCGGTTGCGGAACAGGCCGACGAAATTCCACAAGGAGCTTTTGCTGGGATATTCCGACGCGGCGATGTACAGCACCCAGGCGTTGTAAGCCGTCATCCAGTAGCGCAACTGTTCGCCTCCGTCAGGGAAAAGTTGCGAATGGCTTTCGGGGCTGACAGCGGAAATTTGATCAATGAAGGTCTTCAACGCCGGAAGCTCGGACTTCAATCCGCTGTAATTCACCAGCCCTTGCGCGTTGACGTATTTGCGGGTCAGCCGGTCGTATTCCGAATAATCAATTTGCTGCGCCGATGCACTGACAACCATCAGCCACGACAGCGCGATCACGCCAAAAAGAATTTTGCTTGTGTTCATTTTCAAATTCCTCCGATTGATTCGATGCGGGGCGCAGTGTAGCCGTCTGCCTCGTTGGGCAACTGTAAGGCAAGCCACGTTGCGCTAGAAATGCTCTTGCGCCGGATGACTTCGGCAGCGGCTTGCGGCAGAATGCGCGCCATCGCAGTTTGAAACCCGTCACAACAAAATCCACGGAGGCTTTTCGATGAACCGAAGAGTGAAATTTATTTGTCTGCTGATCCTGATTGGCTGCTTTGCTTTTCAGCCGAATGCAGAAGCCCAAAAGAAATCTGTTGCTTCACCATCCAAACAGCCCGCGAAAAATATTGATGATGCTGCGCTGAAAAAAGCTGATGCTCGGACAGGCGACTGGATCACGCACGGACGCGATTATGCCGAAACGCGGTTCAGCCCACTCAAACAAATCAATGACGCCAACGTCAAAGATTTGGGGTTGGCCTGGTCATTCGATACCGAGACGAATCGCGGCCTGGAAGCGACGCCGATCATCGTGGACGGCGTGATGTATACGACCGGCAGTTGGAGCATCGTTTTCGCCATTGACGCTCGGACAGGCAAACAGCTTTGGAAATGGGACCCGAAAGTTCCGCACAGTTATGGCCCGAAAGCTTGTTGTGACGTGGTGAATCGAGGCGTCGCCGTTTACAAAGGCCGCGTGTATGTCGGCACGCTCGATGGCCGGTTGGCTGCGCTGGATGCTGCGACGGGCGCGGTGGTCTGGCAAGTCCTGACGGTTGACCAAACCAAGTCGTACACGATTACGGCGGCTCCGCGCGTGGTTAAAGGCAAAGTGCTGATCGGCAACGGCGGCGGCGAATATGGCATGCGCGGATACTTTTCGGCTTACGATGCAATGACCGGCAAACTGGCTTGGCGGTTTTACACCGTGCCGGGCGATCCGAAAGAAGTCGTTCCGGCAGTGATGAAACCCGCGATGGAAAAAGCCGCCAAAACCTGGAACGGCGAATGGTGGAAGGTGGGCGGCGGCGGAACCGTCTGGGATTCGATGGCGTACGACCCGGAACTCGATCTGCTGTACGTTGGCGTAGGCAATGGCTCGCCGTGGAATCAGCACGTTCGCAGCCCCGGCGGAGGCGATAATTTGTATTTGTCTTCAATCTTGGCGGTCAAACCCGATACCGGCGCTTTGGTCTGGCATTACCAGACGACTCCGGGTGACACGTGGGATTTCACGGCGACGCAGCACATTGTGTTAGCCGATCTGACAATCGGCGGCAAAGCGCGCAAGGTTTTGATGCAGGCTCCGAAAAACGGATTCTTTTACGTGCTGGATCGTGCGACGGGCGAACTGATTTCCGCTGAAGCCTACGTGACGGTCACCTGGGCCAAGGGCATAGACAAAAAGACCGGGCGTCCGATTGAAACTGACGGTGTTCGCTACAAAGACAAGCCGATTGGCATGCAGCCCGGTCCGCTCGGTGGCCACAACTGGCAACCGATGTCGTTCAATCCGCAAACGGGATTGGTGTACATCCCTGCGCAGGAAACGATGTTCGGCTACGGCCAGGAAGAGGGCTTCAAATTCCGTGATCGAGGTTGGAACACGGGTGTGGATTTCGCCATTGTAAAAGATATGCCAGCCGCTATCCCGACCGGGCACTTGCTGGCTTGGGACCCCGTGGCGCAGAAAGAGCGCTGGCGCGCGCCATACGTTGTGATGTGGAACGGAGGAACACTGACCACCGCGGGCAATCTGGTGTTTCAGGGAACTGCGGACGGACGCTTTGTGGCATACAGCGCGGACAAGGGCGCGAAACTGTGGCAAGTCAGCGTGGGAACAGGCGTCATCGCTTCGCCGGTGACCTATGAAATTGACGGCACGCAATACGTTTCGATTATGGCAGGTTGGGGCGGAGCGTTCGCGTTGACCGGGGGCAATTTAGGTTTGCCCGCAACTCCGGGCCGATTGCTGACCTTTGCGTTGAATGGAAAACAACAGCTTCCAGTTCTAGCGGCAACGCAATCTAAGCCTCCCGCAGCGATTGAGTTGAACGCTTCCGCCGAAGTGCTGGCGAAAGGCGGAGATTTGTTTGCTCGGAATTGCGCTGTCTGCCACGGCATCGCCGCTTTCGGCGGAGGCGGTGTTTTGCCGGATTTGCGCTACTCAAGCCCGGCGACGTTTACCAGCTTTCAGAAGATTGTTTTGGATGGCGCGCTGATCAATGAGGGCATGCCTTCGTTCAAACATTCAATGAATGCCGAAGACGTGCAAGCGATCCGCGCTTATGTCATCAGCCGAAGGAATGAATTGACGAAGAAGTAACTGGCCATCAGTCACGTGGCTTCACGTTTTCCTTGATGTATTTGATGATGTCTTCGGTCGAAGCGCCGGGCAGGAAGACTTCACTAACGCCGACTGCTTTCAGTTTCGGGATGTCGTCGTCGGGAATAATGCCGCCGCCGAACAGCAGCACGTCGTCCATTCCTTTTTCCTTCATCAGCTCCAGCACACGCGGAAAGATGGTCATGTGCGCGCCGGACAAAATGGACAGGCCGACAATGTCCACGTCTTCCTGCAACGCAGCGTTGACGATTTGGTCGGGCGTCTGGCGCAATCCGGTGTAAATGACTTCCATGCCAGCGTCGCGCAATGCGCGGGCGATGACTTTGACACCGCGGTCATGACCGTCCAGACCGGGTTTGGCAAGCAGGACTCTGATTTTCATTTCTGGCATAAATTGGTTTTGAGCACGATAAATTCTTGCGTTCTGGTTTGTTGACGGTGTGGATTCTAACAACTCGCCTAACATCTAGTAAATCTCGTGAACTGGCTTTACTCGTAATTTCCTATGGGACAAAGCGGGCCGATTTTTCGCTTGCGGCTGTGCGCGGCTCAGGGCTATAGTCAGCCGCGTTTTAACGCCCTGTAAGTCTTTTAATCAGCATCCTTTTTCACATCAAACATAAGAAGTTCTGAGTGAGGTTCTAACGATGCGTGCCAAGTTTTCTCTCCGCACTCGCAGCATCAAATTGATTTTGACTGCTTTGCTCGCCACCGTTGTTGGCGGAGCCGCATTCACCGCCCTGCAATTTGGTCAAACCGCCGTCGCATCCAATTCAACGCCTGCCAGGAATGCTGCTGTTGTCAGCGTCAATGCCGCCAGCTTTGCAGGACCGCTGGCGCCAGGTTCGATCGCCGCGGCTTTCGGAACCAATCTGGCAACGCGGCTGGAATCGGCGCAAGCACTGCCTTTGCCGACGATTTTGGCGAGCACTTCTGTTCGAATTATTGACAGCCGCAACGTCGAATTTGCCGCCCAATTGTTTTTCGTTTCTCCAGGACAAATCAACTACTTAATCCCAGAACAAGCTGCACTCGGTACGGCGCAAGTTTTTATCACCGCAGGCAACGGCGAAGTTTCGCGCGGAGAGTTGCAAGTGATGAACTCGTCTCCTGCGATCTTCACGGTTTCGTATACCGGGCGTGGGCTGCCAGTGGCGCTGACGACGTTCGATGGTGCGATTTATGATGGCGTCGCCAATGCCGATGGGTCAGCGCGATTGGTGAATCCGGGCAGTTCGTGGCGGCCAAATTATCTGCTGCTGTTTGGAACGGGACTGAGAAACGTCAATGGGTTGAAAGTTCGCATTGGCGCGACCGAAATCACGCCGATGTATGTCGGTGCGCAAGGTTCGTTTGCCGGGCTGGACCAGGTCAATTTGATGCTGCCGACGAACATGCCTGGCGGCACAACCGACATCACGTTGATTGCGCAAGGCCGGGCCAGCAATACGGTTCAACTGAAAATGGCTGGCGAGTCGGTGCCTTCGCAAAACTCTTTGACGGAAGACGATGTGCGAAAAGTCATTTCCCAAGCCGTTGGGCGCGCACAGCAAATTGGATTGCCGGTCACCGTTGCCGTCACGGATAAAGAGGGAACTGTGCTCGGCGTATTCAAGATGAATGGCGCGCGAAGCGACATCAAAATCGGTGCCACCAATCTGCAAACCGGAGCGCCTGGAAAACCCGCCGATGCAGACGGGCTTAACGAATTCATGATTCCGCTCAGAAATCCTGACGGCAGTTTTGTGGCTCCGCCCGGAGCGTTGCGCGACGGAGCGGCGCTGGCCGCAATTTCGAAAGCAGGAACAACCTCCTTTTTCAGCACACAGGGCAATGCCTTCACTACGCGCACGGCCAGCTTCATTATCCAGGAACACATTCCGCCAAAGATCGAGTTTACTCCTGGCGGTCCGCTGTTCGGTGTTCAGTTTTCCCAGCTTCCATGTTCTGACGTGAAAATGCCGAATTTGCCGCTTGGTTTATCCGGCGATCCGGGAAGTGCGCCAATTTATAAAAATGGCATAGCAGCGGGTGGCGTGGGCATCGAAGGTGACGGATTGTATTCCGTGGATCTGGATGCTTCCGATCAGGATCAATCGCCCGAAGAAATCATCGCTGTTTCGGCGACGCTCGGTTTTGAGGCTCCGACGGCGATTCGCGGAGATCAAATTGTTGTGGATGGAGTTCGCCTGCCGTACGTCAATGCGCCGCAAACCGGCGGCTCGGCTCCGGCTTTCGGCAGCTTGCCGGGCGCGGTGCTGGCAGATTTTCCGATTCGCGCGGCGGCAGCTTCCAAATTTTCGCCGCTCACGCTTGGGGGCATTCCGGGCAGAATTGATCCGCGTTTTTTTCCATTCAAAGATGGGTCAATTACTGGCGGTCAGCGATTGACCTCAACAGATGTCAACAAAATCATTACGCAAGCCGCGCAGCAGGCTTACCGGACGCGCGCTGCGATTCGCGTGCCTGCTGGGTCGCCAGCAGAAGTCAATATTACCGTGGTTGATGTGAGTGGTTCCGTTCTGGGAATTTTCAGCACACAGGACGCGCCGATTTTCGGTTTTGATGTCAGCGCGCAAAAAGCTCGCACAGCGGCATTTTTCAGCAAAGCAACCGCCGCTACTGAGCTTCGCTCAGCCGAAGCAGGAAGGTTTGCCAAGTTTGTTGACGCTGCACTGGCCGATGGCGTCAAGCTGGATGGTTCCATCGCGTTCAGCGACCGTGCTGGTGGATTTTTAAGCCGTCCGTTTTTTCCGGACGGGATTGACGGCACACAGAACGGGCCATTCTCAAAACCGATCAACGTCTGGTCGCCGTTCAACAATGGGCTGCAAATCGCGCTGGTCAAATCTGCTTTGGTCAGAGTTTTGAGCGGATTGCCTGTGACAAGCTGCACGGCGATTCCCAGCTTGCCGCACGGCATTCAAATCTTTGCGGGCAGTGTGCCGCTATATAAAAACGGCGTTTTGGTCGGAGCCATCGGCATCAGCGGCGACGGCATTGATCAGGACGACATCATCGCCGCCACAGGCAGCGTTGGGTTTGAAGCTCCCGAAGCAATTCGCTCAGACCAGTTTTTTGTGCGTGGTGTGCGATTGCCGTTCGTTAAATTCCCTCGTCATCCGAACTTGTAAAAATGAAGCGACTGGTCGTTATTCTGTTCATTGTCAGCGTCGGCGCAGCGTGGCGCGGTTACGACTTTTTGAAAGTTGTCAGCGCACAAAGAGCACGGACAACTGCGCCGTCGAAGTTTTCCAAGTTCACGCATAAATCCCACAAGGGCACAGTCAAAAGTTTGCTGGCTGCCAACAAAACGGCGGAACTGGACTGTGCTTACTGTCACGGCTTGGCGGCGAAAGACAAACTTGGCAAGAATCAGCACGATCTGGAAGCCATTGGATATCCCAGCCACAAAAAGGGAGCCGCCGATGCGTTGACGCATTCTGCCTGCACAGAATGTCACGCCATCACAGGCGCGGCGGCAAAGCTGGATATGTGCGGCATTTGCCATCTGACAACCACAATCATGAACAATCGTGAGATGAAAACGAACATTCGGCGTTTTCCGAATCCAGACGGCGCAGGGCAGTCGCAGTTTTACGATGCTTTTTCGCACGGCAGCCACGTGGATTATTACGAGCAATATGCGACGCAAACTTCGCTGAAAGAGCGAATCAAATTTTTTGACTCAAAAGCGACGGACCCGAAAGCCAACAAAGGCTTGGATAAAAACAAATTCGAATGCGCCGCTTGCCACACGGCAAACATTGCGCCGGTCACCGTTGCCAAAATCAATTTTTCTGCCGGCGTGAAAATGAGCGCGCCTTCTCACCCGGAATGTTTTGTTTGTCATTTCGATCCGAAAGTTGTTTCACCGCCTAGACCCGACAAACCGAACCCGAAAAGCACCTTTGCGACAAACTGCATCGGCTGTCACGTGGACACAGCAAAACCACTCAAAGACAATCGTCCGGTTGCAGGGTCGGAGTTAAACGTTCACTGGTTTTCGCGGCAAATCGTCAACACGGAATTGAATCCGCCAAAAGCGGGCGCGAAATCGCCGTTGCCGTTCAGCCACAAAACGCACTTTGACGCCATCGGCCAAAACGTAACGGATTGTTTGTCCTGTCACGCGACGGCCAAGACGGCAAACACCCTGAAAGATTTTTATCTGGAAGATCGCAAGACCAGGGAAAAACAGCCGACGGCTTTAGGCTGCGTGGATTGCCACAAGAAAGAAATGCAGGTGAAAATCGAAGGCGCGATGACGATTGAAACTGCCAAGTGCAATTACTGTCACGCGCTGCCGACGATCAAAGCGTTTGCCGGGAAAGGCATCGCAATGCCTCCGCCAAACCATTTCGGCAAGAAAGCGATTCAACCAGCGCCTGCGCCCGCAACGGCTACGCCGACGGAGCAACCGACAAAACCTGCGCCGACACCAACGCCCGCGCCGGCAAAAACGCCAACGCCGACCCCTGTGCCGGTGAAAACACCGCCGCCACAAGGACAAGCTCCGGCGTCAACAACGGCACAGGCTTCGACAACAGTGCCGACGCCGACCCCAACTCCTGCGCCGCCCAAACCCGCACCTGCGCCTGCTCCTGAGACAACTCAAGCCGTGGCCAGCAAGCCAGCGCCAACGGGAATCATACGCCTGGGCGATCCGAAAGAAAGTCCGCATTGGGGGCAGCACAATAAATGGGGCGTGGTCGAAAACTTCAACCACGGAAATCACCTCAAGCCGGCATACTCACAAAGCTGCCAGGATTGCCATCACACGAACAAAGACGCGCAAGTTGAAGCCGTGTTGAAATGCATCAGTTGTCACAAAGAAACCGGACATCCGGATACTGAAAGCAAGGGCGGCGGAGTGGATGTCAAGGACGCATATCACGGAATTTCAGGCAGCACGAACACGAAAAATAAAGCCGGTTGCATTGAATGTCACAAAACTTATCGCGACGAGAAAAATGCCGACACCAAGGCTCCGATCAAAGATTGCCAATCCTGCCATTCTGAAAAGCAGGCATGGCTTGATCCGCGAAAGCTGAAATTGTTTGGCCGCGAGCGCACGGACGGAAACGAAATCGCCCTGCGGCAATGGATGTTTGATTTTCGCTCTATTGCCCGGCGCTGAGCGTTTGTTTCGCCGCGTGCTTGTGAATGGCTGTCTTGGTCAATTTCAAATCAACACAATGAGGATGGAAAAAATAAAACTTACGCTGGCACTCTGTTGTCTGGCTGCGTGTTTGGTTGTTCTCAACCCGTTTGCAGCGCGCGGGCAACAGTCAAAACCTTCGCCCACTCCCGCGACGGCGACTCCAGTGGCTACCCCACCAAATTACGAACGCTTCACGCATCAAACGCATCTTGGTGTAGTCAAAGTGCCGGGCACGTTTCAGGCGCACGAACTGAAATGCGATTCCTGCCACGATCAGCGGGATTTGATGAAGAATTTGGTTGAGACTTCCGAACGCAACAAACAAAAGCGATTAAAGTTTCCCGGGCACAAAGCCTGCGTCGAATGTCATGTCCAGCAGTTCACCGCGAAACCGCAGCAAACCTGCACAATCTGTCACGTGGCAAAACAGGGCGGATTGGGCTTGAGGCCGGCGCAGCGCGATTTCCCGCTCCGATATGATTTCAACGCATTTTTTGACGCCAAGCAGCACGAAACACACGTCACATACAATTTGCCTTCGGGCGAGAAAACTAGTTGCAATTCTTGCCACAAACAGACCGACAAACCTGCGCCGCTGGGCGTGGCGGCTCACGCGGAATGTTATGTTTGCCATTCGCCGACCAGCAGCGATCAAAAAGCCGCGCAGAAATCCGGCTGCATCGTTTGCCATACAGAGCAAAGAAGCGACGACGTTTCAGTGTATGGCCGACCGAGCAGAGCGTACGGCGCGCTCTTTCAGCACAAATCGCACGTCGGATACGTCAACAACGATTGCCGCGCCTGCCACACGATCAACGGTGGCTACAATCAAAGTTCGCCTGCTTCACTGAAAATCACGGCGCACGCGTCAGCGGAACAGCGCGGCGGGAAAGGCTGTTTTACATGTCACGATGGCGGGCAGCACTATGGCCGAACGGTATTCAGCGGCGAACCCGGCACCACGGGCGGAGGTTCATGCAACAAATGCCACACGCGCCCGGACGGCAAGGTCTTCGCTTCGTCAGGTTTGAACTAACAAAGCTTAATCGCATTTATTTCGGAGAATCTTGTCATGAAAATTACTGCCCTGGTTTTCATTATTGCATCGTTGTCTTTTGCCGCGCTGCAACCTGGAAACACACAAACCCCGCAAGTCGAACCGGCCGACATCGTGCTCAAAAACGCCACTGTATACACCGTCAACGATGCGCAACCGAAAGCAGAAGCCATCGCCATCAAATATGGCCGCATCGTGTTTGTCGGCTCGAACCTGGATGTCAAAAAGTACGAAGGCAAAAAAATCACCAAGGTGATTGACCTGAAAGGGGCGACAGTGGTGCCGGGGCTGGCAGACGCGCATTACCATTTTGCTGGCGTTGGTTTCCGCGAAATGAATTTGAATCTCGAAGGCACGACCAGCCTCGACGACTTCTTGGCCAAAGTGAAAGCGCGCGTGGACAAAGCCAAACCGGGCGAATGGATCACGGGTCGTGGCTGGATTGAAACGTTCTGGAAACCGCAGGCGTTTCCGACGCGCTGGGATTTGGACAAGATTTCGCCGAAGAATCCGGTGTATCTGACGCGGGCTGACGGGCACGGCGCTGTGGCCAATAGTGTTGCGCTTGAGCTGGCGAAAATTGACAAAAACACTGAAAGCCCGTTTGGCGGCGAGATCATGAAGGATAAACAGCGCGGCGAACCAAACGGCATGTTGCTGGATCGCGCGCAAGGATTGGTTTCCCGCAACATTCCGTCCGCTACCAAAGAAGAATTTGAACAGGCGTTGTTGTTGGCGGACAAGCGCAGCACATCGTTTGGCTGGACACAGGTGCAAGACGCGGGTGTTGGCTGGGATCAAATTGATCTGGTCAAAAAGCTTTACGGCGAACAGAAATTGAAAATTCGGTTGTACGAAGCCATTCGCGGCCCCGGCGAAGCCGCCCAGCGGCTATTGCGCGAAGGCGCGCAAGTTGGCTTGTACGATGGCAAGCTGACCATCCGCACGATCAAAGTCAGCATTGACGGGGCGCTGGGATCGAAAGGCGCTGCGCTGCTGGAAAATTATGCTGACCACGACACCAACGGCTTCCTGACGTTCAAGGAAGAACAGGTTTTGCCGATGCTGGAAGAAGCGGTCAGGAAAACCATTCAAGTCGAAACGCATGCCATCGGCGACCGCGCCAACCGGACAATCCTGGATTGGTATGAAACGGCGTTTAACAATGTGCCGATGATTCAGCGAATGGATCGCAAACCACTGCGCTGGCGAATTGAGCACGCGCAGATTTTGAGCCAACCGGACATTCCGCGTTTTGCCAAACTGGGAATCATTCCTTCGATGCAGCCTTCGCACGCCATTGGCGATTTGCACTTTGCGCCCAGCCGGTTGGGCGTGAAACGGCTGGAAGGAGCATACGCGTGGCAAACACTGATCAAATCCGGTGTCGTTATTGCCGGTGGTTCTGACGCGCCAGTCGAACGCGGCGAACCGATGATTGAGTTTTATGCGGCGGTTGCGCGCAAAGATCAAAAGGGATTTTCCGGGGAAGGCTGGCATCCGGAAGAAAAAGCCACGCGCGAACAGGCGCTGAAGATGTTTACAACCTGGGCGGCTTTCGCCGCGTTTGAGGAAAAGCAGCGCGGTTCGATTGAACCGAATAAATGGGCCGACCTGACGATTCTTTCGGCTGACATTATGCAAATCCCGGAAGCCGAAATTCTGAAAACGAAATGCGTCATGACCGTCATCGGCGGTGAAATCGTGTTTGACGCGATCAGCAACGCCGGCAAGAAATAATCTTATTTCGTAATTTCAGTCAGCTTGAGCGCGTCGAAAAAGACTCTGCCTGTCAGCAAACAGGGCGGGTCAGGACATGGCTGGCGTTGAAACCGAACTGTGATCGCTTCGGTTTTTGGCGTTGTGGTAAAGCTTAACTGTTCTTCGCGCCATTGCGTGGTTCCGTTGGGCAAAGGTTCCTTGGTTGCGCGCAATCTGCCGGGGTCGGCAGCGTCAACTGCTTCCAGCGTTAACATGCTCCAGCCGCGCAATTCCTCGGTCCTGTAAGCATAACTAAATTGATAGTTAGTCGAAGGCTTGACCATGATGGTTTGGCTGAAGAATGTTTGCGGGACATTCTCCCGGACTTCGAAGCCCAAGCGTAACGCTTGCAAGCCTTTGTTGGGCGCTTTGCGGTCAAGAGAAACTTTGACGCCGCCCATCAGCGGAATTCGCCAGGTCAAAAATGGCACTTTTGAATCCGGCGAAAGCAGATTTTCAAAGTTGCTATTCGACAGCAAAGAATCCGAATCCGGCGTTGGACGGTCGGGCATCGGCGCTGAATTCCAGACTTCATACGCCGCCGTCATCTGGCCTGCATAAAACAGTGCGGATGAAACTTGCTGAGCTTCCGCGGTGGTGTGATTCTGTGTTTCGCGCCAAACAGCCAACGCATCTTCTGCCCGGTTGCGCGCAACCAGCAAGGCAATCATTTGCGCGCGCGACTCTCCAGTCGGGGCCAAAGCCGAAGCAATTGCGCGCCCATCTCCCTGAAACGCTTCCCACGCATAATCAAATACCAGCGGCAGCGCCGAAGGCCGCCCGGCCAATGCGATTTTCAACTGCTCAAAGGAAGCTTGTCGCTCGCCTGCTCGTAACAGGTGATTTCCCAGCGCCCAACGCGGCTCGAAATGTCGTGGCGCCAAAGCGGTCGAACGCTCTAATGCGACGCGTGCTTCTTGCGGCGCTCCGCTGCGGTCCAGCGCGCGTCCCAGCGCCAGCCAAACGCGATAATCTTCCGGGCTGATTTCTGTCGCCAGGCGCAATTCACTGATTGCAGTGGTCACACGCTCTTCGTTTTGCTCTTCGCTGGCTGTCGCCAGATACACTGTGCCGCGACCCAGATGAACCAGCGGATCGCGTTCGGCAAGTTGGGCGGCAGTGTCCGCGCCCTGCGTTCGGGCTTCGGACGATAAATCGGCACTCCGCTGCACAAAGGTGATAAAGCTATCGCCAAGCGCTGAACGACCGACAAACCAAGTCAGCCAGCCGGCCCCAATCAGCACAAAAATCAAAAGCAAAAGTCGAATTGGAATTGGACCAAGAGGTATCGAAGCCATAATGAGGCCGTAGACTACAGAATCAGGCGCTTCGCGACAAGTTCCTGAAATGCCTAAACACAATAAAGACTTGAGGTTCATCTGATTGACAGCTTTTGAGACCATCGGCGATACTTTCCGCGCCCGTAAGGGAAAATCATCGCTAGGCAATTGAAGGCAGGAATTCCGTAAATTTTGGTTTGGCATCGGGCGCTTTGGTTTTACACTTTACTAGCTTGGCCAGCGTGCGGAATTTTCAAACAAACTCCCCACTGAAGTGTCTGATGAATTGCAGTCACCTGGTCAAAAGCCGGGTAAGGCAGTTCGTCAGTTTTCAGAAATGCAAAGTGGCTGGGAAACCGATCATCACAAATTGGGCAAATAGTGTTGACTGGCGAGTTTGAAAGGAAATTTATGTTGCACAGAAGTTTTAAGACATTGGCGTTCTCATTATTAACGGGCCTGACCATTACCATTTTGGCTTCCGCTCAAACGCCAATTCCCCCGATCCAGCCGACGAACCAGCAACCTGTGAACAAAACGTCTGCCACTGGCGCTGCCATTCCGGCGGTGACGCAAAGTCGTGATCAGAATTATCGCGTCGGTCCCGGAGACGTGCTTGATGTGCGCGTTTTCAATCAGGCCCAATTGAGCGGGGAACGCCGCGTGGACGAAGTTGGTCGCATTCGCATGCCGTTCATCGCGGAGCTTCAGGCTGCGTGTCTAACCGAAGCGGAACTTGCGCAGCAGATCACCGAAAAGTACAAAAAGTTCTTGCGCGACCCTCAAGTGGATGTGTTTGTCAAAGAATACAAAAGCTTGCCGGTGGCTGTGATCGGCGCGGTCAATCAACCGGCCCGGTTTCAGTTGCAACGCCGTGTCAGATTGTTGGAATTGCTGTCTCAAGCCGGTGGGCCGAGCAACCGGGCGGGAAGTTTCGTCAATATCATTCACAGCAATGATTATGATTTTTGCCAGAGCAATTCGGGCAAAGGCGCTTCGGTTCCACGGGATGGGAAACAAGCAGGGGCTGAGCCGGATCCGAAAGATCAGGCGGATACGATTTCAATCCTGACCGCGCTTTCCACCATCAGTCTGCGTGATTTGTTGGCCGGAAAGCCCGACGCCAATTTGTACGTGGCACCAGGCGACATTGTCAGTGTGCCGGAAGCCGACCAGATTTACGTCACGGGCTCTGTCAACCGTCCAGGCGCGTATGCGCTAACCAGCAAAATCACGCTTACACAGGCAATTGGCCTTGCCGGCGGGATCAACCAAGAAGGCGCAAAAAATCGGGTGCGCCTGGTTCGTCAGGAACCGAATTCCGACAAACGATCAGAAGTGGTTTATAACTTAGGCGACATTACCAAACGGAAAATCGAAGACATCGTGCTGTTGCCGAACGATATTGTTGAAGTGCCGAGTTCCATGATGCGTGCTGCTTCGCGCAACATGCTTGGAGTCAGCATCAGCATGCTGAGCGCGCTTCCGTATTTCATTATTCGGTAAAGCAAAAAGGTAGAAGGAGTTTTGGCTGTCTGTCAGTCAAACGAAAACGCCCAAAATTGTTTTATGCATGAAGAAACCAAAAACAAAATGATCACTGCCGAAGAGGCTGCGGCGCTGATGGATTTGCGACGAGATTACGCGTATGGCCGTGGTGTAACTGTTGAAACAGAGCATACGCATTTGCGCGATTACTGGCGTATCATCCGTCGCCGGTTGTGGGTTCCCATCAGCGTTGTCATTGTCGTTGTCACATTGGCGACCATCTATAATCTTCGCCTGCCCGATATTTTCGAAGGTGTGACACAGGTCATGCTTGAACGCGAAGACCGCGTTGTGAATCTCAAGGATTTACAGGTCAACATGTCCGGCGGGGACGATGCGCAATACGTCAATACTCAATTGAAAATCATGCAAAGCCCGGAGGTCGCGTTTCTCGTTGCTAAGTCGCTTGACCTGGAACACAACAGCGATTTTTTGCCCGGTTATCGCCCAAGCAGAAAAAGCGGTCAAACAGCAGATGCGCTGGATGTCACAAATGGTGAAACTGACGATCAAGCCGATAAACAGCGACTGGAACAATTGACAGATGTTTTGTTGGCCAACGTAGATGTAAAGCCTGAGCGTGAAACTCGGTTGGTCAATATTTCCTATCGCCACACAGACAAAGAACTGGCGCGAAAAATTGCCGACACTTGGGCGGAAGCCTACAAAACACACAGTTTCAACATACGGGAAAATTCAAACAAAGATGCCAACGTGTTTCTGGAAAGGAGCGTTGCCAATTACAAACTGAAAGTTCAAGAAGCGGAAGAGAAGCTGCTGAATTATCGCCGCAACAACCAGATTCTGGATTTCGGCGAAAAAGAAAACACGGTTTCTGAACGCCTGGTTGCGCTCAATCAACTGCTGCTGCAAGCCGAAACAGATCGGAAAAATGCCCAACTGGTTTACGACATGAGCCGAGGCGTTGCGGATGTGACGACAGTTCCTGAAGTTCAGCGCGATCCCGTCGTGCAGGAACTCAATAAAAAGATTACGGAATTGCGCCAACAACGCGAACAGTTGCTGGTTGAATACACGCCGGAGTGGCCGGACGTAAAAAAAGTTGAACAGCAACTTTCCCGGTTGGAAGGAGAGCTTCGCGCATCTCATCAGCGAATCCTGACGACTGTTGAAAATCAGTACCGAACAGCAATGCAAAAAGAGGATTCGCTGCGCAAAGCCTTTGCTCAACAGCGCGCCGAAACCCTGCAACAAAACGAAGGCGCGATCACGGCCAAAATGTATCAGCAGGAAATAGACACCAACCGGCGCATGCTCGACAACCTGTTGCAAAGCCAGCAGGGAGTTGCCGTGTCTGCAGCCGGACTATTGAAGCCCATGGTTCGAATCACCAAAGCCTCTCAGTTGCCGCGCAGTCCTGTTGCGCCGAAACGAGCGCAAAACATTCTGCTGGCGGCTTTGATTGGGTTGATCGGGGGAATTGGGCTGGTTCTGTTCCTGGATTACATCAACAACAAGATTGAATCCGTTGAAGATATTGACCGTTACATGAAGCTTCCGGCGCTGGGTGTTATCCCGGTATTGAGCGAGGGGGGCAAAGCAAAACGGTTATTGGGCGGCAAAGCCAACAAAGAGCTAGCGCCAGCGGGTATGACGAACAACGGCTCTGTAATCTTGACCCAGGTCGAGGCGAATTCGTCCATTGCGGAAAGCTATCGGCAGCTTCGGACTGCCTTGTTATTGTCATCGGCGGGCCATGCGCCGCGTACTTTGCTGATTACCAGCAGTCAGCCAGCCGAAGGCAAAACCACAACCAGCGTCAACACCGCAATTTCGCTCTCACAAACGGGCGCGTCGGTGTTAATCGTTGACGCCGACCTCAGACGGCCGCGCGTTCATAAAGTTTTTGGATTGAAAAACAATGCCGGATTAAGCAATTACCTGGCCGGGGATGGCGATTTGGCTTCGCTGATTCAGGTTGCGATTCCAAATCTGTATGTCTTGCCGGTTGGCCCGCTGCCGCCAAATCCGGCGGAGTTGTTAGGCTCTGCCAAAATGAAAAATCTGGTGGAGGTTCTTTCGACCAATTTCGATTACCTGGTGATTGATTCTCCGCCGGTTTCCTCCTTCGCCGACAGTTTGATCCTGTCGGCATTGGTGGAAGGCGTCATTATTGTGGTCAAAGGCGGAACCACTGCCCGCGAAATGGCGCAACGCACCAAAGCGCACCTGCAATCGGTGGGCGCCAAAATTCTTGGCGTTGTCATCAACCAGGTGAAATTGCAGCCGCACGATTATTACTACTACTCAACCTATTACAGCCGTTATTACTACGGGAACGGCGAAGGCGTCGAGGCTGGAAAAGAAAGCGCGTAAACCGCGCTTTCTTTTCACACTGTCAGAATCCCCTCTCGCAGACAACGCATCGAAACTGTAACCAACCTTATGTTGAAGTTTCAGGAATCTTCTTCAACGGAAGTCACAGTCATCATTCCGGTTCATAACAGACCACAAGAACTGCAAGCCTGTCTTCAGGCGTTACTGGCCCAGGATTTTCCGAAAGACAGGTTTGAAATCATCATCTGCGATGACGGTTCGACGGAAGTGATCGCGGACAAAATTGATTTCGCCAGGGAACAGGGCCTGAAACTGATTTACGTTCGCCAGGAAAAAAGAGGGCCGGCTGCGGCCAGAAACCTGGGCATCCTGCAAGCTTCAGGGGCAATTGTGGCGATGACGGATAGCGATACTTTGCCGGACGGCAATTGGCAGACATCTCTCGTTTCCACCTTGGCGGAAGCGCCGCAAGCGGTTGGAGTCGAAGGCCAGGTCTGCGCGCCAAATGATCTGGAATTTTTCCCCTTGGGAGAAGGCCCGATCAATAAAGCCGGGAAAGTTTATCTGACCTGTAACTGCGCTTACCGGCGCGATGTGCTGTTTCAGGCAGGCGGGTTCGATGAAAGTTTTCCATACCCGGCCTATGAGGACACAGACCTTGCTTCCACGATGCAGGAATTCGGACCGATTTTGTGGCAGCCCAATGCGATTGTCTATCACCCGCAAAGGCCTTTGACGCGAAAAGCGGTGCTTAAGAAATTGACGCACTGGGAATACGTGCTGATTACCGCATTCCGGTACGGGTATTTTGCCTGGCCGCAATACAAAACGAAGCACCCAAGGATACGGGCAATTGCGTTGTCTGTCATTGCGTTGCCGCTGTCGAAGTTCAAGGCGGCAGCGGAATGCGCACTGGCTTTTCCCTCTGCCGCCCTGAAGTTATTTGCCTACGGAATTGCCGAAAGCCTTGGCGCTTTATGGGTTGTTCTTCCAAAAGCCTTATTTGGTGAATTCAGGTCAAGAGCAATTCGTGGCCGGTATTTGAGCTAAGATGGCAGAGGCTCTCAATTTATGCCGATTCAAAATCAGCCATTAGTCTTCATTGTTGTTCTAAACTACAGAACCTCAGACATCACCAAACGCTGCCTGCTTACGCTCAGAAAGCTTACGTATCCAAACTATCGAATGATTGTTGTTGATAACGATTCGAAAGATGCCTCTGCGGCTGAACTGGCTTCACACCTTCCGAACCTGACAGTCATTCAAACCGGCAGCAATTCAGGATATTCAGGCGGAAACAATCTGGGGATTGAATACGCCGTTGCACAAGGCGCAGATTACATTTTGATCGTGAATCCCGACACTGTGCTGGCCAACCCGGTCTTTCTTGATGAACTGGTGTGGTATTTGGAAAAAGAGAAGACCGTCGGCATTGCCGGCACGCGCGTTTTTTTTCGGGACACCTGCAACGTTCAGAACACGGTTCTGTTTCCGCCCGGATTTTGGCGCAATGTCAGCAACTGGTTTGTTTACAGAATTGCTCCCGGATCATTTGAGCTTTCCGGGGACAAAGTCGTAGACGCGCAAGTCTTGAATGGGGTCTGCTTGCTGTTGCGTGCTGAGTGTTTGAAGCAAACGGGATTGTTTGACGAACACATCTTCATGTACATCGAAGACGCCGACATGGATTACCGTGTTTGGCAGCGTAACCAGAAAGTTCAATACCTTCCGATTGACAGTGTAATTCACCTGCAAAAACAGGAAGGCTACGACATGACCGGCGAAGTGAGTTTTTTGCTCAAACGCAATTCCATTTACTACCTTCACAAAATAGGAAGATGGCTGGATGCTGTGGGCATTGCAGCTTCGTTTGTGTTGCTGCTTTTCGTGCGCGGTCTGTTGAAATTCGATTTTGTGCGGCACAGCAAATTGTGCAAAAGGTTGATCGTCGCTTCCCGCAAAATCTTCACAGGAAAATATGACGACGGGTTTGGCCTGCCGTTCACCAATCGGGAGTTCAAATAAGGCCGCTCTTGCCGGGAACAATTCTGACAAGCCCCATCGTAATCTGGACGAATCCACAGTGCCCGCTGAATCAGGAGCGAATGATGTCAGAACTTTTCAGCAGTCAGCATCCGAAACCTGAGAGAACTGGATTTTTCCGCTTGCCGCGTGCCGCACGCTTGGCGATCTATTTGCCAATCTTTGCTGCGCTTTTCTTTTTTGGGCTGCGGCGCGTGGAGCAGTTCATGACGCATCATCCGGTTCGATACTCGCCCGGCCCTGATTGGAACCTGCCGCCCAATGGCGAAGATGTTTGGATCAATGTCGCCAATGGCGAAAGCATTCACGGTTGGTTTTTGAAAGCCAAAGTTCAGCCCGCACTGGCAACCATCCTTCATTCCCACGGCAACGGCGGCAACATTACAAACACTGCCTGGTACGGAGACAAGCTCACCGAAGATGGGTTTGATGTTCTAGATCAGCTTGCAAGTGAATGTATGGCTTAACGCAAAGAGTCAAAGGATCAAGGGGTCAAAGAAGAATACTGACAGTGTTGGTCTACCTTTGAACCGTTGCCCCTTTGAACCTTTGTGTTGAATTGTTGAATCTTCCGTACACTCGAATGAAAAGCGATCTAGTATTCGATTACAGAGGCTATGGGCGCAGCGATGGCACAGTCACGGACGAATGGGCGCTGAATGCCGACGGCGAAGCGGCTTACAACTATCTGATTGCTCAGCGCGGCGTGAAGCCGGAAAAGCTGGTGCTGTACGGAATGTCGCTGGGAAGCACGGTGGCGATTGATGTGGCTTCGCGCAAACCGGCTGGCGCATTGATTGTCGAATCAGGATTGAGCACGGGGGATGAAATGGGCGCTTATGCGCTGCCGATTTTGCCTGGCTTTTTGCGGCGGCTGACCAAAAACCGGTTTGAATCTTCGCGCAAAATCGCCAATGTGAATTGCCCGGTGCTGGTGGTTCACGGCACAAAAGATGAAACAATTCCTGTGGCGCAAGGCCGCAAACTTTTTGAATCGGCGAAGCTGCCCAAACGGCAACTGATTATCGAAGGCGGCAGCCACAATCTGGCCGGTCCGGGCGGAGACGCTTACCGCAATCAGATTACCGGTTTTATCCGTGATGCCCTGGCGGGCAAGATCAACTGAGCTTGCCGTAAAACTCAACCACGCTTTCAGCCAAACGAATCACTTTTTCCCGCAACGACAACGGTTCGACGACTTCCACCTGCGGCCCGAAGCTCAAAGCAAATTCGGCGGCTTCATCTTCAAACTGAAACCGCATCTTCACTTCCGCCCAGCCATCGGCGTCTGGTTCACTCGTTTGCTCCACGCGCGCGAAACGAACGGCGTAATACAACCGGCGCATTGCTTCCTGCCGGACGCGCAAGGTGGCATCGAATCGCGGCAGTTGTGTTTTGAACACTGTGGCGGATTGCCGCCAATGCTCGCCCAGATCGAAACCTGCCGGACGCTCGCTGAATTCATCAAGCAGCGTTGCAGACATCACGCGCGAAACACGATAAGTACGCGGTTCGTTTTCAACAGCGGCGATCAAATACCAAACGCTGCCTTTGGCGACCAAGCCCAGCGGATCAACCACGCGGTCAAACGCTTCACAGTCGGGGTCGCGCTGATAGGAAATTTGCAGCTTGCGTTCCTGCCAGACGGCTTGTTGGATGACGGGCAACATCGGGACGGATTCTTCCGGACGATGCCAGCCTGTCACATCCACCAGAATTCGCTGCCGTGCAAATTCCGCATCTTGCCCGGCAGAACCCGGAACTTCGGCCAGCAACTTTGTTCGCGCGGCGTCGGAAGCTTTTTCCAAACCCAGGTCCGCCAATAACTGTGGAGGAACATTTAGAAACAGCGCCTGCACTTCGGCTTCGTTCAGTCCGGTGAGCTTCGTTCGGTACTCGCCCAGCAACCGCCAGCCGCCTCCTACACCGCGATCTGCCGTAATTGGCACGCCAATGGAACTCAGCGCGTCCATATCGCGGTGAATCGTGCGTTCGGAAACTTCCAAGCGCCGAGCCAATTCGCCCGCCGTCAACCCGCGATGAATCTGCAACAGCAGCAAAATCGAAATCAGCCGATCAGCTCGCATAAGTCCCCCGGTAAGATGTGTTTGTTAGCCTGACAGCCTAAGCCAGATCAGAAATATGACACAAGGTGTCCGGAAGCACAGCGTATTTTAGGCGCATCAGTGAATTCCTGTTCTCAACGGAGGTCAATATGCGACGTGTAAGATACTCGGTAGCCATGAGCCTGGATGCGTATATCGCGGGCTTAAACAACGAATACGACTGGATCATTATGGATCCGACAATAGACTTTGCCGCGCTGTTCAGCGAATTCGATACTTTGCTGATCGGACGGAAAACGTTTGAGGTCATGAATGCCGGACAAGACGGCAGCATGCCCGGAATGCGGGTTTACGTGTTTTCAAAAACGCTTCGTGCGGAAGATTTTCCTGACGTGACGATTGTCAGCGATGGTGTTGCTGAAACCGTTGCTGCACTGAAAGCCGAAGATGGCAAAGACATCTGGCTTTTTGGAGGCGGAGAACTGTTTCGCCATCTGCTGGAAGCCGGGTTGGTTGATGGTGTCGAAGTCGCCGTTGTGCCGGTTTTGCTTGGCCAGGGCATTCCGCTTTTGCCGAACCTCAATGCCCGGACGCGGCTTGAACTGATGAACACCAAAACTTATCCCAGCGGAATTATCAGTTTGAATTACAACGTGCGCCGCGAAAATGCCTGAAAGGAAACAAGCCATGAAAAACCAAATCAGTGCCGTTACCGATAAGAAGCAATCCAATGAGGAGTCGCGGCCCATTGCCCACCGTCCGCACATTCCGGGGTACGGCATTCCCGAAAACAAAAAGGGAATGCTGGATTGGTCGCACGTGACGGAGCGTATGACAGCCGCACAGAACTATTGGATCTGCACGGTCAGCCCGGACGGGCATCCGCATGCGACGCCTGTGTGGGGATTGTGGCTGGACGACAAGCTCTTTTTTGGCGGAGGCGTGGCGACCAAACGCAGCCGCAATCTGGCGGAAAACCCTGCGGTCTGCGTTCATCTGGAAAGCGGCGCGGATGTCGTCATTTTGCATGGCGAAGCGCTGCCGCTTGCTTCACCGGACAAAGAACTGACATCTCGTCTGGCTGATCTTTCCGCGGAAAAGTACGGCTACAGGCCGAAGCCGGAAGATTACGAAGCCCCGGGGACCTTCGTTTTTGCGCCCAGCGTTGTGCTTGCTTGGAAGCACTTTCCGAAAGATGCAACGCGATGGCACTTGAACAAGGACAGTTGAAGTATGCAGAGAGCTTGCCGAACCGTCGCGACTAATCGTAAAGTTCCGGCGTTTTACGGCAGCTCGCAATTGAAAAAGACAAAGACGAACCACAAAAAGCGCAAAGGACACAAAACAAATCACAAAGGTGTTTTGTGATTTGTGCGTCTTTTATGGTGGAAGCTTTTTATTCAGTTGATATCGCTTTAGGTCTATCCAACGGCCTATTCAATCTTTGTTTTTAGCCACAGGGCGCACAGAGAACACTGAAAGCGTCACAAAAGTATCTGTCCTAAGTGAGCTCCGTGATCTCTGTGGCTGAAAATGAATAAGCCCTGAAGTCTATCCAAGGAGCCATCAAAACATGAGTTCAAGTCTGCAAGGCAAAGTTGCCATTGTCACAGGCGGAGGCCGTGGTATCGGCAAAGCCATCACCAAGCGTCTGGCCGAAGCCGGAGCCAATGTCGTCATCGCCAGCCGCAAACTGGAAAATCTGGAAGCAACGGCGAATGAGTTTTCGTCCTTGCCTGGCAAAATTGCGCCAGCGGTTTGCCACGTCGGGCGCGCCGAAGACCTGGTCAAACTGGTCGCCGAAACCGAAAAGCTGTTTGGCCCGGTGGACATTCTGGTCAACAACAGCGCAACCAACATCGGACAAGGCCCGGCGCTGAATGTCACAGACGATATGTTCGCCAAGATGTTTGAAATCAACGTTCTGTCTTCGCTGCGGCTGATTCGGGAAACCGTGCCGAAAATGATTGAGCGCGGCACAGGCGGTTCCATCATCAACATCGCTTCGATTGCCGGCCTCAGGCCGCAAAACGGCGGATTGCTTTACAGCGCCACCAAAGCTTCGCTGATTATGATGACCCGCAGTTGGGCGCTGGAATTCGGCAAACACAACGTCCGCGTCAACACCATCGCGCCGGGACTGATTGAAACCGATTTCAGCGAATACTTCTGGAAGAACGAAAACTACGTCAAAAAACTGGAAGCGACCCAGCCGATTCCGCGCGTCGGCACGCCGGACGAAGTCGGCGGCATGGCGCTGTATCTGGCGTCAGACGAATCGTCGTTTGTCACCGGCCAGGTCTTTGTTGTGGATGGCGGAGCGACAGCAATCTAGCTCAGAACACAAAACAGGTAGACAGGATTGGCAGGATTCAACAGGATGAAAATACGGTTCAGACTAATTGCGACCGATCTTGTTTAATCTTGGAAATCCTGTCTATTCCGATTTGTCTCCAGTTCGTTTTGTTTGATTTGGGTTCAGGATTCACTGTCTTGACAACCCGCCGACCCATCGTCAAAAATGCAGCCCGCTTGAGCAAGTCATCAAGTTGGTTCCAGTGACAATTCGGGCCGTTAGCTCAGTTGGTAGAGCAGCAGACTCTTAATCTGCGGG
>CAZMXG010000114.1:0-25789 GCA_964570175.1 uncultured Heliomicrobium sp. | reverse complement strand
CCACGGCCTTCAAGCAAATCGTCTGACAGGAATTTGATGTGCGCGCGCAATGTGCTTTCATCAATTTTCTGGCCCGCGTGTTCTGAATCGGTCGCTTCGTTCAGAATGGCGCGATTATCCGTCATCACTTTATCGAAGCTTGTTTTGGGCGGAGCAGCAGCGCGCGTGCGCCCACGGCGGCGTCGCGTTGTGCGTCTTTTCGAACTGCTTTTTTTGCGGCGCTGCACTGCTGCCGTTGCAGGAGCAATTTCCGCTGGCGTAACAGTGACCGCTGCTGCTAGCAGATCAAACGGAACCGCCAGGCCAAGACAAAACAGCAGGATTATAGAGCGGACGAAGGAAAGACGAGTTTTCATAAGATTCATTGAAAGTTCCCAGCACCATCATTTAATTGTGTTTTGGATGTAGTTCGTTAATACGCGGCTGACTTAAAACGAGCGCTTCCATCGCGCCCGTTATCAAAATGATGGGCAATCTGTACCTGAGCAGGCCGATAAAATCAAGCACCAGTCTCCCGCTGCTTGACGGATTTAGAGTGGTTGCAGATAATGCCGCGCGTCATAAGCAATCTTTATCAAGTTTTCTACAAAATTCTGAAATCTATGAATTCCTGGCTGACGACAATGCAAATCATCAATCGCGGCAAAAAAGCAATTGGCGCGCTTGATTGGTTTGCCTGGCTTTCCTGCTTTGGATTTGGCTTTTATTTTTCTTTTTATTTTAGCCGCTCCAGAGGGGTAGGAAGTTCGTTGGCCTAAGCGAAACGCAAACGAAACGACTGAAATAAAGCCCCTCGTTCAACACGAACGAGGGGCTTTTGAACTTTATGGACAAGCAACAAAACATCCAAACGACCAAGAAACCGCGCATCGCATTTCAAGGGGAGCCGGGCGCGTTCAGCAGTCAGGCCGCGCGTAATCTGCTGGGCGACGACATTGAACTGGCCCCTTGTGAAACTTTCGAGCAAATGTTTGCGGAAGTCGAAAACCGTCAGAGCGATTTCTGCCTTGCGCCAATTGAAAACTCGCTCTTTGGCTCGATTTATCAAAACTACGATTTGCTGCTCAAACACAATTTGCGAATCGTCGGCGAAACCAGTTTGCGAATTGTTCACAACCTGATCGCGCCGCCGGAAATCAGTTTTGAAAATATCCGGCGTGTGTATTCGCATCCAGTGGCGCTGGGGCAATGCCAGAAGTTTTTCGCTGAACATCCGGAAATGCAGCAAGTCGTCGCTTACGACACCGCTGGCAGCGTCAAAATGTTGATGGCCAGCCGCGAACCCGGGGCCGCCGCGATTGCCAGCGCGCTGGCAGCGGATGTGTACGGCGCAAAAATTTTGAAGGCCGGCATCGAAGATGACCGGCAAAACTACACCCGATTTTTTCTGCTCGCCCGCGAAGACGCCGTTGGTCCGCCCGCGCCCGACGCCGACAAAACTTCAATCGTGTTTTCGCTGGAACATCGCACTGGCTCTTTGTTCCGGGCGATGTCGGTCTTTGCGCTGCGCGAAATTGATCTGACGAAGATCGAATCGCGCCCACTGGTCGGCTACCCGTGGGAATATAGTTTTTATCTTGACCTGATTGGCAATACGTCGGAACCACGCGTGATCAAGGCGCTGGATCATCTGGCGGAATTTGCCGTCAATCTGAAAGTTCTGGGCTGTTATCGGCGCGCGTCGAAAAGCAATGATGAATTGCAGGCAACGCCGCGATGACAGCTTTCACCCCCAACACCAGTTACCAAACAAATCTTATTCAGGAGCAATCACAATGATTATCGCAATGCATTCAGGAGCAACAGACGAACAGATCAACCACATCTGCGACCGGATACGCGAATTTGGCTATGCGCCGCATGTCATTCGCGGCGCGGAGCGAACCGTCATCGCGGCCGTCGGCCAAGGTGATAAAAAAGAGCATATCGAATCGCTCAAATCCGCCGACGGCGTTGAAGACGCGTTTCCAATCCTGCAACCTTTCAAACTGGTCAGCCGCGAAGTCAAAAAGCAAAAGTCGGCAATCAAGATTGGCAACGTGACCATCGGCGATGGCAGCTTTGTTGTCATGGCGGGCCCTTGTTCGGTCGAAGGCCGCGAACAGGTCATGACCACCGCCGAATCCGTCGCCAAATCCGGTGCGCATTTTCTGCGCGGAGGCGCTTACAAACCGCGCACTTCGCCATATGACTTTCAGGGAATGGCTGAAGACGGCTTGAAACTGCTGGCCGAAGCGCGCGAAAAAACCGGCTTGGCTGTCATTACCGAAGTTCTGGATACTGGCGATGTGGAGTTGGTCGCTGAATATGCGGACATCTTACAAGTCGGCACGCGCAATATGCAGAACTTCGCGTTGCTGAAAAAGCTGGGCGAAATCAGCAAGCCTGTGATGCTCAAACGCGGTTTGTCGGCGACCATCAAAGAGTTTTTGTTGTCCGCTGAATACATTGTCACGCACGGCAATCCGAATGTGATTCTGTGTGAACGCGGCATCCGCACATTTGAAACTGCACTTCGCAACACGCTGGATCTGGCATCGGTTCCGCTGTTGAATGAACTAACTCACTTGCCGATTATCATTGATCCAAGCCACGCCACCGGGAAGCGCAGTCTGGTTAAACCGCTGGCGAAAGCTTCGATCGCGGTTGGCGCTGACGGGTTGATGGCGGAAGTCCATCCGAAACCGGAAGAAGCCTGGTCCGATGGTCCGCAATCGTTGCGCCTGGAAGAATTCGCGCAGTTAATGCACGAGATCGAGCCTTGGGTGAAGCTGCGCGCCAGTGAACAGAACTAGAGTCAACTTTGGAGTGTCTCCTTCTGGTTGTAGCTTTGGCGACCCAAAAGTTTCGCTGACGAAGATGCGAAACTGTGCCAAAATCCAATTTCGGTTTTATCTTATGGCATTGCTGTAGGAAGAATTCCCAACGCTACGCCAAAGGCGCAGCACTCCAAGGTTTACTTATGCGAGTCAAGAAAACGGCTTTAATCGTTTGCAACAACGGCAAAGAATACTGGATCACGCAAAAACAATTCTGGAAAATGGTCAGGGAAGGGGTGGTCACGCAAATTGGCGATCAACCTTTGAAAGGCCAGTTTCGCGGACGTGATGATCAATTGTTGATCACCGTTGGCCACACCGTGCTGAACCACGCTACACCGGTTCATACCAGCGAAGTTTTACAAACGGCGAGGCTGAAAAAAAACAAGAAGTGAGATTGAGCCTGAGAAGCGGTTTCTTTGGGAACTTTTTCAGTTTGAGCGCGTGTGAGTTGCCAGCTTGTGTGAGGAAGACCAAAGCTTCATTGCCGGGTCTTAGTAATCGCATCGCATAGAGTGGCTATTCGCCAAATAAAACAAAAGGGAATTGACGGCTAGTGAGGAAGCGTCAATTCCCTTTTGTTTTTTCGTAAACTTTCAGCCGCATAAAACGGAACCCCCATTAACGTTCAAAATTTCACCGGTAATGTGCCGCGCCAGATTGGAAGCCAGAAAAAGAATCGGATTGGCCACGTCTTCGGCAGTCGCCACGCGGCCAAGAGGGATCGCGGAATGAATCGCCGCCAACGCAGCGGCGTCCGTTCGCAACGCGGAAGCCGCCATATCCGTGTCAATCCAGCCAGGCGCGACGCAATTCACATTCACATTGAAACGTCCAAGCTCTGCGGCCAGAGATTTGGTCAAGCTGATGACGGCACCTTTCGACGCAGCGTAATCGGAATGAAAGGCTTCGCCGCGTTGACCGGCGGTCGAACTGACAATGACGATGTTGCCGCCGCGCTGGGCGGTGAAAATCGCGGCAGCTTCTCGGCACACGTGGTAAACGCCGTTGACATTCACGCGCATGGTTTCGTTCCACTGCGTTTCATCGAGTTCCGTGATTGCGCGATCTTCGGCAGGCCAAATCCCCGCATTGGCGACTACAACGTCCAGCTGCCCGAACGTTTCCAAGGTTTGTTTGAAGAGCGATTTTGCCTCGCTGGCGATTGAAACGTCGGCCTGTACAGCCAGTGGTTTTGCACCGAAATGTTCGACTGATCTTGCGACCGATTCTGCTGCACCGCGATTTGCTTTGAAATTAATGACAACGCCTGCCGCGCCGGCCTCTGCAAATTTAATTGCCGCCGCCGCTCCGACGCCGCGCGAAGCGCCTGTAATCAGAATGACTTGATTCTTGAAACTGAGCATCGTGATTCTCCGTAAAGTCAGTTCATTGATTGCCCGAAGGAATTTTGTTGCAGACCAAAGCGCGGTGGTACACTTCGCGCGAATCCACGGCAAATTAGCACGAACCTGAAGGAGAATACGAAGATGTTTTGCCCGAATTGCGGAACCGAGAATTCAAAAGGACAAAAGTTCTGCACACGTTGCGGAACAAATTTGCTGGCAATAGATCGCGCCCGCGAAATCATCTCGGAAATGAACGGTTCCGCGCCTGCGCCATCGGTTTCGCCCAATCTTGTATTCGCAACGGTTGCCTTGTTGAGTGTTATCGGATTTATCGCCGTCACACTTGGGACGTACGAATTATCCAGAGGTGATGCGAGAAATGGGCCGTTGCCTTTCTTTTTTATGGGGGGAGGCTTCACTTCGCTGATTCTGATTTGCCGGTATTTGATCGGATTGATAAAGCCCCCGAACAAAAAAGAAACAAAAACGATTCAACCTGTTCAGCCAAATTCTTATGCCCCGCCGTCATCGCTTCCTCGTGGAACAACCAACAGAGCTTTGAACGAAGCTTCAGTGCCTTATCAAAGTATCGTCGAAGACCCGACGCGGCAATTCGAGCCCGAAAAACGTCCCAATCCCTGATTTTCAGTTATTGGCAGGAGGTTTTGGCGTCGGCTGGGCTGTAGGTTTTGGAGTAGGTTTGGATTCGCCCGAGGGCGGTTCTTCCTTCGGCTTTTTGTCGCTAGTGCTTTCTTCGGAAACCGGTTTGGCTGAATCAGCAGATTTACCTTCCGAAGCTTTCGATGGGGAAGAATCCGTTACCTTTCGTTTGCCGGATGAATCAGGCTGTGAACGATCAGGTTTTGGCGTTGCTGTGGTCACCGTTGCAGGCAGAAGTCCGCTTAATAAATCCTTCCATTTGATGGCGCGCGCCAAAACAACTCCGATTCCAACCAAAATCAAAAACAGAAATACTTCCAACAAGCGCTTTCCCGCACGTTCGAGCCTGCCTCCGGATAAAGACCGCGAGTTTTCAGGCACGTAGCTGTAAACGCTGGCCCGGCAAACCGGGCAATAGAATTGATTGTCAGGAATGTCGCTACGGCAGCTTGGACATTGCATTCACTTATACCTCGGTTTGACTTGAGGGGGATTGATAATCCAGCTTCAGTTCGCCGTCAGCTTCCGTCACCGTGACCTTGCCGCCATTTTGCAGACTGCCGAACAGAATTTCGTTGGCCAATTTTTCTTTGATCTCGGACTGGATCAATCTGGCCATGGGACGAGCGCCAAATTGTTTATCAAAGCCTTTGTTGGCCAGCCAGGCGCGACCATTTTCCGCCAATTCCAATTCGACGTTTTTGTCTTTCAACTGAATGCGCAGTTCGGCGATGAATTTGTCCACGACACGTTCAATGTTTTCGAAGCTCAACGATTCAAACGCGATCCAGGCATCCAGCCGATTGCGAAATTCCGGGCTGAAAGTGCGCTCGATTGCACCCTGCGCTTTGCTGCCTGTGCCGCCAATGCCGCCTTGTTCGTTGTGCCTGAAACCCATCTTGTTGCCGCTCAATTCACGCGCGCCAGCATTCGTCGTCATAATCAGAATCACGTTGCGGAAATCGGCTTTCTTGCCGTTGTTGTCGGTCAGTGTCGCGTGATCCATCACTTGCAGCAGAATGTTGAACAAATCCGGATGCGCCTTTTCAATTTCGTCCAGCACCACAACTGCGTATGGAGTTTTGCGAACCGCATCGGTTAGCAAGCCGCCCTGATCAAAACCCACGTAACCCGGAGGCGCGCCGATCAACCGAGACACGGTGTGTTTTTCCATGTACTCGCTCATATCAAATCGCAAAAACTCGACGCCCAGGCTCTTGGCCAGTTGTTTGGCCAGTTCGGTTTTGCCGACGCCGGTTGGGCCAGAGAAAAGAAACGAGCCGATGGGTTTTTCGGGATTTCCCAAGCCTGAACGCGACAGTTTGATCGCGTCAACAACTTGTTTGACGGCGTGATTCTGGCCAAAAATCACCATGCGCAACTCGAAATCCAAATCCTGTAGCCGTTCCTTGTCTGATTTAGAAACTGACTTTGGCGGAATCTTCGCCATTTTGGCGACCACCAGTTCGACCTCGTGTTCGGTGATGGTTTCGGGACGCTCTTCCGCCGGTTTCAGCTTGGTCGCCGCACCAACTTCGTCAACGACGTCAATCGCTTTGTCTGGCAGGTAACGGTCGTTGATGTGTTTGGCGGAAAGTTCCGCGGCGGCCCGCAAAGAGGCGTCCGTGTATTTCACACTGTGATGTTCTTCGTAATAAGGCCGCAACCCCAGCAGAATTTTGTAGCTGTCTTCGATACTCGGCTGCGAAATTTCAATCGTCTGAAAGCGCCGAGCCAGGGCGCGGTCGCGTTCAAACGAAGCTTTATATTCGTTATACGTTGTCGAACCGATGCAGCGCAATTCGCCGCCGGCCAGCGCCGGTTTCAGAATGTTTGACGCGTCCATCGAACCGCCGGAAACGGCACCTGCGCCGACGATGGTGTGGATTTCGTCAATGAACAGAATCACGCCCGGTTTTTTCTTCAGCGCGGTGATGACGGCTTTCAGGCGTTGCTCAAACTCGCCGCGGTAGCGCGTTCCAGCCAGCAGCGCACCCATATCCAGCGAATAAATTTCAACATCCTTCAACACTTCCGGGACTTCGCCTTTGTGAACTTTCAGCGCCAGCCCTTCGGCAATGGCGGTTTTTCCAACGCCGGGATCGCCCAGATACAGCGGATTGTTTTTCCGGCGACGGCAAAGCACCTGAATCGTTCTTTCAAGCTCCATCTGGCGGCCAATCAGCGGATCAATTTTACCCTCGGCGGCACGTGCATTCAGGTTGGTGGTAAAGGCAGACAGCGGATCGCGCACACGTTGCGGTTCCGCTTCGTCATCATCTTCGCCCGTAAAGGGAAGCTCTTCACCTTCGCCATCGAGTTTGGAAATGCCGTGAGAAATGTATTCAAGGATGTCCAGGCGAGAGATGCTCTGTTTTTCCAGCAGGAATTTGGCGTGCGAGTGATGTTCATCAAACAGCGAAGCCAGGATATTGCCGCCGTCAATTTTGTCCTGTCCAGAAGACTGCGCCTGATGCATTGCTCGATCAATTACCCGCTCGAACGCGGCTGTTTGCTCCGGGCGCAGTTCCAGGTTCCGTGGCAGCGGCGTCATGGTTTCCCTGAAAAAATCGTTCAGGTCGTGCCGCAAGATTTCGACGTCCCCGCCACAGTTGTGAATAACGTCCGCCGCGGTTTGATCGTGCGTCATCGCGTACAGCAGATGTTCCAGCGTCAGAAATTCGTGGCGGCGTTTGATTGCTTCATTGGCCGCCAGTTGCAGCGTGGCTTGTAATTCTCTGGTAATCATTTCAGTAATTGAAAATTGATAGTTGATAATTGAATAGTTGAAAAAGGGGCAAAACTGTCCGTCGTCAATTATCCATTATCAATTGCGATTCATTCTTCCTCTAACGTGCAGAGCAACGGATATTCATTTTCCTGCGCCATCATAATCACTTTTGCCGCTTTGGTTTCGGCGATTTCAAATGTGTAAACGCCAGCGACTCCAATGCCTTGATTGTGAACCTGAAGCATGATGCGAATCGCTTCGTTTTCCGAATGGTGAAAAACATCCATCAACACCAAAACAACAAACTCCATTGTGGTGTAGTTGTCGTTGTGCAGCAAAACTTTATACAGCGGAGGCTTCTGCAGTTTCTGCTTGTTTTCTGTCAGAACGTCCGTGCCGTGTTTGGGATCGTAATTCGCCATCGCTCAAAAAATCATCTTTGTTCGTTGCCGCAATTTTTGCGTCGCCAGATGCTAACAAATTCTGCGCGACAGGCAACCAGCCAGGGTTTTATTGCTTGCCGGTTTTGGGTTTGGCCGGTTTGCCTGGTTCGGCAGAAGCATCTTCCGAAGGCTTGACGGCTTCTTTTGTTTTTTCTTTGAGGGCTTTGAATTCCGGCATCGCCGCCAACGGTTTTAAGTCCGGTTCGTCCAGATCGAAAAATTGATTTGGGTCGGATTCCATTGCTTCTTTCAGCGCCGCGACGGCTTCGCGTTTTCGCCCAAGCTGGGCCAAGGAACAAGCGCGCTCAAATTGAATGTAAGTGGCCGAATCGTCAATTTTCAGCACATTGTTGGCGGCAGCCAACGCTTCTGTAAAACGCCGCTGTTGCCGATAAAGACGCGACAGCGATTCATAATCATCCGTCGTCGCTTCGATGGCAATGGCGCGTTGTGTTGATTTGATCGCGTCTGCAATTTTGTTTTGGGCTTCCTGCAAATCGGCCAGCAAGCGCAATGCAGCCTGGCTTTCGCCGACTTCTTTAGGAAAAGCTTTCAGCAATTCTTCGCGGATTTTTGCTGAATCAGCGTCAAAGCCTTCTTCATCATCCAGATATTCAAACACTTCGTCAGCGTCTGTGGCGACTTTCAACATTTGTGCAAACGCGGTTTTGGCCTTTTCGAGTTCTCCCTGGTTAAGCAGGAAATTGACCAACGCGGCGTGGTGATCCAGGTAAGTGCCGTCATGCCGAATGGCGGTGCGGTAGGCGGCTTCAGCTTCGGCAATTTTTTCCAAGTGTTCGTAGGCTTGAGCCAGCTCCCGCCAGGCACGCGGGTCGTCCGGAACAAGCTGGGCATACGCTTTCAACGCGCCAATGCCGGATTCCGTGTCCTGGCTGAGCACGGAAAGCGCGCCTTCGTCCAGGCTGGAAACCAGCTCACGTCCCAATGCCAACTGCCCTGGCGCAAAATTCGGCCAGCGCGCAGCAATCTGTTTCAGCAATTCGACATATTTGTTCTGAAGCGGCTGTGCGGTTGCTTCTTCTTTTTTCTCTTCTTTCTTTTCTTCGGACTGATTCAGCGCCCCATTCAGGAACGCGTCATTTCGCTGTGACAACAGAATGCGCGATTTCAGCAGCAACAGTTCCGGTTTTTCGCCTTCGGCGGCAATGATTCGATCAAGGTGTTTCATAGCGCCGTCCAGCGAAACCTCATAAACCCTGCCCCGCCTGGATTCGGGGGAAAGCGCGCCGGTTAGCGCATCCGCGAAATCGGCATAGGCATCGTCAAGGCTTTCGTGTTCGGTGATGAACCACGCGCCGTCGCGCGGCGTCAGCGTAATTCGGAACAGCGCTTCGCCGCGCAAGACGGTCAAAATCTTTTGATTGCCCTTGGCTTCGTTGCGGATCACGCGCACGGGTTCCGGCAAGTCCTCGTTCCAGGTTTCCCACATTCCCGCGACGGTTCTTTCAAACGCTTTGATCACAGCCGCGCGCTGTTTATCGTCAAGCCTGCTCCACTTTTCAGCGCCAAGCGCCTGTTCAACGGTCAGCGACAAATCAAACGCCAGTCCGCGTGTTGACGCATCCAAACTGAATTCATTCACCAACTGAACCGGATCACGTTGATATTCGGCAATGGTTCGGCGCGCGGCGGTTACTTCCAATTCGATCTGGTTCAGCATCGCGTAGCTGGTAAACGCGTCGCCGTCGAATCGCAAATGCGTCGCGTCCACGTGATCCATCAATCCCCAGGTCGGATCAATTTCGACCCATTTGCCCAGATACACTTCAACCCAGGCGTGCGCGCCGAAAGAACCTCCGCTGAGCGCCGCGCCTGAAACCACGCGCGCGGGCAAACCCAGGGAACGAGCCAGCGCGACGTAAAGCTCCGAATGTTCCAGGCAGTCGGCTTCGCGTGAAGCCAGCGTTTCGACAGCATCGCTTTGGACCTTTTTCCATTTCAGGTTTTGGTGCGTCCATTCTCCGATCTTGCGCGCTACGCTGCGACCGTCTTTGTCTTCGCCCGCAATCTGTTTGCCCAGCGCGATAATTTGCGGCGCTTTGGAGTTTATCTGCGGCGTCGCGGTCAGGTATTGGGCGAATTCCGTGCCCGAAACCGGCAACTGTACTGTGGAATTTTCCGGAATACGCCGGGCTGCCGTGGAGACAACGATGCCGGAATCGCTGCTTGCTTCAATTTTCTGGAAAGGGAATTTGCTCAGGTCGTCGCCCACTCGCAATGCGATGCCGGGACGTTTGGCTGTGACGCGCAAGGTCATGGTTTCTACGCGCGGCGATTCAATAACACTCAATCCTTTGGCGGGCACCAAAGCGTTTGCCACATCAAAATCGGCGGAACGTCCGGCCAACTCGCCGACCGAAAAACGCCCTTCGCGGTCGAACGCCACGGACAAGTGGCCATGCAGAAATTGTATCTGGCCGTCTTTTTCCAGCGTGACAAATGCTCGCTGGCTGTGAAAGGCGTTAACCAGCGCGCTTAGGAAAGTCAGCACCTGTTGCGATTCGGTATCGGCCATCATCTTGCTGGTTTCGTCAAATGCCGATTCCAGGTTGTATGTCGCAAACAGCGCCAGATTGTTCGGCACGTTTTGCGCCGACCGAACAAAATCACGCGAGGAAGAAAACTTCTCTTTGGCTTCCAGCCGTTTCAGGGTTTCAATGCTATCGGCCAGCAAAAAGTAATCGCCAGTAACGGCGGCAAACGGAGCAGAGTTGTTTTCGCCAAGGGCGACAATCGCTGAACCAAGCACAGTGGTGTTTGCCGCTCGTTTGAAGCCGGGAAAGAATTTTTCCGAACGGAATTCCGACGCCAAAGAGCCTGATTTCAATCGGGCGGCAAAAACCATCGAAGGCAGTTCACTGGAATCGAAGAGCGGCTTAAAGCTGACAATCGCTGCGCCGATTTCCCCCTTCATTTGGGGGACAAGCTGTTTTTCAATAGCGTCTTCAACCAACTTGTCGTGCCTGGCAGTATCGTTGGCCGATGATCCAGTTCTGGAACTGAAAGTTGCCCCCAGCTTTTTCAGGACGCTCAGCATTTTAGGCGGATCAACCATTGCTCCCGCGTAAAGTACGGTGGATTGCGGCAAAAGATCGCGCGGTGCCATGAGCGAATCAACCTTGAATGGCCCAAAGCTGGCGGTGAATTCGTTTTCGGCCAGCCCAATGTTGAATGTTGTTTGCCAGGAATTCGGCGTAATGTTTAGCGTGCCGCTTTCCGCGCCAAAAAGCTTCAGAATGGGTTTTAGAGATTCGTCATCCACATGCACTGTGCTGAAAGCAGATTCCAGCAGGGAGGGCAGATCGCTGAAAAAAACGATTTCGCCTTTCTCCTTGCGAACTTTGGCGAAACCTTCGCTTTGCGCAATGGAGCCTTGGCCGGTTTGGGCGGTTGTCAGCGCGTCAATTATGGCTGCGCGAGAGGAGGAAACAATTGCCGTTTCGCCCAGAAACGCCAGGAAAACCAGTTCTCGGCTGACCACGCCGGAATCCGTGATTGTTTGTTTGTCAAAAACTGTGATTGGCACCCCCCCAATCGTTTCCCGGCTAATCAGCGTAAACGGTTTCAAGGATGGCGCGGCCGGTTTAGAGGACGACGAACTCCGAAATGTTTTGGTCAAATCGCCGCGATTTCTTTCTGAAGCCACAGCCGCCATTATCACAGGCACAGCCGCAGGCAATAACCCCGCGAAGCGTGATAGGGCAGCAGTCGCAGTCGAAAAAGTATTCAGGTCGCCAATCTCGTTTTGAAACGTTATCAGCAACCGTTCGAATCTTGCCCGATCATTGACGCGCAAAACGATCGCACTGTTTAGCGTCACATCCTTGCCGGCCGATCCTGGCCAGGTTGCCAATGACATTGGGGCTTGCAGGTCAATTCCGGTCGCTTTGCTGCTGTCGCCCGTCTGGCTGGAACCGGTTTTGTCCGCCAGCGTGGTTTTCAGCATTTTCAAAATCAATGCCAGGGTCATTTGGTCGCGCACTGTCGCCATTTGCACGCCCGATAGCGCTGCATCCAGTTTTCCCATCGTCGCGGCGAAATTCGGCGACATGACGTAACTGATGGTGTTTTTCGGAAACAGCGTTTCACCGGTTGTCGGAGCATTGGCAAACCGCGTCGCGTCGAATGTTGCGGTTGGCTGGTTCGCGTCGCTGGTGGCGGCCACTGAGCTCGCCCATTCGTCCAAATCATCATGGTCTTTGTTGTTGTCAACGCTAAGGCAGGCAGTTTTGTCTTTGCTGTTCAAACAGTCACGGAATCTGATTTTGCGGATCGCCAAAGCCAATTCGCCGCGAGCCACAGCCAGCCGCACGTCTTCAGGGTTGGTTTTCAAATCAACCAACGTGCCCAGCGAAAATGGATCGGTTTGTTTTTCGTTTAAATCCGTTTTAGCCGGTTGGCCGCTTTTCTGGGTTTTGCCGGCTGTGGTCGCGCCGATTTTGCCCAGCGCAGTCAGCCGAACGTCAATTTCGCTAATTCGTTTTTCCAGTTCGGCGGCGACGGCAATCGGCGCAATTTCTCCCAGCGTACGCGCAGCCCAAACTTCCGCATCGCCGCGCAGCATTTTCACCAGCTCTGGCGACAAACCAGCGATGGCCTGGCTTTTACGATACCGCTGCGAAACCGCGACCGTGGCGTGCAAAACTCCGGTTTGATGTGAATTGAACAGCTTGGCGTAAGGAAGCGGCGCGTCAAAACGTTCCTGACTGAGCGCCAGTTGTAATGCGGCCAAATGCAGATTGGCGCTGTTTTCGGCAAGCATTTCAGCGATCAGTTCGCGGGAAACTTGCGGGCCAAACGCGATTGCCGCCCGAACAATTGCCGCCGGGGTCAGCGCGCGCGGCACAGACAATTTGCTTTTGAACGCCGTCAGGCCCGTGGCTCCGCGCGCCGCCAAATTCGCCGCCGCTGTTGCGCTGGCCAAGGCGTCAGAATCCGAAAGCGTCCAAATCAACGCGTCCGTTCCCAAGGCGTTTTGGCGCGTTTTGCCCAGCGCCGCAATGGCTGCGGCGCGAACTTGCGGGTCGGCGTCTATCAACAAATCCAATGCGGTGTCAGGCGATTTTCCGAAAAGCTCTCCAGTTCGTTGCACTGCCGCATCAAAATTTTGCCGAGCCATTCGCAAATCATCGGCAATAAACGCCGCCGTCAGTTCGCTGGCAGCCAATGACGGCGTTTCAGCGGCAAATTTTGCGCGCATCGTCTCAAACTCTTCCCGCCGGAAACCATCCAGGCCAACCTGTGCGGTCATGACCACACGTTTTAGAATCGGTTCGTATTGTTCAAGTTCATCCTGAGCCGCCGTCAGGACAAAACCATAGACACGCGCACCCGCCGCCGTCATCCAGACGGTCTGATGAGCAATTCCCCCGCCGGGAGGTTCTAGATCGTACGAAAGCTCACGCCATTCCAAACCGCACGCCATCACACGGCGAACCGTAACGGAATCATGATGGATCGGTTGATCGCGTATGCCCTGCATAAATGCGCTGGCGTAATTGGCGACGCCGTAGCCTTCAGGAATTTCGTCGGTCAGCACAAACAAATTGACGCCTTCCGGCGCGGGCCTGAAATACCGATGCCCTCGTTCGGACGCGCTTTCTTTCCAGTCAACAGGATGCCAAAACGAAAATCCTTTCTCGCGGTCAACGAAGCGGACGAATTTCCCTTCGGCAAGTTTGTAACTATCCCAGAGCGCTGTGCGTTGATCGCGGTCGCCACTTTGAGCCAGGGCAGTCGCCGATAAAGCAGCGATCAGCAGCAAAAAAAGAATTCTTCGGGGGAGGCTGAAAGTCGGGTGATGGTGAAACCTGTTTTGCATAATCGTTACCTCAAAAAAAGTGACGCCAAGCTGAGGCGGCTGTCGGCTGGGGAATTCTTTACCGATTCAGTAATCAAGCGCGCGGATGATAGCAGAAGAACGAAGAGTTGTTTACTATGGCAGTTCGATAAAGAAAACCTGCAACACTCGGAATAATTTTATGCAAGAAACCTTGATTGGCACAGTCAAAGGCCCCGGCGAAAACCCGCACGAATTCACGTTTATCACCACCGACAACATTCCTTCGCGCGTCGGCGAATTTGTTTATTACACTGCCAGCGACGGCGAACACGAATTGAAGATCGTTGGCACGATCGCTGAACGCTGTTTGGTGCGAAATCTGCCGGACAGCTTTTTGTCCGATCCAAATACTCCGCCCGCGTTCGTCGCCAGCCTGATCGGGCTGGACGCTGAAGCCCTGGAAATTTACGAAATCACCGTGGAAACCATTGGCTATTTTCACGAAACCATTGGCGATTTTATCAACCCGCGAATTCCGCCTGCGCCGGGCCAGCAGGTGTTTCTGGCGTCAAACGAAATGCTGGCCAAAATGCTGTCGCCAAAACAAAAAGGCCAGGCGGGCGGCGCGCACATCGGCTGGTTGCTGACGCGCAAAAAAGACGACGTGCCGGTCGTGCTTTCCGTCAAAGACATTGTTTCAACGCATCTGGCCGTGCTGGCTTCGACCGGTTCCGGCAAAAGTTATCTGGCTGGTGTGCTGATCGAAGAACTCTTGCGTCCCCACAACCGAGCGGCGGTATTGATCGTTGACCCTCACGGCGAATACCACACGATGCAGGGAATGCACTCGCTGCCGGGGTTCAGTGAAACTGGCTACACGCCCGAAGTCAAAATCTTCACGCCGAACAAAATCAAAGTTCGTCTTTCCAGTTTGACCGAAGCAGACATCGTTTATTTGCTGCCGGAAATGACGGAGAAGATGAAATCCATTCTGACGCCAGCCTATCGTGCCGTCGTCAACCAGAGCGGCGAACGCGGCACATGGGGCTTTAACGATTTGCTGACTGAAGTGCTGGCGCAAAAATATGAAGACGAAAAAGGCAAAGGCGGCGGCAATAGCAGCACGATTGACGCGCTGGAATGGCGGTTGCGCCGTCGCTTTGAACAAAGCTCTGTCTTTTCCGACCACGAACACATCTCGCTTCAGGATTTGTTCAAACCCGGCCAATGCACCGTCTTGCAGCTTTCCGAAATTGACGAAAACGAACAACAGGTGATCGTCGGCACGCTTTTGCGCCGCACGAACAAAGCTCGCATGGCGACTGTTCGTGGCAATGCCAGTCAAGGCGATGAGTCCTTGCCGTATCCGGTTTTCGTTCTGCTGGAAGAATCGCACCGTTACGCGCCTGCCGGTCAGCAAGTGGTTTCGACCAACATTCTGAAAACCATTCTTTCCGAAGGCCGCAAGTTCGGCGTCGGTATCGGGTTGATCACGCAACGCCCCGGCAAGCTGGATCAGGACGTCCTGTCACAATGCATGACCCAGTTCATCATGCGTATCGTCAACCCCATAGATCAGCAAACCATCGCTTCGTCGGTGGAAGGCGCAGGCCGCCGCTTGCTGGACGAATTGCCCGCGCTGACCAAGGGCCAGGTTATCGTCAGTGGTGTTGCGGTCAATACTCCTGTACTGTGCGCGGTTCGTGAACGAACCACTAAACACGGAGGCGAAACGATTGACGCGCCCGCCGAATGGCAAAAATACTTCAGCGAATCGAAAAAGATTCAGCGCGACCGCGACGAAGCTCCAATGATCAAGCCTCAGCCCAAAGGGACGAAGGTTGATGGGTGGGATGTGTAGGCTTGGTGTATCCTTGTCGCGGAGGTAAAGAAATGAAGCCTGAACAATTGATCGAAGTTGATCCTGAAAAGATGGGCGGGACACCAGTTTTTTTCGGAACACGCGTTCCGATTCAGAATTTTTTTGACTATTTGGAAGGCGGTGAGGGATTGGAAGTTTTTCTTGATGATTTTCCAACGGTCGAACGTGAGCAAGCATTAGCACTCTTGGAAATGATGCGAGAAAAAGTGATAGGCGAATATGAAGTTGCTGCTTGACGAATGCACACCTCGAAGATTGAGGCTCGATTTGTCATCCCACGAAGTTTCTACAATTGAACAAGCCGGGTTGAAAGGGATGAAGAATGGCGCTTTGTTGAAGGCCGCATCAGGCCGCTTTGATGTTCTGGTGACAGTTGATAAAAGTATCCCCAGCCAACAGAACCTGACCACGTTTGGAATTGCCGTGCTTATCTTGCGCGCAAAAACAAATAAGTATTCTGACCTCAAGCTGCTGGTTTCACAGGCGCTTGTCGCGTTGGATTAAATTCAGCCCGGCGAAATTGTAATCATCACACATAAATGCGAACACTAAAATTAACTCTTGAATACGACGGCACGCGTTACAGCGGCTGGCAGCAACAAGCCAACGCACAAACGATTGCCGGTGAATTGTGGACGGCAGCCGAAGATTTCTTTGGCCGTCCTGTAGACATTGGCGGTTCCGGGCGCACAGACGCCGGAGTCCACGCCATCGCGCAAGTCGCCAGCATCAAATTTCCTCGCTGGGGATCCAGCTCGGCGGAAATCCGCGACAGGATTTCAAATCTGAAACCGCAGGAAATCATCTTTGGATTGAACGACCGCTTGCCCCCTGACATCAACGTGCTGGCTGTCGAAGACGCGCGGCCGGAATTTCATGCACGGCACGACGCCAAATCACGCAGTTACATTTACCAGATTTCGACGCGGCGAACGGCGTTCAATAAAAAGTTTGTCTGGTGGGTGAAAGACCGGCTGAATGTGCGGGCAATGGCCGATGCTGCGGAATTGATCGTCGGTTATCACGATTTTTCCGCCTTCAGCGAGCGCGACGTGCGCCGCCTGGACGAATCCACCATTGTTGTCGTCAACGAAGCCGAATTCGTGGTCGAAGATCACCTGATTATCTTTCGCATCTCGGCATCGCATTTTTTGTGGAAGATGGTGCGGCGGCTGGTTGGAAGTCTGGTCGAAGTCGGGCGCGGCAACGTCAGCGTGGAAGATTTCGGCAGCTTGATTGAAACGCCGCCGCCGAAAACCCAGGCAAAGACCGAGATCAAGTTGCTGGCAAAATCCACGCTCGACCCGGCGCGAGTGACGGCTCCTCCATCGGGCTTGTTTTTGGAAAACGTCACGTATCCCGAGGGCATTGTTCTGGATCGCCCCTACAAGGATGCCGGAACAGAACGCGCCAAACATTCGCTGGAAGAGGCTGCGGCGACCGTCAAGAAGCCAATCAAAAAGAAAGAGATTGTTCTGAATCGCCCGTCCAAAGACGTCAAAAAAGAACGCGTCAAACTTTCGCTGCAAGGCGCATCCGCGTCAAAATCCAACAGCGCCCAAAAAACGCGCGCCAAACTTCCATTGAAAGGCGCGGCAGCGCCAAAGACCGGTACCGCCAGAAAAGTTCACATCAAACTTTCGCTGAAAGAGGCTGCAGCGCACGTCAAGAAAAGTCGTAAGCAAAATTGACCCGACGCTTTATGTCACTTAAGACTGAAGACATAAAACAGCAAGCCCACTTGCTCGGCTTCAACAAGGTGGGCATCGTTCCCGCCGAAGCCTTGACCGAAGAAGGTGCGCGGCTAAGCGAATGGCTGGCGCAGAACTTTCACGGCCAGATGAACTACATGGCGCGTGATCCGCAGCAGCGTAATGATCCACGATTACTAATGCCGTCGGCGAAGTCCGTGGCTTGTGTGGCGCTGAATTACTTCCAGCCGGAAAAGCATCTGGATTCGCCCGACATTGGAAAGATTTCCCGCTATGCCTGGGGCGATGATTATCACGATGTGTTGCGCGACAAGCTGAAAGCCTTGCTGGCCTGGATCAAAAAGCGGCAGCCGGAAGTTGAAGGCAAAATCTGCGTGGATACTTCGCCGATGATGGACAAGGCTTGGGCGGTACGCGCGGGGATCGGCTGGCTGGGAAAACACACCAACGTCATTACCAAAGAATTCGGTTCGTGGGTGTTTTTGGGGGAACTGCTGTTGTCGGTGGAGCTGGAATACGATTCATTTATTGAGCCTGACCATTGCGGCAAATGCACAGCCTGCATTGACGCCTGCCCGACCGGAGCGATCATCGCGCCGTATCAACTGGACGCGACACGCTGCATTTCTTACGGAACGATTGAATTGCGCGAACCGGAATTACCCGAACCGATCAAGTCAAATCTAGAAGGCTGGGTGTTTGGCTGCGACATTTGCCAGGACGTCTGCCCGTGGTCGCGCTTTTCCAAACAGAGCGAGGAAGAACGCTTCACGCCGCGCGAAGGAATCGTCGAACCGAAGCTGCAAGAGCTGGTCGAATTGTCGCAGGAAGAGTTTTCTGCTCGCTTTCGCAAAAGCCCCATCAAGCGCGCGAAACTCGCCGGACTCAAGCGCAACGCTGAATCAGTCGCAGGTCGCCTTTCCGATTGAACCGCCCGGATGCCAGGCATTGTATTCGCGGCGGGAGATGTTTTTGCGCGCTTGCAATTCAATGCTTAGCGCCGCCAGCACATAAATTTCAGCCAGAATGCTGGCGCGTGGTTCGAAATTCAGCGGGCTGCCTTCGCATTCAACGCCTGCATATAAAAACTCGTCACTTTGCTGGGCCAGCCACGAATTCGGATTGCCCGATACGCCCACAATTTTTGTACCGATGTTTTTCAGCGCGATGATCGCAGCTTTCAGCTCCATTGTTTCGCCGCTGTTGGAAAGCGCGATGACGACATCGCCGGGAACGACCTGGCCTGCGCTGCCGTGAACGCATTCGGTGGCGTCCAGGAAATACGTCGGTGTTCCCACGCTGGCCAGCAGCGCAGCGATGTAGCCGGAAACGTATTCCGGTTTGCCAATGCCGGTAACGTGAACTCGCTTGCCTGCGGCTTCGGCGGCAGTGATGAAATCAGCGACGCGTTTGAAGTAGGCTTCGCCGCCAATTTTGGCGCGCAGCTTCGACAGTTCGGCAATTGCTGTGTCCAGAAAGAAGGGAATCGCGTTGTCATAAGGCGAAGCAGGGGAAGAAGAATCCACGGCAGCGGCTGCCGTGGATTTCGGCTGTGCGTCGAATTTTGCGCCATCGTAAAGCTCAAAGACGCGCGCGCGGCTTTTTGTCAGATCAGGCGTCGCCCCCAGAATTTCGCAGCAAGCCGCGCCACAGGCATTCGCCAGCTTCAAAACATCCGGCCAAGCCAGGCCAAAATGCAATCCTGCGAGCATTCCCCCAAAAAACGCATCGCCTGCGCCAGTGGAATCAATCGCTTTGGTCGGGTACGCCACAACTCTGTCGGTCAATTCATCCGAAGCAATCGCGCATCCGGCTTCGCCGTCTGTAATGACTACGGCTTTGGCCTTGTATTTTTCCCGCAGGATTTGTGCCGCCTTCAATCCGTCGCTTTCGCCAGTAATTTCAACCACGGCTGCTTTGGAAGGTTTGATGTAATCGGCTAGGCCGAGCGCGCGTTCGAACTGTTCGGCATTGCCTAAAGCTTTCAGAGCGTCGCTACGCGGAATGTCTACGTCAAGTGTAGTGATGACCCCGGCTTCGCGGGCGATTTCCAGCACGGTGACAACAGCATCCAGCGGGAGTTGAGAAATTTCCGTCGAAACGATTTTTGAGCTGCGAATGTAATCGGCGTGCTCGGCGCGAATGGTTTCGCCGGTGGTTTCGCTGGTCGCTGCCGGACTCATGTAAATTGCGCGGCCTCCGGTTGGATCAACAAAGATGTGCGCGAAAGAAGACGATGCGCCGTCCAGTGTAATGTGTTTATCCATCGAATAACGATCCATGCCTGCGCGCAAGAAACGCCCGTATTCATCGTCGCCTTGTTTGCCGAAAATTCCTGTGCGCAATCCCAGCAAACCAGCCCAGGACAGATGGTTCAGCGTGACGCCGCCAACCAGCATTTGGGTTGTCGTGCCGTCGTCATACCGACCCAGCGCGATCTTTTCTTCGCTGCCAATGATGCGCGGTGTTTTGTAAATCAAATCCACCACCATCGAACCAATCCCAACCAAATCAAATCGTTTTGAGTTCATTGTTGAAAGCAGAATTTCCTTCCGAAGTGTGAAATGTGAGGCGCGCAGTGTACCCGAAAACCAAACTGTACACATCCGCAGCAGCGGCGTAAGATCAGGCCACAAAACTGCACCAGAATTTCAACCGAACTTAAATCCCAATGGAGGTTACGCGATGTCTGTAAGCAAACCCAATGCGCGTCAATCACACGCCGCCAATGAAGTTTCACGTAGACGATTTCTCAATCAGGCAACCGCCGCCGGTTTGGTCACGCTGGCTGCCCCGGCAATCGTTCGCGGGCGTAATCTGAACGACAAACTGAATCTGGCCATCATCGGCGCTGGCGGGCGAGGCGCTGCGAATCTGAAAGATGTCGAATCCGAAAACATCGCCATTCTGTGCGATGTTAACGAAGAAGGGCTGAACAAAGCCGCTGTGCGCCACACCAGCGCGCGCAAGCTGGTGGATTTTCGCAAGGTCTACGATCACGCCAAAGAGTTTGACGCGGTAGTGATCAGCACGGCGGAACACACGCACGCCTTTGCTACGCTGCCAGCGTTGCAGCTTGGTAAACACGTCTATTGCGAAAAACCGCTGACGCATAACGTCTGGGAAGCGCGCGTTATTCGCGAAGCCGCCGCGAAAGCCAAAGTCGCCACGCAAATGGGCACGCAAATTCACGCCGGAGATAATTACCGTCGTGTGGTCGAATTGATTCAGGCGGGAGCGATCGGCGCGGTCAGCGAAGTCCACGTTTGGGTCAGCCGCGCCTGGGGTTGGCAAGCCACCGAAGAAGAATCGAAAGCCGCCGGAGACATCGTGTTTGTCCAAAATCGCCCGGCGACGCCTGATCCGATTCCGACGATTTTGAATTGGGAATTGTGGCTGGGGCCAGCGCCTTCGCGCCCGTTTAACAACGTCTATTTCCCCGGGCCGAAATGGTATCGCTGGTGGGATTTCGGCAACGGCACGATGTCCGATTTGGGCAGCCACTGGATTGATCTTCCGTGGTGGGCATTGAAACTCGATAATCCCTTAACTGTCGAAGCCGATGGTCCAAAGCCACATTTAGAAATTGCCCCGGCTTCGATGAAAGTGACTTACCAATACGGTAAACGCGGCGCTTTGCCACCTGTGAAGTTGTCTTGGTATCAAGGAACCTACAAACCGCAAATTTGGACGGACAAGGGCATTCCACAATGGCCAAATGGCGTGCTGTTCATCGGCGATAAAGGCATGGTGCTTTCCGATTACGGCAAACACTCGCTGTTGCCTGAAAGCAAATTCACCGATTTCAAACGACCGGAACCGTTCATCCCAAAATCGCTGGGGCATCACGCTGAATGGATTCATGCCTGCAAAACCGGAGCGCCGACAACCTGCAACTTTGAATACGCTGGCTGGCTGACCGAAGCCAATCACTTGGGCAATGTCGCGTATCGCGTCGGCAAAAAACTGGAATGGGACGCGAAGGCTTTGCGGGCAAAAAATGCTCCCGAAAGCGAACCGATGATTCATCGCAAATATCGTCCGGGGTGGAAGCTGGTATGACAGGCTTGAAATCAGGTTTGCGCAATCGCTCAGGCAAGTTGCTGTTGGTGGCACTGGCAATTCCGATGGTGGTGTATTCGTTGCTGCCTCAACAGTCGGTCGCGGCTGAACCCATCAGGTTTGGCCGCGACGTGCTACCGATTCTGGCGGCGAATTGTTTTTCGTGTCACGGCACCGACGAAAAGAATCGCAAAGCCGGATTACGGCTGGACGTGGAATCCGATGCCAAAGCCAAACGCCGCAGCGGTTCGCCAATTGTGCCGGGCGAGCCGGAAAAAAGTTTGATCCTGGCTCGGCTGACCAGCACGGATCCTGATGTGATGATGCCGCCGCCAAGCTCTCACAAACAAGTCAGCGCCGCGCAGGTTGAAACCATTCGCCGCTGGATTGCCGAAGGCGCGAAGTGGGGACGCCATTGGTCATTCGAACCCGTCGCCAAACCTGTGGTTGCTGGCAATCAACAACCGATTGATGTTTTGGTCAGCGCGACGCTCGCGAAAAAAGGGCTGGCATTGCGTGCTCCGGCTCCGCCGCACACATTGGTTCGCCGGTTGTGGTTGGATTTGATTGGCTTGCCGCCGCCGCCGGAAATTGCAGACAAGTTTGCCACGAATCCTTCGCCAGCGGCTTATGAACGAATGGTAGACGAACTGTTGGCCAAGCCGCAGTTTGGCGAACACTGGGCGCGGATGTGGCTGGATTTGGCGCGTTACGCCGACACCAAAGGCTATGAAAAAGATTTGGGGCGCACCATTTGGCCGTTTCGCGATTGGGTCGTGAATGCGCTCAACGCCGATATGCCGCTAGATCAGTTCACGACTGAACAACTTGCCGGAGATTTGCTGCCGAACCCCACGCAACAACAGTTGATCGCCACAGCGTTCCATCGCAACACGATGACCAATGACGAAGGCGGAACCGACAACGAAGAGTTTCGCGTCGCCGCCGTCAAAGATCGCATAGACACGACGATGCAGGTGTGGATGGGATTGACGATGGGCTGCGCAAAATGCCACACGCACAAATACGACCCAATTTCGCACGCGGAGTATTATGGCTTTTACGCGCTGTTCAATCAAACCGAAGACGCCGATCTTTATAACGACGCGCCGACGCTGGAGTTGTTGACGCCGAAAGAACAGGAACAAGGCCAGCAACTGAAAACAAACATTCAGACAATCAGCGCTCAGTTGACTGCGCTGGAAGAGGCCGCAGACAAAGCGAACGAAGCAGAAGAAAAGATATGGCGTGTGCCCGCAGTGACTGAAGTTACTTCAAAAGATGGCGCAACAATTACGGCAGCAAAAGATGGAATTGTTGCTGTAAGCGGCAAAAATCCGCCGGAAGATATTTTCGCCGTGACGCTGACGCTCCCGGCAGGAACGTACACGGCATTGCGGCTGGAAGTGCTGCCTGAAAAACAAGCCAGTGGCGAACTTGCGGTCGGACGCAACGGTTCGACGGCAAATTTTGTGTTGTCAGAATTGGGCGCCGGAGTGCTGAATACTTTGGGAGTGCGGGTGTTAAAGCTCACTGAAGCCCGCGCCGATTTTGCGGAAGCGAAAGGCACAGTCGCTGCTGCGATTGATGGCGACGAGAAAACGGGCTGGTCAGTCGGTTCGCGGTCGCACGAACCTCATGAAGCCATTTTTGCCTTTGCCGATCCTTTGCAGTTGACCAACGAAACAAAACTGCGCGTGACGCTGTCGCAACAAGCTGGCGATTCACACACGTTGCGGCGATTTCGGCTTTCGACTACCGGCACCGATGCTGCGACACTGCGACCGCTCATTGCCTCCGCCGAAATTCGCAAGCTGCGCGACGATTTGGCTAACGCCTATAAAGCGCAGAAGGATTTCAACGACAACATTGTGCGCTTGCCGTTGATGCGTGAACTCGCTGCCGACAAACAACGGCAAACCAAAATTCACCTTCGCGGCAACTTTCTGGAACAAGGCGAAGCCGTTTTGCCGGGTGTGCCTGCCGCCTTTGGCAAACTGCCCGAAGGCGCGCCACTGAATCGGCTGGGCGTGGCGAAATGGCTGGTTAGCCGGGAAAATCCGCTGACGCCGCGTGTGTGGGCAAATCGCATCTGGGCGCGGATGTTCGGCGTTGGCATTGTCGAAACCGAAGAAGATTTCGGCGCGCAAGGCTCTGCGCCGACCAATCCTGAATTGCTGGATTATCTGGCGGCAGAGTATCGCGACAACGGCTGGTCGCTGAAAAAACTCCTCAAAACCATCGTGCTGAGTGAGACGTATCGCCAGACTTCGGACCTAACTGCAACCTTGCGCGAGTCCGATCCACGCAACTTGATGCAATCGCGCGGCGCGCGGTTTCGCTTGAATGCTGAAACCGTGCGTGATCAGGCGCTGGCTGTCGCCGGATTGCTTTCGTCCAAAATGGGTGGCCCGCCTGTCATGCCGCCACAACCGGCAGGGCTGTGGCGTTCGACGTACAGCGGAAAAACCTGGATTGACGCCGAAGGCGAAGATCGTTTCCGGCGCGGCCTGTACACGTACCTGAAACGCACCACGCCATATCCTGCAATGACGACGTTCGATGGTGGCAGCGGCGAAGTCTGCCAGATTCGCCGCATCCGAACGAATACACCGTTGCAGGCGTTGGTGACGCTGAACGATCCTGTTTATCTGGAGGCCGCCGCTGGACTGGCTCGTAGAATGGTGACGGAAGCGAGAACGCCAAACGCACGGCTGGCGCGAGGGATACGGCTGGCGCTGATTCGCCCGCTGCGAACCGGCGAAACAGTGCCGTTGCTGTACCTGCAACAAGCTGCGCGAAAAGAATTCGAAGCTGTGCCGGAAAAAGCGGATGCCTTGCTGAAATCCGCCAGAGCTACCGTGCCTGCCGGAATCAGCAACATTGAGTTTGCCATGTGGATTGTCACGGCAAATGCGATCTTGAACCTGGATGAGTTCTTAACCCGCAACTGAGCTATGAACTACGACGAACTTTCACCAGCAACTACCAGCGCGCGCGAAATCACGCGCCGGCACTTTTTCAAAAGCAGCGGCCTTGGCCTCGGCGCACTTGCTCTGCAATCTCTGCTTGCGCGCGACGCTTCAGCAAATCCGCAATCCCCAATCCGCAATCCGCAATCCGATAACCCGCTCGCGCCCAAACCGCCGATGCTGCCGCCAAAAGCCAAGCGCGTGATTTACCTGCACATGGCTGGTTCGCCGTCGCAGCTTGAGTTGTTTGAACACAAGCCGGAACTGGAAAAATTGCATTTGAAAGATTGTCCGCCGTCGTTTCTGGAAGGCAAACGATTCGCCTTTATCAAAGGCGTGCCGAAGATTCTGGCCGGACAGTTCAAATTCAAGCAGTACGGCCAAAGCGGTCAATGGATCAGCGAATTGTTGCCGCACTTCGCCAAGGTTGTAGACAAGACCTGCGTCATTCGCACGGTTCACACGGATCAATTCAATCACGCGCCTGCGCAACTGTTTGTGCAAACGGGCAACGCGCGACTTGGCAATCCTTCGATGGGATCGTGGGTCACGTATGGACTGGGCAGCGTGAATGAAAACCTGCCTGGATTTGTCGTGTTGCTTTCGGGCGGCAAAACCCCGGACGGCGGAAAATCGCTGTGGGGCTCAGGCTTTTTGCCCAGCGTGTACCAGGGCGTGCAGTGCCGCACGACGGGCGACCCGGTGTTGTATTTGAGCAATCCCACAGGGTTGGATCGCAGCTTACGCCGTAGCACTTTGGATGCGCTGGCCAAGATGAATCAGGCTGAGTACGAGCGTAGCGGCGATCCCGAAACGCTGACGCGCATCGCCCAATATGAACTTGCCTATCGCATGCAAATGTCCGTGCCCGAAGTGATGGACATCAGCAAAGAACCGAAACACATCTTGGATTTGTACGCAGCCAAGCCCGGCTATGTCTCGCCCGCTGAAAGCGCAGACGATCCGCGCGTGTTGTACAAAGGCGATGACCCTACGTTTGCGAACAACTGTTTGCTGGCGCGCCGCCTTGTCGAAAACGGCGTGCGATTTGTGCAGTTGTACGATTGGGGTTGGGATCATCACGGCTCTTCGCCCGGCGAAAGCATTGACGAAACTTTGCCGATCAAATGCCAGCAAATTGATCGCGCCGTCGCGGGCTTGCTCGTTGATCTGGAACAGCGCGGCTTGCTCGACGAAACCTTGGTTGTGTGGGGCGGGGAATTCGGGCGCACGCCGATGATGCAAAACAACGTTCGCACCGAATTGCGAAAAGGTTTCGTCGGACGCGACCATCACACGAACGCGTACACGATGTGGATGGCGGGCGGCGGCATCAAAACCGGATTGGCCTATGGC
>CAZMXG010000113.1:0-25937 GCA_964570175.1 uncultured Heliomicrobium sp. | reverse complement strand
CGCACGTCCGGTGGTGTGGGAGGACGGGAGCCGTGAGGCTCCCTCCTACCCGATATGTCGTTCGGTTCGATGCGCACCAGCGCGTCTTCGGGAAAGGCGGAAAAGGCGTTGTAAGCCTGATTGGCCAGAATGTTACGGTCGGCCAGAAACAGAATGCGCGGACGGCGTGTGGCTTCACGGCTTAAGTTCCAGCGGCTATGAAACAGTTTCCAGGCCAGTTGAAAGGCGATGAAGGTTTTGCCTGTGCCGGTCGCCAGCGTCAGCAGAATTCGTTCGCGGTTGTCGGCAACGGCTTCCAGCACTTGTTCGATGGCGATGTCCTGATAATAGCGTCCCTGAAAATAGCCGCCTCGATCTTCAAACGGAACCGCCGCAAACCGGTCGCGCCAGTTGTTTTGGGTGGCAAACGTCATCTGCCACAACTCTTCCGGCGTTGGGTAATGTGGCTGCTCGCCTTCTGTGCCTTCGTGCATGTCCACGGCGTAAATGCCTTGGCCATTGGTTGCGTAAGTGAAGCGTACACAAAGCTTTCCAGCGTAATCTTTGGCTTGGGCGACACCTTCAGTCAGCAGGCAATCCCAGGCTTTGGCTTCGATGACGGCCAGTTTGTGGTTGCGGAATTCCAGCACGTAATTGGCGGAAAGCGCTTTGCCGCGCCGCCCGTGGCCTTCGATACGGCCCAGCGTGATCGGGTATTCGCGGCGAATGCGGCTGCCCGCGACGACTCCCCAACCAGCGGTTTTTAGCGCCGGGTCAATGTGTTCGGCTCTGGTTTCGGCTTCGTTCATAATAATTCAAAGCCCCAAAGGGGCAGGAGCCAATAGCCAGGGGCAAGGCGAAGCCGCCACCCCTGGAAACAAGAAACGTTATCCCGCCAAGCCCTGAAAGGGCGCAAGCCATTGTGTCCCAGGGCTTCGCGTTGCTTCGCCCTGGGCTGTAGGCTTGTCGCCCCGTTGGGGCGGATAGAGAACCTTTCCAAACAACGCACGCGATTTAATCCCAAACATACCGTTCATCAATCTCATTGATGATTTCGCGCAGGTTGTATCCGCCCTGAATCTTGTTTTTGATCTCGCCGAAAATCTCGGCGATCTTGTATTCCAGTGTGTTTGGCCCGGTGGCCTTTTGCTTGAACTCGTGCAGGTACGGGAACAGCTTCAGATTGACGAAATCGCGCAGGTCATCGCCGGTCTTGGCCGTGTTGTGATCCAACTTGCCGTTGGCGTCTTTTGGCGCGGCCCAGCTTTCCCAGCGGTACGGTTCATCCAAAATGAAGCTGTATGGCTTGCCTTCCAGTTCTGCTTCGGTGGCTTTGTCCTGCTCCAGCGCGTCCAGATACTTCAGAAACAGCAACCACGAAGTCTGTTCGGTGTAATCGAGTTCGGTGGTGCAACCCGCTTCTTTGCGCAGTGTGTCGTCAATGTTTTTGAATGCTTGTTCAAACATGGTGTTATGAGGTCAGAGTGATGGGCGCAAATCTTTTTGTCGCATCCCTTGCAGTTCTTGTCAAAGGGAATGAACGCCAAATTTGCCGCTTCGGTGAGCCATCGCTATAATGCGCCCGCAACTTTCCACCATGCTGACTTCAACGAAACAATCCCGGTACGAAGCCGTCATTTTTGATCTGGATGGTACGCTGGCCAACACGTTTTCAACCGTGTTGCGCCTCTTTAACCGCGTGATGTTGGATCGGACTGGCCGGCACTGGCGGCTGGAAGAGCTGATTCCGTACTTTGGACCGCCGGAAAGCGTCATGTTTCAGCGAATGTTTCCCGCAGCCGAAATTCATGAACCGATGATTGAGGATTATTTTCGGTTCAGCCGCGAAGACGGGCACGAAATCAAACCCTTTGACGGCATCAGCGAACTGGTCAGCGACTTGAAAAGCTCTGGCATCAAACTTGGAGTTTTCAGCGCCGCCAACACGGAAGCCGCCCGCATTCGTGTCGGGCATGCCGGGTTGCTGGATTATTTTGACGAAGTGCTGGGCGGAGATTCGGTTGCCAACAGCAAACCTCATCCGGACGGGTTGCTGCATTTGATGGAAAAGTTCGATGTTGATCCGCTGGCGACGGTTTACATTGGCGATATGGTTGCCGATGTCGAAACCGGGCGAGCGGCAGGCGTGACGACTGTGGCCGTGACTTGGGGAGCGGCCAAGCGGGAAACATTGGCCGCGGCCAACCCTGACCATTTGATTGATCACCCCAAATTGCTCAAGAACGTCATCACCTCTGGTTGAAAATAAACTGTAAATCTCAACGTAAGTTATGTCACTCAATCTAAACGGTATTATTGCAGCGTTGCCGACGCCTTATGGCTATGACGGCGAAGTGGATCACAACAAGCTTCGAGACAATGTCCAGAAGTGGAATCAAAGTGATCTGCTTGGATATTTGATTCTGGGTTCGACCGGCGAATTTCCGCACCTGACGACGGATGAAAAGCTGGCGGTGATTGAAACTGTTCGCAATGCAATGGCTCCGGAAAAGTTGTTGCTGGTGGGAACCGGGGAGCTTTCGACGCGACAGACGATTGAAATGACCCGGCGCGCTCACGATTACGGCGCTGATGGAGCCGTGATTGTCACGCCGTTTTATTACAAGAAAATTCTCTTTGATGAACACCACATCGCGCATTACGAACGCATTGCCGACAGCGCGCCGATTCCTGTGATGGTTTACATGATTCCGCAGTTTGCCGGCGTCAGCTTGATGCCTGAAACCATCGCGCATCTGGCCGAACATCCGAACATCATTGGCTTGAAGGAAAGCTCTGGCGACCTTTCGGCGATGAAAGACTTGTTCCGAGATTTGAAAACCACCGAGTTCAATGTGCTGGTTGGTTCGCCAGCGATTCTGCACGAAGCGCTGGAAGTCGGTTGCTCCGGCGCAGTTCTGGCCGTCGGCTGTTTGGCTCCGAATGCTTCGTGCGCAGTTCGCCAAGCCTGGCAGGAAGGTCGCTACGAACAAGCGAAAGAAATCCAGGGCCGTTTGGCCAAGCTGGCGCGTGCAACTTCGGTCAACGGAATCGGCCACCTGAAAGCGGCGATGGATGTAGTTGGACTGTACGGCTTTTTGTCGCGTTCGCCGATGCCCAACCCGACGGACGAAGAGCGCAAGGAAATTGCCGAAGCCATCGCCGAAAGTGAACTGTTTGAAAAGAACGAAGCAGGCGTCTGGGTTGAGAAGAGTTATTACTTCGTCAACGAATATGCGGATTAAGCCGACTTATCCACGAAGCGACACGAAGGTTCACGAAGACAGAAGGAAAATTCGTGTTTCTTCGTGTGCCTTCGTGGAAGATAAAACGAGGGAGAGAGGATGACCGACCACCAAACGATCAAGTTCAGTGACATTCCGAAAACATCAAAACTCTACAAAGATTTTCTATACGACTTCAGCCAGGTTTCTCAATTTTATCAACCCGAAGGATTGGACATTGCTTCGCTGGTTCCACGAGCCAAACAAGTAACGGCGCAGACGTTTCACCGCGATGCCGTTGCCGATGTGCTGGCGGATCAAAACCGTCAAGCTGAAGCGGGCGAAGAAACCTTTGCCAACATCGAACGTTTGCGGCAAAACGATTCGGTTGTTGTTATCACAGGTCAGCAAGCCGGACTTTTCACCGGTCCGCTGTACACGATTTTCAAAGCGCTGACGGCGATCAAGCTGGCAGATCATCTTCGTTCGCAAGGCGTTAATGCCGTTCCCATGTTCTGGATCGCGGCGGAAGATCACGATTTTGAAGAGGTCAATCACACGCGCTTGGTCAATCGCGAAGGCCAATTGGCGACAATCACTTACACGGCCTGTTCGCCGAAAGAAGGGAAGCCGGTTGGCCACGTGAAACTGGCCGAAGGCGTCAGCCAGAACATTGACGAACTGCTTGCAGCTTTGCCGGAATCGGAATTTGTCCCGCGGCTTGCCGAAGATTTGCGCGAGTCTTATCAGGCAGGCGCGGGGTTTGCCGATGCGTTCGGCAAAATGATGATGAAGCTGTTGAGCAAGTTTGGCGTCGTGTTGATCAATCCACTGGATGACCGGTTGAAACATATTTCCGGCGAAATTTATTCACGGGCAATGGCCAGTGTGCCTGAATTTGCTGACCGACTGGTGACAGCCAGTTCCAAGCTGGAAGCCGCTGGCTATCATTCTCAGGTTTACACCAGTCAGGAAGCCGTGCCGCTATTTATGCTGGATGATGGCCGTCGCACCGCAATGGTTCGTCGCGAAGATGGCCGCTTTTATCTGAAAAACGGCGACAAGAGCTTTGCCGCCGACGAATTGCTGGACACGGTCAGCCGCTGCCCGAACTGTTTCAGTCCAAACGTCACCTTGCGGCCAATTGTGCAAGATTATCTGCTGCCGACGGTTGCCTACATCGGCGGACCTGCGGAAATTGCCTACTTCGCGCAGCTTCGCCCGAACTACTCACTGCTTGGCCGTGTTGAACCGGTCGTGTTACCACGCGCGACGTTCACGCTGATCGAAAAGCGTCACGCCAAAACGATGGCGAAATATGGCATCGAATTCAACGATCTTTTCGACGGGCAAGAAAACGTTCTGAAAAAAGTGGTCGAACGAAGTCTGGACAACGACACCTCGCGCATCTTTGACGAAACCGAAAAGCTGTTTGACGAACAGTTGGAAAAACTGCGCGCTTCGCTGGTGGCGGTTGAACCCACGCTGAGCGATGCGCTGAAAGGCGGGCGCGAAAAGATTTTCTACCAGCTTAACAACCTCAGAACCCGGTTCGTCCACAACCGCAGCAAACGCGACGAAACCACAGGCCAGCAAATCGAAAAACTATTCGCGGTTCTTTATCCGAACAAAGGCTTGCAGGAACGCGAAATCAACGTCGCTTACTTCCTGGCACGATATGGTTATGAATTGATTGATCGGCTGTACGCAGAAGTCGAAATTGGCAACAATGACCACAAGCTCGTTTACTTGTGAGGAAGTTGTTATGTCTGCTGACCCAAAGAAAATTTACACGTTGGAAGAATACCTGGCCTTAGAGCGTGAATCAGAGGTCAGGTATGAATATCGTGACGGCGAAGTTTTCGATATGAGTGGTGGCACGTTGAACCACGATCTGGCAATGGGCAACGTTTATGATTTGTTACGGCAGCGGTTGCTAGGGAAAACTTGCCACGTGTTTACCGGGAATATGCAAATTAAAACTCCAGCTTTACTGCCATATCGGTATGCAGACGGGAGTGTTGTTTTTGGTAAGGCTGAAGTTGAACGATTCAATGGATGTGATCTGTTATTAAATCCTGTCGTGGTTTGGGAAGTTCTTTCCGCCAGCACGGAGGCCTATGATCGTGGAGACAAGTTCACGTACTACAAATCAATTCCCAGCCTGAAAGAGTACTTGCTGATTGCTCAACATCGTCCGCACGTTACCCAATACATCAAACAGAACGATCGTATTTGGTATCGGGAAGAATTCAATGACACAGGCGAAAGCATTTATATTCCTTCGCTGGAAGTCACGCTTCAAATGAACGAAATTTACCAGGATGTCATCTTTCCGGCTTAAAGTTGGGATTTCTCGCTCACCGTCAAGCCTCTTTGCTCTCTGACCAAGTCCAAAAATGACTTTGCCGCATGCGATAAAGATGTTTCGCGGCGATATACCAGCCGAAGAGTTTTTTCGATCTTCATTCCTTTCACTGCGACTTCCGCCAGCGTGCCGGATTTGATTTCGGCTTCGACGGCCAGCCTGGGCAGTATCGCGATTCCCACATCCAGCAACACAAATTCCTTGATCGTTTCCAGCGTTGCCAATTCCAGGCAGATGTTTAATGGCGTGTGATGTTGTTCGAACAGTTCAAAGATTTTTGTCCGCGACGGCGTTTTGACGTTGTGGGCAACAAACTGCTCTTCGCCAAGGTCTTTGACTGTGACTTGTTTGTGTTTGGCCAGCCGGTGGTTGGGCGGCACAACCAGTGTCAATTCGTCCTTGTGGATTTCGATGGATTGCAGGTTCGGGTGCATTGGATCGTAAGACAGAAAGCCGAAATCCAGATTGCGTTCGGAAACTTCAAGCGGAATTTTTTCCGAAACGGCGCGGAAGACCTCGATTTTGATGTTGGGAAATCGTTTTCTGTATTCCATCAACAGCGGTGGCAACAAATACAGCGAAGTGCTTTCGTTGGCTCCAATGGTTAATCGGCCACGAAACATGCCGCGCAATTCGCGCACGGCGTTTATGGATTCGTTGCGCAAGTTGATCATTCGTTGGGCATAGGACAGCAGAATTCGCCCGGCTTCGGTTAGCGATCCATTTTTGCTGCTGCGATCAAACAGAGTTTCGCCAAGCTCTTCTTCCAGCCGTTTCATGGCGATGCTGATGGCCGGTTGGGTTCGCAGCATCTTTTCCGCCGCGCGCGAAAAGCTTTTTTCTTCGGCGATGGACAAAAAGATTTCCAGTTGTGAGAAATCCACGATTGTTTCTCCAGGGTTACGGGCAATGAAGTTTGAATTCACCGGTATCATAGTGGAACTTCACAGGCTTGCAATCACCGGCGGAGAAATTCGCCGACAGCGATTTGAAGAGTGAAGCGTCTGCGGTTTAGAGTTCGCGGGTCACTCTTCCCACAAACAACCGCCGAACCATGTGTTTGCACGAATGCCGATGAATCGTACCACTCAAATTCGCATCCTTAATTTGCTCAATGCAGGTTTGCTGACAGCCGTTTTGTTGTTGCCATTGGCAAGTTTTGCGCAGGACTCCGCACCGGCTTCATCGCCCGTTCCCGCTTCCCAGGCTGTTTCTGAAGAGCAGGGAATTCCTTTGCCTGAAATTTCCAGCCGAGCCGAGTATCTAAAACGACCGCTACGCGAAATCGCGCGCCGATTATCCACAGGAGCCGAAGAACTTCGGCAGGTTCAGGAAGCGGAAGAACGTATCACTGCGCAATCGCGACAACTGGATGAGCGATTGGCTTCCAGGCCCACGCTCTATGAACTGCGAAAGCTGGATCAAGACTGGAAAGCCAGAAAAGAGGAGGTAGAGCAATGGCAGAAAATTTTGCTCCCGCGGATTGCTTCGACCGAAGCCGACTTGCGCTGGCTTAAAGAAGAGCAGGCGAAGTGGGTTGCGACCTGGGAACAACTGACTGACAGCGATTCACTGGAAGCGGTATTTGAACGAATCAAATCGTCATTATCGGAAATCCAACAACTGCAAACACAAACGCAAACACGGCTGAATTACCTGCTTTTGCTGCAAGACCGCACTTCGCAACTGAATTTTCTGGTTTCGGCCCGGCTGGATGATCTGGCTTCGGCCAGGCAGGGATTTCAAAGAACGTTGCTGGTCCGTGATAGCTCTCCTTTGTGGGCGGCATTTTCGCGCGGAAGCAATAACGGCGAAGTTCAAACAGGGGCCGAAGATTCCAGTGGAAGATCGCTTGTTCACGAATTGGCTGCCACTCGTGAAAGCATAGAAAAACAAAGAAGTGCTTTTTTCTTCCTGGTGCTGTTATTTGTCGCATTGCTGTCGGTGAACATCTATCTGGCCAAACGGATTGATCCGTTGACAGAGGGAAAACCTGAATTACACCAGTCGGCGGTGATTCTCCGGCGACCGATTTCAGCAGCTTTGCTGATTATTTTTCTGGTTCAATTGTGGCTATCGCCATTATCGGCAAGTGTGGTCAACAGTGTTGTCGCCCTGTTTTTATTGATCCCTTTTATACAAATTGTCAGGTCGCTGTTTGTGCCGATTCCGTGGATGCGGTTGCCGTTTTTTGTGCTGGTGATTCTGCACCTGAGCGATCAGGTTCGGTATCTGGTGGATTTTGATCCTTTGGTGGAGCGGTTGATGTTCTTGGCGGAAACGTCTGTGGCAATCGCGGTTCTGGTATGGATGCTTCGCCCAAAACGATTTGACAGTTTGCCAATTCAGCCGCTGACACTTCGCTGGCTGCGTTGGGCCTTGTTTCTGATGCTGGGTTTAATGGCGATTTCGCTGGCGGCCAATGTGCTTGGATCTGTTACGTTGGCCAAAGTGGTGGGTGAAGGCGCACTGCACAGCGCTTACCTGGGCGGGTTGATGTACGGCGCCGCGCAAGTGGTCAACGTAGGCATCGCGCTGTTGCTGAGAATCAAACGTGCGCAGGTTTCGGTATTTGTCCAGCTTCATCGCCGCGAAATCGTGAAGTGGTGTTCGCGCATTTGTTATTTTGTGACAGGGTTTTTGTGGCTGGTTGGTTCGCTGGAACTGTTCACAATCCAAGAGCAGTTTTTTGCCGCGGTTGAGCGCGTGCTGGAGGCTTCGTTGAACTTTAGAAGCCTGAGCGTGTCAATTGGTGATGTCGCTTCATTTTCGGTGGTTGTGGCATTGTCGTATTACCTGTCAAAGGTTGTGCGGTTGATTTTGCAGGAAGACGTATTGTCACGCATGCCGTTGGAGCGCGGCGTTCCCCAGGCATTGGCGACGACCGCGCAGTACATTTTGCTTTTCGGCGGATTCGTTATGGCGATAAGCGCGGCGGGATTCGACCTGAACCGGCTGACATTGTTGACGGGAGCCTTCGGCGTTGGCATCGGCTTTGGCTTGCAAAATATCATCAATAATTTTGTGTCAGGCTTGATCCTGCTTTTCGAGCGGCCAGTCCAAATTGGGGATACTGTTCAGGTGGGAAATTTTTCCGGAGATATTACGCGCATCGGCATTCGATCGAGCAGGATTCGCACGGCGCAAGGCGCGGAAGTCATTGTCCCCAATGCCAAGCTGATTTCTGACGAAGTCACGAACTGGACGTTGCCAAACCGGAATCGGCGCGTGGATGTGGCTTTGGGAGTGGCTTACGGATCAGATCCGGCAAAAGTCATCGAAGTTATGCTGGCCACTGCGAAATCCAATCCTGACGTGCTGGCTGAACCTGAACCTCAGGTCTTGTTTACCAGTTTTGGCGAAAATGCTTTGCAATTCGAGCTGAGATTTTGGGCGGCGAATCAAGCTCATTTGGCAGTAAAAAGCCAAGTTGCGCTGGCTGTGTCAGATGCCCTGGATAAGGCCGGAATAGAAATTCCTTCTCCGCAACGGGAAATGCGCGTCAGGCTCGACGATGAAACCGTGAGCAAAATAATTGGGCGACAGAATCAGTAAGTAACTGCGCCCAAAGAATACCGCACCCTATTGTTCAACCTGCATTCGCCGCCAATCACCGGGAGAAATCAATATGCCCAGACGCTGGCTATTGGGTTCATCCAAAACATCGCAGGCAATCAGCCGATCTTCCTCGTAACTTTCTGATGGGCTCCGTTCCAGCAGGGCGACTAATCGTCCGTTCTGGCATCGCAAGGCGTACGCGACCAGCGCATCCCGGCGGGCGTCGAATTCCTGAAAAAGCTGCACCGATTCCCATTGGTGTTCTTCACAGGCTCGCAGGAACTCCTTAACCTTCCCATTACGCTCTTCCGTCATCACCGTGACGGCAAAATGAGCATACAGGTGTTCACCAAAACTATCACCACACACCGGACAACGTTGCAACATCCGGCATAATTCGCGCCCGGTAACATCATCCGGCTGGCTATTATCAGCAACCAACTTACCGCTGACAGAGTTCCACCATCTCTTAATCCGATTCACAGGCCTCCTTTTAGGGCAACGTAGGTATAAGCGAGATTTATGTAAAGCTAAAAAGAATAAACTTCACGGCTGGGGGTGCCAGTGCTATGATGCGCGAAACTTTGGGCAGAAGTCCATAGTTTTTCTGCACTTTCAGGTGGTCCCACAAAATTTTTTGGAAGGAGAATCAAGGATGAGTGAGCGAATAGCGATCTTCGACACAACTTTGCGCGATGGCGAACAATCGCCAGGTTGCAGTATGAATCTTGAGGAAAAATTGCGGATGGCACGGCAACTCGACGCGCTAGGAGTGGATGTGATCGAGGCTGGGTTCGCCATTGCATCGGATGACGATTTTGCTGCGATTCGGGAGGTCGCCAAAACCTGCCGCCGGCCGATCATTGCTTCGTTGTGCCGAACGACCACGGAAGACATAGAACGCGCTTGGGAAGCTTTGGCCGATGCGGCACGTCCTCGTATTCATACCTTTGTCGCGACTTCCGACATTCACCTTCAATACAAACTGCAAAAGACTCGCGAAGAAGTGCTGGAAATGTCACGCAAGGCAGTGCGGCTGGCAAAAAGCTTTACTGATGATGTTGAGTATTCCGCTGAAGACGCGACGCGCTCAGACCTGGATTATCTTTGTGAGGTAATCGAGGCCGTTATTGATGAAGGCGCGACTGTCGTAAACATCCCGGATACTGTCGGATACACAATTCCCAGTGAGTATCATCACATTATCACCACGCTGAAGCAGCGAGTCCGCAACATTGATAAAGCCATCATCAGCGTCCATTGCCATAACGACCTTGGCCTTGGAGTTGCGAATTCGTTGGCTGCGGTTGCCGCCGGAGCACGCCAGATCGAATGCACGATCAACGGCATTGGCGAACGGGCAGGTAATGCTTCGCTGGAAGAAATTGTGATGGCGCTCAGAGTCCGCAAAGATTTGATGCCGTATTCCAACAGCATTGTGACCGAAGAATTGTTCCGTTCCAGCCAGACGCTGTCGAACATCACGGGCGTTCAAGTTCAACCGAACAAAGCCATTGTTGGCAAAAATGCATTCGCCCACGAAGCCGGAATTCACCAGCATGGCGTGCTGAAAAACCGCATCACCTACGAAATCATGACGCCTGAATCCGTAGGCGTGAAAACCAACAGCATTGTGCTCGGCAAGCATTCCGGCCGCCACGCGCTGGGCAAAAAATACGAAGAAATGGGCCACAACCTGACCCGGCCTGAACTCGACAAAGCTTACAAACTGTTTACCAAGCTGGCCGACCAGAAGAAAGAAATCTTTGAAGAAGACCTGGTCGCGATTCTGCAAGATGGTTTTACACAGATTCCTGAACGTTACAAGCTGCGCGCAGTCCAGGCAACGGCCGGAACTTCGACCTTGGCAACGGCGCTGGTCACGCTTGGTGACACCAAAACGGATGACACCGGAACGCAAACGGCTTCCGGTGATGGACCTGTCAACGCTGTTTATCAAGCGATAGACAAGATCACCGGAATGTCCGGCAATTTACTGGATTACACTGTCCGTTCGATTACACAGGGAGCCGACGCGGTCGGGGAGGTTTTCGTGCACGTCGAATTTGAAGGAACTTCCTACACTGGAAAAGCTGCCAGCACGGATATTGTGGACGCTAGTGCCCGCGCTTACTTGAATGCGGTCAACAAGGCACTTTACGCAAAAGAACGAACCAAATCGGTGGCAGGTGTTCAGATGGCAGCCGTTGCCAACTAGCTGAAATTCCAACCACCAATCACCAACCACCGGAGTTTAGTTATGGGAATGACAATTACTGAAAAGATTCTGGCTGCACACAGCGGACGCGATTCCGTTGTGCCGGGCGAAATCGTCAACGCGAAAATTGATTTGATTGTCGCGCACGACGTAACGACACCGCCCGCTGTCGCAATGCTCAGAAAGCTCGGCATCAATAAAGTTCACGATCCGTCGAAGATTCTGGTTACGCCGGATCATTTCGTGCCGAACAAGGACATCAAGAGTGCAGAGCTTTCCAAGCAGTTGCGCGAATGGCGTATCGAGCAGGGAATCGAACGGTATTACGAAATCGGTAACCACGGCATCTGTCACGCAATTGCTCCGGAACAGGGCCACGTGCTTCCTGGACAAACCATCGTTTGCGGAGATTCGCACACGACGACAATGGGTGCGCTTGGCACATTCGCCTCAGGCGTCGGCTCTACTGATCTGGCTGCGGCGCTGGCAACAGGTGAATTGTGGTTCAAAGTTCCCGAAAGCATGCTATTTGAACTGAATGGCGACCTGCCGTTTGGCGTTTATTCCAAAGACATCATTCTTTATATCATCTCTAAGATCGGTGTGGACGGCGCGCGTTATCGCGCAATGGAATATCGCGGCAGTGGCCTGAAATCCCTGACGATGGAAGCCCGATTCACCATCACCAATATGGCCATCGAGGCCGGCGGCAAGAGCGGTATCATGCCAGCGGACAAAACTGCCGAAGATTACGTCAAGGCGCGCACCAAAGAATCCTACACCATTTACAACTCCGACGACGACGCGAACTATTCCGAAAGATTTTCGATCAATCTGAGCGAACTTGAGCCCATCGTTGCCCTGCCCGATCTGCCGTCGAACGGTCGCTTTATCGGCGAAATTGAGCGCACAAAGATGGATCAGGTTTACATCGGTTCCTGCACCAACGGCCGCATCGAAGACCTGCGCATTGCCGCGCAAATCTTCAAAGGCAACAAGGTTGCCGACGGAACGCGCGCCATTGTCGTTCCGGCAACAACCGAAGTCTGGAAGATGGCGATGCGGGAAGGCTTGCTGGAAATCTTTGCCGACGCTGGCTGCGTGGTTTCGACCGCGACCTGCGGTGCTTGCCTGGGCGGACATATGGGCGTGCTGGGTGCGGAAGAAACTTGTCTTTCGACCACGAACCGCAACTTCGTCGGACGCATGGGATCGCCGAAATCGAAGGTGTATCTGGCTTCGCCCGCGACGGCTGCGGCGACGGCGATCACTGGCACGATCACTGACCCACGCGAATTTTTGAAAAAGACTGCGGCTGCGGCTGCGTAATCGAAAAGGGAATGAAATGGCTGAATTACCAACCAACCTGAAAGGCTTCGCGCATGTGTACGACCGTGCGCACATCAACACGGACGAAATCATTCCGGCGCGCTATCTGAATGTTCACGAAGAAGCGGAACTGGCCAAGTACGCGATGGAAGACATTGATGTTGATTTCGTCAAGCGCGTCAAACCCGGCGATTTTGTCATTGCGGGCGAGAACTTCGGCTGCGGCTCTTCGCGTGAACACGCCATCTGGGCATTGCGCGGCGCAGGCATCAAAGTTGTCATTGCCGCCAATTACTCCCGCATCTTCTTTCGCAACGCGATCAACAATGGCTTTCTGGCAATTGAATGCCCGGAAGCCTTGGGGATCGTCAAAGGCGGAGACGAACTTGAACTTGACCTGCTGGCCGGGAAGCTACGCAACCTGAGCAATGGTAAAGAGGCCACCTTCGTGCCGATCAGTGATTTTGCGCGCGAACTGATTGAAGACGGCGGCTTGCTGCCACACATTCAAAAGAAGGCTGCGAAGGCGGCATAACAACGGTTGACCAAACACACATATGAATCAGAAACCATTGCTGGTGTTGCGTGTCGTCTTGGGAGTCATTGGGTTGGTGCTTGCTGGAATGGGGTTGCGAATCAGTTCGCAAGGTGGGCAAGGAGGCACTTATACCTGGGTGGGAATCGCACTCACGTTTGTTGCCGCGTTTCTTCTGATTTCGAGAGCCACGCAGAAAAAGTGATTTACATCTGATCCGGCCTCGGCCGGAATCGAAAATTGCAAAGATGAACTACAAAATTACAGTCCTCCCCGGCGATGGAATTGGCGTTGACGTAACGCGCGAAGCAGTCGCTTGTTTGCAAACCATCGGCAATAAGTTTGGCCACGACTTCGCGTTTGAAGAGCATTTGATGGGCGGTGTTGCGCTGGATAAAACCAACAAACCGCTTCCACCAGAAACTCTTCAGGCCGCGCTGGCTTCCGACGCCGTATTGCTTGGTGCCGTTGGCGCTCCGCAATACGACAACAATCCGCCTGAACTGAAGCCGGAAACCGGATTGCTGGCGTTGCGTGCTGGACTTGGCGTGTTTGCCAACTTGCGTCCGGCGTTCTTGCACGAAACGCTGATTGATGCTTCGCCGCTGAAACCCGAAATTGTTCGCGGAACCGATTTGCTGATTGTCCGCGAATTGATGGGCGGAGCATATTTTGGCCAGCCGCGCGGTGTGGATGCCGAGCGCGGCTGGAACACCATGGCCTACACCGTGCCGGAAGTGGAACGCGTCGTTCGCGTTGCATTTGAGGCCGCGCAGTTGCGACGCAAAAAGCTTCATTCGATTGACAAGGCCAATGTGCTGGAAAGCTCACAGCTTTGGCGCAAAGCGGTTGTTCGATTGGCGGCGGAGTATCCCGACGTTCAATTGCATCACGGTTATGTGGATGCCTGCGCGATGCAGTTGGTGATGCGTCCGACCGATTTCGACGTGATTGTCACGGAAAACTTGTTTGGTGACATTCTGAGCGATGAAGCTTCCGTGCTGACCGGCAGCATTGGCTTGCTGCCTTCAGCCAGCATTGGCGGCAAAGTCGGCTTGTACGAACCGGTTCACGGCTCAGCGCCGGATATTGCCGGCAAAGGCGTCGCCAATCCAATTGGCGCGATTGCTTCGGCAGCTTTGTTACTGCGGTATTCATGCAAGCTGGAAACAGAAGCCCGCCTGCTGGAAAACGCCATCAGCGCAACGCTCAAGGCCGGGTACGGAACGCAGGATTTGAAGAGCCAGCCAAAACGCGTAACGACCACTGAAATGGGCGACGTGATTCGAAAGTACATCGAGGAAAACTGAGTGCGATGAACGAATCGGCTTGTCTGCAGCTTCCGCATGCTTTGGAATTGATTGAAGCTGATACGAAAGCCATTGGCTTCGGCATGGGATCGGAGCGCGCGGCTGGAGCGCTCTTAAAAACACTGGTTGCATCCAAATGCTGGGGCAAACCCTCAGCGCAGTTCCTTGAACTCGGAACCGGAACGGGAATTTCCACTGCGTGGTTGCTGGATGGGATGGATTCCAATTCACGGTTGACGACAGTTGATCAAAATGTCGCCTGCGTTGAAATTGCCCGGCGGCATCTTGGGCAAGATCGGCGAGTCGAATTTCTGGTTATGGATGGTTCAGTTTTTCTGGCCAGCGTCCGCGGAAAGCAATTCGATTTGATCTTTGCGGATACATGGCCGGGCAAGTTCTGGGATTTGGACGCAGCATTATCGTTATTGAATCCCGGCGGCTTTTACATCGTTGATGACCTGTTGCCACAACTGAACTGGCCGAAAGGACACGCCCTAAAAGTCGAGGCGTTCATTCACGGTCTGGTCGAGCGCAAGGATTTGACGATTTGCCCGATGGCCTGGAGCTCAGGACTGTTGGTCGCTGTAAAGGTGGGATAAGGCGCAGGTATAAAGAGACGTTATTTGCCGATAAAAACATTTAAGTGGCCAACAGAATGACGATGGTTTATAGTGCCCGCGCTTTCACAAAGCAGCGAAATTTCATCTTCAAATGACCTATGTCCAATCGTCGTCCACAACTCGCGCTTGATCTTCCGGCCAGCGGGTCGAACATTTTGGATGTGCGAGTCCTCCGACTTCTTAACGTAATCGTAATTAGCGTAATCGTAATCGTCGCTGTAGCGATTATTCCGGTACAGCTCGCCGATTGGACAACCTAAGAGTTAAGCAAAAAGGTTGACGATTCCAAACCCCGGCGAGCTGAAAAGGTTCGCCGGGGTTTTCTGCTTCCAGAGGTACGACTTTGACTGCAACGACACATAATCAAACGATAGTTGATCAATTCACGCGGCAGGCAGTTCCGTTTTCAAAGAAAACGGCGATGTCCAGCGATGCGATTTTCAATTTGATGCTGGAAATGTGCCAAGTCACGTCGCAAGACAATGTGCTGGATGTAGCTTGTGGACCGGGCTTGACGGCTTGCGCAGTGGCGACAGTTGCGGCTCACGTCACGGGCATTGATTTGACGCCGGCAATGATTGAACGCGCAAAATTGCGGCAGGCGGATTTGGGACTGGCTAACTTGAGCTGGCAAGTCGGAGACGTTTACTCGCTGCCATTCGCTGACAATTCGTTTTCGTTGGTGCTGACACGGTTTTCCTTTCATCACTTTTTGAACCCGGCTAGCGTGCTGGCCGAAATGAAACGGGTTTGCCAGCCGGGCGGCAGAGTGATGGTTTGGGATTCGGTGCCTGATGCCGACAAAGCGGATGCTTACAACCGGTTGGAAAAACTGAAAGACCCATCGCATGCGCGTGCACTCACCGAGAGTGAGTTGCTGGCGTTAATTCGGGAATCAGGTTTAACAAATATCAAAACTGCTCCATTTAACCTGGAATTTGAAGTTGAAAAGCAGTTGACCGGAATGTTTCCGAATCCAGGCGATGAAGAACAAATTCGCAAAATTTATCTTGAGAACTTAACCAACGATACCGTGGGAATGGGCGTCCACAAACGCGGCGACGCAATCTATTTCCACTATCCGACGATGATTTTCGTCGGCACAAAACCCAACGAGGAATCCTTATGAAAATGCGTGGAGCACGTATCTTGCTCGAATCACTGCGATGCGAAGGAGTCAAACATGTTTTTGGCTACCCTGGCGGCGCAGTGCTGCACATTTATGACGAACTGGTGAAACACGCCGAAGAGCTGGGCATTACCCATTACCTGGTACGGCACGAACAGGCTTCGCTGTTTGGCGCAGCCGGGTACGCGCAAGCGACCGGCAAAACCGGTGTGGCCCTGGTTACATCGGGCCCCGGTGGAACCAATGCTGTAACCGGCATTGCCAACGCGTTCATGGATTCGTTGCCGTTGGTCGTGTTCACCGGACAGGTGCCAACGCATTTGATCGGCAATGACGCCTTCCAGGAAGCGGATTTGACCGGCATTACGCGTTCCTGCACCAAGCATAATTATCTGGTCAAACGCGTCGAAGATCTGGCGCCAACGATTAAGGAAGCTTTTCACGTCGCATCGACAGGACGTCCGGGGCCCGTGCTGGTTGACCTGCCAAAGGATATGACCGCCCAGGAAATCGAATTCAGCTATCCCGAAACCATCGAGATTCGCAGCTACAAACCGCAAATTTATGGCGATCCGAAAGCTGTTCGCAAAGCCGTCAAAGCGATGATCCAGGCCGAACGTCCAGTGCTTTATATCGGCGGTGGAGCGCATGCGGCAGGCGCTTACGAAGAGGTGATTCAGTTGGCGGAACGCCTGAATCTGCCGACAACCTGCACGCTAATGGGGTTGGGAGCCTTTCCGGCTTCTCATCCGCTGAGCCTGGGAATGCTGGGAATGCACGGCGGTTACTGGACAAACATGGCCGTCAACAATAGCGACCTGCTGATTTCCATCGGCGCGCGCTTTGATGACCGTGTTACCGGCAAGCTTAGTGAATTCGCCTCTGGCGCGAAGTTCATCCACGTGGACATTGACGCTTCGTGCATCAGCAAAAACGTTCCATGCGATTATCCGGTGGTTGGTGATGCCAAGGCAGTTGCCCAGCAGATGTTGAAAGAATTGGAAGAGCAGTTGGCTGGCGGGGCAAAGGTCGCCTCGAAAGACGGTTGGCACGACCAGATTGCTGCCTGGAAAAAGCAGCATCCGTTCTGGTGGAAAGAAGAAGGCGAGGTCATCAAACCGCAATACGTCATTCACGAACTGCATCGCATTACCAAAGGTCAGGCAGTTGTTTCCGCAGACGTGGGCCAGCATCAAATGTGGACGGCGCAGCTTTATGGATTCGACACGCCGCGCAACTGGCTGAATTCCGGCGGGCTCGGCGCGATGGGGTATGGATTCCCCGCGGCTGTCGGTGCTGCGGTGGCACGGCCCGATGATCTGTGTGTGGCAGTGGTTGGCGATGGTGGGTTTCAGATGGTGTTGAATGAACTGGCGACCGTCAAGCAATACAACATTCCAGTCAAGATTCTGCTGATCAACAATGGCTTTTTGGGAATGGTGCGGCAATGGCAGGAGCAGTTTTACGAACATCGCTATTCGCACAGCAACATCGAAGTCCAGCCGGATTTCGTCAAGCTGGCTGAAGCGTATGGCGTTGCCGCCTTCCGCGCGACCAAGATGAACGAAGTCAGCCACACGCTGGAAAAAGCGTTGAACACGCCTGGTCCGGTGCTGATTGAAATGAAAGTTGCGCGCGAAGAAAACGTCTTCCCAATTGTGCCGGCTGGAGCGGCGCTGAAGGATATGATTCTGTCATAGGAGTTAGGGGATGGAGCCAGGAGTTGGACATTGTTCTGACTCGGTTCCCATCTCCCAACCCCAATCTCCAAACTCCCAATATGAGACATACAATTTCACTCTTAGTCGAAAATGAATACGGAATGCTGACGCGTGTGGCAGGTTTGTTTAGTGCGCGCGGTTACCAGATAGACACGCTCAATGTCGCGCCGACGCTGGAAGAAGGCGTTTCCCGCATGACGCTGACCACGCATGGTAACGATCACGTCATCGAGCAGATCATTCATCAGTCGCACAAGATCATCAAAGTCATTGACGTCGTTGACATGACCGTCGTTCCACACGTCGAACGCGAAATGGTCATGCTGACCGTCAACGCGCATCAGGGCGAACAGCGGCAAGAAGTGTTAAGCCTGGTGGAAATCTTCCGCGCCAAAGTCGTGGATGTGAACGTCGACGCCTTCATTCTGGAAATGACCGGCAACGCCGAAAAGGTTAACGCTTTTATCGAACTGCTGAAGCCGATTGGTATTCTGGACATTGTACGCACCGGCCCTGTGGCGATGACCCGCGTCGCTCATGTCAAAGCGCAAAAGCTGAAAGACGATGACGAAGAATTTTCCGAATTAACACTAAATGAAAAGGTGTAAGGTTTCAGGTGTGAGGTTTCGGGTTCACCACCTCACACCTGCCACCTGTGACCTATCACCTCAAGGAGAAAAATGAACATTTATTACGACAAAGATGCCGACCCGAAATATCTGGCAGGCAAGCGCATCGCCATTATCGGTTACGGCTCACAAGGTTTCGGCCATTCGAACAACCTGAAAGACAGCGGAGCCGACGTGATCGTCGGCTTGCGGTCGGACAGCCCTTCGGTGGCTAAAGCGCAAAGCGCTGGTCTGGAAGTCTTGCCGGTTGCTGACGCTGCCGAACGCGCAGACATCATCATGATTTTGACGCCGGACGAATTGACACCGGGCATTTACAAACGCGACATCGAACCGCATTTGAAGCCGGGCAAATATCTGGCCGTCGCGCATGGCTTTTCGATCCACTTCAAAAAGATTGTTCCGCCCGCAGGCGTCAACGTGTTTATGGTCGCACCGAAAGGCCCTGGCCATCTGGTTCGCCGCGAATATGAAAAAGGCGGCGGCGTTCCTTGTTTGATCGCGGTTGCGCAAGATCCCAGCGGAGATTCCAAACAAGTTGCGCTAGCTTACGCGAGCGCCATTGGCGGCGCGCGCGCGGGCGTCATCGAAACCACCTTCAAGGAAGAAACGGAAACCGATTTGTTCGGCGAACAATCCGTTCTTTGCGGCGGTGTTACAGCATTGATTCAAGCCGGTTTTGAAACGCTGGTGGAAGCCGGATACGCGCCGGAAATGGCCTACTTTGAATGCCTGCACGAAATGAAGCTGATTGTGGATTTGATGTACGAAGGCGGCATTTCAACGATGCGCTATTCGATTTCAAATACGGCGGAATACGGTGACCTGACTCGTGGCAAACGTGTCATTGGCCCGGAAGTCAAAGAGCGCATGAAAGAAATTCTGGGAGAAATTCAGTCAGGCCAGTTCGCCGACGAATGGATGGCCGAAGCCGAATCCGGAAAGCCGAACTTCACTCGTTTGGTCGAAAGCGAGAAAAAACACCAGATCGAAGAAGTCGGATCGAAACTTCGTGGTTTGATGCCCTGGCTGGCCAGCAATAAGATTGTGGACAAGGCAAAAAACTAGCATCCACTTTCATTCAAACGGAGGCGCGGAGTGGAGGTTGAATCTGCCACTCCGCGATTGATTTTATGGGACAAGTTCATACGCAAATGACAATTGTGAATCGTGCGGACGAAGTGCGTGCGATTGATGGAACTATATCTCCCGATAAAGTTCGCAAAGTAACACTGACGAATGTGTTGGCGGATAGCGGAGCAATGATGCTTTCGTTGCCTGCTCGCGTTATTGAACAGCTTGGTCTAACTCCGCTTAAAGAAGTGCTTGCTTCTACTGCTGCCGGGTATCAGCGCACAAGAGTTTTCCAGGATGCCAAAATCTCAATCGGCGACCGCGTTGGTGTTTTTCAGTGTCTGGAACTTCCAGGCGGCGATAATCCTTTGCTTGGCGTGATTCCCATGGAAGAACTAGGTTTGGAGCTTGATCTGCAAAAGCAGGAACTCAAAATGTTGCCGATGGAGCCAGGAAATTCCTATCTTCTAGCCTATGGGCATACGCTTCACAATCTTGATGGAACTCCGCTCAATGAAAGCGAAATGAGAGTGAATCAGCAATGAAAGACAATTGGGTAGAAATTTACGACACGACGTTGCGCGATGGCGCTCAAGGCGAGGGGCTGGCTTATTCAGTCGAAGACAAGATCAAGATCGCGCGCGCGTTGGATGAAATTGGCGTGACCTATATCGAAGGCGGCTGGCCAGGCGCGAATCCCAAAGACGTGGAGTTTTTCGAGCGCGCCAAGTCCGTGCAGTTGAAGAACGCCGTGTTTTCCGCTTTCGGCAGCACGCGCCGTGCGAATGGGATGGCCGCTGATGACACGGTTGTTCAAGGGCTGTTGGCAGCGCAAACGCCTGTTGTGACGATCTTCGGCAAATCGTGGGACTTCCATGTGGATGTCGCGCTGAAAACGACGCTGGAAGAAAACCTGCGCATGATTGCCGATACCATCAGCCATCTGAAGGCCTGTGGCCGCCGGGCGTTTTATGACGCGGAGCATTTCTTTGACGGTTTCCGGGCTAATGCGGAATACGCGCTGGATACGCTTGCCGCTGCCGCGAAGGCAGGAGCCGAAACGATCATTTTGTGCGACACCAACGGTGGTCGTCTGCCGGAAGAAATTGCCGACGCTGTCGCGCTGGTTCGCAAGCGCATTCCCAATGTCCGCGTTGGCATTCATTGCCACAATGACAGCGAACTGGCTGTCGCCAATTCACTGGCCGCTGTCGAAGCCGGGGCGACCCACGTGCAAGGTGTGATGAACGGATATGGCGAACGTTGCGGCAACGCCAATCTGTGTTCGGTGATTCCGAACCTGGAACTGAAAATGAACCGCCAGTGTTTGCCGGACGGCAAACTGAAGCTGTTGACGCATACCAGCCGATACATCAACGAAGTTGCCAATCTGGTTCCGAATGAACGCGCGGCGTACGTAGGCCGCAGCGCGTTCGCACACAAAGGCGGCATTCACGTTTCCGCCATCACCAAAGCCAAAGAAACTTACGAACACATCAACCCGGAAGATGTCGGCAACGAAACCCGTGTGCTGGTCAGCGACCAATCCGGTGTCAGCAACATTCGCTTCAAATCCGACGACATCGGCGAAGAGTTTACCAAGAACCCTGAAGCTGCCCGCCGTTTGCTGGCGCAACTGAAAACACTGGAACATGAAGGATACTCGTTTGAAGACGCCGAGGCCTCTTTCAAATTGCTGGCTTGGAGCGCGCTCGGTCGCCGCAAACATTTCTTTGAAACGATTGAATACCGCATCTGGCTTGGGTCGTCGAACGAACCTGAAGCCATTGTTCGATTGAAAGTCGGCGGCGAGGAAGAGCACACCGCCAGCATGGGAGACGGCCCGGTTCACGCGTTGGATCAGGCGCTTAGGAAAGCGTTGCGCGGCCATTATCCGCAAATTGATAACTTTCACCTGATTGATTTCAAGGTTCGCATTCTGGATGGCGAACACGCGACGGCTGCAAAAACACGCGTTCATGTGGAAACCAGCGACGGCGAACGGTCCTGGAACACGGTCGGCGTCGCTGGCAATATTATCGCTGCTTCATGGGCAGCGCTGGTTGAAAGTATTGAGTACGGATTGCAGGTCAGTTCTTCACCTCACCAACCGGCAAGCCCCGCCACTTAGCGCTGGCGAACGGTCGTGGTTCCGTTTTTGCGAACCGCAGTTCGGTTCGGTCCGTAAGCGGCGGCATTTCCATTGGGGGCAATTGCTACGCCACTGTTCGGCCCTTTGGCCGTCGCGGCTCCATTCCGATCTTTGGTCACCACGCGGCCCCGTGAGCCTTTGGCGACCACGCCACCATTCGGGCTTTGATAAACCTTGCCACCTTGTGCGTTTGTCGTGACCGTTCCACCATTTGCCGTTGTGGATTGCGTAGTTTGCGCAAAACCAGACAGCGAAAGCGCCAACGTCAAACAAGTTGTGATTGCGAATATACGAATTCCTTCTTTCATCTTCTTTCTCCTTCTTCTCCAGTGATGTTGCCTTGCGGCTGTTGATTGTGAAGGCAGCGTGTCTGCACAGATACGCCGCCCAGATTGCTGAAATATCTGTAGGCTTATCGGCGGATGCGGCCTCCGCCAATGGAACCGCCAGTGCCAAAGCGCGGACCTCCGTTGCCGGAACCGAATCGTGGACCGGCGACGCCCGTATTTGAGCCTGGCCCTCCCGCGGCGCGGAAGTTCTCCCAGCGTTGCTGTCCTGTCGCGCGTGCGCCTTGCTGGTTTTGGATGTTCTGAAGCTCCGTTGGCCGGTTCACCGATTGCCAGCCGCTGTTGGTGTGCTGCTCTAAGCCGCTGGATTTGTTATAGCGATAGACCTCGCCGTCGTGACCTGCGTAAACGTTGTTTTTGCCAACCGCAACGCCCGTGTCAGTTTTGGTGTTGTAGGCAAAGCCTCTACCGCCTGCTGTAACTTGGCCAGTTGATGCGTTGTAAGTCGCGCCAGCCGCGCTTCCGCTGACGACGCCAGTTTGCGGGTTGTAGTTTGCGCCTCGCGCTCCCGCAGCGGCATTACCGGTGTAGGCATTGGTTGCCACGCCCGCCTGACCCGCTGCGCCTCTGCCAGTGTATGGGTTGTAAGCGATCCCGCCCCCGCCCGTAACAGTCGTGCCGGTGTAAACGTTGGTATTCGTGAAGCCACGACCGTTATACCGGGTTCCTGTCACGGTATTGACGCCGGAAAAAGCAGCGCCTTGCCCAACGTTGCCGGTGTAAGGATTTGCCCATGCGGCTCTGGTTCCCGAATAAGCCACATTTCCCCAACGCCCGTAAACGTTCGCCGCCGCTGCGCCGCCATACACGCAGCAACCATACCCAGCGTAATAGCCGCCGTAATAAGGCACAGGATAGTAATAATTGCTCCAGCCGTAGCCGATGCCATAGGCAACGCCCCAGCCCCCATACACGCTCCAGCTAAAGCCTGCACCGTAACCATAGGTGTAGGAAGAGCCGTACCAATAGCTGCCAATGTAGGGCCTGTAATACCAGCCTGTTCCGTACACCACGACGTTGTTGGAAGAAACGACCGTTCCGTGATAGCCGGGCGTATAGCCTACGTAGACCACCTCCGGCGTTGAGCCGTAGACTTTGACGTACGTCACATTATGCACGGGCGAGCTTGGCGGAATCGTGTAGATGACAGCCGGAACCGACGCCGTCACCGTCCAAGGCCCGCTTGCCGAGCTTGCGGCAAACCAGACACCGTTGTTCACCGCGTAGTAATTGTTCGCGCTAACTGCGATCACTGGTGTTGACGTGTTGACAGCGTATTTCAGCGCCGTGTTTTCGATTGATTGAAATTGCGGCTGCCCGTCGTAAACGACCGCCAATTTCGCTTCGCTGCGTGTGATGGTTGCAGTTTGCGGAATTTCGTTCGCGATCAAGGCTTCTTTCGCTTGTGGCGTTCCGGGGACTGAAGCCAGGACGCTGGCCTTTTCATGAGTTGGCGGAATCCTGGCAAAATCCGAAGGCAACCAGTCACCGGAAACATATTCCCAGGGACCGCTCATGGATTTCCCGCGAAACCAACGGCCTGAAATCAGCACGTAACGATCTTGCGTAATGGTATCTACGAAGATGTCGTTTTCGGAGTTGGTCACGGAAAGAAGCTGCGTGTTTTCAATCGGCGCAAGCTGCATCTCGCCTTGTGTCTGAAGCAACTCAGCAGGCTTCAGGCTGACGTAAATCGCGGGCAAGGCATTCTGCTTGGCCGCTTCTTTCAATGACGGTTTCTGACCGTCTGATCCGTCCAGCAAGTCTGTTTGCTTTGTCTGTGCAGCAATGACCAGTGCTTTGTCCAAATCAGAAGGCGCATTCCACGCAATGCTCCACGGTCCAACTGCACTGTCCGATTCCATCCAGCCATCCATCAGGTGCAAGTAGAACTTGCCCTTTGCTTCATCCCGCAACATCAGCATACGTGTGTTGATGACGCGGCTGAGATGTGTGTTTTTGACCGGACGCAGCGCAGGTTCGCCGTCAATCAAAACCAGAATTGCCGGACGTGTGCTGAACAGGATTTCCGGCGGATCGTTTTTGAGCTGATAGCCGGAACCTTCTGTTTTAGCCTGCGCAATTGCCAGATCAGCAAGCAACCGGTCCAGCGCGATCACTTCGCCCGCTTTGGGAGCCTGCGATTGCAGAATGCTCTGGTAGGCAGCGGCGCGCTCCGGGTTTGCCGGAAAACTGACTTTCGTGACGGTGAAATCGGTCAGCGTCACCAGCCGGTTGACCTTGTCAATTTCCGTGCGCGCGGCAAACCAGATCACACCATACGCCGATTGTTTGTTCTGGCCAGCGGCGACCTCCACGGCAGCGCGCGCCTCCAGCCGGGTGTCTTTCCATTGTTCAATCTGCGGTTGATAGACGGAAAATGAAGCTCCGTTGCCGGCAATTATTCGTGGCCAACCTTTGTCTGTCCGCGCAGCCGTCTGCTTTGCAATTGAACTAGAAGCAGATTGGGCAACAGCAGGCGAAATGAACGCTGTCAGCAAACAGATAACCAATAGAACAGAGATGAATTGCTGTAGCATCAATTTCATAAATTACCTCGTGCGTTCGTAGTCGAAGTTTTCTGAGATCAGTTGCAGGGCATCTTTTTGGTAATCCACGACTGTCCGCGCCATGTAGTTCGGGCCAGCAGGCAGGTCGGCAAACTCAATCACAGCTTTCACCGGGTTTCGTTCCAGGAACGTGTGAATCTCAACGCGGCGTTGTTTGCGGGATTTGGCATCCAGCCAAATGGTCATGGAGTCTCCCGCCTGCAGGATGTTTCCGCCCTGAATCTGAATGAAGCCTTGATCCAATTTGGCGAGAATGGTTGCGCTGGCCAGAAAGGCCTGCATCTTTGCGGGCGAAAGGTGACTGTAAGCCTGCACCTGGTCACGCAGGTCGCTCATCAACTCCATGAAGTCTGCTTTTTTCTTTTGCGCGATGTGGCCGAAGATGGGGCCTTTCGGCATGGACGGTGGCGCAGAGCCGCCAATCTGACTTTTCTGCAGATTGCCCAATGCGTCGTAACGCATCTGAAAAACCTGTGTGCTTTTGCTTTCGGTGTTCTTCCTTACCTCGTTGCGCGATTTCCAGGTGTATTGCTTCAGCTCCTGCGCGTTTTGCTGCTGCGCGCGAGCAAACATTCCTTTCAGTTGCGCTGGGTCCTGGGCTTTGACCGTGAAGGCGCTAAACAGCATCAGCGCAATGATTGACAGAATCCCAACTCCGACTTTTGTTTGATCGTTGTTCGTATTCATCGAAATTCTCCTTCCTTCTCGTAGATTGCTTTGAACAGACAGATGCTTTCTTCTTCAAAGCATGGATGTTTTTGTGCCTTATCTTCTCAGTCTCATCTTCGCCGTAGAGCGGCGGCTGACTTTAGCCCGGCGTTTTTAACGCTGGGTAATAGCGGACAAGATTTCGCGTCGCGTCAGCGGCGCTTGAATTCAAACGTCGCAAACGCGACGTGTCCATCAATGTCTCAGCTTCCGTGGGTCGAACACCCACGGCCAAATTCAACCGCCACTAACGAGGCGAAGAGGAAAAAGCCGCTCACACGGCGAAGAGACCGAGTAATTGCTTTACTGATGTTACGCGCTATAGAAATGAATATTGAACTGGACACGATTTTCGTCCCGTGAGGGACGGTTTGACAGTAGCCCGGCAGTTCACTGCCGGGAAAAACAGTGAATGAGACGGCGTCCTGTAGGGACGCTTGAGCCTTACTTTGGCGAGAATTCAAGC
>CAZMXG010000112.1:0-26250 GCA_964570175.1 uncultured Heliomicrobium sp. | reverse complement strand
CTTGGCAAAGACGAACTGATTAAGCGGGTCTGGCCGGAATCTATAGTCGAAGAAGGCAATCTCAGCGTGCATATCTTCTCGTTGCGCCGCGCGCTTGGCGAAACTCCCGACGATCATCGTTACATCGTGACCGTGCCCGGACGCGGCTACAGCTTCGTCGCTAATGTGCGCGAGGAGATTAACGGACGGGGGGGCATCGTTCAGCTTCAGCCGGGCGTTTCATCGGCATCATCAACTCTGTCGCTCGAACAGTTGGAACCAGTCGGCGGAGCGGTTCCGCTCGATTCGCAGTTCTACATTGAGCGCGGGGCCGACGCGGAGTTTCAGGCGGCGGTTAAACGGTGTGACAGCATTGTGCTGGTGAAAGGCGCCCGGCAGGTGGGGAAGACTTCATTGCTCGCGCGCAGCCTGCAACAGGCGCGCGAGGCCGGGGCGCGAGTCGTCTTCACCGATTTTCAACTGCTCAATGCTTCGCATCTGGCTTCGGTCGAATCGCTTTTCCTGATGCTCGCCAAATCCATTGCGGACCAACTCGACCTTGCTATCTCCCCAAAGCAAATCTGGGACGATGATCTGGGGCCGAGCATGAACTTCACGCGCTGTGTGCGGCGCGAGGTGTTGGGGCAATCTTCGGTCCCGCTGGTTTGGGGGCTGGATGAAGTTGACCGGCTGTTTACCTGTGATTTCGGTAGCGAAGTCTTCGGCCTCTTTCGCTCCTGGCACAACGCGCGGTCGCTCGACCCGGCTGGGCCGTGGCCGCTGTTGACACTGGCGATGGCCTACGCGACTGAGGCGCATCTGTTCATCACAGACATGCACCAATCGCCGTTCAATGTCGGCACGCGCCTCGTGCTGGAAGATTTCACACTCGAAGAGGTCAGCGAACTCAATCGCCGTTACGGCTCGCTTTTGAGTCAGACAAAGGTCGAACAATTTTTCGAATTAGTCGGTGGCCATCCGTATCTGGTTCGCTGCGGTCTGCACGAACTGGCGTCACACAGCTTGAGCCTCGATGCTTTAACATCCCAGTCCGATCGCGACGAAGGGCCGTTCGGCGATCATCTGCGGCGCTTATTGATTTCGCTCAACCAGGATGCGGCGCTTCGCGATGTGATGCGCGGCGTAATCGAAGGCCAGCCTTGCCCGACGGCGGAGAGCTTTTACCGGCTGCGCAGCGCGGGCGTGGTGGTGGGCGATTCGGCGCGCGCTGCAAGACCTCGCTGTCTGTTGTACTCGAACTACCTGAAACAGCACCTGCTCTAAAAAATGCGGAACAAGCGCCATCTTTTCCGCACGGAGAACTTCCATGGGCACTTTGACAACCGAATTTTTCGTCACCGGTGGGACGCTACGGCGCGATGCGGAGTGTTACGTTGTGCGGCAAGCTGACCGAGAATTGCTCGCCGGGCTGAGGCAGGGAAAATTCTGCTATGTGCTGACCTCGCGCCAGATGGGCAAATCCAGCTTGATGGTGCGGATAGCGGCGCAACTGCGCGAGGAAGGCTGCGGCGTGGTGATCCTGGACCTGACGGCCATCGGACAAAACCTGAGCGCCGAACAGTGGTATCGCGGGCTGCTCGGCCAGATGGGTTATCAACTGGAATTGGAAGACGAGTTGATCGAATTCTGGCGCGGCAATAAGGAACTCGGCGCGATGCAGAGATGGATGCGCGCAATCCGCGAAGTCGTCTTGCCGTGTTATCCCGGCCCGGTGGTGATTTTTATTGACGAGATAGACGCCGTACTCAGCCTGCCGTTTTCGACTGATAAATTCTTCGCCGCGATCCGCGAGTTTTACAACCGCCGCACCGAAGACGAAGAGCTAGGGCGGCTGACGTTCTGTTTGCTGGGCGTCGCCACGCCGTCAGACCTAATCCGCGACACGCGCACGACGCCGTTCAACATCGGCCAGCGGATCGAACTCCATGATTTCACCGAAGCAGAGGCGGTATCTTTGGCGCAAGGATTGAGGCACGAAGAAAAAACCAGCGTGGCCTTACTCAAACGAATTCATTACTGGGCTGGCGGCCATCCGTATCTGACCCAACGACTCTGCCAAGCTATTGCTGACTTCAATCCCCAATCCGCAATCGGCAATCAGAAAGGGCCGCAATCGGTAGATCGGTTGTGCGAAGAGCTTTTCTTTTCGCCGCGCGCGCAAGAACGAGACGACAATCTGCTGTTTGTGCGCGAACGAATGCTGCACAGCGAAGTGGAGTTGCCGAGCCTGCTGCAGATGTACAAGCAGGTGTGGCGCGGCAGGCACCTGCGCGACGACGAAGCGGATCCGGTGATGAGTGTGCTGCGGCTGTCCGGCATTGTGCGGGTTGAATCAGGGCGCTTTCGCGAACGCAATCGGATTTATGCGCGGGTCTTTGATCGGGAATGGATCAAGACGAACATGCCGGACGCAGAAATGCAACGACAGCGCACGGCCTTCCGTCGCGGCTTGCTGCGCGCGACGGCTGTGGCTGCGGTGATTCTTGCGGTGATGACTACCCTGGTTTGGTTCGCGATCCAACAACGAAATCGCGCCATTGAGCAGGGGCTGATCAATCGCCGGTCATTGTATGCCGCGCATATGAACCTGGCGCAACAGGGCTGGGATACAAAAAACATCGAAGGTATGCGGGAGTTGGTAGAGAGTTATTTACCTCAACCCGGCCAAGAGGAACTGCGGGGCTTCGAGTGGTATTACCTATGGCGACTCTGTCATAGCTTTCAAACGCTGCGGCACGGAGACAGTGTCACTTCTTTGGCCTTTTCCCCGGATAGCAAGATGTTAGCTACGGGAAGTTGGAATTACACAGTCAGACTGTGGGATGTAAACACCAGGCAGGAGTTGAGCAGATTCGAAGGGCTCGAAAATAAAGCGCAGGTGATGGCGTTTTACAGAGTCCAAGCTGTGGCATTTTCTCCGGACGGTAAAACTTTGGCCATCGCAGGCGATGACAACACAGTAAGGCTCCGGGAATCGGCTTCAGGGAAAGAGCTGCTCACCCTCGCCGGACATCTCGGCAATGTTACTTCCGTGGCATTTTCTCCCGATGGCAGAGTCTTGGCGTCAGGCAGTGCCGACAGCACCGTCAGGCTTTGGGAAAGATCTACCGGGCGTGAGTTGTTGACTCTCAAGGGCCACAAAGGAAGGGTTTTTTCAGTGGCCTTTTCGCCGGATGGCAAACTACTGGCATCCGGCACAGATGAGGATGTTGCGGCAAGTGATCATACAGTGAAGCTCTGGGATGTGACCACCGGCAGAGAATTGATTACTTTCACGGGGCGCAAATGCGCGATCAGATCAATCGCATTTTCCCCGGATGGCAAACTGTTGGCCTCGACCACGGTAGATAACATCGTGATTCTGTGTGATGTGCTGACCGGCAAGGTGGTAAAAACTTTCAAGGGGCACACCAATCTTGTCAGTGCGGTGGCGTTTTCCCCAGATGGTAAAAGGCTGGCCTCAGGTAGTTATGATCGCACCATCAAGCTATGGGATGTGGTTGGTGGACAGGAACTGGTCACACTCAAAGGGCATTCATCTAATGTCAATGATCTAGCCTTTTCCCCGGATGGTAAAACTTTGGCTTCGGGGAGCGGTGATGGGATTGTGGCTTTATGGGAGGTGACAACCATATGGGAACAATCAACTCTTGAAGGCCACCGCGCCGATATATCTTCCGTCGCATTTTCACCGGATGGGAAAACGTTGGCATCAAGCAGTCATGACAATACTGCAAAGCTCTGGGATGTGATCAGCGGGCGGCCACTGGCTGCTTTCACAGGGCATACTGGTTGGGTAAGGTGCCTAAAGTTTTCGCCGGATGGCAAGACCCTGGCCACAAGCAGTCATGACGGCACGGTGAGGCTCTGGGACCTGACCAGCGGGCGGGAACAGACCATTTTCAAAGGACCGGGAAAGCTTTCTTCCGTAGCATTTTCTCCAGACGGCAATATCTTGGCGGCAGGAAGTGATGATGGCCCTGTGAAACTTTGGGATGTAGCGAGCAGGCAAGAACTGGCCACCCTGATAGGGCATAGTGATTTAGTCCGGTGTATGGTGTTTTCATTTGACGGCAAGGCATTGGCCACGGCTAGTTATGACGGGACAGTGAGACTCTGGGATGTGGCTAGCAGGCAAGCATTGTTTACCTTCATGGGACATGCTGGTCCGGTCTTTTCGGTGGCTTTTTCCCCTGATGGCAAATGGTTGGCTTCGGGCAGTAATGACCGGACGGTGAAGTTGTTGGAGAGCGCCACCGGAGCACTGCTAAACACTCTCAAGGGGCGCTCGGATGGAATATTATCGGTGGCGTTCTCCCCTGATGGAAAAAGGCTGGCCACAGCCAGTAGTGACAATACCATGAAGCTCTGGGATACAGGCCACTGGCAGGAATTGAGCACCTTCAAAGGACACTCCGCCGCAGTCGCTTCGGTGGCGTTTTCCCCAGATGGCCAGACCTTGGCCACCGGAAGCGATGACTGGACTGTGAGGCTGTGGCGCGCGGCATCCGAAAAAGAAGTACTGATCCAAAATAGATAGCAGCAGTGCCCTCGCCCGCACGCGCTTGACGCGAGGCTTGACGCCGGAAGAACGGGAGAAGTATCTGCACGAACCGTCCCGGCTCTGAAAACCGCTTCTTATTCCGGCTTCTTTTCTTCGGTCGCGGGCTTGGCGCGTTTGGCTTTGAGTTCTTTGGCAATAGCATCAGCCAGATTCGGTTCGATTTCACCGCCCAGGGAGCTAGCCGTCGTTCCAGCCAGTACGCGTTGGGTGATCGGCTCGATGACGTTGCAGGTAAATCGTGTCGTCAGTCGTTTGCGCGTAATTTCCAGAATCAGGTCGGCCGTGGTCAGGCTTCGGGTAATTTCCAATCCCATTTCGTTAAACTCTTTGCGTTTTAGTAATTCACGTTCCAGCTTTTCTTTGTTGAAAAAAGAAGAACGTGGACGGATGAACAACAGCCGCGCTTGCCGCAAAGCTTCGGGGCCAGGAAGGTCTGCGATTCGCACTGGTGCAGGTTTGCTTTCCTGCTTCGATTCCTGAATGCCCGTGTCACTACCGAGCGGTCGCAATGTGGCAACGCCCAACGAAAGTAAGAGCAATGTGGGGAAAAAGGGGTTCTTGAACATAGCAATTCTCCTGATTTGATGATTTGGATTGTCGGACAGAAACGACGGTTGGCAGAGTATGCAAGGAGTGATAGACGCGCCGGAGGGATTGTGACACTTTTTGTAGAATTGGCTGCGACTCAAAATCTGTCTGGCGATTGACGCTCAGCCGCGAAGTGTTTACTCTTGCACTTACCGCTAGCTAACAAACCAAGTTCACCGAAAACTCGTGATGCCCCTACAGCTTCAACCAACGAAAACCGTCTACAGGAGTTGAGATGCCGAAGTACATCTTTGTCACCGGAGGAGTGGTCAGCGGACTGGGAAAAGGAATCGCTGCCGCTTCCATCGCCGCTCTGCTCGAAGCCCGCGGATTGAAAGTCACCATGATGAAATTCGATCCGTACATCAACGTTGATCCCGGAACCATGTCGCCATTCCAGCACGGCGAGGTGTACGTCACGGACGACGGAGCCGAAACCGACCTGGACCTTGGCCATTACGAACGCTACACCAAAGCCAGTTATTCCAAAGCCAACAACTGGACTTCTGGCCGCATTTATCTGTCGGTGATCGAAAAGGAACGGCGCGGAGATTACCTGGGCAAAACCATTCAGGTCATTCCGCACATCACCAACGAAATCAAAGATGCCATCAAAGCCGTTTCCAAAGATTACGACGTTGTCATCGTCGAAATCGGCGGAACGGTTGGCGACATCGAATCGCTGCCGTTTCTGGAAGCCATTCGCCAGATGGGCAACGAAGTTGGTCGCCACAACGCAGCCTTCGTTCATCTGACACTGGTTCCTTACCTGGCGGCTTCGGGCGAACTGAAAACCAAACCGACGCAGCATTCCGTGAAAGAATTGCTGGGCATTGGCATTCAGCCGGACATTCTGCTTTGCCGCTGCGAACGCGAATTACCCGTGGACATGAAGGCGAAAATTTCGCTGTTCTGTAACGTCGAACAAGACGCCGTCATCACCGCTCAGGACGTGAAATCGGTTTATGAAGTCCCGTTGGTTTTCAATCGTCAAGGACTGGATCAACTGTTGATTGATTTGCTTCGGCTGCCGCTGGGCGACACAGATTTGCGGCAATGGAATGCGCTGGTCAATCGAATTCATGGATTGCGTAAAGCCGTAACCATAGGAATTGTCGGTAAGTACGTCGAGCTGGAAGATTCCTACAAGAGCTTGAACGAAGCCTTGATCCACGGCGGTTTCGACAACAATGTCAAAGTAAATTTCCGCTGGATTGAAAGCGAAGACCTGATGACAGATGAACGCTGGGAAGACCGGCTGCGTGATGTTGACGCCATTCTTGTTCCCGGCGGATTCGGCAAACGCGGAATTTCAGGAATGTTACGGGCAATCGGATTTGCCCGGCGAGAAAAGAAACCCTTTTTCGGCATTTGTCTGGGAATGCAGTGCGCCGCCATCGAATTTGCTCGCAACGTCACCGGACTTGAGCAAGCCGATTCGACGGAGTTCGATCCGGACACGCCCGATCCTGTCGTTTTCAAGCTGCGTGATTTGCTGGGCGTCGAAGATTTGGGCGGAACGATGCGACTGGGCGCTTATGACTGCAACCTGCGCGAAGGCTCGCTGGCCGAAAGAATTTACCGCTCCAGCCAGATTTCCGAACGCCACCGCCATCGTTACGAATTCAATCCGACTTACGAAGACCGCCTGGCCGAAGACGGTTTGATCTTCACGGGCAAATCTCCGGACGGAAAGTTTATTGAGATGATCGAACTCGAAGACCATCCCTGGTTTCTGGGCTGCCAGTTTCACCCTGAACTAAAATCGAAACCGCTGGCTCCGCATCCGCTTTTTGCCAGCTTTATCCGCGCGGCTTACAATCACCGCTTGAGAGATGAGGTCGGCGATGAACAGGCAAAAGCTGAAGCCGTTGGAGCCGATTGAAGTAAGTCTAAAAAAGAAATCAATGAGTAGTATTTACGATGTTATTCGTCGCCGTGAAGGCGATTTGTTTTTGATCGCCGGGCCGTGCGTGATTGAATCCGAGCGGCACGCGATGATGATGGCGCATTCGATTGCTCGAATTGCCGACCGGCTGGACGTGCCGTATGTGTTCAAGGCGTCGTACGACAAAGCCAACCGCTCTTCGGCGCGTTCGTTTCGCGGCATAGGCCTGGAAGAAGGTTTGCGAATTTTACGGCGCGTCAAAGACGAAGTTGGCGTGCCAGTCATTACGGATATTCACGAATCTAAACAAGTTACCGCTGTCGCCGAAGTCGCAGATATTTTGCAGATTCCGGCCTTCCTTTGCCGCCAGACGGATTTACTGCAAGCCGCAGCGGAGAGCGGACGCGTTGTGAACGTCAAAAAGGGCCAGTTTCTGGCTCCGTGGGATGTGGCCAATATCATTGAAAAACTGGAAGCCACAGGAAATCGGCAAATCATGCTGACTGAACGCGGCACAAGTTTCGGCTACAACAATCTGGTTGTGGATATGCGGTCGTTTCCGATTATGCGTGGATTTGGATACCCGGTGGTTTTCGATGTGACGCATAGCGTTCAACTTCCCGGCGGACTGGGCGACGCGACGGATGGCCAGGCAGAATACATCGAACATCTGGCTCGCGCCGGAGTCGCCTGCGGAATTGATGGATTGTTTATGGAAGTTCATGACAACCCGCCGCACGCACTGAGCGACGCAACGACCCAGTTTGCGCTGGAAAAACTGGAGCCGTTGCTTGAAACTTTGTTGAAGATTCACGAACTGGTTCGACCAGCAATCAAAGCTTCGTGCTGAAAGCGCGGCAAGATTGTCCGCTGACAACCGTTCTGCAATTAGAACGTTGCGGTTTTCGGCAAAAGGCTGAAACGAAGTTGTAATCAAAACCATAGGACAGGAATAAAGAATGCTGAAAAGACTTTTCTTCTTTTCAATCATGTTGCTGGGGCTGAGTTCTGCCGCCATCGCTCAGGAATTTGAAGTCAAAAAATACGAAATCAATGTTGCCATCAAACCGGAAGAGATGAAGGTTGATGTGCAAGCCAAGCTGCGATTGGTCAACCTCTCTGATCCGAGCCTGGCGGACAGAATTCTGCTTGATTCCAACAAGCCCCGATTTGGGTTTTATGCCAACCTGAAAACCCAAATGACTTCGATGAAGATCAACGGTGAACCGGCGACCTTCAAAACCAATGAAGAGCCACGCAGCAACGCTTTGCGCATTTATACGGATATGACGACGGCAATCGCCGCCGCTCGCGAACTGGAAGTTGAGTTTGTGTATTCGATCCCGGCAGCGGATCGCGGCATTGGGCTTCACGTGGCGGCAGGCGAAAGTTATTTGTTGCCGCAAAGTTTTTGGGTTCCAACGCCGCACACGCCCTACGCCGAACACGGAGCCGACACCGCGCCATTTTCCCTGTCCGTGACTGCGCCCGCCGGATTGAAAGTGATCTCTTCGGGAATTCGCAAAAGCGAAAATTCGTTTGAACAGTCAATGGCGGCTCAGCCGTTTGTGATCGTGGGTGATTACGAAGTTGTGACTCGCGGCGGCGAAGCACATCCACTGGAAGTTTATTACCCGCGCGGCCTGAATGAATCCGGCCAGCAACAAGCGCTACGGCTGGCGGCGGAATCGGAAAAAATCATCGCGTTTTACGTCAAATACTTCAGCGTCGCGGCGCTGGCGCCTTTCCGCATCATTGCGACGCAGGCGCGCCAGCTTAGCACCATTACTTCGGACAATTTCGGTGCGGTGCGTGAAGTTTCTTTTACGGCCGTTGGCGCTGCCACCGTTGACGATAATCTGTTCCGCCGAGATTTGCTGGACCAGGGCACCATCGAACTGATCGCCGGGGCCGCGGCTCGTTCCTGGATTGATGGCCAGGTTTTATTGCGTGGCCGCGGCACCGGAATGTTGCGGGATGCGTTGCCCAGCTATCTGGTCGCACAATATTTGGGCGATCGTTACGGCGCGTCTCAACGGGAAAACGCATTTGATCGTTTTCGCCGTGCCTACGCAATCATTGCCAAAGACGACGCCCCCTTGCTAAACCAAAGCCTGCTGGACCGCAATTACACGACCAGCGTTTACAACAAAGGCGCGATGGTCTGGCGGCTGATTGAAAAACAACTGGGCAAACAAACCTTCGATAATGCGTTGCGGGCATCGCTGAATCGCCGAAATGTGGACGCGCTTTCGCTCAGCGGATGGTACCTGCCGTCGCAAAACGGGCGACCTCCGCAGATTCACCCACTGTGTTCATTGTCGCGCTGCGCCAGTTTCAAGGACGTTTTGCTGACAATGGGTGCGAATCGCAACGTCGTCAATGAAATCTTCTCCAATTGGATCGAATCAGGTTTGCTGCCGGATTTTGCCATCGGCCAGCCACAAACGACGGCTGCCGGAGTGGAATCAACCATTGCAAACTTTGGCTCAGGCGAAGTGACTGTCGATATTGTGGGAACGACCGATAAAGGCGAAAAACTCAAACGGACTGTTTTAGCCAAAGCTGGCGAATTTGGCTCCGTTAGCTTCCCGGCTGGGACGAACTTGACTGCCATCGAAGCGGACCCGGACAAACTTTACTTGCAAGCCGATTACAACAACGACATTTATCCGCGCCGCCCTTCGCAATCCGAAGCCTTCGGCCTGGCCAACCTGGCTTTTAGCAAAAACGACTTTGCCGGGGCCGAAGCCAAAGCGCGCGAAGGATTGAAAGAAATCCCGAACGCGCCAATTTTGCAGGCAATGCTGGGCCGCATACTCCTGTCGCAAAAGAAAAACGATGAAGCGGCAGAAGTTTTCAGAGCGGTATTGAAAAGCGAACCGTTGCCATTGCAGGCTTACGGGGCTGCGAATCTGGGGCTGGCTGAAATTGCGCTTCAACAAAACAAATTTGCCGAAGCAGCCATGCAATTCCGATATGCCGCCATGTCCGACCTGGATGCCACCACAACCGTGGCCGCACGTGATAACGCGCTAAAGGCCGAACGTGGCGCCAATGCAGTCAAAATTCCCGATGATGTAAAAGCGTTCCTGCAAAGGTTCGATACTGCGGTGCTGCAAGGCACAGCCGAAGTGGTCAACCCATTCGTGGAACTTGGCAACTTGCGGCGCTTTGCGCAATCCCTGGTTGTCCGAAAACCTGCGATCTGGGTAACCGAAGTCACGCGCGCTGAGGAATGGGATGTCAACCGCACCGCAGTTGACGTCACGCTAAAAATCAAAATTGAAGGCAAGGATTATTCTGGCCGCGCAGTGTATGTCCTTAGTCGCGCGGGCGGCAAAATGCGATTGAGCGAAGTTCCGGTCTTTGATGTGAAATAGTTCAATCTCCTGTCAACCACTGCGGACAGAACAAATTTTTTGATATTTGTTTTGCCTCAGGTGGTTGACGACCACTGTCGTGATGGGTATCATCCGCCTTTCGTTTCGGACAGGTTCTCTGATTCAAACGGCTTTGGGCCGTTAGCTCAGTCGGTAGAGCAACTGGCTTTTAACCAGTGGGTCGGTGGTTCGAGTCCACCACGGCTCATTCCCAAAGTGGAAACGGGCGTCTTCAACAAAGACGCCCGTTTCTGTTTGTAGTCTTTCTTCGCCGCTCCAGTATCAAGTTATTCGCCATGTGTGCAAGCGGGCGAATTCAGCCATAAGTCAAGCTAACACGAAAATTGGCCGTATTAACCCGGAAACCAGGAGGAACTTCGAAATGCTTACTGACAGCCAACTGCAACAAATCATGCCGACGTTGTCGCCGCAAAAGCGCCAAATGTATTTACCATTCTTGAATGCCATTATGCCTCAGTATGACATCACTTCCCCGTTGCGCCAGGCAGCCTTTCTGGCTCAGATCGCGCACGAATCCGGCGAACTGAAATTCTGGGAAGAAATTTGGGGACCGACAGCGGCTCAAAAGCGGTACGAACCACCCAGCGATTTGGCGACGCGCCTTGGTAACACGCAACCTGGCGACGGCAAACGTTACAAAGGGCGAGGGCCGATTCAAATTACCGGGCGGTTTAATTACAGAAAGTATGGCCAGCTTTTGGGGCTGGATCTTGAAGGAAATCCCGACCTGGCTTCCACCACACAAGTGGGGTTTGAAACTGCCTGCCAATTCTGGAAAATGAATGGCCTGAATGAACTTGCCGATATTCCGAATTTCACTGCAATCACGAAAAAGATCAATGGCGGGTTGAACGGGCAAGCCGACCGAGAAAAATATTACGCGCGCGCCAAACAAGCGCTCGGCGTGGCGGCGTCCTTCAGCAGTTTTTCATTTGCGGCTGCCGCCGAAGCGCCATCCAGCAACGAACCGACGAAAAATGCTTTGCCGCGCGGGCAAGAAGCGATAGAGGAACTTGCAAACACATCCGACTCACCCGACAGCGGCTCCACAAAGGCCGCTTCGAAAAAAAAATCCACTCCTAAGTTGGCTAAAAAGGTTTCTCGGGTGGGAATAAAAGCTGCAATAAAGAAAACGGCAAAACCGGCAGCAAAGAAAGCGACAGTAAAAAAAGCAGCCAAGAAAGCGGCGAAGAAAGCAGCAGTGAAACAAGTGCCGAAGCCAGCTACAAAGAAAGCCGCAAAAAAAGCTCCGGCGAAAAAGGCAGCCAAGAAAGCTACGCCTAAGCCAATGAAAAAGGCTGCGAAGAAACCGGTTAAGAAATCTGCAAAAAAGAAGTGGCTCTGATTTCTACTGGCAAGTTTGAATAACATTGAGGGCGCGACTCGTTCTGAGTTCGCGCCCTCAATTCTTACAGCGAGACTGGATCTATCTCAATCTCACTTCCCTTTTCCGGTCAACACCACAGTCCGCTTGAGATAAGAAGACGCCGGACATTTTTCAGCAGTCCCGCCCGCAACTTGCGGATCGAAGCCGCAGACGAAAAGCATTGCTGAACGTGGTCCTGTCCGCTCTGGCTTGAAACGGATCCGCACAGCCAGTGTCGCACCTCCGGGGATAATCACCGGATAATTCAGCGGGCTGACCAGATTGAATTCAACCGATGCTTGTTGCGGCATTGAGTTGCGAACTTCGCAAACCAGTGTGATGGCTATATCACAAGCCTCTGTGTTTGTGATGTTGATGACTTGATCTTTGAATTTGCCAACTGCCACATCCCCCCAATCCGTCGGCCCTGAAATAGCAATGTCGCTGACCGGCGCTTCGCCTTTCAAGGTAACGACTTTGATGGGCGTCGCGGGATCGTCGCTGTTGATTGACATTGTCTCCAGGCGCGGCCCCGTGGCCCCAACCGGCATAAAGCTGACCATCAAAATTCTTGCGCCCCCCGGCGGCACGACAATCGGAAAGGTCGGTGGCGGAAGAAGCTTGAACTCCGTCGAACTGAACGTAATGCTCGACACCGTCAAGTTGCATTCGCCATTGTTTTTAATCGTCAGCGGCAATTCTTTCGACTTGCCCAGACAAACTTTGCCAAAATCCAGCGGGTCGGGCATTGCCTGAATAATTGGCGGAGGTACAATCCCAATTACCTTGACGACTTTGTTCGCAACATCCGGGTCATTACTCATAATCGTCAGCCTGGCCATTCGCATCGGATCAACGGTAAAGCCCATCGGCATGAACTGGATCGTCACGTCGCGTGTGCTGCCCGGCGGAATGACCAATGGGAACGGAACGACACCAACGACTTTGAATTCCGGTGAATCCGAAATGATGCTTTTGACAACCAAATCGCATTGACCGCTGTTGCCAATGGTCAACGTCTTGTTGTTTGTGTTGCCGGGGCAGGTTTTATCGAAGGTGATCGGATCGTTGACAATGATCGAAGACGCTTGACCAATACCGGAGATCGAAACTGTTTTTATCGGTGTCATCGGATCGTCGCTGAAAACCCTGATGAGTGCAGATTTGCTTCCCTTGCTGGCAGGCTGAAATCGAATTGGCACAACCAGCGAATCGCCTCCATGGATAATAAGCGGCGTCGCGGGTGGGAATGGGAGCAGAAAATCTGCGCCCGGTGATACAGTGATGTTGCTGATCCTTAAATCACAGAGGCCGCTGTTACTGATCGTCAAATCCAAGTCTTTGAACGAATCCAGACAGACGGCTCCGAAATTTCCGCTATCGGCAATAATCGTGGCAATGCTCCGCGTAGTGCCTGTTCCGCTGACCATCAGTTGTCTAGCCGGCTGAGTCGGGTCATCGCAATTGATTTGAAAAACGGACGTCTCGTCGCCAACACCGGTTGGATGGAACCGAATGGTGAAATTCAAATGTTCGCCAGGAGGAATCGTGACTGGGGTGGCTGGGCCAGAAACCAATTGGAAATCTGAGCTTCCTGAAATCCGTATGAACGATGAAATATGCAGATCGCTGGAGCCGACATTGAACAGTTCCACTTGACGGGTAGTGCTCTGTCCATTGCAAGTGGGGCCGAACGCTGTTTCGGCATTGACACCCAGCAATGGCCCTGAGGCTGCGCTCAATTCAAAAACGCTGCGGCCATAAGTGCCGACACGTAACAAAGGAGGGACGGCTTTGTAATCCAATGCCAGAGAGGTGCAATCTACCGTTGGCAACCCCAGCCCAAAAACTTCCCAAGTCGCACCTAAATTGGCAGTGCGCATGACTCCGGCGTCGCTCGCCACAATTATGGTATGGGGAAAAGTCCCCGGATCTATCACGACGGAATGAAGAGGCAAATCGGGAAGGTTCTGATTAATAGGAGCGCCAATTGTCCCACTGATATTGGTCCAATTCACGCCGTTGTCCGTTGTGCGAAAGACATGCCTGGTGCGATTGGCTAAAGTACCCGTAAAGCCCCCATAAGCTATCACCACTTGATCTGTATTCGTCGGGTCAATCGCCAATCCTTCAACCGCCTGATTTGTAGCGCCCATTACCGTTAGCGGAACCCAGTTTGCGGATGCCCCGGCAAGAGCATTCGCGGTGCGCTGCACACTGCCATTACCGAGACCGACCCAAAGAACGTTCGAATCAATATCCGCTATGGCCAGCGACTGAATGGGAGCCGGAAACTTATGAATCATTGTAAAAGTTTCTCCCCGATCCATACTCCGAAACAGTTGAGAACCGGGAAAGAAAAAGGCTGGGCTTCCGGGGCAACCGGCTTCGGTGCTGCAATCCGAGGTGGTATAGACAATCATGCTGTTATTCGGGTCTACAGCCAGTAGAAATTTGCTGCTGACCCCGAAATATTCCCAAGCAGATACGCCTCCGTCGCTGGTTCTGTTAATTCCGCCGTTTGCATTGGAGTACGCTTTTTTGGGGTCTGACGGATCAACAGCGACTGTAAAGCCGTCACAACAGTCAATCGGATTACGCCATTTCAAGGTCGGCAAGGCGCTATCCATGCTTGACCGGGTGCCGATACCATTGTCTTGCATGCCCCCATAAGTATACGAATTGTTATCCGGGCTGCCGCGTCCAACGTCTATCTGTCGAAACAATAACGTCGCCATACCGCTGTTGATATGCTTGAAATTGTCGCCTGCTCCATCAGGACTGGTCGCAATGCCACCATCGTTACCCACATAAACAGGGGTCTTGGGGTTTGAGCCAAAATGGCTGCGCGGGCTGAATTCAATAGCGTGATAGTCAACGTGAACCTGCCCCAACCCACCGGAAAAACTCATCCCTCCATTTTCAGATCGAAAAAGATCAACCAAACCGATATAGATGCGGTTAGGATTTTGCGGGTCTACTCCCACTTCATCATCGTAACCGCATTGGAAACCACCCAATCCAGTTGCTGCCGGATTGGTCCAGCTTGAGCCGCTATTTGTGGATTTGAAAAGCTTCAAGGTCGTGCAATCTGTTAGCTCCACAGTTGCATAGAATGTCTTGTTATCTGGCAGTGTGGATTGATCAAAATGAACGTTGTAATAGCTGCCGGCGGTTGGTGCCACTGGGTTGTTGAATAGATTGTTGGTCAAGGGAAAGGAGGCGCCGCTGTCAGTGGAAAAGAACATTCCCTGACCTGAAACTCCTGCGTAAACGGTCGAAGACAAAGCCGTATCCACCTTCAAGTCGCTGATAAAAGCTCCGGCAAAAAAGGGGTCGCCATTATTGAAGAGCGGTGCATTATTCCCAAAACTGAGTCCACCATCCATTGATCGGTATATTCCGTTACTCGTACCTACCACCAAAATATTTGAAGCAGGAACCACAATTCGATTGATTCCGATGTTATTGAAAATGTTTCCGGGATTAATGATGATCCAGGTTTCACCGCCATCAATAGATTTGTAGATGCCGATGGCCTTGAAAAATCCATTATTAAAGACGTTGCCAGTGCCCGCATAAACAATTGACGGATTGCCTGGATCCAGCGCAACTGCTCCCATTGAAAGAGACGGCATAAAGTCTGTTTTTGGGGTCCAATTCCGCCCCCCATCCGTTGATTTCCAGATACCACCATCGTTGACGGAAATATATATCACCTGATCGGTCGAGTTGCGGGGATCAATCGCAATATCGGTCACCTCGCCGGCATAGCCGTTACTGGCGTCAGAGTTATTGGCCAATGGGCCAGGGCCAACCTGTTTCCATTGCACGCCGGCTATACCTCCAATTAATCCTTCGACGTTTGACTTCACACCTGCCGCAATGCTCATTCGCCTGTAATCTTCAACTCCTTTTCGCCATAAGTCAGGCCGCACTTTGCCTGAAGGATCAGAGTGTTTTCTGTTGAAGTCTTTATCGAGTGCATCAAACCGTTCCTTGGTTTCAAACACTTCACGGGCCTTCTCTCTATTCTGCAAAGAGTCGGCAACCGATGCTGATTGATATTGCCAATACACAATTGCGGCAACGATGCTGCCGAACAGCAATACACTCAAGGTCATAATTTTTTTGGCCGTAAAAATTTGTCGCATGGTTTTCTCCTTTTCTGGCTGAAAGTGAGGCAGGGCAACAAGTCGCTGTCTCAAAGAACAGATCACTGCCATCGTCACGTCAACTTCTTCCCGGCTGTTGAGGCGAAGCCCTCATGACAAATGGCGTTTTCGGTTACATGTTCGCCCCTTAAACATTGGCAGCTAAAAAACTCTAGCGATCCGGTTTTTCGATACACGCCAGAGGTTTCTACAGCTACCAGTCAAGAATTCTACAGAATGGGCGATAAAAGGCGATCAGATATTCTTAAGTCTTGGGCTGAATTCACTGTATTTGCGATAAAATCACTGAATTCTATATTCGCGTTGGCAGAACAGTTTCTATAAAAGATTGCTGAATAAATTTGCGGCAATGGCAATTCACCGCTGCTGATTACGGACCGAGCTTACTGTCTTTCCATTGTGGAGTAAAGAAAAATGATTGTCTTCGGTTTATCTGCTCAAAAAAATTGGCGCTTAGCTTAGCTAAGCGCCCTAAAAGTTCGGGGGGTGAAATGAATGTTTTGCGAAGGTTGCGCGTAGCCCCCGTGCGGCTCCGCCCCCGTTTTGCCAAGCCGCATTTTGCAATGTCGCAGCCTTCGCAAACCTGATTCAACAACTCGTCAAGGCATTACGCAGCTTGGCGCATTGTTGAGAATGTTTCGATCTTTCAAGATGAATGTCGTGTCCGGCTGCAAGCGTTTGATCGTTGCGCCTCCCGTGTTTCTAGGCGCGATCGAGCAGCGGTCATACGAAGCGTTGACGCGTGAATCGTCGTGCAGCGTGACGGTGCAACCAACACGTTTGATTTCGCCCTGGCCGAACATTGTAAAGCCATCAACTCCGCAACGGACATATTTGTATTCGCCCGTGAAGGTGTTGAAGAGCAAATAATCATTGTTGTTCTCGTCCTGAATGCTGGCATCCCAGACAGTGACGGTGAAGCTGCACGAAGCCGTCGCTCCTCCCGAATCTGTCGCGGTACACGTAACGGTCGTTATGCCCAGAGGGAATGCAGTTCCAGAAGCCGGGACACAAACGACCGTCACGCCGGGGCAATTGTCCACAACAACCGGGTCAGGATAAGTAACCAGGGCCGTTGTGCTGCCCGGAGTCGGCGCGATGACGTCGCGGCTGACCGGGCAAACTATGATTGGCGGAGGATTCTGCGCCACAGTCGAAGCCGAAGCCGAGTTGTTGACTGGGTTCGGATCGGCCGTTGCTGAAGTGATCGTCGCCGTATTGTTGATGATCGCACCGTCAGCCAACGAGCAATTGGCCGTCGTATCAAATGTCACGACTTCCGTCGCACCGACTGCCAGCGAAGCGAAACTCACGGTTCGATTTTGGCCAGCACCCAGCGAACAAACGCCTCCGCCTGTCGCGCTGCAATTGTTGAAGATCGCTCCAATCGGAAGCAGATCGTTCAAGTCCACTGAATTGGCCACGCTCGGTCCATTGTTGCGAATCGTGATCGTGTACTTCAGCGGATTGTTCGTTACCACCGGATCAGGTGTGTCTACTTTCGAAATCACTTCCAGATCGGCCTGCGCGATGACGTTCGTATTCGCCGTCGCAGAGCTGTTCGCCGGGTTTCGATCAAAATCCGAAGTCGTTGCTGTTGCGGTGTTGCTGAGGTTCGTGCCATTTGGCGTCGCCGGATCAACTTTCACGACGATACTGAATGTCGCCGTTTCGCCGTTCGCCACCGAAGCCTTAGAGCATTTCACTGTTCCAACCGCGAAGCTGCAGCTCCAACCCGCTGTAGAAGGCGCTGTAACCAAAGTCGTATTGGCCGGAAGCGTGTCACTGACCATCGCGTTGTTGACAGTGTCAGGTCCGTCGTTGGTCAGATTGATCGTATAGGTCAGATTCGTTCCGGCAACAACCGGATTGGGTGAACCGCCTTTGGTCAACCTAAGATCGGCGCTACGCAATCCCAGCGCACTGTCCAGCCGCAGCCTTGGCCGAGTGATATTGCTGGGCGTAGCGGTACGCGTGTCGGTGATTGGAACGCCTGTGTTTTGAAATTGCGTCAACACCGTTGCCACCGAATCGCTGCCATGACCGGGCGAAGCTTTGAACACGGCCCAGGCTCCCGCCACGTGCGGGGCTGCCATCGAAGTTCCGCTTTTGAATCCATAACTGTCAACGCTTGTGCCCGGAATCGAAGATTCGATTGAACCGCCGGGAGCGAACAGGCTGAGGAAGCTGGCGACGTTCGACGAAGCCCGAACGTTGTCGTCTTTGTTGGTGGAACCAACGCTGACCGCCGTCGAAATGCAGGCTGGCGTGCTGATTCCGTCATTGAAACCGTCGTTGCCGGACGCGATGACAGTGGCGATGCCTAGCGAGCGCAAATTATCTACCGCTGTTTTTCTGGAATCGCCATCACAAGCGGAAGTATTTTTGCCGCCGCCAAGGCTCATATTCACAGACGCGATGCGGAAAATCGGATTGCCACCGCCATCCACCATGTTTGCCAGATCACGCACGCGCTCCAAAGCGCTGATTTGATCCGAAGGAAAACTCCTGACACACGGCACTGGGTCAGTGTCGCAATCTGCCGCCGTATTCATTCGCGAAAAGACCTGGATGGCAATGACGTTGGCGTCTCTGGCAACTCCGGAAATGCTTTGGCCGTTCGACTTCGTCACGGTTCGCCCAGCGGCGATGCCCGCGACGTGTGTGCCGTGATCACAACCATCAACGCCAGGAGGGCAAGGCGCGCCCGATCCGGCTGCCGTAGAACTTGCCGCTCCGCCCGGACAAAGAGATTGAATGTCGCTGCCGCTGCTGGTTGAAAAACAAGCTTCGGAAACGACTTTGCCGCCATTCAGCGCCGGATGCGCGCTGTCCACCCCTGAATCCAAAATGGCCACGGTCTGGCCCGCGCCTGTGAATCCGGAAGCCCAAGCCGCATCCGCGCCGACAATGCGCGTGCTGTCAATCAACGAAGCCTTTTCGGGTTTGTCCTCTTGAATCTGGAATACTTCCGGCGACGCTTTCAACTGTTCCAGCTCTTCGGCAGAAACTTCCATCGCCAGATAAGGGATGTACTTGAATCGTTTGACCGATTCCCGGTTGTGCGCTTGCAAACGGTTCAAAACCGACTGCTGCGTTTGCGCAATCAGCGCACGTTGTGTCTCGACGTCTTCCTGCTTTTTCAAGAAGCCTTCGGAGCGAAACGTAGCTGGCAATCGGATTCCGATAATGACGCGCACCGGTTTGCCGCTGCGAGCTTTCTCGGCAAGTTCGGCAAACTTGCGCTCGGTTTCTGCGGAGCGGGCAAACTGCAACTCCTGTCCGGCGGCGTTGTCTTGCCCGACAGCAGAATTCTTGTTGGAGGAATTATCCTGAGCGGAAGCCTTTGCAGCTTTGAAGAAATCGGTTTGCGCAATCAATCCTGCTCCGATCAGGGTCAGGCAGAGCGCCGTCAGAACAAGCCGCCATTTCAGCGACCGTCCACTGAAGATTTTGCTTGGGCTGAGTTTTATGTTGGTTGGCATCTTCTTCTCCATGTTGAATTGACTGAGGTCACAAAAAATTGTTTCCCGCACGGCGCGGGCGGAGGGCTTGGCAGATTTCTTTCCTCCACTCGGGTAAGCGGAAAATCGGCGGGAAAACCAGAAAAGGCAGGAAAACTTTTTTGAGGAAATGTCGGGCTTAAATAGCAGCGTTTTTTTCTTCAATCACAGAACGGTAGGGATCAATCAGCAACCACATCGGTACACCCAGAATGAAAACTCCGGCCATGATGTAAAACGGCAATGACCACGAACCCAACTTCTGCACTGCATACCCAAACACAATCGGCGCAATTGTTCCTCCCAGATTGCCAACAGAGTTCATAAAACCTGTGACGATTCCGGCGTATCGTCGCCCGACATCCAAACAAACCGACCAGGCTGCGCTGATGGTCATCGTTTGCATCCCCAGCGCCATAGCCAACAGCAGCGCCGCAATCAAATTGTTTTTCACTTGGGGAACGGCAGTCAGCACAATGGCGCTGGCTGTAAAGCCTATTGCTCCCACGCCGCACCGCGCCAGTTTCAAATTGCCGGTGCGCGCAATTCTGTCGGTCAGCCAGCCTCCAAACGCGAAGGAAATTCCACTAACGACCCAGGGCAAAGCGGACAGCCATTTGGTTGAATTCAGTGAAAAACCGCGATGGTTCAAATACGTCGGCAACCAGGTGATGTAAAAATACAGTCCATAAGCATAAGCGAAATACATCACGCCGATCAGATGCAGGTTCGCGCTTTTCAGCATCGTTCTCCACGGAATTGGCTGAGAATGGTCGGCGCTGGTCGTTGTCTGGCTGGAACGAATCAGATTTAGCTCTGCATCGTTCACCTTTGGGTTCTGTTCCGGCGAATCTTTGTACCAGCGATTCCAGGCCAGGCACCACAACGTTCCAAGAACACCGAATTCAACAAAAGCCCAACGCCAGTTCTGATGCTCCAGCAAGGTCAAAACAATCGGAACCGTCATTGCCGAACCCACAGCCAACCCGATAAACGATGCGCTCAAGGCTCTTCCCTGTTCCGAAGCCGGAAACCAGCGTGAAACGGCTTTGGCAATATTTGGAAAAGCGCCCGCTTCGCCCGCGCCAAACAGAAAGCGAATCACAAGCAGCGAACGGTATCCAACTGTGGCTCCGGTCATTGCGGTAAACGCCGACCACCAAATCACGATTCGCGTCAGCGCCAGACGCGCTCCGAAACGATCTCCAAGCCAGCCGCTGGGAACTTCAAATACGGCGTAGGCAAAGGTGAATGCGCTGAAAACCCATCCTTGTTGTGAAGGCGACAAGCCGAATTCGGCAGCCATCTTCGGCATGGCCGCCGAAATGCACAGCCGATCAAGGTAAGTAATCACGGCCAGGGAAAAAATCAGCCAGAGAACCGTAAAGCGCGCGCGGGTTGGATGCGTTGAAGCCGGAACAATTGGGGAAGTCATAGCGGGGCGCACTTTACGCAAAACCGTGATTTTTGGCTATGGCACCGGTGAGGCTCTAACAGAAAAATCGAAAGCCGGTGAACGCCTATTAGACATTCACCGGCTTTCGATTTTTCTGATTCCACCGAAACGAATTTAGTACAGCGTGAAGTTGAATTCGATATTGCCGCGCACGCTGACCGGCTGACCGGCTCTTACCGCGGGTTGGAATCGAATTTTCTTTGCTGCCTCGATGGCGCTTTCGCTTAATCCATCCGGCAATCCGCGCACAACACGAATCTCAGTGATGCGGCCATCGAACGTGTACACCACGCTCAAAACCACTGTCCCCTGAATCTTGTTGGCACGTGCTTCTTCCGTGTATTTGGCGCGTTCGCGGTAGATGATGGTCGGTCGCAAACTGGCCGACATTGGCTCAACGCTTCTGCCGCCACCAAGTCCCATGTTGCCGCCGCCAGCATTACCACCCTGTCCAGGTCCCAGTCCGCCTCCACCGCCGCTGCCGACGCCAGTACCAGTTCCCCGACCGATACCCGCTCCTTGCCCAGGTCCGCTCGAAGGCGGAGCCGGAACGCCTTCAGGATCGCCAATTGGCCCTTTCATCGGAGGCATCATTTTCGGATCGCCATAAATCGTGGCCGGCACGATCAGAGACTCCGGGGTAATCTTCGGCGGTTTTGGATCAGGCATGACAATCTGCGGCGTCAAAGCCATCTGCGGGGGTCTTCCCTGACTTGGCGGAGTCGGTTCATTACGACCGCCGCCACCGCCACCCGAAGCCGGTTTCGGTTGAGACTTGCTGCCTCCCAAAGTGTCCTTCGTGGCTTTTGCAGATTCCTTCAGTTTCAAATCAAGCTTGCTGGTTTCCAGCATCGCGACATCTTGCAGAATCTCTTCCGGGACTTCTTCCACCTGAACGCACTTCTTCGGGAAGAACATGCAATACAGATTGTAATTGCCCTTCAGCCCAACAAACAGAAACAGCACGATGATCGGAACCCAGTTGGCGAACTCAAACCCGATTTTGACACCGGCAAGTTTGCTATTAATTCGCCCAATCAGTTTCCGCAAGAAAATGCTTCTGGCGGCAAAACAAGCCACTAAATAGAGCGCCCCGCCAATCAAAGCCAGATTTAATAACAAGCCGTTCGATTTGCCCAACGTCAGCAACAACAACACCAAAAAGAAAATCGTCGTGTACCCTGCCAGGGCAATTTCAGAACCGGCCAGCAAAGAATTGCGGCGTTGCTGGTTTGAACCTTCGCCCCGGGCCAGGTCAACAACGAACTGTTTGGGGTTCTGTCGAAATTCTCCAACCGCACTACCGACTTCGCGCGCGATGCGTGTGCTAAAGGATTCTTCAGCCAGCAAAAAGTTCGAACTAACGCCCGCCTTGTAATCGCCTTTGCTAAGAATCTGCCCAATGTTTTTCAGGTTGGCCAGCAGGTTTTCGATCAACCCCGGCTGTTGCGGCATCGAAAGGCTAAACCCAGCGGCAGCCCCTGCTGGGACAGGAGCGGCGGATCCGGAAACTTTTGCCGATTGCTGCGCTGCAGGAATGGATTTGGCAACGGCGACTGCCTGCCGGACTTCCGGTTTTGGCGCTTCTTTCGGCGTTTGCGGTTGTGACGCCCGAATCGCTTCCGTCTGGCGAAAAGGTGCGGGAGCCGGCATTTCCTGTATCACCTCGGTCGTTCTTTGCGAAATGACCGGAGGAGCGATTGGTTCGGCTTCTTTTGCTTGTGATTTTGAAATGGGAACGACTTCGGCGCTTTCAGCTGATTTGCCTTCAGGCGCGGAAGTCAACGGCGCGGTTTGTCGCAGAAATTCTTCTGTTTTGATCAGGAGTTCAGTGTCATTTGGACAGTACTGAAACCCGTTTGGATATTGTTGTTGACACTTTGGACAAGTTTTCATTTCCAGCCTCACCTCTTCTCGGAATACTAATCTTCGTTCCGGTCAAAATGCAAGATAGCCCTCAAGCAAGTTTTGAACGTCCAAATCACAATTCCTTGCGTTCCTGATCCGGAAAACTTCAATCTGTGGTTGAATTTTAGGGGGTGATAAAGCTGACCGTTCAAACGATCAGCGAGGGGAAATAGTTCAATTTTGATTTTGGTCAGACCTTCAACAACGCATTGATTTCGCTGAGCGACCTGGATGCCAATTCGCTGTCCTTAGACTCGCCAAGCACTGCTCTGACCGCGACAGAATACCAGAACTGTAACGTCCGCGCGGTGTCGTCCTGAGGATTTAGCCTGACATTGAGTTGTAGTTGGCTCAAATCAAACGGTGCGCCCAAACTGGCGCCATTCATCGGCGAAAGTTTGAAATACATGACGCCGACATAAGCCCGCGAACCCGTCGCGTCTGTAATTGGCAACGCACCGGAACGGACAGCGCCAAGCATTGGGTCAGACGCGCCTGTGGGAGTTGGCGGGGCCGCCTGGATTCCACCTTGCGTTCCCAGCAAAATTGCTTTTACGTTTTCTGCCTTGTGAACCTGACCAGCCGATTTGACGATAAATCGTCCCGTAAGCTCGATTTTGCCATTCGCCAAAGCGATTGACGATGGCGAGTACGTAAACCGAAGCTTATTCCGCCCCGCTTCGATTTCGCCTGAAAATTCCCGGCCGATCAACAGACTGTGAACTGAATGGAGTTTTCGCCGCGTAGAAGATTTTTTGGGTTGCGTCAACATGCTCATTTCTCCTTCAGATGTTCCCTCGCTTCATTTCTTCAGCCAGATATTCACAGGCGCGAATCGTCAGCGCCAGAATCGTCAGCGTTGGGTTTTGGTTGGCCGAATTGACGAAGGCCGCTCCGTCGGTGACGAACACGTTTTTGGCGTCCCAGACCTGATTGAATTTGTTCAACACAGATGTTTTCGAATCAGCGCCCATTCGCGCCGTGCCGAGTTCGTGGATGATTCGTCCGGGAACGGTCAGGTTTTCGCTGACTGTGATCTCTTCCGCCCCTGCCTGTTTCAAGATTTCGGCCGCGCTGGCGGCGGCATCGCGTCCCATTTCCCGTTCGTTGTCGGAATGTTGAATATGAATTTTCAGCACCGGAATTCCCCAGGCGTCCACCACTCCGCCGGGATCAATTTCAGCGAAGTTTTCAAATCGCGACAGCATTGCCGCGCGCGTGGTCAGACCAACCGGAGCCGTGTACCAACGACGAACCTGCTTTTTGAAATCACTGCCGAATCCTTCCAAGCGTCGGGCGACTCCGGGAAATGCTCCAATCGCCGAACCTCCTTCGAACCCATAACCACGCAAGAACTTAGCCTGTTTGGTTTTTGCATCCAGATTGCGGAACCGCGGAACAAAAATACCTGACGACTTGCCGTCTTCATTGACCGGATCACGCCCGGCTAAAGTCGGCAGCACGCCGCTCGCTCCGGTTCCACCAAAATGGTCAACCAGATAATGCCCCAGCACGCCCGATGAATTCCCAAGCCCGTTCGGATGCTGGCGCGATTTCGAGTTCAGCAGCAAACGCGTGGATTCCAAGGTCGAACCGGCGACGATAATGACTTTTCCAGTGAATTCCAGTTCTTGATATGTCAGCCGATCAACGACCGCGACGCCTTTGGCTTTGCCCGTGTTCGTGTCCACCGTGATATGGCGAACGATGGAGTTAGTTCTGAGCGTCAGCCGTCCGGTTTCATTCGCTGCTGGCAACGTCGAAGAAATCGAATTAAACATCGCACCGACCGAACAGCCGTTGCCGCAACTGCCACAGTAATGGCATTGCGCCCTGCCATATTTTCGGTGTTGCGGTTTGACAGCAGTCAGCATCGCCAAACGAGGCTGAATCAATTTCCAGCCGAGCTTTTCAGTCGCGGTTTTCAGCTTTTGCTCGCCACAAGTCAGCGGAATCGGCGGCAGGAATTTTCCGTCCGGTTGCCACCACAAACCGTCCCGATTCCCCGCAACGCCCACCCATTCTTCGGCTTTGTCGTAATAAGGTTCAATTTCCTGATAACTGATCGGCCAATCTACGTCGAACCCATCGTGAGTCGCAGCTTTGAAATCCAGATCGGAAAATCGCCAGGACAATCTTCCCCAGTGCAAAGTCTTGCCGCCTAGAATTCGCGCGCGAACCCATAAAAAAGGCTTGCCAGGTTCGGTCGTAAAAGGATGCTCAGTGTCTTTAATGTAAAAATGGCGGCTGAATTCCCCGGCAGTGTCCTGTTGCCATTGTTCGTTCTGCTTCCAGCCCGTCGGCCCAAAACCACGATACAGGGATTCGTAGCTGAACTTATTCATTGAAAATTCGCGCTTCGGATCAATTGGAGGCCCGGCTTCCAGCAGCAAAACCTCAAAGCCGCGTTCGGTCAGTTCTTTGGCAGCCATGCCGCCCGAAGCTCCCGAACCGATGATGATGGCGTCGTACACCTTTTTCCCAGATGCCTGCTTGGTCTGCACACTGCCTCCGTGAATTTTGAAACGTGAAGATGGTTGAAAGGGGTTGCCACGTCAGCGGCGAGCCGAACCTAACACAAGGCTCATACCGCATCAAGCAAAGCGCAATTACCCATTAACCATTTGCCATTGACCATTAACCGGCAGGTAAAACTCCTTCTACCCTGACAAATAATGGCTAATGGACAATGGCTAATGGGTAATGCGTTTTCGCTCAATTACCGGTTGTCACCGGTCCGTAAAACTTCCAATTGGTTTTGTAATCGCGTGTCAGCTTTTGTTTGGTCAGCAGCGCGCGAACCATCTCAATCGGGATGCGATTTTCGCGCAGGATCGTGTCGTGGAAAGCCCGGTTGGTCATTTTGCCGGAATCCACCAGCTCTTTGTGAAGCGAATAAATCTGCAATCCGCCGAGCAAGTATGCGGCTTGGTAAAGCGGCCCGTAGCTGCCAGCAAAAGAACGTCGGACTTCCGCCGTGGCGTTGTCCACTTCGTGGCCGACTTTGTTGACCAGCAAATCTATGCACTGTTGCGGCGTCATCTTTTCCATGTGGAAACTGAGCGAAAACACGATTCGCGCACAGCGATGGCTGCGCCAGAACAAAAAGCCGATTCGATCTTCAGGCGTCGTGGGAAACTTCATATCCCACAGCAACAATTCCCAGTACAATGCCCAGCCTTCGCCCCAGAACGGTGTGCTGAACAAACTGCGATACGTTTTGTATCGCTGCGTCATGAAACCTTGCAGATGATGGCCGGGAATCAATTCGTGATGCACGGTCGCTTTGGAAAAGTGCCGATTGTTTCCGCGCAATCTCATCAATTTCAGTACGTGCGCCATCGTGTTGGTCGGGTACTAAACCATAAAGTTCAGACCACCCAAAAAGAACGGGCTGA
>CAZMXG010000111.1:0-26434 GCA_964570175.1 uncultured Heliomicrobium sp. | reverse complement strand
GTGGGTGATTGAAACTCCAGACGGAGACGCCATCGCCATTCGCCACATCGGCGTGATGAGCCTGTCGTTCGATCATCGAATTATTGATGGGGCTGTCGGGGACCAGTTCCTGGCGCACATCAAAAAGACGATTGAAACGACTGATTTTTCAGCACTTCTGTAAAGGTTTCAGGTGTCGGGTGTCAGGTGTCAGCTAGATTTCGAACCTGTCACCTGACACCGATCACCTAACACCTATGACGATTTGCGAAACGCGTTATTTCGACCTGCTTCCTTACGGCGAAGCCCATGAACTGCAAAAGCAGTTGGTCGAAAAACGCAAAGCGGACGAAATTCCTGACACTTTTCTGCTGCTCCAGCATCCGCACGTCATCACCCTGGGACGGGCAGCAGATCGAACGAACATTCTGGCTGATGAAGCGATGCGCACAAAATTCGGCGTCGAGCTTCACGAAACCGGCCGCGGCGGAGACGTTACCTATCACGGTCCGGGCCAATTGGTCGGTTATCCGATCATCAAATTGCTGCCTGGTCGCCAGGACATTCGCCGATACGTGCGCGACCTTCAGGAAGTGCTGATCCGAACCGCTGCGGATTTTGGCGTCGAAGCAGAACCACGCGGCGGCGAACACGTCGGCGTTTGGGTCGGCAATGACAAACTGGCTGCCATCGGCATTCGGATTTCCCGCTGGGTGACGATGCACGGCTTCGCGTTTAATGTAACAACCGATTTAACTTATTTTGATTTGATCGTGCCCTGCGGATTGCGCGGGCACGGCGTGACTTCACTCCAACAACTCACCGGCAAGCAGTTCGCGTTACAAGAAGTCGCCGAACGTGTGAAACAGCACTTCGGCGAAGTGTTTAACCGCTCGATTCACTGAAATGCTCTATGCGGAAACTCTCGCTCACCCAGCAAATTTTCATCGGACTTATCATTGGCATTATCGTCGGCTACGTGATTCATCGTGCGGATCGCGCGCCGGCTTTGCAGCAACAACTGGTCGCATCGGTCAATAACCTGGACGCTGATCAGCAAGCGAAAACGGATTTGCTGACGGCGCTCAACCGTGTGGACACACCCGCCAAATCCGCCGAATTCGTCAACACGGTCAACAAATCCGGCTTACCCGCACCGGCAAAAGACCAGGTTTTGGCTTCTGCTCGCGAACTCGACGTTGCCTACAAACACAAGGAAGAATGGATTCAATGGGTGCGCGTGCTCAGCCGCATCTTTCTGAGCCTGATTAAGATGCTGATTGCGCCACTAATCTTTTCCACGCTGGTTGTGGGCATTGCTGGCGCAGGCGACATGCGAAAAGTCGGACGCATTGGCGTGAAAGCCATGGCATATTTCACCATGGCAACGCTGTTGGCGCTGGTCATCGGCCTGGTTGCGGTCAACATTACCAAGCCTGGCAAAGGCGTCAATCTGCCTAGTGAACAAAGCGCCGAAGCCAAAGAGATTGCCGCCAACGCTGGCAAGATGACGCCGCAAAACCACATCGTCAATGTCTTTCCAACCAGCCTGATCAAATCCATGGCTGAAAACGATGTGCTGCAAATCGTCGTGTTCAGTCTGATTTTCGCCGTGGCCTTGGCAGGTATCGGCGAAAAGGCACGACCGATGATTGCCTTTTGCGAATCGCTATCCGAGGCGATGTTCAAGTTTACAAACTATGTAATGAAGTTTGCGCCGTGGGGGGTCGGCGCGGCCATTGCCGTCACCGTCGGCGGCAAAGGATTGTGGGTGTTGTGGAATCTGGCCAAGCTGATTCTGACCCTGTACGGTGCGCTGGCTGTCTTCATTCTGATCGTGCTGGTCCCGGTCGCGTTCATGATCCGCCTGCCATTCAAGCGATTCTTCCAACTTGTCAGGGAACCAGCGACTTTGGCCTTCGTGACAACGTCCAGCGAATCTGCATTTCCGAAAGCCCTCGAAAACATGGAACGCCTGGGCGTGCCGCGCCGCATCGTCAGTTTCATTCTGCCGCTGGGCTATAGTTTCAATCTCGACGGTTCGACATTGTATCTCTCGCTCGCAGCGATGTTCGTCGCGCAAGCCGCCAACATACACCTTTCGGTCGGCCAGCAAATCACGATGCTGCTGACATTGATGCTTTCAACCAAAGGCATTGCCGCCGTGCCGCGCGCTTCGCTGGTGGTGCTGGCCGGCACGCTGGCGCAATTTGGCTTGCCGCTGGAAGGTATCGCGCTGATTTTGGGTGTGGATGAATTTATGGACATGGCGCGCACGGCGACCAACGTCATCGGCAACTGCCTGGCAACAGCGGTTGTCGCGCGTTGGGAAGGCGAATTCAATGACGCAGGAAATGAGATTATTGCGCCGCTTGATCCCAGCATCACGCCGCATCATCACTAGCAGTCGGTTATAATCAAAGCATTATGAGATCACTGAAAGACAAATTGCCGAAACCAGAATGGCTGAAGATCAAACTCAACATGGGCGAAGACTTTCTGGAAGTCCGCCGGATGATGAATGATCTGAACCTGAACACGGTTTGTCAGGAAGCACGGTGTCCGAACATTTACGAATGCTGGTCGAACCGCACGGCGACTTTCATGATCGCTGGTGACGTTTGCACTCGGCGTTGCGGATTTTGCGCCGTCAGCAAAGGCGAACCGAAACCGCTGGACGTTGGCGAACCGATGCACGTCGCGGAAGCAGTCAAAAAACTGAACCTGCAACACGCCGTCATCACTGGCGTTAATCGCGACGACAAATCCGACGGCGGAGCCGAGCACTGGGCAACAACCATCCGGGCCGTTCGCGCGATCAATCCAGAATGCAAAGTCGAAGTCCTGATTCCGGATTTTGAAGGCAACGAAGCCGCATTGCAGATTGTGCTGGACGCCCAGCCGGACGTGCTAAATCACAATACCGAAACCGTTCCGCGCTTGTATCGTCGGGTCCGACCGCATGCACAATATCAGGAATGGACGATGAAGCTGCTTCGCCGAGCTGCCGACTATCGCGACCGCGTGATGCCAACGATGCTGACCAAATCTGGAATTATGGTTGGCCTTGGCGAAACAACGGAAGAAATCATTGAAACCATGCGCGACCTGCGCGCAACGGATTGCGACATTCTGACCATCGGCCAGTATCTGCAACCGTCAGAGCGCCGCTTGCCGGTTGAAAAGTTTTACACGCCAGCGGAGTTTGCCGAATTCAAACGCATCGGCTTGGAAATGGGCTTCCGGTACGTCGAATCCGGCCCGCTGGTTCGATCCAGCTACCACGCGCACGAACACAAACCGGAAAACGCTCACAAGTTGAGCGAAGCTTTATTTGAACAACCAACGAATCCGCGCGAGCTGCGCGTGCTGAACAACTTTAATGCAGCCGTATAATGAATTTTGCGGTTGGCCAAACTTTACGGGGAGAGAATTTTTTCGATGTACAAATTGGTTTTGATTCGCCACGGCGAAAGTACTTGGAACAAAGAAAACCGTTTCACAGGCTGGACGGATGTTGACCTGTCAGACAAAGGCCGCGAAGAAGCCAAGACCGCTGGCGAGGTTTTGAAAGCCGAAGGTTTCACATTCGATGTCGCGTTTACTTCGGTGTTGAAGCGCGCCATTCGCACGCTGTGGACAGTGCTGGACGGATTGGATTTGATGTGGATTCCGGTTCACCATTCCTGGCGGCTGAACGAACGCCATTACGGCGCGCTGCAAGGGCTCAATAAAGCCGAAACCGCTGCCAAGTTCGGCGACGATCAAGTGAAAATCTGGAGGCGCAGTTACGACATTCCTCCTCCGGTGTTGGAGAAAACGGACGACCGTTATCCCGGCAATGATCCACGCTACGCTGATTTGAGCGAAGCTGAGTTGCCGCTGACCGAATGCCTGAAAGACACCGTTGCCCGAATGCTGCCGCACTGGCACGAACAGATTGCTCCGGCAGTCAAAGCAGGCAAAAAGGTGATCGTTGCCGCGCACGGCAACAGCTTGCGCGCGTTGGTCAAATACCTGGACGACATTTCAGAAGAAGACATCATCAATCTGAACATCCCGACCGGCATTCCGCTGGTGTACGAGTTGGATGAAAACCTGAAACCGATCAAGCATTATTACCTGGGCGACGCCGACGCGATTGCCAAAGCCGCCGAAGCCGTCGCCAATCAAGGCAAGGCGAAATAACTCCTCAATCCCCACACTGATTCTGGGACTGTTTGAAATCCCATTCCGCTCTTTTACGAGTCTGAACAAGTTTACGGAAAGCCATACGGCTTTCCGTAAACTGTCTTTGAGCGGCGCGAACAAAGCGAGGCTTCGCGCCGGATGGAATGAATCAGCCCCCCTCGATCCAGCGGTTCAACTGCCTCGACAAAAACAGAGGTTCGTTGCAACACGCAAGGCTTCTTCAAACATCCTCAAATTGCCTGAACTCGTTCCCATTCCTTTTCTCCTAGCCCCGTAATTTGGAGGTTATGATGATCCGCATTCCAAAACTTCTTTCCGGAAAATATCTGGCAAGCTTCTTTTTCGTCATTTCGTTTTTCGGTCTTGGCGGTGACATGGCGTTGCCTTTTCAGCCGCATATCACTGGTTGCAGCGGCGTTTCCGGCCTTAAAACCGCCCGGCAATACCCAACCGGTATCTCTCCCATGGCAATCGCTGTGAACGACTTCAATCAAGATAGCTTTCTGGACCTTGCGATCTCGGATTCGAATGGAATTACGACATTACTCGGAAACGGCCGAGGCGCTTTCGCCTATGCAACAAATATAGCTGTTGGCTCACTTTCCGAATCAATTGCTACAGGCGATTTCAACCGCGATGGCAAACAGGACTTAGCAGTGAGAGGTGCCGACCTAGAAATCATTGAAGGCGTCTCCATACTGCTAGGAAATGGTGACGGATCATTTCGAATCACCAACAGCTATAAAACCGGGAACAGAGTTTCTTCGATTGGAACTGCCGATTTTAATAACGATGGCACTCTTGATCTTGCCGTCGTTAATCGTTCATCTGACAACATTTCTATCTTACTTGGCCATGGAGAGGGCACCTTTAATCAAGCAGTTAATTATCCAATAGCTGCCATTACCAGCTTCGTGGTGGCAGATTTCAACGGTGATGGAAAGGTGGATCTGGTAACGATTAGCGATACAAGCGCCTACTCAATTACATTGCTATGGGGCAATGGTACTGGTGGCTTCACGCAAACGAGATACACTGACATTCTTGGTAGCTGTTACGGGATTGCATCCGGTGATTTTAATGCTGATAACAAACCAGACCTGGCAATTAGCCAGAATGCCGGAACCCGCATTCTGTTAAACAACGGCGCAGGCGGGTTCGCTGAGCCAACGAACACCGGGCAAGTTTCAAACTTAATCCTCACGGGCGATTTCAACGCGGATAACAAATCCGATCTGGCCGTGGCCAACACCAACGGATACCTGGATGGCGTGTCCACGCTGCTTGGAAACGGCGCGGGCGGGTTCAGCCAGGTGGCCGCATTTGGCGCAGGAAGAGAGGTTCGCGCACTGGCGGCAAGTGATTTCAACCGGGACGGCAAGCCGGATTTGGCCGTGGCGAACCGCGAAACCGACAACATCTCAATCCTGCTTGGCAATGGTGACGGAGAGTTTCAAGCACCGGTTATCGCAGAAGCAGGAATCGTTCCGGTGGGAATCGTTGCAGGCGACCTAAACAAAGACGGCAAGCCAGATTTGATCGTGCCGAATGCCTCAATCGGACTGAGCGTGGCGCTTGCCAAGGACGCGAAAAGTTTCAACGTGCAGAAGCGGTACGATTACGGCGGTAGTTCAACAATCACTGCAGCAGTGGGCGGCGATTTCGACAAGGATGGCGTTATGGATATTGCCATAACAATTACCGACGCAGCGAATCTGAATAGTGACGGGGTTGTGATCTGGATGGGTGATGGCACAGGAGGATTAAGAGGCGCTGGCGGAGCGCTCACCGGCGCGGGGCCAATCGCTGTGACCGCCGCAGACTTTAACAGCGACGGCAATCTTGATCTGGCGACCGCCAACGCCAATGCCAATAATGTTTCAGTCGTGCTGGGGCGAGGCGTCCAGGGTTTCGGCCAGGTAAAGAATTTTCCTGTCGGTGCAAAACCACGGAATCTGTCCGCAGGCGATTTTAATGGTGACGGCAAAACTGATCTTGTCGTGGTCGCGACAAACACTCCCAACCTGACGCTGTTGTGGGGAGATGGCACCGGCGGATTTGCGTCCACCAGCCTGGGGCTGGATGCGAATCCCAGCTTGGCCGCGGCGGGTGATTTCAACGACGATGGCAAATCCGATCTGGCCGTCGCTTATGGCCATACAAGCCTTCTTTCAGTCCTGCTCAGCAAAGGCGACGGAAGCTTTTTTGCGCCGATCAACACCGATGTCGAAAAAACTCCATTGGCAATGACGCTGGTGGACATTACTGGCGATGGCAAACTTGATCTGGCTTTTACCAGGGCCTTCAGCGATCAGGATTACCGCGATGACAGGGTGACCGCCTGGGCGGGCGATGGGAAAGGCGGCTTCAATCTGATTGCCGATTTCATCGTTCCATTGGGAACGCACCTGACATCCGCCGATTTCAACAATGACGGCAAACCCGATCTGGCAGTCGTCACAGCCGCTTCTGGCGGCCGATCCAGAGTGTGGATTGCGCTCAGCGGTTGCAATGCGACAGCGCCGTCAATGCTGGCCAATGTTTCGGCTGCCAGCTACCGTGGCCCGACGTTGGCGCGTGGAGCAATCGTCGCTGTTTATGGCGCGAATTTAAGCGCGGAAACCGCAAGCGCAACAGGTCTGCCGCTGCCCACGCAATTGGCCGGAACGCGAATTTTGATCAGAGATTATTCGGGCATTTCTCGCCCTGCGCCGCTCTTTTTCGTTTCACCAATGCAGATCAACTATCAGATGCCGCCGGGAATGCGACTTGGTCCCACCACCGTTACGGTCGCTGGCGGTAATGGCAATATCTCCACGGGAACAGCCGTGGTCGTCGCCACTGCGCCGGGGCTGTTTGCAGCCAACTCTGATGGACAAGGCATCGCGGCGGCTGTCGCGCTTCGCGTTCGCGCAGACGGAACGCAAATTTACGAACCCGTCACGCGATTCGACTCGGCCCAAAACAAGTTCGTTGCCATCCCCATTGACCTGAGCAACCAATCAGATCAAGTCTTCCTGCTCTTGTTTGGCACTGGCCTGCGCAACCGCAGCACACTGGCCAACGTGAGCGCAAAACTCAATGGAGCAACCGTCGAAGTGTCCTACGCAGGACCGCAAGGCGACTATGAAGGTTTGGATCAAATCAATTTACGATTGCCGCAAACTTTGCGTGGGCGTGGGGAGGTTGCGGTCGAACTAAACGTGGACGGCAAACCGGCGAATGCTTTACGAGTGTTAATTCAGTAACAAGATCGCAGCCTAAAATTGTTTGTGCTACTTTATCGCCGCCTTACGACAAGCAATTCACTTTAACCAAGCCCGGAGGAACGAAAATGCCGATTCGCCGAATGTTGTTTCTCAGTCTGATTTGTTTATTACCCGCTTTCGCCAAAGCCCAAACTCACTGGCCGCAATTTCGCGGCGCGCAATCCATTGGCGTAGCCGAAGACCCAACACTGCCCGACAAGTGGAGCGCGACTGAAAACGTCGCCTGGAAAGCTGAGATTCCCGGCATTGGCTGGTCTTCGCCGATTATCTGGGGCAACCAGATTTTCCTGACGTCAGTCATCAACTCTGGCGACACCGAACCTCCGAAAAAGGGGTTGTATTTTGGCGGGGAACGCCCTGTTCCCCCGGCGGAACATCGCTGGATGGTGTACGCAGTGGATTTTCGAACCGGCAAAGTGATGTGGGAGCGCGAAGTTTACAAAGGCGTCCCGAAATTTTCCCGGCATTTGAAAAACAGTTACGCGTCGGAAACTCCGGTCACGGATGGCGAACGCGTTTACGCGTATTTCGGCAACGTCGGACTGTTCGTGTTTGATCTGAAAGGCACGCTGATGTGGAAACAGATGTTCGATGCGAAAAAGACGCGGTTTGGCTGGGGCACGGCGGCTTCGCCCGTTGTGTACAAAGACCGGATTTACATCGTCAACGATAACGACGAACAATCGTTCCTGATTGCACTGGACAAAAAAACCGGCAAGCAGATTTGGAAAGTTGACCGTGAAGTGGGAACTAACTGGGCCACGCCCTACATTTGGGAAAGCGGGCAGCGCACGGAACTGATTGTTCCCGCCACCAAAGTCGTTCGCTCTTATGATCTGGATGGCAAGGTCCTTTGGGAATTCAAAGGCATGTCTTCCATCGCCATCCCCGTGCCGTTTTCTAAATTCGGGCTGCTGTACATTACGTCTGGGTATGTCGGCGATCAGCACCGCCCGGTTTACGCCATCAAGCCTGGAGCTTCCGGGGACATTTCGCTCAAAGAAGGCGAAACCAGCAACCAGTTCATTGCCTGGTATCAACGCCAAGCCGGTCCTTACAACCCTTCACCAATTGTTTACGGCGATTTGTACTACACCTTGCTTGACCGTGGATTTTTCACTGCGCACGACGCCAAAACCGGCAAGGAAGTTTACGGCAAACAGCGCATTGATCCGGCAGCGGGAGCATTTACTTCTTCGCCCTGGGCGTACAACGGCAAGATTTTCGCTTTGAGCGAAGACGGTGACACATTCGTCATTCAGGCGGGCAACGAGTACAAACTGGTCGGGAAAAATTCGCTGGATGAAATGTGCATGGCGACACCGGCAATCGCCAAAGGCAGCTTGATCATTCGCACAGCCACAAAGCTTTATCGTATTGCCAACACGGCCAAAAAGTAGCAACTTCACCAAGTCAGTACCGCGCGCGGTAGCAAGCTGCAATGTGAAGAAACCCGCTTCCTACCGGTCGCGGTACTGACTCGATCACCTTTCCTCACGCCTTCGGATGCGCTTTGTCGTAAACCTCCATCAGCTTGTCGGTTGAAACGTGCGTGTACTTTTGCGTGGTTGAAAGCCGCGCGTGCCCCAGCATTTCCTGAATCGCCCTCAGATCCGCTCCTGCATCCAACAAGTGCGTTGCAAACGAATGCCGCAAACTGTGCGGGCTAATGTGTTGCAGGTCCGCGCACATCTTGACGTACTTATCCACCATTCTGCCCACTGACCTGGCGTTGATTCGTGTTCCCTGATAGTTGAAAAACAAGGCGGCCGGATCGCGCTTGTCCTCATCGGCTTCGATCAGCAATTCTCCACGCACGGCCAGATAATTCTGCAACGCCATCAGCGCGTGATTGCCGAAGGGCACGATTCGTTCTTTTCGTCCTTTGCCTTTTACCCGCACGGTTTGGTTGGTGAAATCAATGTCGGTCAAGTTCAACCCAACCATTTCTGACACGCGCAATCCGCTGGCGTACAGTAATTCCAGCATCGCGCGGTCGCGTTTTCCAAGCAACGTTTCTGTGTCCGGCGTTTCGATGAAACGGATCATCTGTTCGATGGTCAGGTGATTGGGCAGTGTGCGCTCGACGCGCGGCGATGCCACAAGCTTTGCCGGGTTCATTTCCATCACGCCTTCACGGCACAAGTAGCGAAAAAAGGTTCTGAGGCTGGCGACTTTGCGATGAATCGAGCTTTTCTTTTTCTTCTTTTCATACAGCGAAGCCATGTATTCGCGAATGGTCAAATGATCTATGTCTCGCACATTGACCGAACGCCGCTTGCCTTTGTCATCTGACGGCGCGACATAATCGTAAAACTGAACCAAATCACTTTCGTAATTTCGCAGTGTGTGTGGAGAGGAATTCCGCTCATACTTCAAATGTTTCATGAAATCATCCAGGTATTTCTGCACTGCGAACTCCTATAAATCAAAGCTGCAAGTTTTAGTCGTTAACTTTCCTACCGCGTTTCGGCCAAACCAAGCAAGGCTGCTTCCATCGCGATCTGGCGATTGATGTTGACGCGCAAACTTTTGCGAACTTCGCTGATCTTTTCACTCCACAAAGCCACGCGCTGCAATCCGATTTTTGCAGCCAGTGGTTGCAACCGATCCGCAACATCTATGTTGACGATTTGTCCTTGGGGCGCTCCGCCGGAAAGCAAAAACACATCCCGCAAGATCGAAATCAATAAATCGAGTTCCTTCTCAAACTCATCGCGCTCTTTTTTGCCAATATATTCCGCTGCTTTCAACAATCGGAATCGGTCTTGGCCTCTCGCCATCAGTTCCAGCAATTCAATCAACGTGCGGCGCTCCTGCCGATAAATAGATAAATCGAATGCCGTTGCCTGACCAATGCGGCCTTCGCTGACGCGAGCCAGCAGCGCGGTATCCGCTGCCGGACGTGGATAGTTTTTGGCCAGAAACGTTTCCATTTCAGCAATGGTCAGCGGAGCAAAGCTAATTCGCTGGGCGCGCGAACGAATTGTTTGCAGCAAGGAGTTCGGCCGAGAGGTCAGCAAAATCAAGGTTGAAGTTGGCGGTGGTTCTTCCAGGGTTTTCAGCAAACAGTTGGCGGCTTCGTCGCGTAACCGGTCGGCTTCATCAATGATGAAAAACCGCTGGCGACCTTCGCGTGGCCGGTAATAAACCTCTTCGGCCAGCTCACGTGCCTGGGCAATTTTGATGTATTGGCCGTCCGGCTGAATGACGGTCACATCGCCGTAACCACTTTCATCAATACGTCGGCAAACTGCGCATTCATCGCAACTGTCCGTCGCAAAAGAATTGCCAGACGCTTTTTGACAGTTGGCAGCTTTTGCCAGCGTCAGCGCAAACTGTCGCTTACCCACTCCGTCTGGGCCGGCAAAGATCAACGTGGCGGAAATGCGCCCACTGCTGAGCAACCGTTGCAGAATTTGTTTATTGCGATCGTTTCCAATCAATTTGGCGAAAGACATATCACTAATTTATCGGCGATGCTGGCATTGTCAACCGGGGAAAGCGCTGCTGGCGGTGAAAAATTCAATCCGAACCTTTTGAACTTGCCTTGACACAGTTTGGGCTGGTCTGTACCCTCTGCGTTTTGCGTTTGCCGCCTGATTGCATACATGCGGGCACCATCGGTTCAAATTCTATGTTCGAGGCACTATCAGACAAGCTAAAAAAGGTTATTAAAGACCTGCGCGGTGAAAGCCGCCTGTCGCCGGAGCATTTGGATTTGGCAATGCGCGAAATTCGCATTGCGCTGCTGGAAGCCGACGTCAATTTCAAAGTTGTCAAAGATTTCGTTGAACGGGTCAAAGCCAAAGCCCTTGGACAGGAAGTGCTGGATCAGCTTTCTCCGGGCCAGCAGGTCATCAAAATCGTCAATGACGAGATGATTTCAATGCTGGGCGGAACTTCCAGCCGGTTGCTGTTCACACAGCGACGTCCGAATTCGGTGATGATTGTCGGCTTGCAGGGGTCGGGTAAAACGACTTCGACTGGCAAGCTGTCAAAATGGCTTTATAACAACCAAAGCCGAAATCCATTACTGGTATCGGTTGACGTTTATCGTCCCGCCGCGCGCGACCAACTGGCGGTAATTGGCAAGGCCGTCAACATTCCGGTCTTTGAAGGCAACGGAATCAACGATCCGCTTGAACTGGTCAAGGCCGCGCGTTTGCATTGCGAACAGGTCGGCTTTGACACCTTGATGATTGACACGGCTGGTCGGCTGCACATTGACGACGCGCTGATGGAAGAATTACAGCGCATCAAAGCCGAGATGCAGCCCGTGGAAACCCTGTTTGTCGCGGATGCGATGACCGGTCAGGATGCAGTCAAAAGCGCCAAGGAGTTTCACGATCGCGTAGGCATTAGCGGCGTCATTCTGACCAAGATGGACGGCGATGCCCGCGGTGGCGCGGCGCTTTCGATCAAGGAAGTCATCGGCCAGCCCATTAAGTTCGTTGGCGTCGGCGAAAAATATGACGCGCTGGAGCCGTTTTATCCCGACCGCATTGTTTCGCGCATTCTGGGAATGGGCGATGTGCTGTCGCTGATTGAAAAGGTTCAAGCCGAAGTTGACGAAGAAAAAGCAATTGCACTGCAAGAAAAGATGGAGCGGAATGCTTTCACCTTGGAAGATTTCCGCGACCAGCTCTCGCAGATGAAAAAGCTGGGTTCTCTCGAAAGCATTTTGAGCATGTTGCCCGGCGATATGTTTGCCGGAATGCCCAAAATGACGCCGGAAATGACGGCGCAGATGGAATCTGAAATGAAGCGCACGGAAGCGATCATCAATTCGATGACGCCGAAAGAGCGCGACAATCATTTGATCATCAATCTTTCGCGCCGCCGCCGCATTGCGATGGGCAGCGGCACCAAAGTGAAAGATGTTGACAGCCTGTTAAAACAATACGTCGAAATGAAGCGCATGATGCAGCACTTAATGGGCGGCGAAGGAATGCTCGGCGGGTTGAAAGGCAAGGTTGTTCGCAAGCTGACAGGCGTCGGCTCGCGTAAGAAGAAAGACAAAAGGAAGAAAAAGAAAAGATAGCTGCTGGCGAACAGTGTTCGAAGACTTCAATCGGAAGCGCCCAACCCTGACAACCCAGTACATCTTGTCTATAATCCACGCGTTATTAATCACGTTTTTGGAGGTATCGCTTTGTTAGCAATCAGACTGACAAGACAGGGCGCGAAGAAAAAGCCTTTTTATCGCGTTATCGTGGCGGAAAAGCGCAGCAAGCGCGATGGTCGTTTTATTGAAATCGTCGGCTATTACAATCCTTGCCGCGAACCAGTGGAACTGAAGCTGAATCACGACCGCATCAGTTACTGGATGAAATGCGGCGCGCAGCCGAGCGAGACGGTTCGCAGCTTGATTCGTAAAAGTGAACTGCAACAACCCGCCAGCAGCGAAGTTGGCAACTAACCTTAAGTTCGCATGTGCGCTTTTTCGGCGTGTGAACGAAGGTTGTTAAGTCAGCAGGCTGGTTCGGAGAAATCGCAATGAAGGAATTGGTTGAGTTAATCGCCCAGGCATTGGTTGATAACCCTGATGATGTCAAAGTCAAAGAGATCGAAGGGCATCAGGCCACAGTGCTGGAATTGCGCGTGGGCGAAGGCGATTTAGGCAAGGTCATTGGCAAGCAAGGACGCACTGCTCGCGCAATTCGAACAGTTCTCAATGCTTCCGGCACGAAGCTGAAAAAGCGGTTTGTGTTGGAAATCCTGGAATAAGTTTGCCTGACAAGCCCGATGAATTGATCACTGTTGCGCGTATTGCCCGTCCGCAAGGACACCGCGGCGAGGTCATCGCTGACTTGCTGACGGATTTTCCAGAACGGTTTTCAAAGCTGGGAACGGCGCTGATCAAAAAATCGAACGGCGAATTGATCCAGTTACAGTTGGAAAATTCCAGGCCCCACAAAGGCCGAATCGTTCTGAAGTTCGCGGGTTACGATGATATGAACGCCGCTGAAGGTTTGCGCGATTCCCGCGTGCTGATCACCGCCGATCAATTGGTCAAACTTCCAGCAGACAATTATTACCAGTTCGATCTGGTTGATTGCGAAGTGATAACGACAGGCGGACAGGCAGTGGGCAAGGTGACAAGGGTGCATAACTTTGGAGCTGCTCCGCTACTGGCTGTGAGCGATGCAGAACGTGAGCATCTGATTCCGCTGGCTTCCAGCATTTGTGTTGAAATTGATACGGCGCAAAAACGAATTGTCGTTGATCCGCCGGAAGGCCTTTTAGATTTGTAATTTTCCATTTGCGATTTTCCATTTGTCATCGTCGAAGAATTGAATGTTTTCGATAACAAATGGAAGGTGGTGAATGACAAATGGAAAATGTGATGCGCTTTGACCTGCTGACCATCTTCCCGGAGTTTTTCACCGGGCCATTTGACCACGGCATCATTCGCCGGGCACGCCAGCAGAAACAGATCGAAATTAACATTCACGATCTTCGCTCTTTCACAGACGATAAACACCACGTTGTTGACGACCGCCCGTTTGGCGGCGGCGATGGAATGGTTCTGAAACCCGAACCGATTTTTCGAGCCGTCGAAACCTTGCTGTCGGAAGAACAGCCGGAAACGCTTCCAGGCGATGAGCAAAAGCGAACCGCGATTATTCTGATGTCGCCACAAGGCAGGGTTTTCTGCCAGGCGGAAGCTGAAAAGCTGGCGCGTGAATGCTCCAGAATGATTCTGCTCTGCGGGCGTTACGAAGGCGTTGACGAGCGCATTGTTCAGCATTTAGTGACGGATGAAATTTCCATCGGGGATTATGTGCTGACCGGCGGAGAAATCCCGGCAATGATTGTTGTTGATGCCGTAACCCGATTGCTGCCGAACGTGCTGGGTAGCGACACATCGGCGGTTCACGATTCGTTCAGCGCTGAAAACAGTGGCGTGCTGGATTATCCGCACTACACGCGACCGGCGGATTTTCGCGGATGGCAGGTTCCGGAAATTCTGGTCGGTGGCCATCACGCCGAGGTGGCGAAATGGCGGCGGCGGACTGCTCTGCTAAAAACCCTGGAGCGAAGGCCTGACCTGCTGATCAAGGCTGAACTGACAAACGAAGAGCGTCGTTGGCTGGCTGAGGCGAGCCAAAAAGCTGAATAACCGAAATTTGAAATCTAGAGATTTGAAATTTGAGACCTAAAAGAGGTGATTGCCATGAATGCACTAAGTAATGTTGAAAAATCATATTTAAAAACGAATATTCCCGAGTTTATTCCCGGAGACACCGTACGTGTTCACGTGCGAATCAAGGAAAGCGAAACCAAAGAACGTTTGCAGGCATTTGAAGGCGTCGTCATTGCCCGCAAAGGCAGCGGAAACCGCGAAACCATCACGGTTCGCAAAACTTCGTTCGGTGTTGGTGTCGAGCGCATCTTTCCGCTGAGCGCGACGATTGTGGACCACATTGAAGTCGTCAAACGTGGCCGTGTCCGCCGAGCCAAGCTCTATTATCTGCGCGCCTTGCGCGGCAAAGCGGCTCGTATTCGCGAACGCGATACGCGCGTCCAGGCGGCCAACAAGGCTGCTGGCAAAGCACAAAAGAAAGCTGCTGAGTAAGATAAGAAAGCCGTATTTCTTGCCGAAGATCGAAGACCGGAGGTTTCGCGCCTTCCGGTCTTCGTGTTCATTGCCCTACAAATTCCTTGCTCAGATCAACATAGATTCGTTCGCTGAACGTGTGCTTTCCGCCGCGTGCGTAAAAACCTTCCCATCCCATTACCCCGAGCTTCTATGTCTGAACCTCTCAACGACCAGCGTCTTTCGGATGCGGACCCTGATCAAAGCCAGGCTTCGCCGAGCTATCTTAAAATCGCAGGCGGATTGAGCCTGATCGCCTGTTTGCTGATTTACGTTTTGCGAATGGATCGCGTCGTGGGATTGTTCGTAGACGATGGATGGTACCTGTTATTAGCCAAATCGCTGGCGACGGGACAAGGGTATACACTGATCAATTCTCCAACGACAGGTATCTTGCCGCTTTACCCGCCCGCGTATCCGTTTCTGCTGTCGTTGTTTTACCGAATTTCGCCGAACTTTCCTGACAATGTCTGGCTGCTGAAATCAATTTCTGTCGCGGCAATGTTGGGTGTTGGCATTATTGGCTTTCGATACTTTGTCAAAGAGCGGGGCTTGCCTCCGATGGTTGCGTTGGGAATTTGCGTCGCCGCCGTGCTCAGCCCACCACTGGTTTTTATGGCGACTTCGACAATGATGTCCGAATGCGTTTTTTCGCTGATCTTTCTGGCGACTGTCGTGGTGGTGGAAAAGTGTGTGCGGAGCGAGAAACCTGCTCGCCAGTTGCAACTGGCGGCTTTGGGCGCGGTGCTGGCTTCCGTGGGATTTCTGACTCGTTCGATTGCCATTAGTTTGATTGCTGCCGGATTTTTCTACCTGCTGAAAAACAAGTTGATCAAACCCGCCATTGTTTTCACCGTGATTGTTGTTGCGCTTTGCGGTCCCTGGGTAATTTACACGCGCCTGCACGCGCCGACGCCTGAGCAGCAAACGGAACAAGGCGGCCACATTGTGCTGCCTTATGAAAAGCAGTTCTGGCAAAAACGCGCTGGATTCAGTTTTTCGGGCACCATCACTGCGGCTCAATTGCCGGAACGAGTGCTCAACAACTCCATTGAAATCAGCGGGCGCGACATTGGACGCATTGTCGTGACTCCGCTCTTTGAAGCGTTGCGCGATCCGTATCAGGAAGCGCAAAAAGACAGCGTCAAACAGGGCGGCAGAGGCGACACCTGGAGCGTTTCTTTTTTCCTGAGCATTTTTGCCGTCGTCGGCTTGATCGCCGCCGCACGCCAAAAGATCACTATGGCAGAATTCGCCGTTCCACTGTCGTTGGCAGTAACAGTGTTGTGGCCCTGGGAAACGTTCCGGTTCGTGTTGCCGCTGATTCCTTTCGTCATCTTTTACTTCGCGCTGGGAATTCGGGAACTGGTTGCGCTGATTCAGCGGTTCCGGGCCACCTCCAATCCTGCTGGGCAATGGACAGTCGCGTTGGTTGTTGTGGCTTTGATCGCTGCAGTAAATATTTACGGCAACGTCAGTTACATTTACAAAAGCGGCGACGTAATGGAACGCCCGCAATGGCTGCAAACCTTCGACGAAGCGGAAGCGATGCTGAAATGGGTCAAAAGCAATGTCCCGCAAGCCGACGCTATCGCGACCTTGAATCCTCCGCTGGTGTATCTGTTCACGGGTCACAAAACCATCGCGTCTGATTTTCCTGCTGAAAACTGGGAGAACTGGAAACGACTGGGGGTTCGTTACGTGGTGAAAGCCGCCGTGTACGGAGAAACGCCAGATCCTTCCGAACAGAAATTCAAAGTCGTTTACCGCGCTCCGGGCAGAGTCAATTTCCGCGTTGTTGATTTGGGACCTGCGGAATCGCGTCCGAATTGGTAATTCCTTTTGACACTGGCAAGTGCTTTTCAACCTGGCTTTCAAAAATGGCAACGAAAAAAACATCAGAGCGAAACAAAGCTGCCGCTTCCGCACCAGTAACCATCAAGGAAGCAAATATTCAGGGCAGCGCCCAACTGGAGGGTCGAAAATTTGTCCTGATCAGTTTCGCGGTCGCAGTGGCAATATTTTTAGCCGTGTACCTGTTGCGGCTGGATCGAATTATTGGATTGTTTGTTGACGACGCCTGGTACGCGCTACTGGCGAAATCCCTGGCGACGGGACAGGGTTATCAACTGATCAATTCGCCGTCAGCGGGAATTCTTCCCGTTTACCCGCCAGTTTATCCCTTCCTGATGTCGTTGGCGTATCGGCTGTGGCCGAGCTTTCCGGACAACGTTCTGCTGCTGAAATCGGTTTCCGTTCTGGCCATGTTTGTCATCGGCTGGGCCAGCTACAAACACTTCAATCGAGATCGTGAATGGCCGCATCTGCTATCGCTGATTTCGGCACTGACGGTGACGCTGATGCCCGGACTGGTGTTTCTGGCGACTTCCTCGACCATGTCCGAATGTGTTTTCACCGCGTTTCAATTGCTGGCGGTGGTGATTATCGAATCCGCAGCGCGGGCTGAAAACGGGAAAGCAGAACTTCGCAACGCGGCGCTTGGCGGAGCCTTGGCGGCCATCGCTTTTCTAACGCGTTCCATCGGTTTGGCGGTGATCGGAGCCGGATTCATCTATCTGCTAAAAGAGCGCAAGTGGCGCTCGGCGGGAGCTTTCGCCTTGGCGGTGATCATCGTTGCAGGCCCATGGGTTTTCTATTCGCGCACGCATCAACCAACACCGGAACAGCGCGCCGAACAAGGCGGCATGATCGTTTTGGATTATTCCGTCCAGTTCTGGCAATCCCGCGCGGGCGACCCATCTTCGGCAACCATTCAGTTCGATAGTTTGCCGGATCGCATGTGGTCAAACGCAATGAAGATTGTTAGCAACAACATGGCCATGCTCTTCACCCCCATGGCGCATCGCTCGCCGAAAATCAGCGGCGAAGAAACGCTGGAAACCGGGCGAACCAGCCACGCGCTTTCGTACGTATTCAGCGCGTTTCTTCTGCTGGGATTTGCGCTGACTGTTAGGCGGCGTCTTGCCGTTGCCGAACTGACTACGGCGTTCACGCTATTGATTACCTGCCTTTGGCCTTGGGATACATTCAGGTTTCTGTTGCCGCTGGCTCCGTTTCTATTTGCATACTTGTTGGAATCGCTTCGTGGCATACGCGAATTCCTGCAAACGAAGCTGGAGATGAAATCTGCGCTCGCGCCCTGGCCCGCCATGACGATTCTTGCAGGATTGTTCCTGATGCTTTTCATTTACGATCATTCGGTGTATCTGGCCAAACGTTCCGATCTGTCGCGGGCTGAATATCTGCCTTGGCGCGCACTCTTCGACGAAAACCTGGAAGCCTTGAAATGGATTAAGGAAAAGACGCCCGAAGACGCCGTCGTCTGCTCAATGAATCCGGCGTTGATTTATTTGTTCACTGGACGCAAAACCGTCGCCAGCAATAACGCGGAAGGCAACTGGGAAAACTGGAAACGATTGAACGTGCGTTATATGGCGTATCTTTCTGTGTACCCGATTGCCGATCCGGGAATGGGCGAAGGGCGTTTCGATCAAGCCTATCGCTCAAAAGGCGCGCTGAAGTTGCGCGTAATGGATTTGGGGCACAAAGAAACTCGATTGCCGTGGAATCCCTTCAACACTTCCGGCGGTTCGATCAAGATAGACGCGCTGAAGTGAAGCCAACCGGTCGCTTATCAGAGAAACGTGAAATTTGCCCTTCATCTTGCTGAATCCTGTAAATCCTATCTGACCGATTCCGGCTCGTCGCACACACCACGCACAAAAGATTGGCTGGCAAGGCTGTTTCTGCTGTTGCTTCCGCCGATCTTTTTTTGGCGAGAAACGCTGGGCTGGTTGACGCTTGGCGATCAGGACGCCGTGTTCTGGTTCTTCCCTGCTTACAAATTCGCCGCTGAACAAATCCGCTCCGGTTCCTTCCCGCTTTGGAATCCCAATCAATATGGCGGCATTCCGTTTTTTTCCGAATGGCAATCCGGCACGCTGGACCCTTTGAACTGGATTCACTGGATTGGCGCGACTTCGCGTACGCTGACGCTTTCGATTGAGCTAAGCTTTGCGGTCGCCTTGCTGGCCATGTTCAGCTACGCCCGCAGCCTGGGTTTTACGCGCCGCGCCAGTATTTTCGCCGCCGTCATTTTCGGCCTGAGCGGTTTTCTGGTTGGCCGAACGCTGTATCCCGGCTTTGTACGAATCGTTGCCTTGGCGCCGCTGGCGCTTTGTTTCACCGAACGGCTGAGCCAGCGCGGACGATGGCGCGATGTCATTTTTGGTTCGCTGTTTATCGCCTGGCAAATCTTTGCTGCACATCCGCAGCCGCTGATTTACTCTTCGCTCTTGGCCTGCGCGTATGCGCTTTTCAGATTTCAAATCTCAGATTTCAAAAAGTCTCTCGGCTTTCTGCTGAAATTCGCGTTGATGTTCGTCGCCGGAATCGGCCTGGCGGCAATCCAGCTTGCGCCCGCTTTTGAGTTCGCGACAAAGTCCGTTCGCCAGGAATGGCCGTTTGAATTGTTCACGCTGCATTCGCTGCACCCGGCGTCGTTGCTGGTAACGGTGTTTCCATTTCTGCATGGTTCAGGCAAAACGATTTACTCTCTGCCGTATTGGGGACCTTACTGGCACCATAACGAAGCGCAAATTTATTTGGGCGCGCTGGCGTTGTCGTTCGCGCTAGCTGGAGCCATTGCGGCGTGGAAGTTTCGCTTTGGAATCGGCAAGTTCTGGAGCGTTGTCGCCATCGTTGGAACAATTCTGGCAATGGGAAAATACTCCGGCTTTGTGGCCAAAGCGCTTTTCCATTTCCCGCTGGTCAGCCACTTTCGCAGCCCGAATCGTCACTGGATGGAAGTCATATTGGCCTTAGCCGTGCTGGCCGGTTACACGGTGGATCGGTTGATTCGTGCGGAAAGAGAAGCCGGCTTCCTTTCGCGCAGCTTGCAGCTTTTGTCGGTGGGGCTTGCCGCGCTGGGGATTGCAATCGGAGGCTTTGCGCTTTGGGAAAAAGGCACATTTGAAGATCTGCTTCGTTCGCTGCCTGATTTGAATCATTTGCCGGTCGGCTTTTTGCAATCAGCAAAGTGGGAATTTCTGTTGCCAATGATTGCTGCGGCTGGCGCATGTTTGGTGACGATCATTTTTGCGCGCACTCGAAACCGTAAACGCTGGTTTGGATTGTTGCTGGCGGTTCTGTTACTTGATCTCAACCTGTACGCGGCATTCGCTCCGATCAACAACCCCGCGAAGTTGGAAGCTCTGATTGGCCGGGCCATGCCGCCGGAGCTTGCTGCCGCGCAAAACCCACTTCAGCCAATTCGCTATCAGATGATGCTGAACGCTACGACCGGCGAATTCAGCCCATTCTGGTTTTACGGGCACGAAATGATGGCCGGATACGACCCTGTCTTGAGCGAGCGGCAAAAAGTGTTCAGCGGATTGGACGAAGCCGGCCGTGCATTCAATCTAACGATGTTGGAACCGCAAGATCGCACGCTGGATATTTTCAATGTCCGTTATGTCTTCATTCCGCCAAGCTTTCTCAGTAACCATTTGAATGACAAAACTCGTTGGCGCGAAATCGTTCCCCAACGCGATCCGGCAAAACCTTATGCCGACTATCACATTTTTGAAAACCTGCGCGCGCTGCCTCGCGTCTGGCTGGTGAACGAAACCAAAATCGCCTGGGAAGGCGATCAACTGAAACTGATTCGCGGACAGATTCTTGATCCAGACTTTGATCCGCGCACAATGGCACTGGTTGATCCCGAAACGGCCAAAGTCCTGATTCCTGGCTTTAGCCGAAATGAATCCAATCACCCAGCGATCCAGCCCGAAGGCGGAACTCAAAACCTGGCCTCGATCATCAGCCGTCAGCCGACCAAACTCGTCATTGAAGCGAACGCAACCAAAGCGTCGCTGCTGGTGTTAAGCGAAATGCACTATCCTGGCTGGACGGTGAAAGTGGATGGCGCTGAATCCGGTTTGCTGCGGGTGGATTACAATTTACGCGGCGTGCAGGTTCCGGCGGGAAAGCATGTTGTCGAGTTGAGCTACTGGCCCGAATCGCTAACAAAAGGGGCGATCATCAGTTTGACGACCGCCCTTTGTTTGCTGGGTATTTTGTTGTGGGAAAAACGCCGCTTCCGTTAAGGGCGCGGACGTTGTGGCTTCTTCGACTCTTCCTTTTTCTCTTCTTTCTTTGGCTCGTCTTTCTTTACTTCGCCGGGTTTGGTTGTGGTTGCGGTTCCAGCTTTGGCCTTGTCATCGGCAGCGGGTTGGCCTTCCTTGACCTCTTCCGCATCCAGGAACTTGATATCGGATTGGAATCGGCGATAGTTTTTGTACTTGATAACCATCCGTATGTGCAGCGGTTCGCCACCGTCGAAGAAAAGCTTGTCGTCGCCGTAGGTGTACGTTGGGAACCAGTAACGGCCATCAATGTTTTCACGATAGGTTTCGAACTTCGGAAACCGCTGTTTGAATTCAGGAACCACTTTGCCCGCGCTTTTGACGACTTGCAGGTCTTCGTCGTCCACCCAGATTCGGCCTTGGAAAAATTTGCCTTCGACCTTTTGATCTTTCAGCTTTTTCAGTTCGCGCTCGTTCGACATCACTTTTGGCGTCACATCGAAAACGTAGGTGCTCAGATCATCCACTTTTTCTTTGCCCACATAACTTACGTTGTATAGCGGCAAGTCTTTGGTTGTCAGGGCAAAAGGTTGCAGATTGGTCAGGGCGTTTTTGTCTTCATACGTCAAAACACCTGATTGCTCCAGATCAGAAATTGGCGCTTTGAGAATTTTCTGCTGCCGTTGCCCCGCGTCGTTAAAGACAAATTCCGATAACTGATAAAACTCGCCGGTGACGGTTTTGGCCTGTCCCAAGCGTTGAATCTTCGATTCCTGCTGGTAGGAATACTCCTTCCAGATTTCCAGCAACTCGCTTTCTTTGGCCGTGAAGCGTTTGATAATTTCATCCGTCGGAAGCTGCGCTGACGTTTTTTGCGCTGCTTGCTGCGCCGACGCCGTCCACAGCGAAGCCGCAAATGCCAGGGTAATTAACAAAGCTAACGTAAATCTTTTCATCTCAATTTCCCTCTTCAAATTTGTTGTGTCGAAAATACCGAACAGCGTAATTTTGAACGAATCCGGAGCCGCAAACTTGCATGGTGCTAAGCGTCGTCAAATTGCGTCTCTTCCCCTGGCGAAGAAGCTCCCTTGGCGGCTTCGCGGATTTTTCGCCGGACCAGATCGTAACTGAATCCGCGCCGCATCAGATAATCGAACAACTTTTTGGCCGCTTCCGGTGTCGTTGGCGCGCCTTTCAGCCGCAATCGTTTGGCGATGGCGCGATCAATCAATTCTTCCTCGGCATTTCCATCATAAAGCTGATCCAGCGTTTGTTCGGTAATTTCATTCGGCAGCTTTTTTCGCTGCAAATCGCGACGCAATCGGGTTCGGCCAAGCGGCCTAACCGCCAGCCGCGAACTGGCGTAACTTGTTGCAAATTGTTCATCATCCAAATATCGAAGCTCAATCAACCGGGAAATGACCTGGTCAACAGTGGATTCCTCTGCCCATTCCTTTTCCAGCAACCGTTCGTGCAATTCTGTGATGCTGCGCGGTTTGAAAGACAACAGCTTCAGCGCGCGTTCCATGGTTTTTTCATAAGGTGTTGCAGCCATTGGTCACATCGTGACGCCGGGCGGCTGACTTCGTCAAGCTGGCTGCGGGTTTTACGATTTCTTCAGCGGCGTGCTATATTCCCGGCCTGCTTTCCTAACGTTCTTTCCCTAAATTTCGAGGTAACCTGTCATGTCAGGGCATTCAAAATGGCATACGATTAAGCACAAAAAAGGCGCGCTCGATGCCAAGCGCGGAAAAATTTTTACCAAACTGATCAAAGAAATCACCATTGCCGCGCGCAGCGGTGGCGGTGATGTAAGCGGCAACGCACGCTTGCGCAAGGCTGTCAGCGACGCCAAAGGCAGCAACATGCCGAACGACACGATTGATAAGGCAATCAAACGTGGCACGGGTGAATTGGAAGGCGTCAGTTATGACGAAATCACCTACGAAGGATATGGGCCTGGCGGCGTGGCTGTGTTGGTCAACACGACAACCGACAACCGCAACCGTACCGTCGCTGAAATCCGTCACGCTTTTTCCAAAAACGGCGGCAACATGGGCGAATCAAATTCTGTTTCCTGGATGTTTAACAGAAAAGGTCAGATCGTTATTGACGCCGCACAAAAAAGCGAAGACGAAATGATGGAAATTGCGCTGGAAGCCGGTGCCGAAGATGTCTCCAGCGACGCGGATACGCATCAGATCCTGACATCGCCGGAAGATTTTCACGCCGTGCTGGAAGCCATCAAAGCCAAAGGCATTGAGCCAATGTCTGCCGAACTGGCGATGATTCCGCAAAACACCATCAAACTAGAAGGCGCCGACGCCAGTAAAATGTTGAAGCTATACGAAGCTCTGGACGATCACGACGACGTGCAAAGCGTTTACGCCAACTTTGAAATTGACGATGCCGAGCTTGATTAAGGTGGTCGGAATTCGGTAATCGGTAGACCGTACCCTGGTTTCTACCGACTACCGGTTACCGGCTACCGGCTACGGACTTATGACTGTCAAACGCCGCGGCGCAGAAACTGGCAGCAGTTTTCAGGAAGCGATCAATCGCACCAATGAAGCGTACGAACGTGCCGGGCGGGCCTGCATCACGCGCAAAGCAATTCCGGGAAAATACCTGATTGATCGCGGGGAAGCTCGGCGTGGATTGTCATTGCCGACAATGGATTCGATTTCCGGTTCCGGGCAGGCGCGAATTTCCTCTGCTGAACTCGGCGGCCTGGTCAAACAGCATAAGGTGACAGACTGGCGGCGTTTCATTCCGGAATCAAAAGCCGAGCCGGATTACGGCGGAGTGCTCGCTCCGGAAGGTCGCGCTATTTTTTACGACGCCAAAACCACGCGACGAGATTTGCTGGATTTTGACAACCTGCACGCGCATCAGATTGGCTTTCTTGAGCGGGTCGCGCGTTTCGGCGCAGCCTCAGGCTTTCTGGTTGAATTCAGCAAACATGGCGAAGTTTATTTTTTGCCGATTCAGATCGTCATTCGCTGGCGGGATGAAAGCATTCGCAAAAGTTTTCCGCATCAGTTTTTCTGCGATCACCTGACGCCGGCGAAACCGGGAAAAGGATTCGTCATTTTTGATTACCTGGTTGCCATTGAAGATCAGGAAAATGATTACGGGCGTGATTACGCCGATATGAAACACATTGGGTTTGATTCCTACGCGCCGCGATCTAAACGCAAATAGATGGCGCATTCACCGAGCTAGGTCCAAGCGGCAGTAATTTTTGCCGCACACAGCAAAACCTCCGGCCACCCCTGAAGGAGAACAGCTATGTTTGCCCGCACAGCCATTGGGGGAATCGTTTTTCTTGTCGCCCTTTCAATTACCGCAACAGCGCAAACCAGACGCAAAACTGTCATTCCAGGCAAACGAGCCATCATCGTTGACGAGCGGCTTTCTGCCTTGCGGACACAGCCCGATGTCAAAGCACCGCTGAGCCAGCGATTGCGTCGAGGCCGTGTCATTGGTATTCGAGGCGCTAAAAAATCAAAGGATGGCCAACAATTCCTGCGCGTTTCGGTCACGCGCAATACGCAGGGCTGGGTGCTGGCGGAAGCCGTCGCCCAATCTGGCACTGCCGCCGACGGGGAACGCTTGCTCAAACTCGTAGAAGACACCAACGACGATTTTATCAAAGCGCGTCTGGCAAAATTATGCGCGGACGAATTCCGTTCAACGCCGTCGGCTCCGCGCTGTCTGCTGAAACTTGGTGAAGCCGCCGATAGCGCTGCTGAGCGTTTGACTCGCGATGCCAAACGCCGCGTCGGCAATGAAGAACCGAGCGCAGGTTTGAGCAAACGAGATTACTTCCTGAATTTTGTTGGGCTGGATCGTTACAACCGCGTCGGCGTGATCTTTGATTATGACGAAAAAACAGAACGGATTGTTTACGACGGTGAGGCGTATCGTGAACTGGCCAAGCGCTATCCGAAAAGTGATGATGCCGAGTCTGCTCGCAAAAAGCTGCAAGTACAGATAAGTCGATAATTTTTGGTTGCGATGAAAATTAAACTAACTCTTCTTCATCCAAAATGGCGAAGGAATTATCTTGTGTCTGAATAAGACTACTGTTGGCTTTGAGCAATTAGTGATTTAACTATGTTTACGGCTTTTTCAGAAGAAAGCCATTTACTAAGTTGCTCAATAAATTCCTGCTCAGTCTTAACTGTTATTCCAGAGTTGGTGGGGTCGAAATTGAGGGATAGTGGGTAAACTTCCACATTATGAGTAGCGGATAGTAACCGATAACGATAATTCCCCATTGCTGGCGCAATCAAATTAAATGAATGCGTCACCACTTGCCCACTCGAACTGGTTTTAACTTCGGCTTGTACAAGATTTCCGGTTTTCTCACCTAAAAGTGCAGCTTGCTCACGAAGAATGGTGACTGGTGTCACAAGACTTGCTATACCTATATCACTTGGCCAAAGATCGCGAATTTGAGTTTCCATAATTATTCACCTCGATTACAACTTCAGCGAAAACATTAACGGTAAATGATCCGACGCAATTTTAGCATCAGGCAACCCTTTCGCAGAAAGGAAAGATACCTGACCATCGCTGGTCAAAATTTCAAGCTCTTCATCATAGAGCTTGTCGACCAATTCTGGGCGTAACAGGACTTGATCAAACATGTGCCAGAACAAAGTTGTATGTTCGGCCTTGTGGTAATAGTAAGTTCCGGGAGGCCTTCCTGTCCGATCACCGAAATGTCGCCACATTGGGTTATAGAAAAAATTGTATTGGCGCCCTTGCACTATACGGGACTCACGCATCGCAATTTCTTTTGTCATGGCGGCATTCAACCCAGCAGCTGCATAGATCCCTGTCTCGAAAGGGTCCATGTTGAAATCACCAATAACAACCGTTCTGGCATGTCCAACTTGCTCTTCGACACGCTTGATGTCTCTTGCCAATTCGGCAGCCTCATAAGCTTGGCTTTCTGTCGAATGATTTTGCCTATCCGGCAGGTGAGCCATAGCAAGAAGTATTTCAGTTCGCAGTGGTAAAGCCAACCTGCGTATTGACCAGCGGCCAGTTTCAGATAAAGGCTGCATGAATTGGTTGGAAAAGCGTGTGTATACAGTCAGCTTTTGGCATTGAGTGTTATGGGCAAACTCATATTCAACGCTTTCTCGATTGAGAGTTTTCAACATGACCGCTATTGGAATCTCACACTCTGCTAATACCAACACATCAATCTCACGTGCTAAGTAGGTTTTGAAAAGTTCGGGGCACTTTTTGAGTGCCCCGGATCAAGGGTT
>CAZMXG010000110.1:0-26892 GCA_964570175.1 uncultured Heliomicrobium sp. | reverse complement strand
CTGTTCGGTTTCGTCAAATTCCGGCAGCATCACTTTGATGATTTCGGCTTCGGTAGTGGTGACGGTTTTGCCGACGTAATCAGCCTGGATGGGCAATTCGCGCCAGCCGCGATCAATCAGCACAGCCAGTTGAACCCGGCGCGGACGCCCGAAATCAATCAATTCATCCATCGCGGCGCGGATCGTTCGTCCTGTGTAGAGCACATCATCTACCAGAATGATCGTTTTGCCGGTGATGTTGGCGGGCAATTCGGTTTTGTTGATCACCGGCCGGTCGGCGACAGTGGTCAAATCGTCACGGTAAAGGGTGATGTCCAGCGCGCCTTTGGCAACTTCCACGCCGTCCATTTCCTTGATCTTGGCGGCGATTTTTTCCGCCAGCGGCACGCCTCTGCGATGAATGCCGACCAGCAAGACTCCGGAAAGGTCGGGATTGTTTTCGACAATCTGCGAAGCCATGCGCGCCAACACGCGATTGATGTCTCCGGCAGTCATCACGACAGCTTTTTCAATGAATTCCATGGTTGCCTCGATTGAGTTGGGGTTTGCAGCGCGCGGAATATAGCATCGCTCATAATTTTTTGGCCAGTTCAGCCTGGAACGCGCGAATGCGACGTGCATTTGTGCCCATATCTCCTTTGCCAATCCGAGATTTCGAGCGCACGTTGACCACGGTTGCCAAACCTTCGCTGGTGATGGTGATGGTCACGTCGTCTTTGAATTTGAACAGGCGTGTTGTTGCGATGGCTTCGATAATGCCTTGTTCGGGTTTGGTTTCGCGTATGTCCCAACCTTGCGCGCGCGAAACTTCCAGTGCGGCGGCGTAGACTTTTTCCAGCGGTTGATTGAAGCGTTGGGGTTGCAGGTCTGCGTATTGTGGCGTCGCTCCGGTTTTGACATCATTGATGCGCGGCCAGATCAGGCCCAGCAGAAATGGAGAACCGGCCAATACGATGATCCCGACGATAATGGCAGGGAAAATTTTGTTCAGCGTCATAAATTTATTTTGTATGGAAGAAGAGTCGTAGTGTGAAAGCCAATCTACACGAAGCTGTCCGAAGCTGCCAGCTTTGCCGATCAAAATGCTTTTGTTAGACTGCCGCTCGGTCGCAAAAATTCACTCACTCGGAGTTTTCTCTTGTCAGCATTTGGAAAAATTCTTGACGCCGTGGTTACGGTTGAACGGAACGAGATTGTGCGTTCAGGGTCTTCGCGCAGTTACGGATATTTGCGGTTGCGGCTGGATGAACGGATTTCGGTTTTGCCCGGCCAGTTTGCGATGCTGAAAGCGCACGGCATTTACGAACCGCTGTTACGACGCGCAATGGCGTTTTACCGCTGCGAACCGGCAGGCGAAAAACTCGACGTGGATTTCATTTACCAGATTCTGGGACGCGGCACGCAGGCTTTGGCGCAACTGGAGCCGGGCGACAAAGTGGATTTTCTTGGCTCGCTTGGCAACACCTACGACACCAGTTTTGCCAATGGCCGCGAAACCTTACTCGTCGCTGGTGGTGTCGGGTCCCCTGCGGTATTTATGTTGGCCGAAAAGTTGTTGAAGCAAAACATTCCCACGCGGCTTTTCCTTGGCGGAGCCAGCCGTGGCGATCTTTGCGGGTTGGCAGATTTTACTGCTTTGCTATCGCAGGAAAGCATTACTTGCGCGACGGTTGACGGCAGTTACGGCGAAAAAGGTTTTGTCACCGCTCCACTGGAAAAGCATTTGAAAGCGCGGGCAGGCAAGCCACTCGTGATTTATTCTTGTGGTCCTGACCCGATGTTGCATGCTGTGTCCAGACTGGCGGAGCAACACAACGTTCCAGCGCAACTGTCGCTTGAAGCGCCGATGGGGTGCGGTTTTGGCGTCTGCGTTGGGTGCGCTGTTTCGGTCAAACACGATTGCCCTGAAGGCTTCGTTTACAAAAAAGTCTGCACCGATGGGCCGGTGTTTTGGAGCAAGGAGTTGCATTGGCTGTCATAAAAAATCGAGACATTGTGTATTGCGCGGGCGGCATCTTATGGCGAGATGAAGGGCGCCAGGTTTTGTTGGTCAAAAGCCGCGAAGATCAGGCCTGGAAACTGCCCAAAGGCCATGTGGACGAAGGCGAGGATTGGGAAGCCGCCGCCCAGCGCGAAGTGAAAGAGGAAACCGGTTATGACACCGTGATTACAGATTTTGCCGGATTCAGGAAGTACCCGGTCAAAAAACGATTGAAAGTGGTGCTGTACTGGCACATGGAACCCGTTGGCGATCACAAGTTCGAAGCTTCGGACGAAATCGAAGGCTTTGAATGGCTGATGGTGGGTGATGCCGTAAATCGGCTTACCTATCTAAATGATAAGCAACTGCTTTTGAGCTTTCTGAACGATGGCGAACGCAACTAATCCATTAGAAGTCAAAATTGCCGGAGTGCAATTCAATAATCCCGTTTGGACGGCCAGCGGCACCTGCGGTTATGGCCTGGACATGGCTCCGCTGATTGACCTGAATCGGCTGGGCGGTATTTGCACCAAAGGGTTGTCGGCCAAACCCATGCGCGGAAATGCTCCGTGGCGGATTGTCGAAACACACGGCGGGATGCTGAACGCCATCGGGTTACAGAACATCGGTGCGCAGGCATTTATCGAAGACAAACTGCCGGAGCTTCGGCGATACGACACACGCGTGATCCCCAATGTGTTTGGCTACACGATTGATGAATACATCGAAGCCATCAGCATTCTGGAAAATGGCGAAGGCATTCACGCATACGAACTGAACATCTCCTGTCCGAACGTCAAAGCAGGCGGCGAATCGTTTGCCAACGATCCTCGCCAGGCCGCTGCTGTCACGGAAGCTGTCAGGAAAGTCGCCAGCCGTCCGGTGATCGTCAAAATGTCGCCGAACGTGACGGATGTTGCCGCTGTGGCCCGTGCGGTCGAAATTGCAGGGGCCGATGCTTTGTCATTAATTAACACGGCGGTGGGAATGGCGATTGACATCAATACGCGGCGACCCCGGTTGGCAAATAAAACCGGCGGATTGTCCGGCCCCGCAATCAAACCGATTGCCGTGCGCTGTGTCTTTCAGGCTTCGCGCGCGGTCAAAATTCCGTTGGTGGGCATTGGCGGAATCGCCACAACTGAAGACGCGCTGGAATTTATCATCGCCGGAGCTTCAGCAGTTCAGGTCGGCACGGCGAATTTTTACGACCCATCGGCTTCGATGAAAATCGTGGATGGCCTGGCGGAATACTGTCAGCAAAATGGTCTGAAGAGCATCAACGAACTGATCGGGTCAGTAGTAGTGGATTAAGTGGACGTCCGTTTGGGAGGCGCAATGAGGTTTCTGCCCTTTCTCTTGTTCGGGCTTCTCATTTGGTTGCCGGTTGTAACGTCGGCGTCATTAGAAGCAAAAGTCCAACCCATCAAACTCACTTTGAGTCTGGAACCGGCGCAACCAGTCAATGGCTCGCCCGTTCTGTTTTGCGTAAGCGCCGATAAGCCGCTGAAATCGCTGAGCGGAATATGGTTGGGGCATCGCGTGATCTTTGAATTCGATTCGGGGAGCAGAACGTGGTGCGGATTGGCAGGCAATGAGCTTGGAACCGCCGCCGGGAACCATCCATTAAAACTGGACTCTATTTCGACCAGCGGTGTTCATTCGACTTCTGTTCAGACGGTTAAAGTTGGCCGAGGCTCTTATCAGACGAGCAGGCTGAGAGTCGCACAAAAGTTTTTGGACCCTGACGCCGAAACGTTGGAGCGGATCAAACAGGAACAGGAAGTGAAGCGCGAGATTTTTCGTCGCTTCAGCGGCAGTCGCGGATGGAAAGGCAGTTTTGCTGCGCCGGTTGACAACATCGTGACTGAGCCGTTTGGTGTGCGGCGCGTTTTTAACAACAAACGGCAAAGCACGCATCAAGGCCTGGATTTTCGCGCCGCGCTTGGCACGCCGGTCAGAGCGATGAACAGCGGCGAAGTGATTTTGGCGCGCGAGATGTTTTTTGAAGGCGGCATGGTTGTCGTGGATCACGGGCACGGGTTACTGACGATGTATTTACATCTGTCTGAGTTCAAAACCCGAGAAGGCAGCCGCGTTGCCAAAGGGCAAATCATTGGTTTAAGCGGCGCAACCGGCCGAGTGACTTCTGAACATTTGCACGTTGCTGTCCGTTGGCAAAGCGCATATCTGGATCCGGCGACTTTGTTGAGCATGAAATTACCTTGATTGAATAGGAGAATCTTTTAGTTTGAAAATTCGCAATCCGATCGTTGTAGCTTTGGACGTTGATACGCCTGAACAAGCATTGTCGTTGGTCGAACGGCTTCGCGGCACAGTGGGAATGTTCAAAGTTGGCAAACAGCTTTTTACCGCTGCCGGGCCAGATATTGTTCGGCAAATTATCGGGATGGGTGAACAGGTGTTTCTGGACCTGAAATTCCACGATATTCCGAACACCGTCGCAAAAGCCGGGATTGAGGCGGCTCGATTGGGCGTCAGTATCTTTAATGTTCATGCGATGGGCGGATCAAAGATGATGCGTGCAACGGTGGAGGCCGTAAATGAAACTGTTGCGCGTGAAGGAATTGCGCGTCCGCTGATTTTAGGCGTGACGGTATTGACCAGCCACACGCAGGAATCGCTCAGCGAAGTGGGAATCGAGCGAAAGCTGGAGGACGAAGTTGTCGCGCTGGCGCAACTGTGTGAAAAGTCTGGTATTAATGGCGTTGTCGCTTCGCCTCAGGAGATTGTGCCAATCCGAAAAGCAGTGGATAATCCAGGCTTCGTAATCCTGACGCCGGGCGTTCGGCCCGCAGGCGCGGCGCTGAACGATCAAAGCCGTGTGATGACTCCGGGAGAAGCGATTGCCGCCGGAGCAAATTTGTTAGTCGTGGGACGCCCCATCACTGCAGCGGATGATCCGGTGATGGCAGCGCGAAAGATTTTGGAAGAAATTGAACAAACATCCGCGTAAGTGGTTTACGGAAAGTGGTGTTGCACAGTTGTTATACAGCCGTCGCCCCGCGCGCACCTGCTAGATCAACCCCACAGAACACGCCGGTGATACGCCTGCCCAGAAGCGCCGGAAGATTTTCAGTTGTAAGGCGGAATAATTTTAATGTCGTTTTTTAGGCTAGCTCGCAAAATAGTTTTCGGTTTATTGGCCGTCGCCGCAATCAGTTACGGCTGGACGCTTTATGCGTATCAACAGCAGGGAAAGCTGACCCCTCCGCCGAAACCTTCCGATTCAAAACCTTCTTCAACTCCCTCTGGCGCTGCGGCAACGACCAATCCCGCGCCAGCTTACGATGGCTCAACGCTCAGAATTGGTGAGAAGCTGACCTACAACATTAATTTCTCCGGGTTTGCTGTTGCAGCTCGAATGGAGATGGAAGTTGTTGAACAGGGCATGTTTTTTGGCCAGGAAGGTTATCAAATCAGAACCAAGGTTGAATCCTTGGGGCAGGTTCGCTCTTTGTTTGGCGATATTGATCATCAATATACCGCTTACGTAAATCCCAGAACTGCGCTTCCTTACCGTTTGGCACGATCCATTCGGCAGGGCAAAACGCAAACCGACGACACCGTAATTTTCGATCAGGGAAAACAGCAGGCGATTTTTTCAGACGACAGTTCAATTGGCATTCATTCTGGAACCTTTGACCTAACGTCGCTGGTTTACGCCATGCGGTTGCAGGGAGTCCCGGAAACCGGCAAGCACAAATTTTCAGCGCTGTTTGGCAAAGAAGTCATCGAGTTTGAAGCCGTTCACAAAGGCAAAGAGCAGCTTGTCACCCAAACGGGAACGTACACTGCCATTCAAGTCAAACTTTACCCACAGAACAAAAAGCACAAAAAATATCGTGGCTATGTTTGGTTTTCCGATGACGCCCAACACTTGCCGGTGGCCATCAAAGTGACCATGCCAATTGGCGAATTGCGCGCAGATCTGACCAGCGCGACAATTTCCGTCCCCAATGCAACGCCGCTGGCGAAAGTCAAAGAGTGGATTGATGAATCTGGCCACAACCGCTCGCCAGGAGGCGGTTCGGCTTCCGTTGGAGTTCCAGCCGGTGGAAATAAAACTCCTTTGGGAATTGTTGATCCGCCGGGCACCAAGTCTTCCACGGAAGGCAGTTCTGCCGACCCGTCGCCCAATCTGCCATTTGGCGTTGGCGAACGGTTGAATTACGACGTGGCTTGGGGAGCGTTTCCTTCGGTTGGCAAGCTCAGTTTTGAAGTTCGTCAGCAGGGAATGCTGGGTGCTGCTCGCGTGTTTGAATTTTATGGCGAAGCTTCAACTGTTGGCTCTGCCAGGTCGCTAATCAGCGTCAACGATCAAGCCAACAGCTTTGTCATGGTGGATTCGTTGTTGCCTGTGAAAACCGATTTGCGGTTGCGCGAAGGCCGACGCACCAAGCTGACCACGGCAACGTACGATTGGTCGAATAGATCGGCCGCTTTGTCCAGCGGGACAACTGTTCAAATTCAGCCCGGCACGCTGGATTTGCTTTCGTTGTTTTATGTCATTCGCGCTGCGGATCTAAAAACCGGCAAAACGTTCACTTTTCCGTTTCTGGATGCCAATCACCGCATGCAATATGTCAAAGTGAATGTTATCAAACAGGAAACCATCGGCGGGCCGATGGGGGATCGTGAAGCCTTGCAACTGGACATCGTGACGCCGGAACCGACGCAGCTCTTATTGGCGCAAGTCTGGATTTCCAACGATTCCAAAAAACTACCGCTTTATTTCGCCACGCGAACGCGGTTTGGCCAGCTTCGTTTTCAGATGACCAGCGCAACGAATACAAAGTGACGCCTTGTACTGGCAATTTCCTGACAGAACATGAGAGCAGAAAACGGTAGCGAACAACGTGTGACATTGTTGGACTTGCTTGTCGTTCTTTCCGGCGTGGTACCTGCGTTGCTGATCGTCGGGTTTGGAACTGAGCTTTGGCGCAGGGTTGTTGCTTTTATACTCGCGGTGATTTTTGGTGTCGGTTTTTGGTGTGTACTTTTTTTGTGGCTTCTGCCGTTCCTTGAGCGCCGCAAAAATCATCCGCCACGCCCTTAGCGGCTTGGCGTAAGGCTGGATAAAACCGCTTGTTGACGTTTGTTAAGTTTTGTCACTGCTCTTAGCTGTGGGCGGCCTCGTGCGACGCTCAGTCCAATCTTCAGCCCATAATTTTTCACACGTTCCGCCAGGTCAATTTCCCGCGTGCCTTCAATGTCGTCTCGAATCAGTCGAGCAAAATCTCCAGCCTGGCTCAATTCCCGGATTACTTCCTGATTGCCAACTGTGCGCTTTGAGGCAGCGTAATTCGCATACAAAGTTTTCATCACATTGGCCAGGTTCAGTGTTGCACGGCTTTGCCAGCGCAATTCCAGATCGTAAAGTGCGGCAACCAACATTCCTTTGCGATACACCAGATCGTAGCTGGCGGCGCTGGCAAATTTTTCAGGCGAAGCGGCGACCAAGGACAATTGCGCACGCGAAGGGTTGAAGAGATAAGCTTCGTATTCGGCGTTGATTGCATCCAGGTATTCGTTCAAATCAATCAGTCGCAGTTCGGCCAAGGTCATCAGCGCCACGTAACGCGTGAAACCTTCCCAGAACCAATCGAAGTTTTCCCGAATCAGGAATGTGTTTGGCAGATAAAAATGAAACATCTCGTGCGCCAGATGGCGATGAAAGTGTTTCAGGGTTTGCGCGGAGTCATTGTTCGGATTCAGCATCAAAACAACTGTGCGTCCAAGGGTGACTGCGCTGGAGCGCAAGCCGGTCAATGGTTGGGGAAAAGGCGCAAGTGTCACCAGAAATTCGCCTTGTTCTTTGCTGCCGATCATTGCCGCTTGTTGGCGAGCGATCGCCGCAGCCAATGGGAAAATTTCTTCATCGTGAAAATTCCATTCACCCGCAACAGCAACGCGTAAATTCATCGCGCCAAGCTTCGTTGTCTGCTCTCGAAATTTGGCCAGGAAGAAAACGGCGCGCGTGCTGTCTTTGATGTCAAAGATTCTTTCACGCTCATGCTCAACCGTGGCCAGTTGCCAGCCGTTCGGAACCGCAATTTTCAATCGAGCCGGATTGCTTGCCTCACAACTTTGCTCGCCACGGCAAACACGCGGCAACAAGTCGGCCATCATCAAAACAGCGGCATCTGTTCCGACGCTAGAACAAAGTGCGAATTGCGCCGGGTCAAGCGCGCGCGCCAGCTTCATTTCATAGCTGATCCTGATTCCGCCAGGCTTGGCAGAAAACAGGTACAACCCATTTCCGCGAATTTCGATTGGCAAGGCTTCGCCGTTGGCGGTTGTCAGCCTTAATGCGTGAACGCGCTGGCTCAGTTGATCAACGCCGGCAAACTGATCAACAAAGCTGATTGCAGTTTTGCCGGAGGAATCGGAAGGAAGCTCATCCAGAGAACAAGTGATTTCCACTGAATGGTTCGGCTGTGAAATTCGATTGATCTGGCAGTTGATTACTGGCGGCGGTGCGGATTGCCCAAACGCTGGGAAACAAAGAAAAGCGATAAATGGCAGAAAGAACCGGAAACGTGGTTTCACAAGTCTTCGAAGTGCAGGTTGATTCGGTACATCGTGTCAACGATCAACACGGCGATGGGAGGGTAAACCAGTGCGACAAACAACGCATCTTCAATTGTCCAACCGGCATTTGGCTGGGAAGGAGAATCAGTCAGCACGCCGATCAGCATGCCTGCAAGCAGTGAAAGCAAGTATCCGCAAATAACAAAGGTCCAGGCGACGCTGCGTTTGAATCGTTTGTCGTCTTTTTTGCGGCGGCGGGAAATGGAAATTCGTTCTGGTCCGTACGTGTAATGATCAAAATGCTCTTTCAGGCTTTTGAACAAGTGCCAGATGCCGATGGCGAACAAGGCGACAACCGTAATTCTCCAGCCCAGATGCTTCGGGTCGAAAATGGAAGGGTTCATTGCCACAAAGAAGGTGGAAACGAACAGCGTGACGGTTGTGTACACGGCTTTTCCGCGCGCGCGCGTTTCTTCGCGTTCCCGTTCCAGCCATTCGTTGACAACCTGATTGGCGCGCTCTTGATAGTATGCCTGCCGCTCGGCGCGATTGGCTTGCGTAGAAGCCTGGCGGGCAGCGGAGTGCATTCGCCCGGTGCGGTCATAAGAAAGACGCCGTTCAGGATCAATCAAAATGTGATAAGCCTCGTTGATCTGAGCAAACCGCGTTGCCGCCGAAGGATCAGAGTTCACGTCAGGATGATACTGGCGCGCCAATCGGCGGTAAGCGGTTTTGATCTCAGTGGCTTTGGCCGCGCGGGTAAGACCCAGCACAGCGTACAAATCAGTCATTAGTATGTCACCCGAGGCATCATCTTTGGGAGGGTTCAACGAAGATTGCCAAAACGCAGCCGTATTTTACGTAGCAATATCTCAGTTTCAAGCCGGATGATTTTCCCCACCCAAGTTTTTCTCAGTATTGAACGTCGTTTACTCTACTCTTGTGCGACGCCTATAATCCCTCAGCCAATTTACCGTAGCTTCTTTGTCAAAAGACTTTCCCGCTTCAATGCAACTTTAGTCTTTCCAGGCGCGTACAGCCGAGCCGATTGTAATAGATGCAAGCAGTTTTAATTCACTGGGAGAAAACTATATGGCATTCATCCATCTTTCTACGTCCAATCAAAAGAATCATCTTCAGGTTAGGCATTCAACCATGCGCATTGCCCGTTCGGTAATCATTGTTGCAGGTTTTGTATTGCTGCTAATCGGAGCGCTACGGTTCAGCGGGTTATTGCCCGCAACCTTTGCCGCCGCCACGGTTCAAAACAGCGTGTCCGTCACCACGGTATCGGCAGCCAGTTTCGTCGGTTCCCCGGCTCCGTTGGGACAAAGTTCAATCGCCGCGGCTTTCGGAACGCAACTTTCATCCGGCCTTGAAATTGCGACCACGCAGCCTTTGCCGACAACGCTCGGTGGAACTTCTGTCACTGTTGGCGGCGTCCCGGCCCCGTTATTTTTTGTTTCGCCGGGGCAAATCAATTATCTGGTTCCGCCGAACGTTCCCGCCGGAGACGCGCCAGTCGTTGTCACATCGGCAGTCGCGGGCGATCAGGTCGTTTCGCGCGGCCAAATCCGGGTAGCTGGAAACGCGCCAGCTATATTTACCGCGAATTCCAATGGAATCGGCGTTCCGGCGGCAGTCACTGGCCGGGTCAATGCCAGCGGTCAGTTTGTTTTCGATCCGAATCCGCCATTTGAACCTGACCCCGTTACGCCCGGCCGCCTGATCCCATCGCCCATTGATGTGGGGACGGACACCCGCCCGGCATTTTTGATTTTGTACGCTACTGGACTCCGAAATGTGGCTGCGGGTTCCGTAAAGGCGGTCATCGGCGGCATTGAAATTCCAGTCACGCCAGTTGAAGCGCCAGGCTTCACTGGACTTGATCAGGTCAATGTCCAAATACCGCTCAGTTTAAAAGGCAGCAGTCAGGTAAACGTGACGGTGGTTGCCGCTGGAGTGTCGTCCAATCCTGTAACCGTGAGCTTGGCGGGAACCCCCAGCGCCATTTTGGCAGTTACCGGCTTCAGCGTTACCGAACCGGCCGTTGCCGGGCAAACCATCAGCATCAATGGCAATGGGTTTTCAACGAACGCTGCTGACAATGTGGTTCGCTTTGGGGCTGCGCAGGCACGCGTGATTTCCGCGACTTCCACGCAATTATCGGTCATCGTTCCTTTTGGAGCGGAATCGGGCAAAGTGCTGATTCAAACGCCGCAAGGCGAAACACGCAGCGCGGCATCGTTTCGCGTCAAAACTTCGGTCAGCGGAATCGTGCAATCCACAGGGTCGGCGTCAACCAGCCCTTCGCCGCTGGAAGGCGTGGCAATTCGCGTTGTCGGTTCCAATATCAGCGCGCGCTCCAATCGGGAAGGCGCATTTGTGATTGCAGATATTCCGGCGGGAGCCGCCGTCCTGGAAGTGGATGGCGCGACGACCAACAGTTCGCCGCCGTTTCCGCGCATCACGCTGAAAACCAACGTTACTGCCGAACGAGACAATCAATTTATCCAACCGATTAGTTTGCAACAAATCAATGGCGCGTCTGGGAACGTCGGCAGCCTTAACGGGGAGTCGGAAGACGGGAGACGGGAGTCGGCTGTTGAAGAAGGTTTGTCAGTGTCCAATGGTGGGTGGTCGGCATCACTCAAGCAACTGGTTTCAGAGCTGAACAGAGGAGGGAATCCGTCGGCGAATGCTTTCCGACTCCCGACTCCCGGCTCCCGGCTCCTTGCAGTCAAGCAACAAATGACGAGTAAAAGCACTGTCATTTCCAGTCAGGGCATTTCGCTGGAAGTGCCGCTTGGAACCACGGTGCGATTTCCGGATGGGAAACTCAGCGGTTCGGTGCAGTTGACCCTTGTGCAGCGTTCGCGGTTGCCGGGATTGTCATTGCCGGTCGGAGTCTATTCATCGTCAATCGCGCAAATCACTCCGCTGAATACAGAATTTACGCCGGGCGCCAGCCTGACCTTTCCCAATCCCGATCAAGCCACTTTGCCGCCCGGCGCAAAAGTGGATATGTACCGGTACGATTTTCAAAGCGGCGTATTTATCAAACGCGGCACGGCGACGGTAACGGCAGATCGCGCTCGTGTGGTTTCAGATGGGCGCGTAGTTGATCTGGCCAGTTTCTGGTTTGTCGCGGCTCCAGGCGGAGTGACGACCGTCGTTGGTCGAGTCGTCAACGAATTCAACCTTCCGGTTTCCGGCGCGAAAGTCTCCGTCAATGGTCGTTCCGGAACGACGGATTCAAACGGCGGATTCGGCATTGCTGACGTGGCAACCGCAGGCGGCGCGCAGCTTCAAGCTGAAGCCGTCCTGCCGCGCCAATGGGCCACAGCGCCGCGCGGAACTTCTGCGCCGACAACTCCGGTCGTCGGAGGCGTGACCAAAGTCGGCACAATTGCTCTGAGCAATACGAACGTCACCGGCTTGGTGCTGTCTCCTTTCGTGATTGATTTCAACTCTGCTGATCCTCCGCAAAAAGTTGACGTGACTTTGACGCAGCCTGCGCCAACCGGCGGATTGGTGGTGGCGCTGACCAGCCGCAATACGGCTGTGGCCACGGTTCCGGCAACGGTGACGATTCCCGCCGGGCAAACCACTGTTTCATTCAACGTCACGCGGGCAGGGGCTGGCGCGGCGATCATCGAAGCCAAAGCGACGTTGGCCGGAACTACGCTGGAAACATTTGCCGTCGTCACGGTTTCGCAACCGTCGCCCACGCTAACAGCGGTCACGCCAAACGCTGCCGCACCCGGAGCAAAAATCACCATTAGCGGCACGGGCTTCAGTTCCATTGCCGACAACAATATTTTCGGAATGTTTCGCGGCAACAATTTGATCTGGATTTTCGACCCGGACGACAACGAAATTCTGATTGACGGAACCGGCAGAATTTCCGTTCGATTGGAAGTCCCGCCGGTTGGAACGGGCGCGGTCAACATTCGCGCCGCCGTCGTCAATAAATTCACAGGCGTGTTGTCGGACATCAGCGCGCCGCTGAATTTAACCGTCAACGCTTCCAGTGTGCCGACGCCCCTGCTGTCTGGCGTCTTGCCGATCCAAGGCAAACCGGGCGACCGGTTGACGCTGACTGGCAGCAATTTCAGCACGACGATTGCCGAAAACCGCGTGATCTTTCGACAGGAAACCTTTGAAATTCGCGCGCGTGTCGTTCAGGCTAGCGCAACGCAATTGACCGTTGTCGTTCCTTCTCAGGGAATTTCTCGCGGCCCGGCGACGATCATTGCCAGTCGCATCGCCAGCGACGGCGCAAAGAGCAATGCTTCAAACGCGCTGGAATTCACTATTACGGAAGAAGCCGGGCCGCCTCCAAAACCAACGCTGGCTTCGGTCGTCAACGCCGCAACCAATCAGCAGAGCGGACGCGACAGCAACACCATTCGCGCAACAGGAACCAACTTCGGGCTGAATTTTTTCAACGTCCAGCAAAACGATTTGGCCAATGACGAACCGCAACTTTCGCTGTTTTTGTTTTACCAGAACAACCGCTACGTCACGTTCACGCTGGCGAACGGCGCGCAAGGTGGCACGCAACTCAACTCAACTGTTCCCACAGGATTGGCCGCCGGGCAGGCGCAAGTCACCATCGTTACCTTCGATCTGGAAACCGGTTACCTGAGTGACGAAAGCAACACGGCCAATTTCCAGATTACAGTCGGCAGTCTGCGTCACATCAACGAAGACGAGCCGAACGATTCGATTGAAACAGCGACCGAACTGACGTATCCGATCATCGTGGATGGCAACGCGCGGCTGAGCGATCCGGCGGATTTGGTGATTCAGTTCAATGACGGCTCGACGGAAAAGCTGCACGATTTGTTTTATTTGAACGTGGATGCAGACACGCCACTGACCGTGACGCTGGGATTTTTGCCGACCGCCGATCTGGATTTGTTCATTTTGCAGGAAAACGCGGATGGCAATTTGGTGATTGTTGGCCGCTCGACAAACTCCCAAACCATCGTCGAACAATTGGCTGGGACATTCAAAACGGGTGAATATTACATCGCGGTTGGAGCCTTTGCTGGCAGCAGCGGCTATTTGCTGACAGTAACCCAAGGCTTGCCGTTCAGTGAATCGGGGCCGACAATCAGTGCTGGCGACAGGCAGCCGATGCGCGTGGAAAGGAAAGTAGAAGACAGAGAATAAGGGATGTAGAGACGGAGGGATTGAGAGAGGATGAGCAGAATAATTTGTTACCCACGTTCTATCACTCCATCGCTCCGTCCCTCTATCTGATTTAGCGCACGACCCCGCTGAGTGGGCTGCTGGCACTGGCGTATAACCGTTTCGGCATTCGCCCGGCTAGATACGCCAATCGTCCCGCTTGCACGGCCAGCTTCATGGCGTCGGCCATCGAACCCGGATCTTCGGATTCGGCGATGGCTGTATTCATCAGCAACCCATCCACGCCGAGTTCCATCGCCAGACACGCGTCGGAAGCCGTGCCAACTCCGGCATCCACGATGATCGGAACGGCGGTGATCTCTTCGCGCATAATTCGCAAGTTGTTAGGGTTCTGAATGCCCAAACCTGATCCAATCGGAGCAGCCAGCGGCATCACGGCTGAAGCTCCGGCATCAATCAGTTTCTTGGCCATAATCAGATCGTCCGTGAAATAGGGCAGCACGGTGAAGCCTTCTTTGACCAGAATTTTGGTCGCTTCCAGCGTGGCTTCGTTGTCAGGGAAAAGGGTTTTCTGATCGCCAATGACTTCGATTTTGACCCAATCGGACAAGCCGACTTCGCGCGCCAGCCGCGCGGTGCGCACGGCTTCTTCGGTCGTGTAACAGCCTGCCGTGTTCGGCAAAATGGCGAAGCGTTTCAGGTCAATGAAATCCAGCAAGGATGGTTGCGACCGGTCGGTAATGTTCACGCGGCGAACGGCGACGGTAATCATTTCCGCGCCGCTACGCTCAAAAGCGTCCACCATTTGTTCGTTGCTTCGATATTTTCCGGTGCCGATGATCAAGCGCGAACTGAATTCGCGGCCTGCAATAATGAGTTTGTCGTTCATAGGATTGCTCGATTTGAATGTTGGTTGTTGACGGAGATTGAACTATAGCGGCTGAGTTTCAGGCGAGCAAACCTGCAAGGAATTGATTGCTGCTTGGCTGGCCGTTTTATCCAAATGGTTTTGCCAAGCGGTTTTTTTACATTTCTCAACTGAAATCCTTGGATTCCAAAGGGTAGCTTGAAGCGGTTGGACGGAAGCTGGTATTGTTCACTGGCCTGCACACCTCGAATTTGAATTGCACGCGGCAAAACCGACCGGTTGAAGCCGCCTTTTCCAGAGTGGAAGCAAGATTTTTATGACCAATTTGAAATGCCGTTTGTTTTTGATCGCCGTTTTGATTGCTGCTTGTTCGGCAATCACAGCGCAAGCCCAACTAACCTTTGATCGTCCTAAAACCGAACCACCGCTTGATAATCCATACAACATCAGTTTGCCGCGCGAAAAAATCCTGGAGGGCGTGCGCGGAGTACTGAAAACCTGCGCCTTACAAATTGACGAAGAGCTGAGCAGGCCGAATGAAGGAAAAATTGTGACGAAACCCGTCAATTTTTCAAAAGGCGTGACGACGAAAACCGATCTGGAATATCTATCAACCTTGCCAGCAGGCGATGTTCGCAACTGGGTGCAGGGAAGATTTGCCTTGGAAATTACCGCCGTGCCGCTGGACCAGAAAAAATCCCAATTGCTGGTTTCCGCAAACATTCAGGGGCGGGTTGCCGACGTGCTAAACCCCAACAAATGGATTGATTGCCGTTCAAACGGCAGGTTGGAAGATGAAGTGTTGCGCGGAATGGCAGGAAAAATTCTTGGAGTTGATCTGAGCCAGAAAAACAGCAGTGGCCGCAGCACGCGGCGGATTGTGACTTGCGAGTATTGAAGCGATGGTTTTGAGAGTTCTGTGTTTGATGGGGTGCTTATTTCTCATTGCTCCGGCGGTGAAGGGGCAGACTGCCGGAATGGGGCAAATTCCTCCGCCAGAAGAACAGAACGAAACCATGCTGGACACGCTGAGGAAGATGAAGATCAAGCGTGAAGAGGAAGAACACAAAAAGACACTCAGCAAAGGCTTTCAAATCAAACAGAATGTGGAAGCCTTGCTGAAAGAAGGCGTCAATGGACGGCTGCCGCATTCTTCAGAAAAGCGTTTGAAAGAGATTGAAAAATCCGCCAAACAGATCCGTTCAGACTTTGGCGGCTCAAAAGACGAAGAGCTGGAATCGCCGCCGAACAATTTGGATGATGCGCTAAAACGCCTGAACGACGCTGGAATGCAGTTGAATGAGCGTTTGGCCAAGACCTCGCGGCAGGTGATTTCGGTTGCGGTTGTTGAAAGCGCGACGGACATTGTTCAACTGGTGAAGATTCTTCGCACGTTTCTGAATTGAATTTTGTTTGCTTCGCTCGGTCTGAATACGATAACCCCCTGACAGGAGATATGTTATGTGCCGCAGATTTGCTCTTTTGCTGCTGGCGATGACGTTTGCGCTGACCCAGGTCGGCGCGCGTCAGCAAGACCCACCCAAGCAAGACCCGCAAAAAAACGAAGCCACGGACACTCTGAAGGTTGAAACCAAGCTGGTAGTGCTGAATGTCGCAATCACGGACGTCAATGGCCGTTACGTCAATGGATTGAAAGAAAAAGACTTCAGCATTTTCGAAGACAAAAAACCGCAGCAAATCATTGACTTCATTTCTGATGAACGGCCTTTTTCAATTGCGATCCTGCTTGATACCAGCCTGAGCATGGAAAACAAGCTGACGTTGGCGCGAGCGGCCTGCGCTAAATTTGTTGAAGGCTTGCGCGAAGGCGACACCTTTGCCATTTACAGCTTTGGCGGCTTTAAGGTGAAGCTGCATCAGGATTTCACCGAAATTCACGACGTGCCGGATTCCGTTTGGGATATGAAAGTGGAAGGCGAAACGCCGCTGTATGACGCAATCGTGAAAGCTTCCGATGCGTTGGCGCAGCGGCCTGAACGCCGCCGCGCGATTCTGGTTGTTTCCGACGGAGCGGACACCAAAAGCAAGGCTTCGCTGGATCAGGCGCTGAGAAAAACGCTGGATGCTTCAGCTTCCATTTACGCCGTGGATTTGAGCGACGCCTCGGTTTACAAATCGCATCCGCGCGATAGCGGCGCAGAAATCATGAAAGACCTGTCAGCCAAAACCGGAGGCAGATTTTTTACAGCGGCGGGCGGCGGCAAGTTGCGAGACGCTTTCTCTGACACGGTGGATGAACTGCGGCAGCAGTACACGTTGACTTATGAATCAACCAACGACCGTTACGATGGTAAATGGCGTGCGGTGGAAGTTCGCATCGAAAAACCGGCGCTCAGCGTTCGCACACGGCAAGGGTATTACGCCCGCAAACAAAAGGGATAAAAGAAAAAGGAGAGGCAATTTTGAAAAATCACCTCTCTTTTCCCGTCTGAATTCAGTCTCAGCTACAGCCTGATGATTTTGCTATCAAAACGTCCGTCGTGTAATCCACGCGTGGTGTTTCGAGTATCCACCACCAGATTGGCATTCTCGACCAGCCAGCCGTAATCAATCTTGCGATGGTCGGTAACGATAATGACGCAATCCGATTCCTTTACCAGAGCCTGGGTCAACTCTACGCCTTTCAGCCGTGAGCCATTTCCTTCCAAATGAACTTCTGACACGAACGGATCGTGGAAGCAGACTTCCGCGCCCAGTTCCTGCAACTGCTCGATAATGGCCAATGCAGGGCTTTCGCGCATGTCGTCAATGTCGCGTTTATACGCCACGCCCATAATCAGCACCTTCGATCCGTTGACGGATTTGCGGTGATTGTTCAAAGCTTTTGTCACCAACTCAACAACGTGTTCCGGCATGCGTGAATTGACTTCTTCGGCCAGCGAGATAAACCGCGCTTCAAACCCATGCATTCTCGCTTTCCAGGACAGGTAATGCGGGTCTAGCGGAATGCAATGCCCGCCAATGCCCGGTCCGGGATAAAATGGCATAAAGCCAAATGGTTTGGTGGCCGCTGCGGCAATGACTTCCCAAGTGTCTATGTTGAGTGTGTGGCAGAGCTGCGCCAGTTCATTGACCAGACCGATGTTCACGGCGCGGAAAGTGTTTTCCAGCAGTTTGCAGGTTTCGGCAACACGCGCTGAGCTGACCGGATGAACTTGGTCCACGATTGTGCTATAGGCGGCCGCCGCAACTTCTGCGCTGGTGGCAGTGACGCCTCCAACGACTTTGGTGATGTTTTTTGTGTTGTATTTTTCGTTGCCGGGATCAACGCGTTCGGGCGAAAAGGCCAGAAAGTAATCTTCGTCCAATTTGTGGCCGGTTTCGTCGAACATCGGTTTCAGCACTTCATCGGTGGTGCCGGGATATGTTGTTGATTCCAGAATAATCAATTGGCCTGGGCGCATTCCGGCTTGAATCTTTTCCGAAGCCGCGAGGATGTAGGAAACATCCGGGTCTTTGGTTTTTCTGAGCGGCGTAGGGACGCAAATGATGATGATGTCCTGTTCCTTCAACAGGGTGAAATCCGTCGTCGCGCTTAGTTTTTTGGCAGCGACAAGCTCGGCTACGTGCGAGGTCGGAACATCCGGGATGTAAGATTCGCCGCGATTGAGGGCGTCCGCTTTTCGCGCATCCACTTCAAAACCTTTTGAGTCAAATCCGCTGCCTGCAAATTCGACCACCAATGGCAATCCGACATATCCCAGCCCGATCACACCAACTTTCGCTGTGCGCGAAGCAATTTTTTCCAATAGTACGTGTTTGTTATTGTTCACCTGATTTTCCTTTTCCGATTCTTGCAGACTGATTCATTCGAGGGGAGCCGAATAGATGTTAACTGATTTTTGGAGAGAGTTTGCGGGTGACCAGAATCAGTGTCGGGTAATTTCTGGGGGATCACGCCTTAAACCTAGAGTCATTGTGGGGTCAGAAGGAAGGTTTTTTACAATGTTTGGTGGCTTGGGCTCAAGTCTTTTTTTAATTTTTTTGTCGCGTTGACCTTTTTCCAAAGTGCGTGTTAGGGTGAATCCCTGATTTGGTTGAGTTCTTTTCATGACTTTCAGGTGCTCGCTGACCGCTCGACGGAAGCGAGAGAATAGGGAAGCGGGTGAAAATCCCGCGTGGTCACCGCCACTGTAAGGCCGTTATTTTGCCGACGATGCTGAATGCCATTGCGCTGTTTGCGCGAGAAGGTTGCCCGTCGCCGCAGGCCAAGCCAGGAGACCTGCCTGAAAGTTGTTCGACGACTCTTCGGCTGAAAGAGCACGGCGGCTGGTTTTTCCAGGCAAAATCTCCTTTTTGGATTTCTAGTCTTCAAGCCTCAGACGCGCGCTTTTCAGTCGCTGCGTCTGGGGCTTTTTGCTTTTTTGGGCGTATGGAAAATTCACGGAAACAACTCCGGAAAGTCTGCCGGAAAATCTGGTTGCCTGGGCTTGCAGCGGCATTGCTGGCTTTGGGAATGGCTGCTTGTTCTCAGCGCAAGGCCGAATCGGAAACGGATACTTTTCTGCCGATTACGGACAATCTGGGCCGGGAAATTAGGGTTAAATATCCGCCGCAACGCATCATTTCGCTGGCTCCGAGCGTCACCGAAATGCTGTTTGCCCTTGGCCTGAACGATCAAATTGTGGGCGTGACAAGCTATTGCGACTTTCCCGAAGAAGCGAAACAGAAAGAAAAACTGGGCGATACGCTCAACCCCAATCTGGAACGATTGATTGCTCTCAAGCCCGACTTGGTAGTGATCACCACGGCCAGCCAGTTGGAGCGGCTTTCCAAGCAATTAAGCGATCAGAACATTCCGGTGTACGTGGTTGACCCGAAAACCGTCAGAGACGTGGCGGCGTCAATTGCCTCTCTGGGATTGGCAACGGACATGGCGTCACAGGGCAGAAAGCTTCAAACGGAAATGTTGAAACGCATAGATGCCGTTGAAGCGCGCGTTGAAAGTTTGCCCAAACCAAAAGTCTTGTATGTTCTGCAAGCCGCGCCTTTGATTACGGTTGGGCGATCCACATTTATTACCGATTTGATTCGTCTGGCTGGCGGAGAATCCATTACCGATGATCTGGAAACCGCTTATCCGCAATTATCGCGCGAAACGGCGATTGCGCGCGCGCCGCAAGTTCTCATCGCTCCGGCCAGCCACGGCACGGAACTGGTGAAGGAAGAAGACTTGCGAAAAGATTTTGCCGTGACACCTGCAATAAAAACGAATCGGATTGTCCGCATCAATCCCGACTGGGCGGACCGTCCGGGGCCGCGCATTGTTGATGGGCTGGAGCAATTGGCAGAAGGGCTGCATCCGACAAAAAAGTGAAGTCACAAACACTGTCAGAACAAAACCTGAATCCTCCCTTGGTTTCCATGACCAAAAGCTATCTGACAAGACGGCGAACAGCGATTGTTTTGTTTGTGCTCAGCGTAGCCTTGATGGTTTGCGCAATGGGTTCCTTGACGATTGGCGCCGAACACGTTGGCGTGTGGCAAATTCTGTCCGCGATTGCAGCAAAGTTGACCGGAACCGTTAGTAACCTGTCACTGGAACAGGATGTGATCGTGTTCAGTTTGCGATTGCCCCGCATCGGCTTAGCCATCGGAGTCGGCGCAGCCCTGGCAATGGCCGGAGCTGCGTTTCAAGCCTTGCTGAGAAACCCGCTGGCTGATCCATATGTGCTGGGCGTTTCGGGCGGAGCGGCGGTCGGCTCAATCCTGGCAATTATGTTGGCGTCGGAATTGGCGTTTGCGCAGCCGATTTTCAGTTTTGCAGGTGCGATGGCTGCAACATTGATTGTCTACAGGCTGGGCCGCCGCGACGACGATCCGGCACGAATGGCTTTGGCCGGAGTCGTGCTTTCAACCTTTCTGGCTTCCATGATTGCGCTGATGACTTCTGTGGCCACCAACGTCAAGCTCCGGCAAATCACAATGTGGTTGCTAGGCGATCTTTCCAGTGGCAGCTATGAAGGGTTGATGTTTGTGATGGTTTCCGTGGCAGTTTGCCTGGGCATGTTGATGACGCAATCACGGGCTTTGAATTTGATGATGGTTGGCGAGCGCGACGCTTTTGCGCTTGGCGTAGAAACTTCGCGCGTGCGTTGGATCGTTCACCTGATGGCTTCGCTGGTGACGGGAGCGGCGGTCGCCGCGGGCGGAGCGATTGGTTATGTAGGCTTGGTTGTTCCGCATCTAGTTCGGCTGGCGGTTGGCGCAGATAACCGATTGGTGATTCCCGCCAGCGCATTGGCAGGTTCGTTGTTGGTATTACTGGCGGACACAGTGGCGCGAACAGTGATTGCTCCGCGTGAATTGCCGACCGGAGCAATTACGGCGCTAGTGGGCGCGCCGGTGTTCATTTACCTATTGGTCAGAGGCCGCGGCAAAAGCTGATGCTTTCACTTCGAAATGTTCATTTTGGCTATCACAGCCGCGCGGTGTTAAGCGGCGTTTCGCTGGAAGTTCGCGCCGGGGAAGTTGTCGCGTTGCTTGGGCCAAACGGTACAGGCAAATCCACTTTGCTGAGTGTGGCTTATGGCGCATTGCAACCAGCAACGGGCGAAGTGTTATTTGACGGTAAACCGGTCAGCAGTTTTTCCAGACGTGAATTGGCGCATCGCATTGCGGTGGTGGCGCAATCCGGCGAGCTTCGATTTCCGCTGACGGCGCTGGAATACGTTTTAACGGGACGGTTTGCACACGCAAGTGCCATAGGTTTTGACGCGCCGGGTGATGTCGAACTGGCAATGAAAGCCTTGGCGGACACTGACGCCGTGCAATTTGCCAGCCGGCATTTCAACGAACTGTCCAGCGGCGAACGGCAAAGAGTTGTACTGGCTCGCGCCTTGGCGCAGCAGGCGAAGCTGCTGCTGCTGGACGAGCCGACGGCCAACGCGGACATCGCGCATCAGGTTTCGCTGCTTCACCTGATTCGAGTTTTGTCGCGGCAGCGCAAGCTCGGCGCGTTGGTCGTTACGCATGAAATCAATCTGGCGGCGGAGTTCGCCGACCGCGTGGCATTGCTGAAAAACGGCAAACTGCTTGCGTGCGGCACACCGCCAGAAGTGATGACAAGTCAATCGCTTGGCGAATTGTTCGAGACTTCACTGCTGGTGGATGCACATCCGGTCAGCGGCAATCCGCGTGTTTCGTGGATCGTAAAAAGGTGAAAGCATCGAAAAGATGAAGAACAAATTGGCGGTTTCGGCGTGTCTGGTTTGGCTGACCCTTTCGACTTTGATTTCCTGTTCGCAACCTGCAACAGTAAAGGCTCCAACCGCCCCGCCGATTGCCAATTTCAATCGTCCCCCAGGTAAGTTCGTTATCCCGGCTTGAGCCGGAATGTCTCAACAAGGATAAGTTTCCGCCTGAAGGCGGCACTACAAACAAGGAAGTAGAATGAAGTTCAAGTCATCCGGAATCATCGTTCTGACAGTGTTATTAGCCTTGGGCGGTTTTGCGCAAAGCTCGCGCGGGTCGTTGGTCGGCAAGGTTGTGGATTCGCGCGGCGCGGCGATTCGCGGAGCGCGCGTGGTGCTGTTTTTCAGCGGCAAAGTCGCCTTGCGCGAAACGACCAGCAACGAACTTGGCGAATTTGGGTTCGAATATCTGCTGCCTGGAAATTACACGCTTTCAGTCGAAGCCGATGGATTGACGCAACAAGGCGGCGCGCAGCCGGTTCAGGTTGCCTCCGGTCAGCAATTCCAGATCGCGATTCCGCTGGTGGCTTCGGCGATTGAAGATTCGGTGATTGTTTCGGCGACGCGAACGGAATCGCGTTCGGGGGAAAGCCCGGCCAGCGCGTATGTGATTTCCGCTACGGACTTGTTGCGGTCTCAGCGCGTGAATATTTTTGATGCTTTGCGCGCTTCGCCAGGCGTCACAGTGGCGCAAACTGCCCGTCGCGGCGGAACGACTTCGTTGTTTGTTCGTGGAGGCGAATCGGATTACACCAAAGTTTTGATTGATGGCGTTCCGGTCAATGACGCGGGCGGCGCTTTTGATTTTGCCGATTTCACTGCTGACAACGCCGCGCGCGTGGAACTGATTCGCGGTGCGCAAAGCGCTGTTTACGGTTCTGATGCGATGGCCGGAGTGCTGCAATTCATCACGCATCGCGGCTCGACTTCCGTGCCGGAGTTTGAATATTCGGGCGAAGGCGGCAGCTTCGGATTCAGCCGCCAGTTTGCCCGATTATCAGGAGCGACCGGGCCATTCGATTATTCGTACAGCTTCACGCACCTGAGAACTAACGGACGCGACCGCAACGATGATTACCTGAACCGCATCGCCTCGGCGAATTTGGGCTACCGGCTGACTTCGCGAACGCAGTTTCGTTTCACCGGTCGCAGCGAAAATTCCAGTGTTGGTATTCCGGGCGCGACGGCCAATCTGTTTCCCGATCCGGACGAACGCGCGCGCCGTCGCCGCATCGTGGCTTCGGCAAAGGTAGACGATCAAACCACCAAGCGTTGGCACCAAAGCCTGGCTTTCGTTTTTGCGGAAAGCAACTACAACAGTTTCGACCCGGCAGCGCAGGATTTGTCGAAGCCGAATACTCCGCTCGACACCACCTTCGCATTCAACGATTTCCAGTCGGCGTTTAACAATCATCAGCAACGCAAAGGATTGCGGTATCAAACCGAATTGATTTTGCCGAAGAGTCATCTGGTTTCGGCGGGATTGGATTACGAACAAGAGCGTGCAGTTTTCGACAGCGGCTTTGTTGGCCAAAGCCGCGTGGCATCTGACCGCAGAAACATCGGCGCTTTCCTGCAGGATCAATTCGCCTATTCGAATCAGTTGTTAATTACGGCTGGAGTCCGTGTTGAAAACAATCGTGCAGATGTTCCGGCCAGTCTGTCAACGATTCTGACGTCCCTTGGCTCTACGTCGTACAGCGGCAAAGTCGGATTCGGCACAGAAGTGATGCCGAAAATCGCGGCGATTTATTTGCTGCCAACCGGTAATCTGCAATCCGTGGTGGGAATGGCGCGGCTAAAAGCCAATTACGGTCACGGCATCAAAGCGCCTTCGTTGGTCGAAGCCTTCAGTCCCAGTCCATTCTTTCTGGGGAATCCGGCGCTGAAACCGGAACGAGCGAAAGGGTACGATTTGGGCGTCGAACAGTTTTTCTGGAAAGACCGTTATCGCATTGAAATTACGTACTTCGAAAATCGCTTTCGGGATCAGATTGCCTTTGTTGGCGATGCGGCAACGTTTGGCGGACCGATCAAACTGGCCGACGGACGGCTGACGCATTACATGAACAATGATCGAGCGATTTCGCGCGGGATGGAAATCGCAGTTTCGATGAGTCCACACAAACGGCGTTTGTTCATCGGCGGCACGTACACGCTGCTGAAAACCAAGCTTGAATCCGCAGCCAACATCATTGATTTTTCAACCGGCACGTTGATCGCCAACCCGGAAGTCGGTTTTTCCCTGTTGCGCCGTCCGCGTCATTCCGGAACGTTGAATGTGGCGTGGATCGGCGACAAGTGGGAACTGAATCTGGACGGATTTTTCGTCGGTCGCCGCCGCGATGCTGATCCTGTGACGTTTGCCAAGTTCCTGCCCAATGGACAGCCGATTTTCAACGACGCTTATCAACGGGTGGATTTGGCTGGCACCTATCGCTTCACGTCGCGCATTGCGATGTTTGCGCGGATCGAAAACCTGCTGAATCAGGAATACCAGGAAGTGTTGGGATACCCGGCGTACAAGCTGAATTTTTCTGCCGGGATGAAGTTCAGAATCGGTGGTGGAAAGTAAGCTGCTAGGCAATTCTGATTCGCTGATTTCATTTTCCAATTTCCATCTTTGATTTTTCATTTGTCATTGCTTTCGACTCACTCGCTGGCAATGACAAATGAAAACTGAAAATCGGCAAATGGAAAATTCATTGCCATCAGCAATTTCAAGCACTGGCAATTTGAGCCGACACGTTGTAAGCGCGTTCGATGATTCTGGCCAAACCGATCTGGCCAAGATAATTGCCAACCAGAGCCAGGTGTTTGGGCAGTGGAGGCAACGTCGTTAAGGTGCGTTCCAGCGCCAAAGTGTAATGGGGTAATGCCCGTGGCCATCGCGTGGCGTGAAAACTCAACAACGGTTCTTCAGTGCCAACCAGCAGGGCATGGTTGCGGCGCAAGATCGTTTCCAGTTCCACATCGTTCAGGTTGACAGCGTCACGATCTGGCGCGCCTCCCAGAATCCAGGTTTCAGAACGCAGTGCGCTACGACCTGCAAACAAGCAGTCGTTGAACAGGGCTCCTAACGCGCGAATTTCTCCCTTACGCGGAAATAAACAGCCGAAGCCTTGCGGTTGGCGATCACTGTGCTCATAAAAACAGGTCGCTGTCACGATGGGCAACAACTCCACTTGTCGCAAGTGCTCGCTGGTTTCGGGAGCATGTTCAGCCAACAGTTCCGCAGCATGCGTTGCTGATGTGCAGACCACCGTCGGCGCATCGCGTTCGATTTGCGCAGCTTGATTTAATTCAATGGAAACGCCTTGCTGTTGCAAAAAGTTGGACAGTCCGTCCAGCAGTTCCTGCATGCCACCTTGCGGAGACACTGTGCCTCGAACAGAAGGTTTTGCTGGTTTCGCATAACCGTTTTGATTGATTGGTTCCAGCCCCAGACCTTTGCGGTTGAAAATCAAACTGGCGCTCAGCACGTCGGCGTCGCTGGCATAAATTCCGCCCATTGCCGGTGTCAGCGCGTGGCGCACGGCAGCATCACCCAGCAAACGATTGCCCCAGACAGCCAAAGTTTCGCCAGCGTCAGGCCGCCAATGACCCAGGTTGCGGACCAGCCCGGCTCCCAGCCGCAAACTTTCGCCGACCGTCAATGGCCAGCGGCGCGGCTGATCGCGCCAGAAGAATCGCGCGCGGCTTTGCGGTTGCAGAGGTTGCAGTGTCACGCCGATGTCGGCGCACATGGCTTCAAGCCGCGCGGAATTGATCAATCCGTTGGCTGCTGTTTCAACCAACCCGTGTTCAGTGCGACGCGTTCCCAGCAACCCGCCAACGCGGGATTGCTTTTCAAGAATGCGAACAGGGATGCCAGATTTGAATAAGAAATAAGCTGTGGTCAGGCCGGAAATGCCTGCGCCGATGACGGTAACTTCGCGTTTCATTTCCTCACCAGATTCTAAAGCGCCTGCGAAAAGATTTGGGTTTGCGGTTCATGCCGCCTGAGTCGTTCGTCGAAAAACATGGTTGCGTTGCGCAAAAAAGGCCGTCCCGCGTCTGTCAACTGCATTTCATCGCCGGATAGTTCGACCAGCCCGTCTTCCAACAGCGGTTGCAAAAATTGCCGGGCATCGGTTTGCTGGCTCTGACTCAGCCCGACTTTGAATTGCGTCATGAACTCTAAAATCTGTTCACGCCGCTCCTGATCTTCTTCAGTCAGCAAATGGCCGCGCATAGTCGGAATTTCGCCCGCTAGAATTCTGCGCTCGTAATCCTGAAGTTTCTTTTCGTTTTGATGGAAGCAGGTGGGAGTTTCCGAAATGGAACTGACACCAAGTCCCAGCATCACACGCGTGCGAGCTTCTGTGTAACCCATAAAGTTGCGATGCAATTTGCCTTCGGTTTGCGCCAGGTTCAGCGGGTCATGCGGCAAGGCGAAATGATCCATGCCAATTTCAACGTATCCGGCGTCCAGCAGCATTTGGCGGGCGCGTTCGTATAGTGCGCGCTTTTCCCCAGCTTTCGGCAAATCTTCGTCCTTGTAACTTCGCTGCGTTGGTTTGATCCAGGGCACTAGCGCGAAGCTGTACAGCGCAATGCGATCCGGCCGCAGCTCAATCGTTTGCTCTGCGGTGGTTTCGATGCTCTGCATCGTCTGGCGCGGCAGCCCATAAATCAGGTCGAAATTAACGGAGGTGTAGCCAACTTCCCGCGCCTGATCGTTGACGCGTTTGGTGATTTCATAGGGCTGATGGCGGTTGACCAGCTTTTGCACTTCTTCGTTGAAGTCCTGCACGCCCAACGAAATGCGCGTGAAGCCGAGATCGTACAGAGTCTGAAGCTGGTCGAGCGTGGTGCGCCGAGGATCAATTTCGACTGAAGCGTCGAAATTGTCTTTATCCATTCGCGTTTCGCTCAACATCGGCGTCAAAATTCGTTTCAGATTTTCCGGAGAAAAAAACGTTGGCGAACCGCCACCAAGGTGCAATTGCTGCAACGGACGCGATGCAAATTGCGGCACGCGCTGACGGTATAGGGACCATTCGCGCAGCAGCAAATCCACATATCCGTCTTCGCGTCCGTGGTCGCGTGTGGTGACCGTGTTGCAGGCGCAG
>CAZMXG010000109.1:0-26988 GCA_964570175.1 uncultured Heliomicrobium sp. | reverse complement strand
CAAGCGTCAAACCCGTATCCGTGCAACGACCGGTGACGACGATCTGCGCGCCAGCCGCCAGAGCTTCCGCAATCGGCGCTGCTCCGAAATACACATTGGCGCTGGCGACGCGATCTCGAATTGTCGAAAGCGGTTCGCCTGTTTCCATGTTTTCCAGGCCGATGCCTTTGCCGATGAATTCATCCAAGCGATCCATGATGTCGTCACCCGCGACAACGCCCACTTTGACCTTGCCGGACAATCCCAACTTTTTGACGACTTCGGCCAGTCCTGCCACACAAGCCTGCGGATTTACCCCACCGGCGTTGGCGACAATCTTGATATTTTGATCCAGACATTTCGGCAAAACGCGTCCGACGACATACAGAAAATCTTTCGCATACCCGGCTTGTGGATCGCGAGCACGCATTTTCTGCATGATGGACATCGTGATTTCAGCCAGATAATCCAGCGTCAGGTAATCAATTGGGCCGCGTTCGACCAGGTGAATTGGCGCTTCCAGCCAATCTCCCCAATACCCCTGCCCATTAGCAATGCGAATTGTCTTCATAAGTCACCTTCTTTGAATCAAGTCCGCAAAAGGATGTATCACAGGACTGGCTGTGGCGGAAAGTGAAGCCAAAGGAAAGAGCGGCGAGATTCGACTCGCCGCTCTAAAAAGTTCCTGGATAGGAACATGGCTGGGGACTGCAAAAATCCGTAAGAAAGTTTGATCAATTAATTGCCAGTGCGTCCACTTCGTCCAATCGGATCACAATGCGGCTATAAGTTTGATTCCGTACTTCGACAGCATCGGCACCAACGACTTTGGTCACTACGCCGCCGATGGTTTGGCCTTTGACGAAAAAGGTGAGTCCTTTTTTCTCCTTCAGACTTTGTTGGACCAATTCCTGAAAATACAGCCCGGCATTTCCCCCCTGAGCCGAAGCTTTGGTATTTCCTGCCAGTCGAACAGCGCAAATCAACGTAACGGCCAGCAAAATGCCAATCAAAAATTGACGCGAAAATCTCATAACTCTCTCCGTTTTCAGTGTTTTAGGAATAAGTCCCGCCGATAAAAAGATGACGCCCAAGTGCCGGAAGCTTTGGCAACTTGAGCGTCGTAATTATGGTGCCTCAACGATTTGGATTTTATGCAGGTGACGGATTCCATTCATGAGGTTTTGGTGATGTTTTGGTGATGGACAGAATTTTTGTCATTGGGTAGCCGGTTTCAGCCGTCTAAAGCTGTGATTGAACAAAATCTCAACAGGGAATTTATGACTGAAACCCCGGTAAGACGATGTCAGGAATGTGGCGCAGTGCTTTTGCCCAAGCGACGCGTGTGCGTGGCGTGTGCGGCTCCGATCCCAGGCGCTGACCACGAACGCACAGGCGCGTTGGCGGATGTCGTGAACGAGATGCATTCGACACGCGATCCCGACAAAACGGTCGTTTTCGTCCCCGAATACCGCGAAGCCAGACTGAAACATGAACGCCGCAGCAAACGGTTGATCATTGCGGCTTTGATTGGATGTGTTGTGCTGATGGCCTCAATTTTGATGCTTGGTCGGTCTCCTCAACGTAAAAAATCGGAAGCCCCCAAACAGCAACGCGAAGCCATGGCCAAAAAGGATTTTGATCTTTACACCAAAGCGTTTGAGGATTTTCGTTCTGATCTTGGGCGCTATCCAACTGTCCAGGAAGGACTTGGCGCGTTGCTTAAACGTCCGGCTGGGCTGGACAAATGGCACGGTCCCTATATTGAATCGGATTATTCGGTTGATCCCTGGGGACACGATTACGTTTACCAGGCAATTGATGACGCCAAAGGCTATGTCATGTTCACCTTTGGGCCGGAAGGGGAATCCGCCGGGAAATATTACATGCGCATTACTTCCGGCGCGCCAGAGCCTGCTACAGCCCCAACTCCCTGATCAAAACTTTGCGCCACTTGCCGCCAGATGTTTTTCGTAGCTTCGCGTGTCCAGGATGGATTTGATTTCCGCGACAACGGCCTCGATTTCTTCGTCCGTGGTGAAAAAGTGCGGGCCGATGCGAATGCCCGCGCCAGGACGGAAATCCACCAGCACATCGCGGTTGGCCAGTTCACGGACCACTTCTCCGGCATGAGGAACGTCGAAGATCACCGAACCGCCGCGTTGTTCCGCTTTCAACGGCGAATTCACCCGCCAGCCACGCTCGCCCGCAAGTTCAATCAACCGGGAAGTTTGTCGAATGGATTTGGCGCGAATGCGCTCGACTCCGATTTCATTGATCAGGTCGTATCCACTTTCGGCTGCATAGAGCGTTGGAATCGCGGGCGAGCCATGCAGGAAACGATGCGCGTCTTCGGCATAAGTCATTTCCGATTCGAACGCGAACGGCGATTGATGCGCCGCCCAGCCGGTGATTTTCGGCTTTAGGCTTTCGCGCAAATCAGGCCGAACGTACAAGTAACCGGCTCCAGGACCACCTAACAGCCATTTGACCGAACCGCCAGTGGCGAAATCCACGCCAAGTTCCGTGACGTTAAACGGAACGGTTCCCGCAGATTGATACGTGTCCAGCACGACCATTGCGCCTACCGCGTGCGCTTTTTCGATAATGGCTTTGGCGTCCTGAATGTAGGCGCTTTTGAACAGCACGTGCGACATCGGAACCAGCAAGGTTTCTTCGTCAATCGCATCCACCATTCGCTGCGTGTCCACAGTGATGCCGTCATCGCTGGGAACGCGAACGACTTTGGCTCCGGCAGCTTCGGCGTGCGCGTCGTACACATACATCACCGAAGGAAAATTCATGGCTTCGTACACGATCTTGTTTCGCTTTTGCGAAAGGTCAAAACACGACAGAATGATCGCCTGACAAATCGAAACGTTCTGGTGCATGACGACCGAACCCGGAGCAGCTCCGATGATGCGCGCGATTTTGTCGCCGACGGTCAGCGGCATTTCCCACCAACCTTCCGCCCACGCGCGAATGCCTCGCGTCGCCCAGGCTTCGGCATAATCGTGCATCCGGTCGTATGTTTTTCGCGGCATTGCGCCCAGCGAGTGGTTGATCAGGTACAACGACTTTTCCAGAATCGGAAACTGCGAGCGGTAAGAAAGAAGATCGTCCATAGAATCCTCCGAGTCAGTACCGCGACCGGTAGGCAGCGAAGTTCAACCGCGCGCTCTACCGGTCGCGGTATTGATTAGGTTTTTCAGCCAAGTTCAGAAACTCAAAAAAGCCATCCAAGTTTTGATAATCGCCGACAATGTGTCGCGCTCCGGCTTCGGTCAAACGCTCGGCGCGCTCGCCGCTGGCGATGCCGACGAAATCCAAATCCAGATTGGCGGCGGTTCGCACATCCCATAAACCATCGCCGACTGAAACAACTTTGGCAAATTGATTGATGCCGTAATGTTGCCGAGCGCGATCAATGGCGGCCTGCACAATGCCTTCGCGCGGGCGAGCGTCTTCGGCAAATCCCCCGGGAAAACGGTCAAGCTCGATTCCGGCGGCAGCCAGCTTCATTTTTGCCGAACCTCGCCAGCAGCCAGTGGCAATGGTAATCACCCAATCGTCCTTTTGCGCAAGCTGCGTGACCATGTGCCGCGCGCCTGGGATTTCGGCGAAGTGCGTTGCGTCGAGTTCGTGATGCTGGTGCAGCAAATCGAAAAAGCGGGTTTTCAGCGGTGACAAATCTTCGTCGGTCGGTTCGCGGTTGAAATGATCCAGGAAGATTTGATGCGCGACGCCTGAATCGCTGACGTGCGGGCAGTTCGTCCACGAAGCGCCAATTTCGATCACGCCATGCGTTTCGGCGACAGCTCGGGTAAAGCAAATCGTATCCACATGACTGGTGTCTGTCAGCGTTCCGTCAATATCGAGTATGGCAAGTTTCATTTCTGTTTTGAGTGAATACCTCTTCCACGAAGTCACACGAAGAAAACACGAAGCAATCCAAAGATAGTTTGTTCTTCTTGGTGAAACTTCGTGTGTCTTCGTGGAAGAAACGATTTCTTGAAGCTCAGATTTCAGTCAGCATCGTTCTGGCTTCCCACAATTCGGGGAAGAATTTTTTGTCGAGCGTCATTTTCAGGTACGAAGCGCCACTGCTGCCGCCTGTGCCGAGTCGTACGCCGATGGTCCGTTCGACCATTTGAATGTGGCGCAGCCGCCAACTGACGATCAGTTCATCAAATTCCGTCAGCCGTTCGCAAACGTCAATCCAATCGCGGTTGCGGCGTTCGTCGCGGTAAATCGCCTGAATCGCTTTGGCGCGCGCGTTGTACTTTTCTTCTTCGGTGGCTTCATCAGCAAAGTTTGGCATGACCCCAAGCGCAGACAATGCGTCGAAGAAAACATCGCGCAACGACGGTTCGCTCAGTCGGCGTTTAAGCTGCGCCAGCATTTCCGGCGAAGCTTCGTGAAAGCGCAGCATCTTTTCGTCTTTCATTCCGCACAGGAATTCGATTTCGCGAAACTGTTCGGATTGAAAACCGCTGGCCGGTTTCAGTTTGTCGCGAAACGCCAGAAAGTGCGTCGGCAGCATGGTTTCCAGAATGGTGAACTGTTCGACCAGCACGCGGGCGATTTCGGTGCAGCGGCGCAACAATCGCGCGGCTTCGTAAACTTGATCGGTGTCCGGGTTTTCTGCCGCTGCGCGCAAGTTGGCGACGACGGCGTCCAGTTCGTGAAGCAATTGTTTGAACCACAATTCGTATGTCTGGTGAATGATGATGAACAGCAATTCGTCGTGATGCGGCGGCGAAGATTGCAATTCTTGCAGGTGAATCAACTCTTCCACGCGCAGATAACCGCCGTATGTCAGTTGATCGGATTCCGGTTTGATTGGTGATTGCATAAAACTTCAATCGGTCAGATGAATCTCGAACAATTGTTCGATTGCCGGTGCGCCGAAGGTTTTGGACGGATGCTCTTCCACCAGCTTGAAACCGAACTTGTCATAAAGATGCCGCGCAGCGTGCAATCCGACGATGGTTCGCAAATACACGCGGTTGAATGCGTTGCGGCGGCAAAACTCCATCGCTTCATTCATGAGTTGATTGCCCAAGCCTTTGCCCGTGTAGCGTTCATCAGCGATGAACCAGCGCAATCGTGCGCCTTCGGTTTCGTGGCGGCTGCCGTCAATGGTTACAGAAGCCACGATCTTGTCGCCATCCATTGCCAGCCAGAAACCGTCGTGCGCGGGGTTGAAACGGCTGTGAAATTCGCCCATTTCGGCGGCAACCATCGCTTCAAACTGAATCCCAAAATTCCAATGACGGCTGTAATACCTCCCGTGCATTTCAACCAATTTGCCAATGGCTCCGGGGCGATAACTGCTGATTGTGATCTGGCTCATTGATTGTCCCTTTCCGGTTTCAAGGTTGGCCGCTCAGCGTCTTTTGGTCCGTAACTGAAAATGGCTCCGCTGGAACCGACTGCCCAGCCACGATCCGGCGCGATGAAAAACACCCGCGTCAGGTTAGAGCGAGTTCCTGGTGTTTCATCCTGCCAGGTCAACCCGCCGTCAGTTGTGTGCAACATGGTTCCGCGATCACCTGCAATCCAGCCTTCTTTGGCGCTGACGAAAGTCAGGTCATTCAGCGTCTGCTGCGTGCCGGAATTTTGTCGCTGCCAGCGAACGCCGCCATTCACGGTTGAAAGAATCATGCCGTCGTTGCCAACCGCCCATCCGCGATTGGCGTCAACAAAATGCACTGCGCGCAAAATAGTGGTAACGCCGGTCGGTTGCTCGTTCCAGGTTTGCCCGCCATCAATTGTGTGCAGTACTAACCCGCTTGCGCCAACGATCCACGCTTGCTGCGCGTCAATCGCCGAAATGTCGAACAATATTTTGCGCGTTTGAATGACTTGCAGCTTCCAGGTTGCGCCGCCGTCCATTGTGGTCTGAATCGTTCCGAGCTCGCCAACCGCCCAGCCGACACGATCATTCGAAAACGCCATCCGCAGCAGCACCGGATCCGGCGCGGGCTTTGGCTCTTCGACTTCAATTGTGTCTTTTGTTGTTTTTCTGATGGTTAGCGATTGGTTCGGTTGCAGCGGTGGCTTGGCCAATTGCGTTTCCGACCACAACACGCCGCGATCTTCAGTGCGAAGCAGGAAAACGCGTTCATGCCATTGAAGCTCCGGGCGGCGATTGAACAAACCGAATTCACCCAGCGCGAGCAGACGCTTTTCATCAAACGCCCATAAATCCAGCAACGGCTCTTTTCGCATTTTTGGCGGGAGCAAAGCGGGTTGCCAACGCCCGCCGCCGTCTTCGGTTAAAAGCAGCATTCCATTGCTGCCCGCCGCCCAACCGCGTTGGCGATCAACGAAAACAATTGCGGTCAGTTTGGAAAGTACTCCGCTGGATTGTTGCGTCCAGGCGAGTTGTTGCGTGGTTGATTGCAAAGATGCAAACGCAAAATTGCCAGCCCAGAAAACTCCAAAGAGCAGAATCAACAAGAAGGGCCAGATGTTTCCCCGTTTTTCCTCGTAGCCGCCCAACTCACTCTTCGCCGCAGAGCGGCGGTTGAATCTAGCCCGGCGTTTCAACGCCGGGTAGGGCGAAAAAAAATCCTTCGTCGCGTAGCGACGGCAGAATTCAATCGTCGCTGACGCGACGAGAGGCAAAATTCTCAGCCTGCCGTGGGTTGAAAACCCACGGCTAAACTCAAACGCCGCTGACGCGGCGGAGAGATTGGCGAATGGTTTTACCTGTTTGATGTTCATACTCTTGTTGTAACCGTCACCGTTTTTACCGGGCGATGATGCGCATCCAATAACCCAATGTGGTGATGGTCATGAGCTTATCAATCGTTTTGAACTTGTTGCCAGGCACGACAACTGTGTCGCCGGGAATCAGGAACACGTCCTGGGCTTTGCCACGTTCGATTTCCTTCATGTTTACGGGCAAAGCAATTGTGCCGCCTTCTTTTTGCATGCGCAGCACGGCGACTTTTGACAAATCGCCGAAGCGAGTGATGTAACCGGCTTTGGCCAGGGCTTCGGTGACCGTCATACGCCGCGTCATTTCGTAAATCCCGGGCTGGGCCACGTCGCCAATGACCATGAATTTCAAGCTGTGAACCTGCGCGATCTGAATCGAAACTTTCGGCTCGCGGATGTATTCGGACAGTTTTTCGGTGAACTCTTTTTCCAGCTCTTCGATCGTGCGACCGGCGATGCTGATGTGGCCGATCAGCGGATAGCTGATTCGCCCGTTTGGGGGAATAATCAAGTTGGCGCGCGAGTAATTCGGCTGGTCAAACACGTCCACCGAAATGACGTCTTCCGGGCCAAGCCGCGTTGTCGCAAAAAAGTTGTTGATGTAAGGCAGAACTGCGGCTTCTTCTTCGGACTGGCTTTCGCGGCGCAGAGATTGGCGTTCGGCGTCAGAGATGGATTTGGTTTGCGTTTCGTTGGCGATTTTCTTGTCAGCGGTTTTGCTTTCCTGCGGCTTTGGAGCTTTGTCCAACTCGGACTGGGCAAACGCAAACCCGGCAACAAGCAGCGTTAATAAGATTGCATAAAAGGGATTGCGGAAAAATTTCATAACAACCTCCAGCTATCTTCCGTAACCAAACAGCACGACTTTGATGGTTTTGAACATAATCCAAATGTCGAACAGCAGCGAAACGTTTTTGATGTAATACAAATCGTACTGCAATTTCTGCAGGGAGTCTTCCACCGAAGCGCCGTAGCCGTAATTGACCTGTGCCCAGCCGGTCAATCCAGGTTCCACCAAATGGCGCTGGGTGTAAAAGGGAATTTGCTCCGTCAGTTGTTCGACGAACACCGGGCGTTCGGCGCGCGGGCCAACGAAGCTCATGTCGCCGCGCAGGATGTTGATGAATTGCGGAATTTCGTCAATTCGGGTTTTCCGCAAAAAGTTGCCAATGCGGGTGATGCGCGGATCACGTTCCGCCGCCCATTGGGCAACGCCGCCTTTTTCAGCATCCTGACGCATGGAACGGAACTTGATGATTTTGAATGTTCGCCCGTTTTTGCCCACACGTTCCTGTGTGTAAAAGATGGGGCCCGGGGAATCGAGCTTGATTGCAATGGCGGCAAAAATGGCCAGCGGCGACGAAAGGACAAGAGCAATCAAAGACATTCCCAAATTGAACAATCGACGGATGAATCCCCAAACCGTGCCGCGCTTTCCCCCGCCTGAAAAAATGATCCAGCTTGGCCGCAACATTTCGACGCTGATTTTGCCGGTCAGTTTTTCGTAAAGCGCGGTGCCTTCTTCGATGGCGGCCTGGCCTTGCAAACGGATTTCCAGCAACTGGTCAACGGGCAAATGGCCTCGCCGGTCTTGCAAGGCGACCACGACGCGATCAATTTTTTCTTCTTCCACGATTCGGGTTAGATCGCCAACCGCACCCAGCACTTTGCGCGAGAACGCCACTTTTCCAGTATCCGGCGAATCGCTGTGACTGGTGAGTTCTGTTCCGATCAGCTTCGGGTCTTCCGAAATGTAGCCGGAAACTTTGTAGCCCAGATCACGGCGCAGCATGGCTTCGTGCGCGACGTCCAGCGCCAGTTTGTCCGTTCCGACGATCAGCAAATGGTCGCCCAGAAACGGATGCCGCATCACCCAGTGAATGCCGATGCGCCAAACAATCATCAAGGTCAGTGCCATCATCAACGCCATCACCGGCACGCCATTTCCATACCGAATTGCTTCATCGCCGGCCGATTCCTGCAAATACCCCAGCAACAACGTTGGGCGAAGGGCAAAAATCCCTCCCAGCACGATCAGCACTGTGCCAACAGCCTGGAACAAGTCGGTCAACAATTCGCGCCGCAGCCTGGGTTTGGATACGTTGTAAAGGTCAAACAGGTAAAAGATGATCTGGCTGACCGCCATCGGCAGCGCAATTTTGTAAATTCCGCGCTGTTCGAAAAAAATCGAATAGAAATGTTCGGGAAAGCGAAAATAGAGGCCAAGCGTTGCGAAAGAAAAGATGATTCCGGCTTCTACCAGAAAGAGAATCGAAATTTTGAGCCAGATGTTCTGACGGATCACGTGTGTATGTGGCTGGTGGTTGGCGTGGGTGGCCGGACTTCGACATCTACATCTGACGAATCCGGTTTTCGATGCCCCAAACTACAACTTCAGCTTCCTTCCTAAGTTTGAATTTCGGATGGGGCGTAACAGTTTCTGCCACCACGCGCGGTGCTGATTTCGCTGCGCGTAGTTGTAATAATAATCGTAATAGCCTGCTTCTTTGGTCAGTTCAGCGTCGTTTAGCACCACGCCCAGCATTTTGCCCGCAGGCAGGGCTTCAATTGCTTTTTCGACCGTTTCGTACTGCGCCATTCCGGCACGCACAACCAGCACGACCGCGTCCGCATGATTGGCCAGCAGTCGCGCGTCCGCGAATGGCAACACAGGCGGGGAATCAATCAGAATGAAGTCAAAGTATTGGCGAAGTCCTGCGATCATTTCCGGCAATCGTTCGCTGGATAACAATTCGGTCGGGTTGGCCGATTCGCGGCTGACCGCCAGCAAATAAAGCTCGTGCCCTTCGATGGTGAACAACAGATCGAGCGGGTCGCCTTCGCCGCTCAACGCTTCGCCAAGTCCAGCTTTGGCGCGTGTACCCAAATACGTGGCCACGTTCGGTCGCCGCAAATCTCCGTCAATAAGCAATACGCGTTTTTCCGATTGCGCAATGGCCAGGCCAAGATTGATGACGGTTGATGTTTTTCCTTCGCCCGCCAGGGTACTGGTGACTGTGACCACCTGCGTCTTTTTCTTTTCCGCCGCGTGAAAGAGTTGCGTGCGAAGCGTGCGGTACTGTTCGCACTCTGGCGCTTGCGGAGCCGTCAGCATGACCAAACGCGGGTGAAGTTTTGATTGCAGAATTGGTTCAACTGGGACTTCGTGTTGTCGCTTTGGAATTGCTGGTTCGGGAGTCGGGAGTTGGGAGTTGGGAGTTGGTTCTTCCGACTCGAGAGTTGAATTTTGAGATTGGGGTGCTGGAATTGCAGGCTCCGGTTGTGTCCGGCGAATTACCGGCGCAGCTTTTTTCACTCTTTCCGCGATAGCACGTGAATTAACCGAAGCCGTGCGGTGATATTCAGCGGCTTTGCCATTTGTCGGCGAGGCTTTTGGCGACGCTTGATGCACTGCGTTACTGGTTTCCGTGACAGCGGGAAGCGCGGGCTTGAGCGAAGAATCCTGATGGCTGTGCGCTGAAAAAAGCGCGCCTTCATTCGAACGTGGCCCAATTGGAGCGCCGATTACGGAAGGCAGCTCAAAATCCGTCTGGCCATTTTCCTCAAAACTTTCGGGCGAACCGGTTTCCACAGCCAATGGATCGCGCGCCGTTTCCCCATTCTTTTCAATTTGTTGCTGGCGCAAAAGCGCCTCGTAAACTTTGCTCATGTTTGTTTAGAGCCTCAGCCGGGACTCCGAACTTTCTCAACCGGTTTTCAACTTCTCTTCAAAATCGTCCGGTTGCGACGAAACTACTTTCAATTGAACTGGTTCACTTGCGTGCGGCGACGGTTGGCGATTCGAACCGCGACGGCGAGATCGCTTGCGCGAAGGTTTCTGCACGTTCAAACGCGGATCGTCGAATTCCGGCATTTCCGGTTGCGGCTGCCAGTTCATCACAACTTCTTCGCGCATCACGGGCATCGGCGGCAAAGCGCCTGCCATCACTTGCGCCGGATCGTCTTCGATCATCGGTTGCAGCAAATCCAGCGATTCGGCAACTTCGGAGATAATCCCGGCGTTAATCGTTCGCGCGTTCGCAGCATACCCGCTCAGCAGCGCATTGTCGCAAATGTTGTTGATCAAGCGCGGTATTCCTTCGGAAGCGCGATAAATCAGCGCCACGGCATCCGGCGTGAACAAATCCAATCGCGTGGCTCCGGCAACTTTCAGCCGCGTGCTGATATAGCCTGAAACTTCGTCGGCTTTGATCGGTTTGATTTCGCAACGCAAACTGATTCGCTGTTTCAACTGCCGCAAGTCTGCGCTGTTCAGCAATGTTCTTAGTTCAGGCTGGCCGGTCAGAACAATCTGCAACTGCTTTTCAGTGTAAGTTTCAAAGTTCAGCAGCAAACGAATTTCTTCCAGTAGCTCGCGCGACAGCCCTTGCGCTTCGTCCACCACCAGAACGGTTCTCAATCCGCGCGAATGCCGCATCATCAATAACCGTCCGAACTTTTGCAGCGCATCGGCCTTGGACGAATACGGCGCAAAGCCGAAATCCGTCGCCAGATGCTGGTACAGTTCCGGCACCGACAACCCCGGATTGAAGATATAAGAGTTCAGCACGCTCCGATCCAGCCGCGAAATCATCGCCCGCAACATCGTGGTCTTGCCCGTTCCGACTTCGCCCGTGGCGACAATCAAGCCTTTGCCGTGCTGAATGCCGTAATGCAAATTGGCCATCACCTCGCGATGACTGGCCGTGAAGTACAGAAAGCGCGGGTCAGGCGTCAGGCTGAATGGAATGTCTCGGAGTCCGTAAAACTGTAGGTACATAAGTGGAGATAGGATTTGGGAGTTAGGAGTTGGGATTTGCCTATCTCCCAATCTCCATTTCCCAATTCCTGTTAATAGCTTCCCGTCACCATACTGAGCACCCGTGAAAGCTTGATTCCCTGGTAAAGCAAAAACGCCCCCAGCGGAATCAGCACCACCAGGCCGAAAAACTTTGCCGCGATCAGCATTGGTTGCCAGCGAAGTTCCTGTTCCGTCACAATCTTTGGCACAGTAACCAGCAGCGGCAGTTGAGTGTAATGCGTAACGTCGCGGGAATCGCGGATGGTCAGCAGCGCGCGCACTTCAATGGCGGCGGCGGCGATCAAGCCGGTCAATATTCCCACGATCAGCGCCATTGGATAAAGCATGTTTCGTTTGGGCGAAGCCGGCGCTTCGGGCAAATTCGCCGGGTCGGTCATCCGGAAAGTCTCGCCGCTGAAATCGTTGATGACCTTTGCGCCAAATCGGGCGTTGTCGAGCATGGAAAGCAAATCTTCGTACCGTTTTCGCAGCGTGTTGTAATCGCGTTCGATGCCAGTTGCTTCGGTTGCCAGCAAGGGCGAGTTTCGCAAACGGCTTTGCAATTCGTTCAACTGCCGAGTGGTTTGTTCCAGTTCGCTGTTTTTGCGGGTCAGATCTGCACGATCAGCACCCAACTTGATTTCAAGCTGGGCGATTTGCGGGTTGACGGTTTTGTTAGCGCGTTTGTTCTGGCGTTCCTGCTCGGTTTTCGCTTTCAGGTCATCGAGTTCGCGGTTTATGGATTCAATCTGGACGCGCAGCTTGATGACTTCAGGATATTTTTCCGTGTACGTAACCAGCAATTGCTTCATTTGGCCTTCGTACTCGGCGCGCTTGGCTCGCAATTGACCTTCGGTTTGCCCGGCGGCCAGCGGTGTCTCTGGCTCTGTGCTTTCCTGCGTTTTCAAATTGGCCAGCACCTGCTCGCTCATGGTGATCTGGCTTCGTAACGAATCAATCGAGTTTTGCTGGGATTGGCGAATCATGCTCAAAGAGTTCATCTGGCCCAGCATGTTCTGTTCTTGTCCCGGAACGGCGTCGGGGTTGGTGACCAAAAATCCAGCGCGCGCCGATTCAATCTTTTCCAGTTGGGTTTTGACTTCGTTGATGCGGCCTTCCAACTGATCAATTGTGGTGTATACCTGCCGCCGCGTTTCGTCGGAGTTGGCGTCAATAAAGCGGGCAGCCAGTTCCGCGGTCACGTCACGGATGGTGCGTGGGTCCGGGCCACGATATGAAATCTGGAAAGCGTAAACTCCCGAAGCCGCACTGTAAGGCTGGACGAAAATATGCCGGTTCATTTCGTCAATCACCAGTTCAATGGGCGTGTTGCGCGCGATCAGTTCCGGGTAAAGCCCGTACCGGTTGATCAGCCGTTGAAGCTCTGTGCGGCTGGTGACCTGTTTCTGAATCGAGTTCAGTCGCGAATTCAAATCAATCTGATTGACCGGCTGGACATAGTTCGCCGAAACCTTCGGCGGATCAACAATGATTGTCGTGCGCGATTCATAAACATTGGGCAGTTTGTAGATTGCGTATGCGAGTGCGCCGGAAACAATCAGGCACGGAGCCAGGACAAAATATCGCCGACGCCACAGCAGCTTCAGGTATTCGGCTGGCGTTCTGATTCGGAAACTAGCCATTAAATTTGTTCTCGCGTTCGCTTGATGAAAAAGGTTTGGGGATCCGGAACTTGGAAGCACTGAACCGAGCGGATTATAGCCGAGCGCTGCAACAAGCGTCGAGTCCAAATAATTGCTTGCTTGAGTCACTTCATAGCCTGAAGTAGCATACGTGCGCTTTCAATCCATTCAATAATCAAAACTATGGCTAACGCAATTTCGGTTCACCAAATCCGTAAAAGTTACGGCGATTTTGTCGCCGTCAATGATCTTTCGCTGGAAGTAAAAGAAGGCAGCATCTTCGGTTTGCTAGGGCCCAATGGCGCGGGCAAATCAACAACCATTCGCATGATCGTCAACATCACCATGCCGGATGCGGGCGAGATTCGGCTGTTTGGCAAACCCATGTCGGCACAGCTTCAAGAGCGTGTCGGGTACCTGCCGGAAGATCGCGGCCTGTACAAGAAAATGAAGGTCGGTGATCAGCTTGTTTTCTTTGCGGAACTGAAAGGGTTGTCGCGCGCCGAAGCTGAAAAACGAATTGACCGCTGGCTGGAGCGGATTGAGATGAGCCAGTGGAAATTAAAGAAATGGGAAGAATTGTCAAAAGGCATGCAGCAGAAGATTCAGTTTGTTTCGACCATTCTGCATGAACCTGACCTGGTGATTTTGGACGAACCTTTTTCCGGGCTTGATCCAGTCAGCGCCGGCCTTTTGAAAGAAGTTGTGCAGGAATTGAAGCAGCAAAATAAAACCATCATCTTTTCGACTCATCTGATGGAACAGGCTGAAGAGTTGTGCGACGAAATCTGCCTGATCAATCGTGGAAAGAAAATCCTTGGCGGTTCGGTGCGCGAGGTCAAACGCGGTTTTGGGTGGCGCTACATTGCAATTGACGGCGAAAATTTCGATTCAGCGCTGAATTCTTATCCGGCTGTGAAGCACTTTTCTCAGCGCCGCGACCACCTCGAAGTCACGCTTAACGATGAAGGCGATCCGCAAAACTTCCTTCAACACCTGCTTTCCGGCGGTGCGCACATCACGCGGTTTGAACTTGTCGCTCCTTCGCTCAATGAAATCTTCATTGAAAGCGTGAGGCAGACGAATGGGAACAATCTGGAGTAGACAGGATAAACAGAATTTTTCAGGGTTGTTTTTCATCCTGTTCAATCCAGTAAATCCTGTCTATTTCATCTTCTGGCCAAAGGATGAAGCGCCTAACCAAACAAGAAATGGTTTTGGAGATTTACGACCGCGAAGCGATGGGCGAAGTCACCGCGCGCGAAATCGCCATCATCAATCAGGCTTTGGTTGAAGAATACGGAGAAGGCGGCGCGATGCAGCCAGCGGAAATCGCCCGCATTCTGAACGAAGAAGAATTACCTGTCCGATTTGATCAAATCTTCAGAATGGATTCGCCCACGGAAAAGTATGAATCGCTTTTTCGTGAATTGTCAGGTTGCGGTTCGCTGGAAGAGGCGGAAACCACATTGTGGCGATTGGATGAGTTGTATCGAAGGTTTCAACAGGCGGGCGACAAAACCGGCGTGCGATTTGCGCGGGCAGCAGTGATGCGATTGAAACAACAAGCCGCTGCACTTTCCGCATCCCCAAAACTGGACGACCAACAACGCGCTGAGATGGGGGAGATCGCGCAGTGGACGAGTGTTTGGTTGCAAACCCCGGACATTTTTGCCCAATGGCTTGAACTACGAAAAGCGACAGCGGCTTATAAAGCGATACTTGATATGAAAACAATGGAGCTGGGCTCATCAACCCAACCAGGCAAAACGGGGTAAATAACAAGGAGCGGGCCATCAACGAGCCTGGTGCCTTTAGCCCCCGGACAGCCCGCCCTGGCCCCTAGCTATTCTTTGCTAGGCATACACACAACACTTTCAATTGCCGGATTCTTCCAACCTTTTTCGCTGTAAATTCAGCAAACAGAGCGATTTTAATGTTTCCCATCCCCTTTGTGCTGCGCGTCTGTGAACGGCACCTGCGATTCCCCTCTTAATTTTTGCACTACCAAATTCGCGAAATCAGGCTTTTCAATTACATAAATCTGGCCGTATCCTTCGCGATCTAATCTTAAAAGCGTTTCTGCAAGCTGTTGCTGATGAAGTTCAAGCACTCCCCGTCTGACCTGTCGTTCGGTTCGCGCCAGATTCTGGGCCAGGCAGGTTTCCAGCGAAACCTGAAACACAATGGCGACCATCGGAAGTTGGTGGGCGCGTGCCATCCGCAGCAAGGGGCGCCGGGCGCGGAATTGCAGGTTCGTCGCGTCAATCACGGTCAGCTTCCGCTGTTGGATTCGCAAACGTGCGATGTAATGCAGCAAACCGAATGCTTCTGCATTAATCGTCTGGTCGCTTTCGTCGTCGCTGATCATTGCCCGGCAGCGGTCAGAAGAAATAACTTCGGTTGGTTGGAAGTGGGAAGAACTAAAAGTGGATTTTCCTGCGCCGGATGAGCCGATCAGCAACACAAGCGACGGATCAGGAATTTCGATAATCAGGCTCATCAGGCAGACGCCGCAGTAGAGATTTCTGGTGAAGGCTGAACGTTTTCAGGCTGCTTGGCTTTTTCGCCTTCGCTGGGAGGGTTAAATCCCGGATAGCTGATGCGGTCGTGATAAATGTTGACCAGCGTGTTGATCAACGTTTCGCGGATCACCGTCAGTTCGCGCATGGTGATGTTGCTTTCATCCAATTGACCGTCTGCGACAACCGTATCAACAATCTTTTTGACAATGGCTCGTATGTTTTCCGGCGTTTGATCTTCCAGCGAGCGAACCGCGGCTTCGCAGCCGTCAGACAACATCAAAATGACAGCTTCCTTGGTTTGTGGTTTGGGGCCTGGATAGCGGAAATCTTCGACATTGACAGTTTCGCCGCGTGCTTCGGCCTGGGCTTTGGCTTTGTGATAGAAATAAGCCAGGACGCGCGTGCCGTGATGCTGCGGAATGAAATCAATGATCTGCGAAGGCAGTTTGGCCTCCCTCGCCATCTGAATTCCTTGAGAAACATGGCTGGCGATGATTTTGGCGCTGGAAATCGCCGGGCGCGTATCGTGCGGATTGGGACCGCCCTGCTGATTTTCAATGTACATATTCGGAGCCGACAGTTTGCCTATGTCGTGGTACAGACAACCGGTTCGTGCCAGCAAGGCATTTGCGCCAATGGCTTTGGCGGCGGCTTCGGCCAGCACCGCAACCATAAAGGAATGGTGATTGGTTCCGGGCGTGCGAATCGCCAGTTGTTGCAGCAACGGGTTGTCGGCATTCGACAATTCCATCAGCTTCAGGTCGGTCAAAATATCAAAGGCCGATTCGTAGACCGGAATGGCAAAACTGGCGGCTCCTGCCGTTAGAACTGCGCCGACCAATCCGGCAAGAACGCCGCCCAGGATTCGTTGCCAGTTCCACTGATGTTCGGCGATCAACATCGCTGCCAGGCCCATCAACACATTGACGCAACCAACTGTCGCGCTGGCGATGATGATGGCGTTGCGAGTTCGGTAACGCTGGATGCTGTAAATCGCCGTCACAGATCCGCCAAGCGCAAACGCGACAAACGCCATTCCGCTTGGCGCGGCAAATCCAACCAGAATTGCGCTCATCAAACCGGCAACCAGCGCCAACTGGCTGCCAACCAGCAGGGAAACCACCAGCGCGCAAGCCGCAAAAGGAACTGCAAATCCGAATTCAAAAATCCCGCCAAATTGCATAGCTTCCGGACGCGTGCCCAGCACCGACGCGCCAAACATCCCAATTCGAACGATAAAGGTTTGCGTCATGAGAGCCGAACTGGCGACCCAATACGCTGTGCGCGGCCCAAGGCGCGAGGATTGGCTGGTAATCGCGGACTTGTACAAGGCGAACGACATCAGGCAAACCAGCGCAAACAATCCCAGCAGCCTGTTCGGATTGCGTTGTGTTTTCTGGTAACGGCGTATGATTTCGATAAATGCCAGCTTGTCGGCTGTGATGATTTCTCCTGCATGCAACAGGATTGGGTTTTGACCGATCGGTTTTGGGATGGGAAGCCCCGGGCCTTGCGTAATGACGTACGTGTTTTGTGGCTCAATTCTGGCGATTAAGTCTGCGGGGATGACAATATCCGTTTCGGCCAAATCACCAGCCTGGTAGTCCCGAACAACAGTCAGTGGGAAATGCGAAGCAAAAACCGTGGTCAACGCGGCAAAGATAAAAGAAGCAATGAAGAAGCGGACTTTTTGCGGGATGCGGTGGTAGCGGGTGGAAATCCATTGCCCCGCTGATCGCGGAAATCGCTGCAAACGTATCAACCAGAAAAGTTGATTCTTCTTTTTCATTGTTTTTGAAGGCGCTGACGAACAGGGGAGTCAAAAGCTTCAGCGCTCTTTCGAGGGCGCGAATTATATCACCGGAATGCATGCGCAAGGCAAGGCGTGGCGAAAATCGTGGGAATGCTTCGAAAAAATTGCCATCCTAATCAGATGCTAATATACTTACCGAGCGGTAAGTATAAGTTCAGCGCATATCCAGCGCGCTTTTCAAAGTCCATCAATTTGAGGGAAATCTATGAGCGATAATCGTCAAGCCAGGCAGAAATTCGCCGCGACCAAACCTGATGTTTCCCGAAGAGGTTTCATTGCCAAAGCCATGACAGGGGCAGGCGCAGTCGCCGCCTTAGGAGCCAGCGAAACACCTGCTGCTTCAGCGGCTGAAACCAATCCAATTCGCATTCCCGATGAATTTATACAGGCGACGAAGGCCCAACCAGTTAAGGCTGTTTTCCCTATGACTGGTGCGCAGGTTTTTGCTCGTATCTGTAAAGAGGAGGGCTTGGCAGCGCTGTTTTCCTGCCCGGGCAATTACACCATTGTCAACGCCATTGCTCAGGAAGGAATTCCCACGTATTCAGGTCGGCACGAAGGTTCTATGTGCCATGCTGCTGATGGTTTTTGCCGTGTCACTGGCGAAGTAGCGGCAGCTTCCGGCACCGAAGGACCCGGATTCACTGATATGATTAACGCCATTGCCGCTGCCAATGCCGCGCGTTCACCGGTATTGGTTTTGGCCAGCAACATGGCTATCGTCAATGAAGACACCGAAGCAGGGATTCAGCTTGGTTACCAGCAACCGACCACGGAAGGTTTGAAGAAATACGGCAAGCGGTTGATCACTCCCAAACGTGTCCACGAATATGGCGCTTATGCTTTCCGGCAATTGCGCTCGGGCGTGCCGCGTCCGGTACATTTGGATTTTCCGGCAGAAGTTACGCGGGTACGTTTCAATTCTGGCAGCGACCTGGACTATTTCTACGACAAGGCCAGATACCGCACATCGGCTAAACCACATCCGGGACCAAAAGAAATCGCGGCAGCAGTCGAAATGCTTAAAAATGCCCAGCGCCCGATGATCGTTTCCAGCAATGGGGTTTTTTACAGTCGCGCTTGGGATGCACTGAAGCGATTGGCCGAGAAGGCGCAAATCCCTGTCGTGGAATCCGGTGTTGTGAAAGGACAGTTTTCGGATGCCAGCCCACTATCAGCCAACGCTGCGCCCGGAGCCTTGGCAAGCGCCGATGTTGTTATGTTGGTCGGCCAGTATTGCATGCCTACCGTAGGCGAATTCGCCTTTGGCCCCGATGCCAAATACATTCGCATTGATCCTTGCGCCGAAGACATTGGCCGCAATTTGCCAATTGATCTGGGAATGGTCAGTTGCGAAAAGGCCGCGCTTGAAGCTTTGGCTGATGCGATGCCTGCGATGAAACGTGAAGCCTGGGTGGCAGAGATCGCGGCGGCGCGAAAGAAATTTGAGGAAGAGAACGACAGCCATTACGCAAAAGGCCTCACTTACACCGACGCCGTCCATCCGGCGGTGATTGCCAAAGAACTCACTGACTTTATGTACAACGGCAAACTGCCCAAAGAGCAGACGACGTTCGTTTCCGGTGGGTACGGCATCGCTCGCTATGTTCGCCGCCGACTGCGCGGTTATCGTCCCGGACAGATTCTGAACGGAGCTTATCAATACGGAGCCATTGGGCCGGATGTCGGTTACGCCTTCGGCGCGGCGGTCGCGGTTCAAAACGGCGTCGGCCCGCAAGCCGCTTACAAAGGTTCTCCGATCATTTGTGTGACCGGCGATGCAGGCATCGGTTACACGATCATGGAGCTTGAGACAGCCTCGAAGTATCGAATGCCGATCATCGTCATCGTTTACAACAACAACGCTTGGGGAACCTGGACAGGCAACAGCCGCAGTCCCGTGACGTTGAGCATGCATCTGTTCCAGGAAAACGTGCGCTACGACAAAGTCGCCGAAGGTTTGGGGGCGCATGGCGAATACGTCACAGCGCCCGGAGATTTCCGCGCGGCACTGGAACGCTGTTACCAGCTTGCCGTCAAAGAGAGTCGTCCCTCGCTGATCAACTGCCAGGCGAAAAAAGAGTTCTGGGTAAAGCAGCAATTCGAGCCGGGATTTTTAGGCACGGTTGAGCCAGGTTGCATGTCCTATAACCATTGATTGAAGGAAGTTCTCGTGCTTCTTGGAGCTTCGATTTTCATTACGGATCATTCGACCAGGCACGATGAGCTTGCGCGGTAACGGAGCGACGACATTTAACCGTGTGACCGAATTTTGCAACGGCTGGATGCGGATTTCGATGCGGGCAGACGATTTGGCCGAACGGATTCCGACGTTGAAACGACAGGTCGAAGCCGCCTGGCGTGATCCCGAATCGATTTCGATCTTTGCCGCCAAACCGGATCGCGCCTTTATTGAAAAGCTTGAAAACGAAGAGGTACAGCGTTCGATCTTCTTGTTGCCGCCCACTGGCCGCGAAGTCGTGTTGCCGTTGCTGGATCGTTACGCCGAACTGATGAAATGAGCAGCAAATCTTTGCAGATCGTCCGGGAAAGTTTACAAGCTTACGCCGACCGCGGCGTCTTTCGCGGTTTCAGTGAAGTCAAAGCCGGATGCTTCACCTTCGTTTGGTTCTTTCATCATCCGATGGAGCTGAAAGTGGATATGGCCAAGCACGAATTGCGGTTCAAACAATTACTGCCGGGCATTCCGGCCAAGTCAGAGCTTTATACTGAATTGAAAAGTTTTTTGGCAGAGCGTCACGACCGTCAATTGCCTGAACATCGTCGCGTTGATCGCCGTCGGGCGGAAGTCGCTTGCACCAATCGAGCAGGAGCGGTTTCGCTATCGCTTAAGGTCAAAAACAATCAATACGCATATGGCGTCAATCGTTTGATCAATTTGGTGCATGAGTTGTTTGTGCATCTGCGGAACGCGTATCCGGATTATCTGGTCGAGAATTTTGATCTGCCACAGGAATAATTTTTGGAGTGCTGCGGCCTTAGCGCAGCTTTGGTAATCCCTTTCAGTTGAAAGGCAATGAGCAGGACTAAAAGCAATTTATGCATCGTTTATTTGCACTAAGTTTAATTGTGATGGCAGCGGCTTTGTGGATGGCGGGCGCTACGGGACAAACCCCGAAGCGCAACGCTGAAGCGCAAAAGCTGAAAAATCCCGAAGCCTCCAACGCCGAATCCATCGAAGCAGGGAAGAAACTCTATGCGCGTTATTGCGCTTCCTGCCACGGTCCGAACGGAAAAGGGGATGGCGGAATGGCGCTTTCAGGCGGAACGCCTTCAGACTTAACAGACGATCAGTGGGATTATGGTTCGACGGACGGCGAAATTTTCGTGGCGATTCGCGACGGCGTTTCCGCCGATATGCTGGCTTACAAAGAAAAGCTCAACGAAAAACAGATTTGGCAAGTCGTCAACTTCCTTCGCAGCATTGGCCCGAAGCCGAAAGAAGGGGAGTAAGCACCAGTTTGGAATCAACCTTTACAGGGGGGCGTTATGAAACGTATTTTGGGTTTGAGTTTGCTTGGCGCATTCGCGGCGCTGGGCACGTTTATGTGGCTTGGTTTGTCGGCGACAAACGCTGCAATTGTAACGTTCAACAAAGACGTTGCACCCATTGTTCAGAAAAACTGCCAAGCTTGCCACCGTCCTGGCGAAGTCGCGCCAATGTCGTTTCTGACTTACAAGGAAGTCCGTCCATGGGCCAGATCAATCCGCGAAGCCGTTGTTTCGCGCCAAATGCCTCCGTGGTTTGCTGATCCAAAACACGGTGAGTTTTCAAACGATTGCCGGTTATCACAGAAAGAAATTGATACCGTCACGGCATGGGTTGAAGGCGGTGCGAAAGAAGGCGACCCGAAAGATTTGCCACCGAATCCGAAATTCCCCGAAGGCTGGCAGATCGGCAAACCGGATGTTGTGTTGCCGATGACCGTTGATTTCAACATTCCAGCCGAAGGCGCAATTCCGTACAAATACTTCGCTGTGCCAACCAATTTCACCGAAGACAGGTACGTGCAATTCGCGGAAATTCGCCAGGGCGACCGCGCGCACGTACACCATATTATTGTCAGTGTTCGTTATCCCGATAACGGCGAATTACCTGCGGCGGGCGAAATCAATCCGAGTGCCTTGGGCTCTATTCGCCGAAATTCGGCAGAGCGTCCCGCAGATTCGGATGGCCGTCTTGTTGGCTGGGCGCCCGGCGAAGCGCCGCTGATGTTGCGCGACGGGCAAGCCAAACTTGTTAAAAAAGGCTCGGTGTTGGTTTTTCAGGTTCACTACACAACCAACGGCGTAGCCGGAAAAGACCGTTCGAGCGTTGGCTTGATCTTTTCCAAAGCTCCGGTTGAAAAACGGGTCATTACTGCCGGGGCATCACAAGCGAGTTTCGTCATTCCAGCGGGCGCGCCGAACCACGAAGTCAATTCCGAATTCACTTTCAAAGAAGACAGCCACATAGATAGTTTGCACCCGCACATGCACATGCGCGGCAAAGACTTCAAATACACACTGGTTTTACCCGACGGCACGTCCAAAGTTCTGTTGTCAGTTCCGCGCTGGGATTTCGGATGGCAGTTGACTTATGTCTTCAAGGAAGAAGTTTTCGCGCCCAAAGGCAGCAAACTGCTTTGCGTTGCGCATTATGACAATTCCATCAACAACAAATTCAATCCCGACCCGACGAAAGATGTTCGCTGGGGAGACCAAACCTGGGAAGAGATGATGATCGGTTACGTTGATTACACGCTGGATAAACAGGATTTGCGAAAGCAGCGACCGCAGGCCGCCAGCAGCAGTTCCAGCAAATAAGCCCGCAAGGAGGAGCTTCACAATGAAACGATTGTTTGCAATTTCGTCTGTTGTTCTGCTTGCTTCTGCCGCGATGATCGCTGAAAGGAATCAGGCTGCGGCCGTTACTTTCAGCAAAGACGTAGCGCCAATCATTTTTAACAAATGCGCTAACTGCCATCGTCCGGGCGAAGTTGCCCCAATGTCGCTGACTTCTTACGCCGAAGTGCGTCCGTGGAGCAAAGCCATACGAGAAGAAGTCGCCGGACGCACCATGCCTCCGTGGTTTGCTGACCCGCAAAGCTCGACGGTTCATTTTGCCAATGACCGCCGGCTGAGCGAGCAGGAAATTAAAACCATTCTCGCCTGGGTTGACGCCGGAGCGCCCAAAGGCAACGACAAGGATTTGCCCGCGATGCCGAAATACGCCGCTGGGTGGACGTTTGGCGAACCGGATGTAGTGATCGAAATGCCGATTGATTTTGAAGTTCCTGCCGAAGGCGAGCTACCCATGCAAAACTTTTACGTCCCGGTTCCGTTTAGCGAAGAGCGATGGGTTGAAAAGGTCGAGCTTCGCCCGGGCAATCCGGCTGTCGTGCATCATTCAATTGCGAATGTTGTCTCTCTGCCCCCGGGCACGAAGATTGTTAACGGCAAAGCCGTCAGCGGCAATGCTTCGGACGCGGCACTGAATAACCAATCGGCCAGAGAAACTGGTGGGTTGAGCGAAGGCGGAACACCTAGAACCGGATCGCGCGAAGTCATTTTGAGTCAGGATTCATTCACGCGTTCTGGCGCGTTCAAACTGGTTGGGCAGGCTCCGGGCAAAGGCTTTGAGCGGCATCATCCCGGCACGGCAAAACGCATCCTGCCGGGCATGTTCATTCAGTTCAATATGCACTACCAGCCGAGCGGACGCGCTGAAAAAGATCGCTCGCGGCTGGGATTGTGGTTCGCCAAAGAGCCGCCAAAATACGAAGTCCTGACCAAAGGCGTCACCGACAACGTTTTTATCGAAGGCAAAGAACTGGCTGAAACCAGAATGGTCAACGGCAAGGAAGTAAAAGTTCGTGGCCGCATTCCCAACATTCCGCCGAACGTGGACAACTGGGAAATCAGCGCCGAAACGCCAATCAAGGAAGACATTACGCTTTATGCCTTTGCGCCGCACATGCATTTGCGTGGCAAAGACATCAAATACACGTTGATCTGGCCTGACGGGCGCAAACAGGTATTGCTGAATGTGCCCAAATTCGATTTCAACTGGCAATTGCATTACGAACTAGCTGAACCAATGAAAATACCCGCTGGCAGCCGAATGCATGCCGTTGCGCATTACGACAATTCGATCAAAAACCGTTACAACCCCGCGCCGAACAAAGAAGTTTACTGGAGTGAGCAAAGCTGGGATGAAATGTTCATCCCATGGTTTGAATACACCGTGGACAGCAAACTGTTGACCAAGCCTACGGCGCTCAATGGCAAATAATTTTCCGGCCCGATCACCACAAAAGCATAAAAGCAGCGCGTGAAAATGATTTTGTGGCTTTTGTGCTTTTTGTGGTGAGAATCTGTTTCGAGCTTCAAGGAATCGAAGAAGATGATACGAATCCTGCTTCTCGCGCTGCTGATTTTCCAACCGCTGTTCCAGCAAGCTGACCAAAAACCTTCGCGTCCGACCGAACCGACCGATCCGATGCCTCCGCCGAACATGGATTACTTTGTAGGCAAGTGGGAGTTTGATTGGAATGTGCCAGAATCACCGCTCGGCCCTGCGGGAAAAATCAAAGGCAAAGAAACGTACAAGAAACTCAGCGCTTCGACTTACGAAAGCGTGATCGAAGGCGACAGCCCGTCCGGCGCGATTAAAGGCAAAGCGACGACCCTTTACGACGAAAAAGCCAAACAGGTCACGCGCACTGAAACCGGTTTGTTCGGCGTCACTGCGATGAAAAAGGTCGGGCCAATCGGTGGAGACCTCGGCGGGTATTACACAATCTTCTGGGAAACCGATCCGATCAAAAAAGGCGGCAAGACGATCAAGCTGAAAGGCAAAACCTTAATGCTGTCACCTGCCAATTACCGGTTGCAGGTGCAGATTTCCGTGGACGGTGGGCCGTACACCAACTTCGGCAATCCGTGGTTCCGCAAATCTGAAAGCAAATAATCCGGGTCAGTACCGCGACCGGTAGGGAGCGACGGCTTCGGCGAATGCTAATACAAAAACCACGCTCCCTACCGGTCGGTGTATTGACTCAGTTTCCCCAAACTGAGTAAACCGCATGAACACACGCCCTAAAGTCTTGATCGGAATTCTATCCGCCGCAGTTTTCTTTTCCGCCTTCATCTTCAACGCCAAAGCCGCGCAAACTCAAAGCGCACCGGCTTCCGCCGAAGGCGCGGCGCTGTACAAACAGCGTTGCGCCGTCTGCCACGACGAACCGCAAGAGCGCGTTCCGCCGCTGTTTCTGATTCGCCGCCGTTCGGCTGAAGACGTGATTCAAACGCTGACCAGCGGAGCGATGAAGCAACAGGCCAAAGGCTTGACCGAAGAGCAAATTCGTCAGCTTGCCATTCACCTGACAGGCAAGCTGCCCGGCGCGCCAATCAACAATCTGGACGCGAACAAATGCACTGGCGCTGCGCCGCCGATCAAACTCAGCGCGACTGACTGGAACGGTTGGGGACGCGATCTGGATAATTCGCGCTTCCAACCCAAACCCGGCATCAAACCCGAAGACATTCCGAAACTGAAAGTGAAATGGGCATTCGCGCATCCTGGCCCGATGGCTACGGGACAGCCGACGATCATCGGCGACCGGCTGTTTCTGACCACTGAAGCCGGTTACATCTTCAGTCTGAACGCGAAAACCGGCTGTACCTATTGGGTGGCGAACGCAGGCTCAGCCGTCCGAGCAGCGATCACCGTTGCTGCCTTGCCTGCCAAAGGTAAGCTTGCCATTTACTTCGGTGATGAACGCTCGACCGTTCAAGCGCTGGACGCCGGCACCGGCAAGCTGATCTGGAAAACAAAAATCGAAGACCACGTCTTGTCGCGCATCACCGGCTCGCCTGTGCTGTTTCGCAACCGGCTTTACGTGCCTGTGTCTTCGTTTGAAGAAACCGCCGGGCGCGACACCAAATACGAATGCTGCACCTTTCGCGGCAGCGTAGTCGCGCTGGACACCGCGACCGGCAAAGTCATGTGGAAAAGTTACACCGTGCAGGACGCGCCGAAGCCATTCAAGAAAAACTCCAGCGGGACTCAAATGTTTGGCCCAGCCGGAGGCGCAATCTGGTCGGCTCCGACCGTTGATGCCAAACGCGGAGTCATTTACGTCGGCACTGGCAATTCTTACACCGATGTCGAAACCGGCCACGCCGACGCGATCATGGCGTTTGATCTGACGACGGGAAAAGTTCGCTGGACGAATCAGTTGATGCCCAAAGACAATTTTCTGGTCGGATGCCGCCAACCCGGCGTAGGCAATTGTCCCGAACAAGCCGGGCCGGATTACGACTTCGGCAGTTCGGTCATCTTGCGAACTCTGCCCAACGGCAAGCAGGTGATTCTGGCCGGGCAGAAATCCGGCGTGATGTATGCGCTTGATCCCGACCACCAGGGCAAAAAGATTTGGGAAGCCAAAGTCGGCGCAGGCGGCGCGCTCGGCGGCATCGAATGGGGCTTTGCGGCGGACAATGAAACCGTCTTCGTTCCCGTCGCCGATGTCAGCGGAGCCGCGCGCAAACCCGGCATTACCGCATTCAAAATCGCCACGGGAGAAAAGCTCTGGCACATTCCGGCTCCAGCGGCGAAATGCGCCTGGGGAACGGCGCGTTGTTTGAACTCTCAATCGGCGGCGGCAACCGCAATTCCCGGTGCAGTCTTTTCCGGCACAGCCGATGGAATCTTGCGAGCGTATTCAAGCAAAGACGGCGCGATTTTGTGGAGCTACGACACGGCGCAAGCAATCCAAACCATCAACGCCGGAGTCACCAAAGGCGGCACGCTCGACGGCGGAGGGCCAATTGTGGTGAATGGAATGCTTTACACCAACTCCGGTTACGGGCGATTGATCGGCCAGCCCGGCAATCTGCTGCTGGCGTTTTCGGTAGAGGGGAAGTGAAGATGGGCGGTTGTCGCACGGGTTTGCTAGCGTTATGCTGACTCCGGTTTGGCGGGAATGGCTGACCAAAACGCACTTGAACAAGGTAGGTAAACCATGTCGCAAATGACTTATGACCAATTGGCAGTGGCCGTCTTCGAATTACCGCTTTCCGAACAAAAGCGTCTACTCGCTCAGATTTCATCGCGCTTGGAAAAAAACGGAAGCTCCATACCGTCCTCAACAACGAATGGCGATCAACAGTCGCCAGTTCGACTTGAACTTACTAAAGATCAATTTTGGGTTCAGGCCAACCGCGAAAATTATCGCGGGGAATGGGTAATCCTGAAGGACGGCGAGCTAATCGGGCACAGCAAAGACGGAGTTGAATTGGCGCGAGCAGTTCGTTCACAAGGTGTGAAATCACCGTTCATCGCCTTCATCCCGGAAGAAGACCTGCCGTGGGCCGGGTTTTAAGAGAGATGGGAAATGGCGTTTGAACTCAGCTTCTCGAAATCGTTTGCCTATCCCGATGTTGATGGCGGAATCTTGTTGCCAGTCACTTTGAGCGTAGCTGGCGAGCATA
>CAZMXG010000108.1:0-27085 GCA_964570175.1 uncultured Heliomicrobium sp. | reverse complement strand
TTTTTTACGGATTGGCTATGCCTCTTACGGCTTGATGAACCGTTCAGGAGTTTTCTTCGCCGCATCCCGGCAGCTTTCGCAACAGAAATAGACCGTACGGCCAAAAAACCCAAACTTGATTTCCTTGTTGACCGGTTCACCGGTCACCGGGCAAGTTGTGACGCCATCGCCTTTTCCGATAAAAGCCGCTTCCTCTTTCTTCTCACCGGGCAAAGGATGTTCTTTGTGCATGCTGGGCATGCCAACATTGACGAATTCCGAAACGCCCGCCGCATGCGCTTGAATCAATTTGACGACGTGAGGATCAGCCGATGTTTCCGTTACCTTGACGCCTTTGGCAGTGTTCGTCAGTTCCATCTTGATCTTGTCCGAGTTTTTGAACAGTTCTGCAAATAGAGGATCCCATTGGCGAATCGGTTGTTTCTTTTCCAACCTGGCTTTCATCGCCCAGGCGTGTTCAACAATCAACGCTTTTACTTTCGGATCGTCGGATTCAGTGACAGTTTCAACACCGTTGCTTATGTTTGTCACTATCCGCGTGATTTTTTTGTGGTCATCGAACAGAGCGTGAATGGTTTTCATGTCTGGCGGCTGATTGCCGCCCATTCCCATTCCACCCATTCGGCCTTGCCCCTGCCCCTGAGCCAGCGCCGTTGCTGCACCGGCAGCCACAGTCATAATAAGAAAAATCGAAGTCGTGACAGTCAAAACACGAATTATTTTTTGATTCATAATTGCCTCCTTCGTTTGAGACTGGATTGATTCTCAAACTCGTTCATTCTGTTCCGTTATTCTCGGTGCTCCTTTTCTTCGTCTTTCTTTTTCTGCTGTTCCTCAGTGTCAGCCGGAACTGCGGCACTAGAGCTGGTCCGAATTTCCGTATGGCGAATTTCCCCACCTAAATTGGCAGCACGAACCATCAACCCGCCGGTCGCCAACGCCAAAAACAAGGTCGCCAACATCAGCCAAATTGGAAGCAGTTTGGCCTTTCTGGAAAGAAACAGCCCGGCCAACGCGGCAATCCCGGTGGCAACGGCTGCGCTTAATGCAAGCAGTGCAGCCTCTTCGTGGTGTTCAATCAACGCATGTGTAACGCCGGGTAGATGTTCGGCCACTTCTTCAGCAGGTTCACCGGTCAGATAGGCTGGAACCGCGCAGATGGCAGTCAGCACAAATACGCCCAGACTGACTTTTTTGATTTCGTCGCTTTTTCTGACCCAGGCAAATAACAACAACAAAATTCCAAACGCCGATCCCAGAACCGGCAGATGATTCAACAACAGATGCCAATGTGCGCCATTCATATCTGCTCCTTTTTTGAGAGTTTCGTAAACGCAGATTTTTACACACCGCAAACCGCAATTACGCGATGCAATCGCTATAATCTGCGGAATTTCCCTATTGCGTTTCGTGCAAAGCAGTACTCAGCAATGGGCGTACCGCGACTTTCCAAAGTTTTAACCGGCCTAAATCACGATTCTTGCTCAACAGTTTCGATAGGAATTACGTTCGTTGTTTCTTCAGTTTGAAGAGCCGCTGGCGCGGATTCGTATTTTTTACGCTCGCTCAAGTAATAAAGAATTGGCACGGTCATACGCGACAGCAATAACGAAGCGATTTCGCCCGCCATCAGCGAAATGGCCAACCCCTGAAAAATCGGATCGAACAAAATCACCGTTGCGCCGACGACCACCGCCGCAGCCGTCAGCATCATTGGGCGAAAGCGCACGGCTCCGGCATCAATGACAGCGTCAGCCAGTGGCATGCCTTCTTTCAATCGCAGCTCGACGAAATCCACCAGGATGATGGAATTGCGCACGACGATTCCGGCTCCGGCAATAAATCCAATCATCGAAGTCGCCGTGAAAAAAGCGTTCATCAATCCGTGCGCGGGTAAAATACCGACCAGCGAAAACGGAATCGCTGCCATAATCGCAAACGGCGTTTTGAACGATTGAAACCAGCCCACCACCAACACGTAAATCAACACCATCACCGCCGCAAAGGCCAACCCCAGATCGCGGAACACTTCATAAGTGATGTGCCATTCGCCATCCCATTTCATCGCAAACTTTTCGGTTGTGAACGGTTGCTGAGCGACAAAACGCTCCAAGCTGTAGCCTTCCGGCAACTTCATTTTTTCAATCGCTTCGTTCAATTGCAGAATGGCGTACACGGGACTTTCTTCGCTGCCCGCCACATCACCGGTCACGTACGTCACCGGCATCAGATTTTTGTGGTAGATGCTTTTGTCGTTCGTTTGCTCTTCGACGCGAACCAATTCGCCGAGCGGAACCAGATTCCCGCGTGTGCCAGCGACTTTGATCTGTTTCAGGTCTTCGACGCTGGAACGCTCAGCGCGCGGCAAGCACAAGACAATCGGCAGGTCTTCTTTTTCCGCCGGTTGATGCGCCAACCCGACGGACATGCCGTCAACCGCGATTTTCAACGTTGCAGCAATCTGTTCTGCCGACACGCCGTTAAGCGCGGCTTTTTCCTTATCCACAACGAACTGAAATTTCGGCTGGTCGTCTTCAACGTACCAATCCACATCTACTACGCCCGGGGTTTTGTCGAAAATGTCGCGGATGTTGCGGGCAATTTCTATTTGGCGCTGATAATTCGGACCGTAAATTTCAGCGACAAGAGTTTGGAGTACTGGCGGCCCAGGAGGGACTTCGGAAACTTTGACGCGCGCGTTGTATTTGGCGGCAATCTGTTGAATCGCCGGGCGAATGCGCTTGGCAATGTCGTGGCTTTGCGCGTCGCGGTCGCTTTTGCCAACCAGATTAACCTGAATGTCTGCAACATTCGGCCCGCGCCGCAAATAATAATGCCGCACCAAACCATTGAAGTTGTACGGCGACGCCGTGCCAACGTACATCTGGTAATTGATGACTTCGGGTACGATGCGAAGACTATCGGCAATTTCGCGCGTGACGGCGGCGGTTTGTTCCAGCGGTGTGCCTTCGGGCGAATCAATGATGATTTGGAATTCGCTTTTGTTGTCGAAAGGCAGCATCTTCACCCGCACCAGCTTGAACGCGAACAACGAAACCGAAATCAGGAGCAACAATACGACTCCAACCAGAAATCCATATCGCCAGCGCGGCACACGAATCAGTTTTGACATCACGCGGCGATACAACCGCGTCAGCCGGCCTTCCTGATTTTCGTCTTCGCCATGATGGCCGCCTTCGTGACGTTTCAGTAATCTCAAACTGGCCCACGGCGTGACTATAAACGCCACCAGCAAAGAAAAAACCATTGCCGCCGTCGCGCCAATCGGAATCGGCTTCATGTACGGTCCCATCAATCCGCCGACAAACGCCATTGGCAAAATTGCCGCGATGACGGCAAACGTCGCCAGAATCGTTGGGTTGCCGACTTCGTCCACGGCTTCGATGGCAATGTCCACCAACGGACGACCTTTGTTTTCCGGCATTCGGTAATGCCGCGCCATGTTTTCGACCACTACGATGGCGTCATCCACCAAAATGCCTATGGAAAAGATCAGCGCAAACAGCGTGATGCGGTTGAGCGTGTATCCGTAGAAATAAAACACTGCCAAGGTCAGCGCCAAGGTCACCGGAATGGCAATCGCCACAATGCCCGATTCGCGCAATCCCAGCGTCAGCCAGATCAGCACAGCGACAGACAAAATGGCAATGAACATGTGCAGCAACAATTCGTTCGATTTTTCGCTGGCAGTTTCACCGTAATTGCGCGTGGTGGTGACGGTCACGTCTCCAGGGATCAACGAACCTTTCAGATGCTCGACCTTTTCCAACACTTTGTCGGCGATTTCAATCGCATTTTTGCCTTTGCGCTTGGCAACGGAAATTGTCACCGCAGGTTGAACCCGGTCGCTACCGCTCCCGGTTCCGTATCGCAGACCTGCCGCCCCGACGCCGAACATCACATAATCGCCAGGCTCTTCCGCGCCATCTTCGATTTTTGCTATGTCGCGCAAATATACCGGCCGATTGTTGAACGCACTGATGACGACATTGCCGACTTCTTCCGCCGTGTGCAGAAAGCCGCCGGTTTCGACCAGATATTCCTTGTTTCCCGCGGCGAAGCTGCCGGATTGCAATTGGCGATTGGATTGTTCCAGCACGGGCGCAATCATCGCCGGAGCCACATGGAACCCGGCCATACGCTCTTCGTCGAGCGTGACGCGAATCTGGCGGCGCTGGCCGCCAATCAATTTGACTTCGGAAACGTCTGCGACTTCTTTGATTTGATCATGGAGTTGCGCGGCGATGCGTCGCAGCGTGAAGGCGTCATAGCGGTCACTGGAAAGCGTCAATGCCAGAATCGGCACGTCATCAATCGAGCGCGGCTTAACCAGAGGTTGACTGGCACCAGGCGGGATCAAATCAAAATTCGCCATCATTTTTTGATTCAATCGCACAATGGCATCTTCTTCGTTCTGTCCGACGAAAAACCGTACGACAGTCATGGCCTGCCCCGGCGACGAAGTCGAATAAATGTATTCAACACCCGGAACTTCCCATAACAATTTTTCCATCGGCTTGGTGACACGCTCTTCGACTTCTTTGGCCGAAGCGCCGGGCATTGCCACAAACACGTCAATCATCGGCACGATGATTTGCGGTTCTTCTTCGCGCGGCAGCATCACCACCGCCGCCAATCCCAGCAGGATCGAAGTCACGACAATCAGCGGCGTCAGCTTTGACGCGATAAACGCACGAGCGACTTTTCCGGCAAATCCGATTTCAGTCTTCATTGCACTTTCACTCCATCGTTCACTTTGGCAACGCCGTCTATTGCTATGCGCTCGCCTTCATTCAATCCGGACAGAATTTCCACGCGGTCGCCGTAACTCTTACCGGTTTTGATCAGCCGCAACCGGGCAATCCCCGAATCATCAATCACGAAAACTCCTGTGAGCTGGCCGCGTTGAGTAATTGCTTTCGCCGGAATGGCAATGGCCTGCCGCTGACCGCGAATGAAGCTCGCAGTGCCGTATAAACCGGAGCGAAGCGGTTGCGAAGACGATATATCCAGCTTCACCGCGTAACTGCGACTCATCGGATCGGATGCGGGCAATATTTCAGCGACGATGGCATCAAGTTCTTCGGCACCGATGGCGTCAATCTTCACGCGCGCTCGGTCTTTCAAATGGATTTTGCCAATTTGCGACTCTTCGATAGCGGCTTCCAGACGGTACTGCGCGGCGTCTTCTATCGTCAGCAATGGAGTGCCCGGCGTGGCCGTCGCGCCGACTTCAATCTGTTTGGCGGTAACGATGCCACTGATGGGCGTGACGACCCGGGCGTATCCGGCAAAAACCTGAGCTCCGGCGATGTCCGCCTTGGCCTGATCCATTTGCGCCTGCCCCTGTTTCTTTTTCGCAGCTAACACTTCCAGCATCTTTGTCGCGCGGTCAGCTTCAGCTTCGGCGACCTGCGCCTTGGCTTTGACTTCGTCGAATTCCTGCGGGCTGACAGATTTTCGATCCAACAAGGTTTGATAGCGCGCAAGCGTCGCAGCGGCCAAGCGTTTGTTGGCTTCGGCGGCGGCTTTGGCTGATTGTGCTGCGTTGCTGGCTTGATCGGCTTCTGCGACGGCCTGTTCGGCTTGGCGCAATCCGGCTTGCGCTTTTTGTAACTGCGCGGCGGCTTCGCGGTTGTCAATTTCGATCAAGGCTTGCCCGGCCTTAACGCGGTCGCCTTCGCGGACGCGAAGCGACATCACCGTGCCCATAATTCTTGAAGACAGCACCGTCGTGCTTTTCGCGCGCACAGTTCCCGTCGCTTCGTAAAAGTCGTCAACTGATGAAGCAGCAACTTTTTCAACTTGAACGCCAGTGACGACCGGCAGTTTTTCCGCAGCAACTTGCGGTTTCTTTCCACAGGCTGAGGCAAATAAACCAAGCAAAACAACCATAACACCAACTAAGAGATTTCCGCGGCTTTGCCGCCCGATGGCCGGAAGGTCTTCGACCTTCCGGCCAGACCATTGAAATCCTTTGGGGCTACGCCCCAATTTTTCTGGGCATAGCGCCTCAGAAATTTGAGCGTTCATCGGCAAGTCACAGACTTGCCGCACATCGGGCGGCAGAGCCGCAAACTGAAAATCGTACGTAGTTTTCATGGACTTAAGAAATAAAAGCTTGGACATCCGTCAAACTGCCGGTCGCCAGCATCACGCTGGCGTAACCGACGTAAAAATCATGGCGCGCCGATAGCACGATCAACCTCGCCCGCGTCAGAGTGGTTTCCGCACGCAAGACTTCGGTGATGGTCGTCAGTCCCGCTTGATACCGATCCTGCGTGATGCGCAACGCTTCGCTGGCTTGATTGATAATTCTTTCGGCGACTTTCAACCGTTCGCGGGCGGTTATGAATTGCTGATGGGCGCGCACCACTTCCAGACGGATTTGATTGGTCAGATGTTGTTGCTCACTGGCGGCCAGATTGGCTTCAGCGCGCGCTTGAGCGATTCGTGCATTGCGACCGGCGTCGAACAAATTAAACGTGACACTGGCGCCGACGGTGTAATCGCTGCTGCCGTTGACGAAGTTATTGCGGCTGGCTCCGAAATTGGCGAAGACATCTACGCGCGGCAGAAATTCATTCCGCGCGGCGTTTGCCTGAACTTCGCCTGAACGCACAACCAAACCGGAGCGATTCAAATCCGGGCGGTTTTCAATCGCCAGCCGAATCAATTCTTCCTGGCCAGCCAGATCGAATTTCTTTTCCGCCAGATCGCCCTGAATTCGTTGCGGCGTGCTCACCGGCAATCCCAGCGCGGTATTGAACGCCGCCTGTGCGGTGACAATGTCACCATCGGTTTGAATTGCCTGTTGGCGCGCTTCGGCCAATTGCACTTCGGCGGCAAGCAAATCAGAAACGACTGCGGTGCCAGCATCAACTCGGTCGCGGCTTAATTTCACATCGGCTTCGGCCAGTTTGATGGCTTCGTCGCTGACTTCTTTTTTGGCCTGCGCCAGCAACAAGCCATAAAACGCGCGCAACGTTTCAAACCGCACCTGCTGTTCGACCAGACTGGTTTGAGCGTCGGCTTGCTGTCGCCCAAGCTGTGCGCGTTTGATGCGGGTAGCCGATTGCCATTGATCGAACAACGGCGCTTTGACCGTCACGCCAAAGCGAAAATTGGTCAGCGGATCAGGGTTATTCAGCAGCGGCAAATTGAAGTTTTGCTGCGTGAAGCGCGCCTGCTCCAGCAACGACCCGAACACGAAAACGGGGTTGTTGCCATTCATAAAGGTTTCGCTAAGTTGCACCTGCGGCAACCGCCCGGCGCGCGCTTCGACAATCTGTGCGTCGGCCAGTTCCCGCCCCGCTGCCGTCGCGCGCGTCAGCGGGTTGGTTTTCAGCGCCAGATCAATCGCCAGAGGCAATGTCAACGCTTCGCTTTGCTGCGTCACGTTTCCCTGTGCCAAAGCAATCGTTCCCTGAAACACCAGGACAACGGCCAACGCACGGCTCAGCCAACCAGGCCTCGCTTTCAAAATGTCGCTCTTCATAATTGATTAAGCTTTGCTTGAGGCTGCAGATTCGTCTTTCGCGCCCAACTTGCGCAAAAACGTCATCATGGGGCACCAGTTGGTAAACGCCGATTGCATCAGGTTCAGAGCGACAAATCCTGTGAAGTAAAACCAGTTGGGACTGTGGTATACACCCAGCAACACACTGGCCAACACAAACGCTCCGGCGATCAACCGCAATAATCGTTCGACTGTCATGGTGTTTTCTCTCCTTTGGAAGTTACCGCTTCGCTTCTGTCTTTCCGTCGAAACTCGACGTCACACGAATTGGCCATTCAGGTTTGGACGCCCAGGCGCGGCAGTACCCAGCGCATCACAACCCAATAGCCTGCAAAAAATACTGCGAACCAAATCCACTCTGGCATTGCATCCTCGTTTCTGGTTACAGGTTGGCAATCGCGCGTTGCAGCTTTTCATTGACCTCAGCGGCGGCGGCTTCAAGTTTCGGATTGCCAACCACCGACATCATTTTTGCCGCATCAATTGCTGCGACGACCGTTTTTCCGCCGTCTTCATACACAACCACGTTACAAGGCAACAGCAATCCCAGTGCCGCCTCTAATTGCAATGCCTGATAAGCGATTGGGGGATTACACGCACCCAAAATGACGTAATTGCGGAAATCCACGCCCAGCTTTTCCCTGAACTTTTCCGCGATATTGATTTCGCTGAGCACGCCAAAGCCTTCGTCTTTGAGCGTTTCCTTTGCCCGCGCAATGGCCTGCTCAAACCCAAGATCAAGCTTTCGGCTGAATCCGTAACCAATTCCTGCTTCGTTCTGGTCTGGCACAATCTGGTTCATTTTGTTAATTCCCTCACGTTCCAAAATTCAATTGCAGACGACCTGCACAGTTTGTATACTTACAACGACTGAACTATATAACCACATAGCTATATAGTCAAGAACACTTATCAGACTTGGAGCTACATGAGCAGAAAAAATCGGCAGACAATGTCAACAGAGGCGTTACAGATGGTGGCGGCCAGGTTCAAAGTGCTGTCTGACCCAATGCGGCTGCGAATTTTGCAGATGCTGGAAGGCGGGGAATCCAGTGTTTCGGCACTGACGGAAGCTGTGGAGTCCACGCAGCCGAACGTCAGCAAGCATTTGAAAACAATGCAGGACGCAGGATTGCTGGCTCGGCGGCAGGAAGGCAACACGGTGTTTTACTCAATTGCCGATCCGACGGTTTTTGATTTATGCGAGGTTGTTTGCTCCAGCCTGGCAGAGCGATTCAGCGCGCACGCCAGCGTCTTTTCCGGTGCAGCCACGCAGTCGGCAATCAAAAGCAGGCGAAGATGAACAATCGAAATTCGCCCGGCGGTTGCGCAAGCAAGCTTCGACTGTCGAAGGAACTGAAGGTTAAAATCGTTTTGTCAGTTCCAAATAAGCAAAACGCGAGTTTTCGCCGTCCGGGTAAATGCTTTTTGCCACTTCCCCGCCACGGACTCCGGCAAGGTAAAACGTTAGAATCGTTGTCGGCGTGAGGCTGAAATCGGCGCTCACATCCGCCAAAGTTCCCAGCGTCTTGCCGCCGGTTGCCGGTCGGCCGACATAGCCAAAGGTTTTTTGCTGGAAGGCCCCGCCGCCAACAAACCACAAATCGCGCTCGCTGCTCAATCGCAAATAATGGACATCGGTTCGCAGCGCCAGCTTCGCGTGGGGTTTCATTCGCAACTGGACGAAAGCATCTTCGTTATTCATCGAATTGAAAAACGGAAAGCGCGCGTATATGCGCGGCGTGGGCAATGCCTGAAAAAACGTTCCGTGCATGTCATCTGCCGGATCGCCGTCGCCCGTGCTGCGAAAGTATCCGGCGCGAATCCAGGGTTTGATCTTGTCAGCGGTTTTGTTGCCCCCGAATTGATATCCGGTTTCGGCGGCGATAGCGGCGGCGCGATGATCCAGCTTGCCCCATTCCCCGAATTGCCCCGCGCCCCAAATCAGCAGATCGGCTTTGCCCGAACCGGCTTTCCTCACCCCGATGTAATGCCCGCCGACGGTCGTCAGCCGAATCTTTTCGTTATCAACTGCTCGCAATGCAGACGACCGGTTGTCGGTTTTCAACACTCGCCGGCCATCGTGGTAATGCAGCGCAAACAGGCGAAAATCACTTTCCGAAGTTTTCCGTTTGATCGGTTTGGTAAATGCGCCGTAATAAAAATCCACGTCCAGTTCATTCCAGCCTCGCAATTGGAACACCCCTTCCGTTGGGCGTACTCCGACGAAGGTGAAATTGCCGAGGTTCGATGTGCGCGAAAAATGCAACCCGTCAAAGCTGCGCCCAACGTGCGTAAAGCCGAAAGTACCAATCAATCGTTGAGCAATGTGGTCGCGTTTGATTGTCGCCAATGATGCATCGCCCGGCGTGGTTTCGGTTCCGTCGTTAAATTCAAACCGGCCAAGTTTCAAGCCGCTGGCTTTGTCGCCGCCAATGCCTTTGAAACGTACGAACGCCTGTTTGATAAATGCTCCCGCGTCTTGCCGGCCATTGGCGGCGAAATAAGCCGCACCGAGCCCCAATTGGCCTTGCGGTGCCGGGGCAATGGCATTGTCGGGCAAGCCCATTAAAACAGGGAAAGCACCTTCCACCTGCCATTCGAATTTTTCCGACTGCTGGCTTAGCGACAGCCGCAGCGTAGCCGCGCCAAAATTGTAATTGTTTTCAGCAGTGTTCGATTCAAACCAGTCCCAGCTTTCAAATCGCACTCGCAAACTGCCCGACAGGGTCAGTTTGCCAAGTTTGATCGGCGCTGGCGCAGCCGCAGGTTTCACCGCCGGTGTAGGTGAAGGCGCCGGAGTCGTAGAAGCTGTTTGCACGGATTGCGCGTTGGCGAAGAAAGTCAGAAAAACGATAAAGATGACAACCAAAAATAGTGTTTGAAATTTTCGCGGGTTCATAAACCCTCCTCATTTCAGAAAAAAAGCGGCGCAGTTTTGTGCTGCGCCGCTGGTGCCAAGAATTTACTTTTTGGCGACTTTTTGCCCGGTATCGGTGGGCTTTGCGATGGCGGCTTTGGCCGGAGCAGGCGTTGGCGTTGCCGCCGGCATTTGCCCGCGCAGTGCGTTTTGGCCTTGCCGGCTGAAATTGATAGATTCGCCCAAAATGCGCGACGCTTCTTGTGGAGCGTGAAATCCGGTCGAGTTTTCGGCTTCGACGAAATCCAGATAGAACTGAGCTTTGCGCTGGAAGTTTTGCGCCGCAGTAAAACCGTTATCATTCCGGCTGGCCAGCTTGGCGGCTTTCAAGTCGTTGATTAAATCCATCAACGCATCCATGGCAATGTTGCGCAGTTTGAAATGCCGATCCTGAATGGTTTCGACGCGCGCCTTCAATTCCTCTTCCGGCCATTTGTGACAGGTCTGGCACGACCGATTGAGTTTCAGCAGTGGACTGTTGACGTGATGGTCGCTGATTTTCATGGCGCCTTCGCGTTTGTACGGCATGTGGCAATCGGCACAGGCCACGCCGGAACGCGCGTGAATCCCCTGGTTGTAAAGCTCGAATTCGGGATGCTGCGCCTTCAGAACAGGCGCTCCGGTTTCGGCGTGCGTCCAGTCTTTGTGGCCGACCTCTTCGTAATAAGACATGATCTCGTCCACTTTCAGCCCCTTTGCCCACGGGTAAACCAGCCGCTTTTCCGGTCCCTTGAAGTAATACTCGACGTGGCACTGGCCGCAGACGAACGAACGCATTTCCTGCCGCGTGGCCATCGTGTTCACGTCGTAATTCTGCACGCCCTGGGAAGCCTTGAATGCGCGCATGCCTTCTATGAAGCCGGGGCGTGTAATGCGCAGTTGCATGTTTGCCGGATCGTGGCAGTCAATGCAGGCAACGGGGTGCGAAACCTTCGTACGCGCTTCGGTGTACGGCATCTGGTTCATGACTTCGAAGCCTTTGATCACATCGCCGCCGCCGAGTTTTTTGTACGGCACGTACACCGAACCGTGGCAGTGCATGCAGGTTCCGGGCTGTTTCACAACGTGCTGGCGTTCGGTGTACGTCTGATCGTCGAGCATAAAGGCATGACCGCGCTCTTCGCGGAAATCTTTGGCAAAGGCATACCCCGCCCACATGAGCTTCAATCGCGGATCGGCTTCGATTTTGGATTGTGCGACGAACGAACGCGGATCGGCTTGTGTTGGCACGTGCGGTTCGGCTTCGCTGCCGCCGAATCGGGTGTGAACCATGTCCACGGTGCGTTTGTAATCATCGTATTGCATCGGGAAGTTTTTGCCCCAGACCGCCGGGTCTTCCGTTTCGTCAGTCAGTTCAACGACGCGGTAAAACGGATTTTTGCCTTCCTGCCGATGCTCGAAAATGTTCATCAACAAGGCGACGCCGCCGATGGTGGCCAGGGTCGCAACCAGAGCCGTCAATAAAACGAACCGCCGTTTGCTCCAAATAGATTCGCTGTGTGCTTGAGTTTTGTCAGTCATAGTTTTTTTGATGGTGGGTTAATCAGTGCATGTGTCCGACCGAACGGTGGCAACGCACGCAGGAAATTCCTTCGCCGTTTGTTCCCGAATGCGCTACGCTGATTCCCTGAGTCAGGTCGGCATGACATTTCAGGCAAGCCTGTTCGGTAATTGCAAGATTGCGTTTGCCGATTTGAATGGGTTCGTGAAAGCCGCCTGCAGTGAAGTAAAACGAATGCCAAAATCCGTTAGACGCCTTGGTGGCATATTTGCCGATCAACCCTGGCGGCGTGTGGCAATCGTTACAGGTCGCCACAGCGCGATGGGACGATTTCAACCAGCCGTCATACTGTTCGTTCATAATGTGGCAATTGGCGCACGAAGCGGGGTTATTCGTCAGGTACGAGTAGCCTTTGGCATAAACAAAGGTGTAAACGCCTATGCCGGCAGCCATTCCAACCAGCGTCGCCAGGACAATCGCTCTAAATGTGCGTGTCTTCATTTCTGATACCGATAAGCTAATGCCAAAATTTTTTGTAGGGCACCGAGCGCCGATCAGGCTGTTGCGTTGTGTGAAGCAAACTGTCCTTTAGGTCTGGCTTGCGAACCGGATTGATAAACCACCGCCAGACAAATCAGCGAAAAAATGCTGAGCAGAATGAACCCCCAGGTAAAGCTTCCGGTGGATTGGCGGATTGTGCCGAGTAACAACGGAGGAAAAAATCCGCCAAGTCCCCCTGCCGCACCAACCAAACCCGTTACCGCGCCGACTGAATTCGGAAAGTATTCCGGCACCAACTTAAAAACTGCGCCGTTGCCCAATCCAATTGCCGCCGCCATGCCCAGCGCACCAATGGTGAATGTGATCATCGAAGGACAGGCCAGGAAAATCGCCATCGCCGCCGTCACCGGGAAAACCATCAGCAGGATTTTCCGACCGCCGATCTTATCCGCCAGAATTCCGCCGACAGGCCGCATCAGCGTCGCCAGCACGACAAACCCAGCAGTGCGCGCCCCTGCATCGCCCGGCGTCAGTTTGAAGATGTCCGTCAAAAAGATCGGCAAATAGATTGCCATCGCCACAAAGCCGCCAAAGGTCAGGAAGTAATACAGGCTGAGCAGCCAGCTTTTGGCATCCTTCAAGGGTTTGATGACATCGCTGAAGGATTTGGCCGGCGCACGGCGCGGCGCGTTTTCAGCCTTCAGCCAGAATATCGCGAGCCAGACCAGCAGCAACACGCCGAAAGTCCAGAAGCCCCACTTGAACCCCAGCGCAGCCGCCAGCACTGGCGAACCGAACGCCGCCAGCGATTGGCCGATATTGCCCGCGCCATACACGCCCAGGGCAAAGCCCTGCCGTTCGGGCGGAAACCAGCCGCTGACAAAACCCACACCCACCGAAAAACTGGCCAGGGCAATGCCGATGAAAAAGCCACAGGCGACCAGTTGCCAGTACGCCGAAACAAACCCCATCAGGAATGCCGGGACGATGGAACAGGCCATGACAATTGAAAAGATCAATCGCCCGCCGTAACGATCCGTCAGCATGCCAAGCGGAATGCGGCCCAGGCTTCCCAACAACACTGGAATCGCCAGCGCAATGCTAACTTGCACCGGATTGAGCGCCAGCGCCTTTTTCAAAATCGGCATCATTGCCGACACTGAACCGAAAACCGCGAAGCAGATGGCGAACGCGCCCGTGGCCAGCGCCAGTTGCAGGGGGTTCCCAGCAGGAACTGTTGAGGATGAATTGTTGGAAACGTTCATAAGTCACCTTCGCTCCATGGCGTATAGATACCGCAGCAATCCCAGGTTGAGCAGGAAGCAGACCACACTGGCCGTCAGCGCGGGCCATAGGACGCCGGTATCGCCGCCCAGATAAGCGTTCATGGTCGCCGTCAGCAGCCACAATTGCAGCACCACCAGCACGACGACAATGCACAAAATGCCGTAAACAATCGTGATCTTTTGTTCGCGCGTAAAAAACTTTTTCATGGTCAGGTCTCCATCGCCTCTGACTTTGGCGGCAGCGCGCAACTGCCCTGTCCCGTCTGGGATCGCGCGTCTTCCAGTCGTTCGCTCATCCGCCACATCTCTTCCTCGGTCGCCAATGACTCCAGGGCGGGAAACAGTTCGCTCTCTTCAAATCGAATATGCTGGCGCAGCGCTTCACCGAGCGTTTCGAGAACAGTAGCTTCGAACATTTCCCGGCGCGCCAGTTTGTCCTTTAACTCAATCACCAGCCGCGCGATCTGGGCGTGCTGACGCAGGGTTTCGTTGAGTTCGCCGCCGTCCGGCGACGCATGCTTTGCCAGCAAGGGCAGCAAGAACTGTTCTTCCTGCGCAAAGTGGGCTTGCAGATTGCTTTCCCAGTAATCAGTGAAACTCGCGCCTGCCTGCGCCAGGCCGTTCGAATCCGATGCGGCAGCCGCCAAACTCAGTTTTCTGGCTTGCACCAGGGCGTGATGATGATCGCGTGAAAGCGGATGAAGGCTTGGATGACGTTTCATGGCTTTAGACCGTGCTGACTTCAACGCCAGCGGCATAAATCGCTTCGTTGACGATTTCCAGCTTGATACGCGCCAGCGGCCTGCGCGGCGGCCCCGCCAGCGGCTTGCCGGTTTCCAGATCAAACGATCCATTGTGGCAGGGACACAGGAAACGCTTTTTGCCCGGCTCAGGCACGACGGCGCACGAAAGATGCGTGCAGCGCTGATCGAAGGCGACAAAGCTGTTTTCGCCCGTCCTGACCAGCAAACAGGTGTCGTGTTCCGCCGGGTAGTTAAACGCCAGCGATTGGCCGATGGCCAGTTGATTGACCGCCGCAATCTGCCGCATGGCTGGTTGTCCTCGCCGACTGCGTAAAAAGTTCTGCACGACAATCCACGCCTGCCCGGCGACAAAGGCGAAACTGGTCAGCACCATGAACTTGGTGAAATCGCGGCGCGCAACGTAATGATCTTCCGGCCAGTCAATGGGAAAATCCTGCCGCCAGCGAGGCTGCCGCTCCGGCGGCTGGCCGTTGGGAGCAATGGTGATGTGTTCGCGATTGGTGGACACCGTTATTTCTCCTGTTGAAAGTACGCAGGCAAATCGGGCTTGGTCTGGCGCAAAATTTCGATCACGGCCTGACGGTCCGCCGCCGGAATTGCCGCCAGTTCCTTGTCTTTGGTTTCGCCCGTCAGCGCCAGCCACAATTGCCGGTACAGTTCGTCCATCGCCGGTTTGGGCAAGGCATCGAAAGCTTTCGAATAAATCAGATAGCTGCACGGATACCGGAAAAGTTTGTTCTTCAAATCCAGGTCGCGTAGCGACCGTCCCTGTTTGTCGCGTGGCCCCTGGGCAGCGAATTCTTTGGCAAAACTGCCGCTCCCCTTGATGGGCGATTGCCAGGTCGCTTCGCCGGCAAAAAGCAGATAACGAACCAAATCCGCCGCTGCATTGCGGACGCGCCGCCGCGTACTCTCTGACATTTCGTCGTTTGCCTGGCGCAGCGCTTCGTTCATCACCTGCTGGTTGTGCAGCGCCAGCCGCGTTTCGTAGCCGATTTTGGTGATCAGGTTGTGCGCCTGTGTCTGATGTTCCAGCACCATCAGCGCCACGATGTCGCTGTGCGGCGTCAGGTAATTTTGTGTATTGAAGCGCGGCTCCAAACTGGTCAGATTTTGAGTGCCGAGTTGCGCCGGATTGTATTCCGCGCCTTTTTCCTCGAAGCGAATATTTCCCAGATGACGTTCGCCGCCGTGCGTGCCGCTGACATACCAGCCTCCCCAACGCTCCTTGATTGGACTGCTGTGCGTGGTGATGAACCCGCCCAGCGGCGCAATCGGATAGCCCCGCGCATCCGAGTACACTGAACGCACGAGAAAGCCCGGCACGTTGCGCGTGCTGTTTGATGCGTGGCATTGCAGACATTCGTCATTGCGCTGAAACCGAGGCCGCACCGTCTTCTCTTGATCCAGCATGTAAAAGACGCCGCCCAGCTTGGGATCCACTGCCGCCAACTCCAGCACGTCGCCGCCCTTCACCCAACCAACATAAAGTTCGTCATTGAAATAAATCGCGCGCGGACTGGAAGGCATAATGCGGTGCAATTGAAAACTGGTTTTTGAAAAAACCAGTCCCTGCGATGACGCAGGCACATTCAACGCCTTCAAGACTGATTCCAGGTAACCATTCTTTTCAGAGTAATCCAGCTTGACTTCGCCGCTGTTGATCCGCTGCTGCAAGCGCGCGACGGGGTCCTGGCTAACCGCATGGCGATAGCCGATTGCCTCGGAATCCTGTAGTTGATCCTGACGGCTGGCCGACGCAGGCAATAACCAGATCAGCCCCGCTGTAAGGCCAATTGCCAAAATGAGTTTGCTGACAAGTCTGTTCATCGCCGCCGATCAATCTCCCGTCTGGCTCATGATGTCCAGAATGTTGAACGTGATTTCCTTGCCGATGGACTGTTCACTCATCGCCGATGTCACGTCCAGATATTCAGTACGCGCCACTTTGGGCGTCATCAGATTGACCTTGGTCGTGACGGTTTGCTGGCCGAACTGAAACTGATTGATCGCCGCCGAGCGTGGGCGCAGCCGCTCGACCTCTTCGCGGGTGCCAAAATAGAGCGCACCGCTGGGGCAGACTGTGGCGCACATCGGCTTTTTCCCCGCCGAAGTCCGGTCGTAGCACATATCGCACTTCATCATCAGGTTGAATTCCGTCTCCATCTTCGGCACGCCGAACGGACACGCCAGCACGCAATTGTTGCAGGCGATGCAGCGCGGTTTGCGCGCCGTTTGCATCACGCCGTCTTCCGTGCGCTTGATGGCATCCGCCGGGCAGACTTCAGCGCAAGTCGGCTGGTCGCAATGCATGCAAACGACCGGAGCGGTTTGCACCGAATGCGCACGATCTACATATTCCAGGTGAATCATCGGATGCCCTTTGTGCGTGTCGCACTCGCCGCAAGCTTGCACGCACGACTGGCAGCCGATGCAGCGATTCGGATCAATGAAAAATTCCATTTGTGCGGGTACAGCCATATCAAGTTTCCGAAGCTATTTTTACCGGTTGCGATTCGCGGTGATTTGACTGGAAAAGGCTGCGCAGCCCGCGCATCAGCAAGACGCCAGCAACGCCGCCTGCGACCAGAAGGGCAATGGTGGTTGCCGTACTCCGGATGGGCTGGAATTTCGACTCTCCATTTTTCAATTCAATGTAGCCAATGGGCACCACTTTAATGCCGCCGCCACCACCGGCGCCTCCTTGACCATCTTTATCGCCTTCGCCGCCGCCAAAACCGTAAAGGATTTTGGCCACCGGGATGATGGTCATATCGCCGCGGTCAATCGGGTCGCCATAGATCGTTTTGACTGCTGCACTGGCCTCCAATTTTTCAGCCAATTGCCTGATGAACTGCCTCTTTCCGCCCAACAGATCATTGCTCATAAGCTTTACTCTCCTGAGGACTGCTTCATTTCCAGGTCGGACGATTTTCTGACCCGCACTGCGCAAACTTTGTATTCGGGAATTTTCGAAATCGGGTCTTGTGCGGAGATGGTCAATTGATTCGCACTTTTTCGCCCCGGCCAGTGATACGGAATGAAGATTGTATCCGGGCGAATGGTCGTCACCACTTGCGCTTGCAAGTTGATTTGCCCGCGCCGGGATTCTGCCGTCGCCCAATCGCCGTCTTTGATTCCCAGCTTTTCGGCAAGTTGCGGATGCATCTCAATGCGCGGTTCCGGGTACTGATTGACCAGCGGACCGATGCGGCGTGTCTGCGTGCCGGAAAGGAATTGGCTGACGACGCGGCCTGTGGTCAGCATAAGCGGATATTCGTCATCCACGTCTTCGGTGGGCGGTGAGTACGGCGCAACATTGAAGCGCGCTTTGCCGTCCGGGAAATAATACGGCCCCGCGCCCTTGGCCACCGGATTCCACGAACCTGGCTCGAACAAGCGCGGCGTTCCGGCGTGGTCATCGCTGGGGCAAGGCCAGAAGACGCCATTTTGCATTTCGATCTTTTCGTAGCTGATGCCGGAGTAATCAGCGATGCCGCCTTTCGACGCAACACGCAATTCATCCAGAATCTCGCGCGGTTGGGTGAACGTGAAGCCGCGTTCGCGCCCCAGCGCTTTGGTGATGTCCTGAATGATGCGCCAGTCCTGTTTCGCTTCGCCGGGTGGATCAACGGCCTGATTGATTTTGATGACGCGGCCTTCGATCTGCGTGACGATGCCTTCATCTTCTTCTTGCAGGGAACCGGGTAGGACGATGTCCGCGTGGTGCGCCGTTTCGTTCAGGAAAAAATCTATCGCGACGTAAAATTCCAGCTTTTCCAGGGCCTGCCGGACGAAGCGGTTGTCGGGCAGCGACACCAGCGGGTTGAAACAGAGCGAAAGCAGTCCTTTGATCTCGCCGCTGTCAATCTTGCGGATCAGTTCGTAGGCATCCACGCCCGCGCCCGGCATTTCTTTTTCGTTAATGCCCCAGATTTTGGCGATGTAGGCGCGATGTTCAGGATTGGAAATGTCACGCGCGCCCGGCAGTTGATCGCATTTCTGTCCGTGTTCGCGCCCGCCCTGGCCGTTGGCCTGTCCGGTAATCGTGGCGTAGCCGCAGTTTTCACGCCCGATGCGGCCCGAAGCCAGCACCATGTTGATTGCGCCCAGCACGTTTTGAACTCCGTGCGAATGATGTTCGATGCCGCGCGCGTGCAGCAGGAAAGACGTTTTCGCCTTGCCCCACATTTCGGCTGCCTGGCGGATGGCGCGTTCGGTGATGCCTGTAACTTCGGCGGTCTGGCGCGGCGTCCACGGTTTGACGTGTTCGGCCAACGCTTCAAAGCCGACCGTGTTTTGTTCGATGAAATCGTGATCGAGCCAGTCGTTTTCAATCATCAAATGCAGAATGCCATTGAAGAGCGCAATGTCGCGTCCGGGCTTGATCGGCAGAAACAGGTCCGAGGTGCGGGCGATGGGCGTGATGCGCGGATCAACCACGATGATTTTCGCGCCGCGTTCGCGCGCCTGCCAGACGTAATTGGTCGTGATCGGCGCGCATTCGGCGACGTTTGCGCCGCTGATCCAGACGACTTCCGCGCCCAGAATGTCGTCCCACGGATTGGCTGCGCGATCAATGCCGAAAGCTTTCTTGTTGCCCGCCGCCGCACTGACCATACACAGCCGCCCGTTGTAATCAATGTACGGCGTTTTCAGCGCCACACGCGCGAACTTGCCCATCAGATAGGCTTTTTCAGTTGTCAGGCTTGCGCCGCTCAAGAGTCCAAACGCATCGTTGCCGTAGGTTGTCTGAATCCGGCTGATTTCCGCCGCCACGCGGTCAATCGCCTGTTCATAAGGCATCGAACGAAATCCGCCTGGTGCGGCTTCGTCACGCTGCAGGGCCGTCGTCAGCCGGTCGGGATGCGCACCCTGCAAATAGCGCTTGACGCCCTTCGGACAGAGCATTCCTTTGTTAAACGGAAAGTCCTCCCAAGGTTCAAAACCGATGACGGTGTTGTCTTTAACTTTCAGCTTGATGCCACACTGCTGGCCGCAAAAACAGCAATGGGTTTCAACCACTTTGTCCGGCTCGACACCAGTTGCCAGGCGTACGCCGGTGCTGAATGCCAGATGCGGGCCGAAGTGGTCTGTGATGTCAGCGAGTTGGTTCGGTAAAGTAGACATAAGAAAGAATGCTACAGAAAGTCATAAATGCCACAATCGCCCCTGCGCCAGCGCCAGCATCGCGCGGCGGCACTTCGGGCAGACCCATTGATAATGTTCGGCCGGACCGTCCAGTTCGTACTGGAAACCCAATTGTTTTTCGACGGTGATCAAATCTTCGACATGCATGCGCGAAGCAAAAGCGTCGCCGCAACGGCGGCATTTCGCCTGCTCTTCCAGCGCGCCAATGTCTTTGTAAAAGCCGACGCCCAGTTGCGCCGGTCGCTGGAAGATATGAAAGAACTTGCCGAACGGCAGCCACAGCAGCGTGAAAATCACCGTGAACGCATGCAGGATCGCCAGAAAGTCATATCCATACCCGCGCATCCAGGTGTAACTCGCCGTCAGCATCAAGCCCGTCACGCTGATGGCAAAGAGCAGAATCAGCGGCAGAAAGTCTTCGGCGAATTGCTGCAATGCCGCCGCGCCGTGGTCTTTCATCCGCCGACGCATCGCCAGCATTACACCGGCAATCACCAGAAACGAAGCCCAAACCAAGCCGTGAAAAATCAGAAAGCCGAAAATCGAATGAATCGGGAATGCAAAGGTCGGAAAGCCGAAAACATAAGTGCGATACCAGTTCACATCTTCTGGCAAGGTTTCGAAATGAATCCAGCCGAAAACCAGCGGGAAGGTAATGGCGATGGCCAGCAAACAGCCCCACATAATCAACCAATGCGCGGCCCAGCGCGAACGCCCGCGTTTGAAGATAAATCCGTTCAGCGCAAACTCCCCAATCAACCGTCTGACCCAGTTGACCAGATTCCCTGCCAGATACTTCGGACGGAAAAATACCTGCCAGCCGCGACGCCAATACATCGCCGTCGGCGGACGTTGCAGCCACATCGCATATCGGTAAGTAATGCCAAACGCTGCAAAGAGTGTCGCAAACGTGTAGGCCACCAGCGCGGCATCGAAGTGCGCCAGGTTGCGCGACCCGATGGTGATCAGCATCGCCATCACCAGAGTCACAGTCACTCCCCAAATGCCAGCTTTCATTGTTTCTTTGTTCATCACGGCAAGTCAGTCTTCTGCGCATCAGCCGTCAAGCAAATACTGAACCACGGAAGTATCTCTTCAAAGAATTGGCCTTTTGAACAAGCGCTTCGGAACCGCAGGAAAGATATGTCGTTGATTTATCAGGATTGATTCGTTTACCGCATTTTTACAGCGGTTTTGGGAATACAGAAGCGACACATGTCCGGTTATTTGCAAATGGACAAATCTACTCTGCCATTGCGAAAAATTCCGCACTCAGCTTATTCCTATCACGCTCTTCGTGGCAAGGAATCAAAAACCGGCGCTATGTCAAGGCCTTTTCCGCAAAGAAAGCGCAACCTGCACCCTTTATTCGCAGTTTTCCTTAATTGCCGGAATAAACCAGACCGCGATCGTTGCAGCAATCAACAACTGTAAAATTTTGCAGCAAAACTTTTGATATTCATCTTGTGTCGAGTTTATTCAGAGGCGGATTGCCGCTTGTACGGACGCTCCGCCCCTGATGAAAACTATGCGATTTCTGGCAGCGCCTTGATCACGGCCGCCTGCGATTTCGGCATTCTGAAGATGAGGTCAAGCACGAAATAAACAAACGCTACCGCGCCAATAGCGAAAACCATGTCGCCGACGATTCGGATCCATCGCAGAAACTGCATCAGATCAGTTTGCATAAATTCAGGACTGCGTGCTGACCAGTACCCAACGGAAACCGATTGATGTGTTTGTAGCAGGCCAATTGGCAACAGGCTCAGCACGATTTCCATCAGCATTCCGATATTGATCGTCCAGAAGGCGAACTTGATCAGCGATTCCTTCCACAACAATTCCGGCTTCATGGCGCGCAGGCAGAACAGGGTCAGCCCAAGCCCAAGCGTGCCGTACACACCATAAAGCGCTCCGTGCGCATGAACTGCGGTGGTGTTCAATCCCTGCATGTAATAAAGCGCAATTGGAGGATTGATCATGAATCCGAAGATTCCCGCGCCAACCATATTCCAAAATGCGACGGCCACGAAAAAGTAAACCACCCATTTGTACTGTTGCAGCCAGGGACGCACTCGCGTGTGATTGATATTTTCCCAAGCCTCGAAACCAACCAGCGTCAGCGGCACAATTTCCAGCGCGCTGAAAACCGAACCGAAGGCCAGCGCCACTGTTGGCGTTCCGGCAAAGTAAAGATGATGCAAGGTTCCGATGATGCCGCCGGACATATAAACCGCGCCGGACAACAATGATGCTTGAGCTGCTCGTTCGGCATTGATGACTCCCAGCCTGGCGAATAAGAACGCAATCACCACTGTGGCAAAGACTTCAAAAAAGCCTTCCACCCAAAGATGCACCACCCACCAACGCCAATACTCAACCACGGAAAGATGAGATTTCATTCCCCAGAACAGCCCGGGGCTGTAAAACAGCGCGATGCCCGCCGTGGTGATCAGATAAAGAACCAGCAACGATTTGCGATTGTCGTTTTTTCGCAGGGCCGGAATTGCAGTGCGGGCCACCAGAAACAGCCACAACAACAAACCGACGAACAGCGCCGCTTGCCACACCCGCCCCAGGTCAATGTATTCATACCCCTGATGGCCAAAGTAAAACGAGGCAGCGCCCGTCAGTTTGTGCGCGACGCTCATCCATTGGCCAGCCATCGAACCCAGCACTACAACCAGCAACGCGCCAAACAGCAAATCCACACCCAGCTTCTGGCGCTTCGGTTCATAGCCGCAAATGATTGGGCCAATGAACAGCCCGGAAGCCAACCAGGCCGTCGCAATCCAGAAAATCCCCAACTGGGTATGCCAAGTGCGCGTCACCGCGTAAGGCAGGTATTCGGCTAGCGGTAAGCCATAAAATCCCCCACCCTCGACTCCGTAATGCGCTGTCAACACTCCCATCAAAATTTGCAGTAGGAAAAGCAGCGAAACCACCAGAAAGTATTTGACCGTCGCTTTTTGTGAAGGCGTCAGCGTTGCCCCCACCAGCGGGTCGCCGTTGGGCACATCGTGTTCTTCTTCCCGCTTTCTTCCGGCCAACAGCCAGATCATCGCGCCGATTCCGGCCAACAGCATGATGACGCTGACACCCGTCCAGACAATGGCGCTGCTGGTGGGGACGTTTGCAACCAACGGCTCCGAAGGAAAGTTGCTGGTGTAAGAGATCGTCTGGTTCGGGCGATTGGTCACAGCCGCCCAGGATGTCCAAAAAAAGAATGACGTAAGCTGACGCAGTTTCGTTGGGTCTGATTGAGCGTCTCGCTGAATAGCGTAGCTTTTGTTACCGTTGGCGAAAACATCGGTGTAATGCTTCAGGTTCTCTTCAAAAGCTTCGGCGCGAACCGGTTCAATCGTGGTTCTGCCAGTTTTCGCATCGTAGTTGTTTTTGCGTAGCGTGTCCTGCAATCGTTGCCGCAATACCGCTTGTTGTTCGGAATTCAGCGCGCCATATTCTTTGGCGAATTCCGCCTTCGCCCATTTATCCAGAATGAACAACGCTTCGCGGTGCAGGTAATCAGCCGTCCAGTCCGGCGCGACATAACTGCCGTGCCCCCAAATGGAGCCCACTTGCATTCCGCCCATCGCCTGCCAGACGTTTTGCCCGTTTGAAACATCGCCTTCGGCGATTAGAACCTTGCCGTCGGTGGTCACGACTTCCCGCGGAATTGGCGGCGCCTGCCGGAAAATCTCAGTGCCGACCCAGCCTAAGACAGCGAACGAAAAAACGAAAATAGCGATAAAAAGAACCCACAGCCGTTTCACGGAGCCTCCTTCTTATTTTGAGTAAACTAAAAATAAATTTGCGATGTAACGATTTTCCGAATCCCTCAATGCGCCAGGCATTTGTGGCCATCAGCCATTGTTGACCAAGCCGGTTCCGCCTGAACTTCCATCTCAACCGCACGGGGAAAAAGAATGTTGTTTTCCAAATGAATGTGTTTATGCAGATCGGCTTCCAATTCCGCCAAGGCTTGATACAGGGTTTGATAGCTAATGCAGGCATCGGGCGGCGGCGTGTAATTGCTGCTGATCCGCCGCAGTTCGCGCAGCAAATCTCCGGCGGTATCGTGCTCGGTTGCCATCATCCGAACCGGATTTTGAATCGTTCCAAAGAACGGCGGGTGAATTTCCCTGTGATTCGTGACCGCGTCTTCCATCCGCGCAATATACGGGAACAAGACTTGCTCTTCGCGCAGCATGTGCGGGATCAACTCCTGTTTCAGATGCAGAAAGATATCGCGTAACGAGAGAAGCTCTGGATGATTGGTTCCATGCCGTGAGCAAACTTTATCCAGCAGATTTTCCAGCCGGACCAATTCCTGCATTGTATAGACGTGATGCGTATCAACGATGTGAGTGGATAACGTCGTCAGGGACTCCGTCTGCCAGTTTTGCGGACTGCCTTCTTTTGACTGAGCGGCGGATTCCAGTTCACTAACGACTTGATCAATCGAAACGTGAAATCGGTTGCAGGCATCGGCTAAAGTTCTGCCGCCGCCGCAGCAATAATCAATTCCCAGTTGCTCGAAAATTCGGGTTGCGCCCGGAATTCCGGTTGCCAAATCCCGAACCGTGTTGGTAATGCTAACCGTCATAGAGACTCCTTCTTTTGCCAAAATGAATGTTTTCGAGTGCAATGTAACTGTAGCCCTCAGGCCGCAGCGAAAGCAGTGACTTAAGTCATCGTTGCAAATTTTTCTTCGTGTTTTTATGAAAGCGAGAAAGAGAGGTGGTTATGAGCCTTCGCAAAAGTTTGAACCTGCCCAAAGAACATGGCGCGTGGGCAATGCTGTATGTTCCTTTCGTCCTGGGAGTTGCTGTCGCCGGAACCATCAATCTGGCGGTGTTGTTGCTGCTATTGGCGACTTCGGCGTTGTTTATATCGCGTGAATCCTTGCTCATCTGGTGGCGGGCGCAAAAGCGTGGACGGCAAAGTCAGGCCACGATGGATTCCCGGCGATTGTTGCTGATTTATTTTACTGTCGCAGCGCTAACCGGGTTGCCGCTGGTGCTGGTTTACAAATTTTACTGGTTGCTTCTGTTTGGATTGCTCGGCGCGGCTTTGCTCGTCATCAACGGATGGAAAGCCACGGATTTTGAAGATCGCACCGTCGAAAGCGAAGTAATGGCGATTGTCGGTATGACAATGACGGCTCCGTCGGCGTATTACGTCGCCAGCAGCCAGTGGGAAACAAAAGCGTTGTGGCTGTGGGCATTGAGCGCGGCTTATTTCGCCAGCAGTGTCTTTTATATCAAGCTTCGGGTCACCGGTCTGCACGCCAAAAAACCTGACGACAAACGCCGTGCGCGCTGGCAATGTGCGGGTTATCACGGTTTTTTGCTGATCTCTTTGCTGGCGCTGGCCGTCACGCGGAGCTTGCCGCTGTTTTTGCTGATTGCATTTGCTCCTGTATTGGCGCGTACGACCTGGAGCCTGTTCAAACCGTCCAACCAGATCAACCTGAAGCGAATTGGCATTGCCGAAATCATTTATTCGCTGATCTTTCTGATCTTCACGGCGATGACGCTTCGCCACTCTTGAATTCTTCCGCAATCAGGCGCGACAATGGTTGGCGATGATCACGGACAAAATCGCCGCCCTGCGCCGCACAGCTTTGTTTGGAGGTTTGAAGGAACCAGAACTGGATTTGCTGGCCAGCCGCGCCATCGAACGCCGATTAGCTCGCGGTGAAATCCTGTTTATGGCCGGAGACGAAGCCGCAGGGTTGTTTGTGATCGCGGAAGGAGCCTTGCGCGCTTACCGCGAAGGCGTTGATGGACGCGAACAGATCATTCATGTGGAACGCGCCGGAGCCACCATTGCAGAATTGCCCGTCTTTGACGACAAACCCTACCCTTCCACCGTCGCCGCTGAAGAAAATTCAGTTGTCCTATTCCTGGCGAAACCCGATGTGCGGTCGCTTTGCCTGACAAATCCAGAAATTGCATTGGTAGCGTTAAAATTAATGGCTGGTCGCTTGCGAAAATGCGCCGAACTGGTCGAAGCCTTGTCCTTACGTGAAGTGGATCAACGACTGGCACGTTGGTTACTGACCGAAGCCCGCGCCAGAGGCCAGCGGCTCGCGGACCGGCTGGAACTGAATCTGGTGCTCACCAACCAGCAAATCGCAGCTCACATTGGCTCCGTCCGCGAAGTGGTTTCGCGGGCGCTGGCAAGATTGCAACAGAACGGCTTGATTGAAGTTGATGGCCGTCACGTCGTAATTCGAGACGAAACGGCACTCGCCGTTTTCGCCCAAAACTGAACTTATCAACAAAGGAGAAGAAAGAATGGAAAAGATCAAATTGCACAAAACCCGGATTGATTTGGATTCCGAAACACGCGAACAACTCGTCGCGCTACTGAATCAGCAATTGGCCGACACTTTTGACCTTTACAGCCAGACCAAACAGGCACACTGGAACGTGAAAGGCGCACAGTTCTTTCAACTGCATGAACTATTCGACAAACTGGCGACAGACGTTCTTGTTTACGTGGACGATATTGCGGAACGTGTCACCACGCTTGGCGGAACAGCGCTCGGCACCTCCAAAATGGCAGCCAAAACGTCGCGGTTGGAAGATTATCCGGCGTCGGTCGTTGGCGGAAAAGAAAGCCTGGAAACGCTGATTGATCGTTACGCGACCCTGGCCGCTTCAACGCGCGAAGCAATAGACACCGCCGACAACCTCGGCGATGCGGACACTGCCGATTTGTTCACCGGCCTTTCTCGTACTGTGGACAAATCGCTCTGGTTTCTGGAAGCACACCTGCAAGCCTGATTGCGTTTGGAAAATAAACCGCCGGAGTGTTGCCTGAAGGCTTCGCTCCGGCGGTTTTGCATCTTTGACACTTCACGAAGCCCCCGCTTAGAATCCCGCATCACTTAACGAATCGTAGCAATCATCAAAATTTGAGAGAGAAAAATATGGCTTGGTTCAAACGCCAGACCGACAAGCTCGGCGAGGTTGCCCCACCCGAAGAGCGCACGGTGAAAACCGAAGGCATCTTCGTCAAATGTGAAAATGAAGATTGCGGAGTCACGATTTACCGCAAAGACCTGAAAGCCAGCCTGAATGTTTGCCCAACGTGCGGCTATCATTTCAGGATTGGCGCGCGTGAACGCCTGCAATTGCTTTTTGACGACAGCAAATATGAAGAACGCGACAACCAGGTCGCGCCTTCTGATCCCCTGAAATTCGTAGATAAAACCGCTTATGTTGACCGGCTGCGAAAAGCGCAGAAAGATACCGGGTTGCTGGATGCACTGATTACAGGCGAAGGCAAATTGGGCGGACGAGACATCGTCATTTGCGCGATGGAGTTCAAGTTCATTGGCGGCAGCATGGGTTCGGTCGTCGGCGAAAAAATCATCAACACCACATCAGCCCCCGAAAGTCCCAGGCATAG